>CALBLK010000042.1 GCA_937895845.1 uncultured Prevotella sp. | reverse complement strand
GCAAAGACAATGCCAGCGAGAGCAATGAGAGCTTGCTCGCTGATTGCCGAGCGCAGCTTGTCTTATGCAAAGACAATGCCAGCGAGAGCAATGAGAGCTTGCTCGCTGATTGCCGAGCGCAACTTGTCTTATGCAAAGATAGCCAAAAACTCGGTATATAGTGTAAAAAGAACAATTTATTTTTCTGAACCGCCCGCCAGCCCGCGCAGGGCCGGCCTACTTGCGGGCCTGAATGGCCTGTCTGGGACAAAAAAACATGGATGCGCTGCGGAAAGGCCGCTTCCGGCCCGCCGGACGGTCCGTTCCAGGGCGCGAAACGCACCGTTTGGCCGCGCCGAACGGCCCGTTCAGCAGCGCAAGACGCACCGTTTGGCACGCCCGGACGGCCCGTTCAGCAGCGCGAGGGCCGGCCATGGACTGCGGACTGCCGTGAACAAGACCGCCAAAAGGGGCGGAAAACGGCTTTTTCAGCGGGCCTTGAAAGCACATTTGAAAGAAAATGACTACATTTGCACGCGCAAAACAACAACAGAAAAACAATACAGACACCACCCGGATGCAAAAGAAAGAACGTCTCGCCAACATTGAGCTGCTCAGAATACTGGCCATGATCGGCGTTGTGGTCAACCACTTTTTCAACTACGGAATGGGCATCTACGACGGGTACGGCATCTGCCCCGACAGCGGCACAGACTACCTGCTGTACTACACCCTGCAGGCTGCCAAGGCCCTGGCGCTGCCCAGCGTCGACTGCTACGTGCTGATTACCGGCTACTTTCTCATCGGCTCCTGCAGCCCCAGTGTGAAAGGCTTGTGCAAGGTGTGGTCGGAGACCTGGTTCTATTCGGTCGCCATCGGGGCCGCGGCGCTCGCAACGGGAAACGCCCCCTGCACGTGGCGCGAGCTTGCAGGGCTTCTGTTTCCCCTGGCCACCAACGAGTACTGGTTTGTCACCTCCTACATCTTCCTGCTCCTCGTCGCCCCGTTCCTCTCCATGCTTGCGCGCGGCCTTTCGCGGCGGCAGTACAGGCTGCTGCTCATCGTGGGGCTGGCCGTGGTGTTCAGGTATCCCTTCGGGCTGCACCTTGTGTCCGACCAGCAGTTCCTGCTGTTCATCTACCTCTACCTTGCCGGGGGCTACATCCGCAAGTATGTGAACGCCGCCACACCGCTCCGCCCGCGGCTGGCGGCCGTCGCCGCCTTCGTGTGCCTCATGCTGCTCTACTGCACGGCCAAGAACGCCGCGTCAGGCACGGGCGCGCTTGCCGTCTACGGCCTGTCCTACAACGGACTGGTGCTGCCGGCGGCCGTCGCGGTGTTCCTGCTCTTCCTCAGCCTGCGCATCGGCCGCAGGGCGGGCAGGGTCATCAACGCCGTGTCGCCGCTGTCACTCGCCGTCTACCTCATCCACTGCCACCCCATGGTGGAAGGCCCCCTGTGGCGCGCGGTCAGCGAGACGGTTGCCGGATGCCCCCCGGGACTGCTGCCGCTGCTGTGCTACGCCTGCAGCGCGGCCATCTTCCTTGCGTGCATTTTCATTGACTGCTTCAGGCACGCGGGGGCGCGCCTGCTGCTTGGCGCCGCCCCGTGCAGGCGCATCCTCAGCCGGGCCACGGACGCCGGGCGCAGCATTGCGCACAGGCTGTAGCCGCCGGCGGCAGCCGCCCGGTAACCACCTAACACCAACAAGACCATGAATGTAAAGATAGACGAGACGTGGAAACGCCACATCGGAGCCGAGTTTGACAAGCAGTACTTCACCGGCCTGGCCCGGTTTGTCAGGCAGGAGTACGCGCAAGGCACGTGCTACCCGCCGGGCAACCTCATCTTCAACGCCTTCAACCTGTGCCCCTTCGACAGGGTGAAGGTGGTGATTATCGGGCAGGACCCCTACCACGAGGCCGGCCAGGCCAACGGACTGAGCTTCTCGGTGGGCGACGGGGTGCCACTTCCGCCCTCGCTGGTCAACATCTTCAAGGAGATAGAGCTTGACCTGGGCAAGCCCATGCCCGCCTCGGGCGACCTCTCGCGGTGGGCCCGCCAGGGCGTGCTGCTGCTCAACGCCACGCTGACCGTGCGCGCCCACCGGGCGGCCAGCCACCAGCGGCACGGCTGGGAGGCCTTCACCGACGCGGCCATCCGCGCCCTGAGCGCCGGCAGAGACCACCTCGTGTTCATCCTCTGGGGAGGCTACGCGCGCTCAAAGGCGCCGCTCATCGACGCCACGCGCCACCTCATCCTGGAGTCGGTCCACCCCTCGCCGCTCTCGGCCAACCGCGGCGGGTGGTTTGGCAACCACCACTTCTCGCGGGCCAACGCCTATCTCGAGGAGCATGGCAAGGCAAAGATTGACTGGTGAGCGGGCCGCCGGGGCAGGGGGCGCCAGACTGGCGGACACCCGGAAACGACAAAAAAAAAACGTATTCAGAATGGCAATATCAGACTTTCATATCCTGCAAGTGGGCGACGTGCTGCTCTCGCCCGACATCATCACCGAGTGCTTCTGCTGCGACCTTGACGCGTGCAAGGGCGCGTGCTGTGTGGAGGGTGACGCCGGCGCGCCAGTGACGCCCGGCGAGATTACGGCCATCGAGCGCGCCCTGGACACGGTGTGGGGCGACCTGCCGGCCTCGGCCCAGGCCGTGATTGACCGCCAGGGGGTGGCCTACACCGACGAGGAGGGCGACCTGGTGACCAGCATCGTGGGGGGCAAGGACTGCGTGTTCGCCTGCCACGAGAACGGCTGCTGCCTCTGCGCCCTGGAGAAGGCGCACCGCGCCGGGCGCACCGACTTCTGCAAGCCCATCAGCTGCGCCCTCTACCCCATACGGGCCAAGGTGCTGGGCAACGGCACCGTGGCGCTCAACTACAACCGCTGGAGCGTGTGCAAGGCCGCCGTGGCCAAGGGACGCAAGCTCGGACTGCCGGTCTACCGCTTCCTGCGCGGCCCGCTCACCCGCCGGTTTGGCGAGCAGTGGTACGCCGAGCTGGAGAAGACGGCGGAACTGGCAAGCCGCCAGGGAGAATAGCGCCGGCGCGCCGGCACGCACCGGCTAACGCTCCTTGCGGAACTGCGAGGGCGACATGCCCGTGTGCTCCTTGAAGAAGCGGCCCATGAACGACTGGCTGGGAAAGAGCAGATCGTCGGCTATCTCCTTGACCGTCTTGTCCGAGCGGCGCAGCAGCAGGCGGATGGCCAGCACCACGTAGCGGTCGATCCACTCGCTGGGCGTGACCATGCTGACGGCCTTCACCACCTCGGAGAGGTACTTCGGCGTGATGCAGAGCTGCATGGCATACCAGCCCACGCGGCGCTCCGTGCGGTGGTGGGCCTCGACAAGGCGGATGAACTCGGTGAAGATAAGCTGCCCCCGCGAGGGGCGGCGGCCGCCGTCACGGAGCTCGCGGTAGATGACGCCGCTCATGTCGTAGAACATGGCGAGGAAGAGCGCACGCGCCACCTCGCGGCGGTAGCGGCTGGTCTCGTCGCCCAGCTTGTCGCTCAGCAGCCGGTAGTAGCTGCTGAACACCTCCATCTCGTGGGCCGAGAGGCTCACCACGGGGTGCATGCGCGAGAACAGCAGCAGCTGGGAGAAGTCGGCCACGCTGCTGATGGCCTCGCCGAAGAAGTCGGACGAGAGCATCATGCAAAGCCCGTCAAGCCCGTCAACGGGCGCAAAGTTGTCAACCACGTGCCCGTCACTGATTATCACCACGTCGCCGGCCTTGATGTGATACACCTCCGTGTCGACCGTGTAGCTGGCCCCGCCATGCGTGCACAGGCCCACAAGGATAAAGCTCGTGCGGCGCGCATTGTGGGGGAACGGCGCCTGCCCCGGGCTCTCCACCAGCAGGAAGTCGCTGCCGATATAGCGCGCGCCCGGCCACCGCTTGGCCCGCTCGAGGCTGGCCTCCCTAATCTCGTTGCTGCTCATAACTCGTAAGTAGGTGTTCAAAATTATTCGTATATATCTTTATGTCAGCAGATGCTTATTACACTTTGACATGTCTCTGCACTTTGTTTCCGCCTGTATGCCCGGCTTTCATCGGCCGTGGAGCCCGCTACACTCCCTCTCCAGCCCGAACATACAGGCGAAAACAAAGCACATATCCATGTCAAATAATTGTGAACACCTACTTAATCTCGCTGCAAAGATAATGCAAACGGCAGCCAAAACGCATAAAAAAGGAAGCCAAAAACGCCGCGGTTCGGAAAATAGTGGTAACTTTGCACACGCAAGCGGTTCGCCCGGGCGGCAACGCCGGGGCGATTAAAAGGGAACGGGGTGCGAATCCCCGACAGTTCCCGCTGCTGTGAGTTCCTCCTTTGCCAGCAAAGGAAAAGGGGCGCTGCCACCGCGGAAGGCTCATGCCCGGGCCCCGCGCGGAGTCACTGGCCGGAACGGCCGGGAAGACGGCACCGCCAGGAACGAGTCAGAAGACCTGCCGCCTGCTTCATCCGATGATGCGGTCTGCGGGTAACGGACGGGCGATGGCAACACGGCGGGGACCTTTCCGCCCCCTCACACAGAATGTCGCTCGGGCACACATCACGCCATGCCCGCTGTCATTGGTTGGACAACCGGATTTGATTGCTAATCAAGCAGAGACGATGCGACTGACACACACACTCTTTCACATGCTACTGACGGCGGCGGCGCTCGCGCTGCCGCCCCATGCCACGCGCGCCCAGAGCCGTATGGACAGCCTTCAGCACCTCAGGGAGGTGGTGGTGAAGGCCGAGCGCCAGCAGGGGGTCATTCCCTCGCAGCGGCTCAGCGGCAAGGAGCTGCAGCGGCTCAACAGCATGAACGTGGCCGACGCGCTGCGCTTCTTCGCCGGCGTGCAGCTCAAGGACTACGGCGGCGTGGGCGGCATCAAGACCGTGAACATCCGCTCGATGGGCACCAACCACGTGGGCGTGTTCTACGACGGCATCCAGCTGGCCAACGCGCAGAACGGGCAGGTGGACCTGGGGCAGTTCTCGCTGGACAACATCCAGACCATCTCGCTCTACAACGGGCAGAAGAGCGAGATCTACCAGTCGGCCAAGGACTTCAGCTCGGCCGGCTCCATCTACATGTGGACCCGCCGCCCCGTGTTCGGCGAGGGCGAGCACTTCCACGTGAAGGGCAAGCTGCGCGCCGGCTCGTTCGACCTGGTGAACCCCTCGGCGCTCATCGAGCTGAAGCTGTCGGACAGGGTGCAAGGCTCGTTCAGCACCGAGTGGCTGTCGAGCAGCGGCAAGTACAAGTTCCGCTACCGGCGCAAGGCGGTGATGACCGACGAGGTGATGTACGACACCACAGCCACGCGGCAGAACGGCGACGTGAGGGCCACGCGCATGGAGGGCGCCCTGTTCGGCACCTTCGCCAGCGGCGGCAAGTGGATGCTCAAGGGCTACAACTACACCTCGGAGCGGGGCGTGCCCGGGGCCATCGTCAACAACGTGTGGCGGCGCGGAGAGCGCATCTGGGACAACAACTCGTTCGTGCAGGGCACCATAGAGCGCGACTTCGGCCGGCGCTACCACGCCCGCATGATGGCCAAGTACGCCTACTACCTCACCAAGTATGTGAACAAGGACACCACGGTGATGATGATTGACAACGTTTACCGGCAGAAGGAGCTTTACCTCTCAACCACCCACCTTTACAACATCACCCCCTGGTGGGACGCCTCGGCGGCCTATGACGTGCAGTGGAACACGATGGACGCCGACATGTACGGCTTTGTGCACCCCACGCGCTGGCACCATTTCGCCTCGGCGGCCACGGCCCTGCGCCTCGGCCCGCTGAGCGTCCAGGGCAGCGTGGTGCTCAACTGTGTCAGCGACCGCACCGAGAAGGCGGAGTCGCCGGGCAGCAGGACAGTGTGGACCCCGGCGGTGTTCGCCGCCCTCCGGCCCTTCCCCGGGGTGGGAATGTCGCTGCGCGCCTTCGCCAAGCGCAGCTTCCGCATGCCCACCTTCAACGACCTCTACTACGCGGAGATGGGCAACTCGAGGCTGCGCCCCGAGTACGTGACGCAGTATGACGCGGGACTGGCCTACAGGAGCAACGCCAGGCCCGGCGCACTGGTGACCAGCTGGGAGGTGGCGGTAGACGGCTACAAGAACTTCGTGACCGACAAGATTGTGGCCTATCCCAAGGGGGCGCAGTTCAGGTGGACCATGCTCAACCTGGGACGCGTGCACATCACGGGCATCGACGCCACGGCCAACGTCACGCTGCAGCCCTGGCGGGGCCTCTTTGTGACCGCGCGGCTGCAGTACACCTACCAGGACGCCATCGACGTGACCGACAGGGCGGACACCTACTACCGCGACCAGATACCCTACATCCCCTGGAACAGCGGCTCGGCCGCCGTGCAGCTGGCCTGGGCCGGCTGGGGGGTGAACTACAGCTTCATCTACACCGGCGAGCGGTACAACCAGCAGGAGAACATCGTGTACAACCACACGCAGCCCTGGTACACCAGCGACCTGTCGCTCACCAAGGACTTCGCCGCGGGCGGCTGCCGCTGCAAGGCGCAGGTGGAGGTGAACAACCTCTTCTCGCAAGACTACGACGTGATTCTGAACTACCCCATGCCCAAGCGCAACTGGCGCGTGACCCTAAGCGTTGAGATATGATGAGACAACTGCTGGCCTGCATGCTCGCGGCCCTGTGCCTGGCCGCCTGCCGCGAAGACGAGGTGGTGGTGCCCACCGAATACGACCTGATTCCCGACCTGGCCGCGCCCCAGAGCCGGGTGAGGGGGATGTACCTGCTGAACGAGGGCAACATGGGCTCCAACAAGTGCACGCTCGACTACGTGGACTTTGTGCAGGGCTACTACGTGCGCAACCTCTATGCGGAGCGCAACCCCACCGTCATCAAGGAGCTGGGCGACGTGGGCAACGACATCCAGACATACGGCTCGCGGCTCTATGTGGTGGTCAACTGCTCGAACAAGATCGAGGTGCTCGACGCGCGCACGGCCCGGCGCATCGGGCAGATAGACATCCCCAACGTGCGCTACGTGCGCTTTCACAAGGGCTACGCCTACGCCACGTCGTACGTGGGGCCGGTGCAGCTGAACAACCCCGACGCGGTGCGGGGCGCCGTCTACAAGATTGACACGCTCACCATGAAGCCGGTGGCCAGGTGCACCGTGGGCTACCAGCCCGACGAGCTGTGCGTCCTGGGGCAGTACATCTACGTGGCCAACTCGGGGGGATACATGGCGCCCAACTACGACAGCACCGTGTCGGTGATTGAAATCGAGGGGTTCAAGCAGGTGGAGAAAATCCCGGTGGCCATCAACCTGCACCACATCAAGGCCGACAGCGAGGGCAAGCTGTGGGTGACCTCGCGCGGAGACTACCAGGACACTCCCTCAAGGCTCTTCGTGCTGGCCAAGAAGAGCGGGCGCAACGAGATGCACGTGACCGACACGCTCGACATCCCCTGCTCGAACTTCTGCATCAGCGGCGACTCGCTCTACTACTATGCCACCGAGTGGAACAACTACACGCAGCGCAACACCGTCACCTATGGCATCGTGAACACCAAGACCAAGCAGAGGGTGAGCGACCGCTTTGTCACCGACGGCACGGAGCGCGACATCACCATCCCCTATGGCATCAGCATCCACCCCGAAACGCGCGACATCTACGTGACCGACGCCAAGAACTACGTTTCGAGCGGGGTGCTGCACTGCTACACCAGGGAGGGACGGCGCAAGTGGAGCGTGCGCACAGGCGACATACCGGCACACATGTGCTTCCTGAAAGACTGAGGGACAGAAAAGAGCGAGAGAGGAGACAGAAAAGAGTGAGAGAGAAGATGAGAAAACTGTTCGCATACAGCGTCGGCGCGGCAGCCCTGGCACTGCTCCAGGCCTGCCACAGCGACATTGACAACGTGTCGTCGGGCCTCAGCAGCTACTACTACGTGGAGCGGATGAAGAAGCTGCTGCTGTCGCCCGCCTACGAGGGCAGCAGCTACCGGTGGACCATGCGGCTGGCCGACGGCCGCGACACGCTGCTCTCAACCGAGCGCGACTACGTGTTCCTGGCCGAACGGGAGGGCACCTACAGCCTGACCTTCGAACTCGACGACGGGCAGCGCGGTTTCAGGCACTCGTTTCCGGTGACCGTGGTCCACGAGGAGACGGAATACAGCCCCTACACGGCCAGGGTGTACGAGTACAGGCCGGCGCCCGGGCAGTTTGTCAACACCATGCCCATCTACGAGGAGGGCGACACCGAGGAGACCATGCGGCAGAAGGCGGAGGACGACCTGGTGAACGACGTGATGGTTTCGCTCGGCTCCTACGGTGGCTATGTCACCTTCGGCTTCGACCACACGGTGGTCAACGTGCCGGGGAAGAAGGACTTCTACATCAAGGGGAACGCCTTTTACAGCGACATACCGGCCTACAAGGACAAGCAGGGCGGCTCGGCGGAGCCGGGCATCGTGATGGTGGCCTTCGACCGCAACGGCAACGGCCGGGCCGATGACGACGAGTGGTACGAGCTGGCCGGCAGCGAGCACGGCAAGCCCTCAACCACCCGGGGCTACGAGATAACCTACTCCAGGCCCGACGGCCACACGCCCGTGCGCGACATGACGGGCATGCTCACCGACACGGTGTACATCCCCTGGCGCGACAACATGGGCGGAAAGGGATACGTGGCCAAGAACATGTACCACACACAGGACTACTACCCCAAGTGGATCGGGGACAGCGTGATGACCTTCAAGGGCACGCTGCTCGCGCCGAACGGCGTGGACGAGAGCCGCCGGGGCACCTACTACGTGCTCTACGCCTACCCCTGGGGCTATGTGGACAACCACCCCAACGACAAGACCGACCTGTGCTCGTTCGACATCTCGTGGGCGGTAGACAGGCAGGGCAGCCCCGTGCACCTGCCGGGGGCCGACTTCATCCGCGTGTACACCGGGGTGAGACAGTGCTGCGGATGGCTGGGCGAGACAAGCACCGAGCTGTCAAGGGCGCAGGACCTGCACATCGGGACCAGGGCTACTGCGGCCGGTGACCCGCCGGGTGACAGCGCGGCAGGCAAGGCGCAGGCACAGCAGCCGGAACAGGACACCAAGTGATCAACAACAATAGTTCAACAAAAAACAGTAGAAAAATGAAGAAAAGACTTTACTCAACGCTCCTGCTGCTGGTGTGCTGCACGCTCACCTTCGCACAGGCAAGGGTACAGGGCGTCCCGCGCTCCGACGTGAAACAGCCCCTCATGAAAGCCCGATCGGCCACCGGCATTGACTTTGCCAGCATCAAGTACTGGGTGGGAACGGGCAGCAACCGCGCGGCCCTGATTGTGAACTGGCACGACGGCAAGGACAACGACGCCAACCTGGTATGGGGCTACAAGTGGGAGGACGGCACAGCGCCCTCCGGCGAGACCATGCTGCGCGCCATCGCAGCCGACGACGCACGCTTCTACATGCTGCTCAACAGCAACACACCGTATGGCACGTCGATTGGCGGATTCGGCTACGACCTGAACGGCAACGGCAACATCAAGCTGCTGGAGAACGGCAAGGAGCACGAGCTGACCGACGGCGTGTGCGACAGCGACGCCTCCTTTGACGACTTCACCTCGAACGATGCCGAAGACCACTGGCAGTCGGGATGGATGAAAGGCTACTGGAGCTACTGGACCGCCGATTCGGAGAACGGCACCCTCGGCTATGCCAGTACCGGCGCCTCAGGCCGGACCCTGACCGACGGATGCATTGACGGATGGTCGTTCATGCCCATATCCGCCACCACAACCGACTTCTCGGGCGACATTGTCTATGTGGAGAAGGGCGCGGGCGAAGCTGGCCCCTATGCCAAGGGCACCTTCTTTTTAAACGAAGACTGGTACGGCCACCAGAACTCCACCATCAACTTCCTCTCCGACGATGGCGAGTGGACCTACCGCGTGGTGCAGAAGGAAAACCCCGGCCACACCCTGGGGTGTACCGCACCGTTCGGCCAGATTTACGGCGACAGGTTCTACGTGATGTCAAAGCAGGAGAAAGACCCGGGTGACACCACGGTAGGCGGGCGCCTCACCGTGCTCGACGCCAAGACGATGAAGATAATCAAGCAGTTCCAGACCATCGCTACCGACGCGAGCGGCCAGAGCATCGCCGACGGCCGCGGCTTCCTTGGCGTCGACGAGCACAAGGGCTACGTGGGCACCAGCAACGGCATCTACATCCTTGACCTTGACAACCTGGAGCTGAAAGGCGCGGTTGAGGGCACCGGCAACGACGGCGGCTCGCCCTACGAACAGCTGTACAACGGACAGCTTGGCAACATGGTGCGCGTGAACGACCGCGTGTTTGCCGTTCACCAGACCAAGGGCCTGCTGGTCATTGACGCCGCCACGGACAAGGTGGTGGGCAACGTGGCCGCCCCTGAGGGCTGGGGCTTCGGCTCCGTTGTGCTGTCGAAAGACGGCAACCTGTGGCTCAGCGTGGCTGACCCGTCGGGCAGCGGCGCCGCGGACAGGCGCATTGTCAAGCTCGACCCCAATACGCTGGAGCAGACTGTCATCAACTGTCCCGATAGCATCTACGGCCCGGCCAACTCATGGTACGCCTGGACACCCGACGCCTTCTGCGCCAGCAAGCAGCAGAACGCGCTCTACTGGAACGGCGGCGAAAGCTCCTGGCGGAGCAGCTACACCATCTACAAGTACGACATTGACAGCAACGAGTTCTCGACCTATCTTGACTTCAACGACGCCGAGGACGGCTTCTACCTCTATGGCTGCTCGTTCCGCATTGACCCTGTGACCGATGAGGCTTACATCAGCCTGTACAAGGGCTTCGGCGACGACACCTACGTGGTGCGCAAGTATGACGCCAGCGGCAGCCAGCTGGCCGAGTACCCGATGATTGCCAACTACTGGTTCCCCTCGCTGCCGGTGTTCACGGACGACGAGGCCCCGGCGGTGACCGCCCCTGAGCCGGTCACCTTCGAGACGATGGAGCCTGTCACCTTGTCGCTGAAAGGCATCGCCACCGATGCCGACAACTTTGACGCAGCCATCGTGAAGACGGTCAAGGCCGTGAGCAACCCTGCTGTGGTAAAGGCCGAGATGGCCTGCGGCGACCTGGTGCTCACCCCGCTGGGCGCAGGCACGGCCGACGTGACCATCGGCATCAACTCGAACGGCAAGACAGCCGAGTGCGTGCTCGCTGTCAGCGTGCCCGTGGCAACAGCCATCAGCGGCGCCGGCGCCGGCAGCACGGACGGCACGGACAGCGTGTACGACCTGAACGGCCGCCGCACAAACGGCTTGCAGAAGGGCCTGAACATCATCCGCACCAAGAGCGGCAAGACGCTGAAGGTGGTGGTGAGATAAGGTGCAGCCGCCCGTTCACACAGGGCGGGCACTCCTTTTTTCGAAACATAGCTAGTTGATGTGGGCGCACCCCTCGGTTGCCACAATGCGGGCAGCGGGGTGCGCCCTTTTGTTCGGGACGGGCAGCAGCCGCCACCGGAGTGGCCGCACACCAAAAGCAGCCGGCGCCCGCACCCCCTCAGACGGTGTGTCTGAAAGGGTGCGGGCGCCGGCTGCGCTGTCTGCGCCCGGGAGCGCAAGCCCCCGCGGGGCCGCGAGCCTCAGGCGTCGATGTTGGCGTAGGTGGCGTGCTTCTCGATGAACTCGCGCCGCGGCTCCACGTCGTCGCCCATGAGCATGGAGAAAATCTCGTCGGCCTCGGCGGCGTTGTCAATGGTCACCTGCTTCAGCAGCCGCGTGGCCGGGTTCATGGTGGTCTCCCAGAGCTGCTCGGGGTTCATCTCGCCAAGACCCTTGTAGCGCTGGGTGTGCAGGCTCTTGCCGTCTTCCACGCCGCCGCCCCACTTGTCGAGGAAGGCCTGGCGCTGCTGGTCGGTGTAGCAATACTCCCTGGCCTTGTTCTTGTAGGTGCAGAGGTAGAGCGGCGGGGTGGCGATATAGAGGTGCCCGTCCTGGATGACCTTGGGCATGAAGCGGTAGAACAGGGTCATTATCAGCGTGTCGATGTGCGAGCCGTCGACATCGGCATCGGTCATGATGATAATCTTGTCGTAGCGCAGCTTGTCAATGTTGGCCTCCTTGTCGTCCTCGCCGTCGGCGCCGAAGCGCACGCCGATGCTCTGGATGATGTTCATCACCGACTCGCTCTCGAACACCTTGTGCCACATCACCTTCTCCACGTTGAGAATCTTTCCGCGCAGCGGCAGGATGGCCTGCGTGTAGCGGTCGCGGCCCTGCTTGGCCGAACCGCCGGCCGAGTCGCCCTCGACGAGGAATATCTCGCACTCCTTGGGGTCCTTGTTCGAGCAGTCGGCCAGCTTGCCCGGCAGCCCGCCGCCCGTCATCGGGTTCTTGCGCTGCACGCTCTCGCGGGCCTTGCGCGCGGCGATGCGCGCCGTGGCGGCCAGAATCACCTTGTCACAGATCAGCTTGGCCTCCTTGGGGTGCTCCTCGAGGTAGTTGGCCAGGGCCTCGCCCACGGCCTGCTGCACGGCGCCGGCCACCTCGCTGTTGCCCAGCTTGGTCTTGGTCTGGCCCTCGAACTGCGGCTCGGCCACCTTGATGGAGATGACCGCGGTGAGCCCCTCGCGGAAGTCCTCGCCGGCAATCTCGATCTTCGCCTTCTCGATCTGCTTGGAAATGACGGGGTCGCTGTCGGCATAGGCCTTGAGGGTGCGGGTGAGCGCGGCGCGGAAGCCGGTGAGGTGGGTGCCGCCCTCGATGGTGTTGATGTTGTTCACATACGAGTGGATGTTCTCGCTGTAGTCGGTGTTGTACATCACTGCCACCTCGATGGGGATGCCCTGCTTCTCGGTCTTGAGGTAAATCACGTCGTCAAACAGGTGGGTGCGGTGGCGGTCGATGTAGCGCACGAACTCCTTGAGCCCCTCCTTGGCGTGGAACACCTCCTGCCTGGTGTGCCCCTCGTCGTCGGGGCGCAGGTCGGTGAGGGTGATGGTGATGCCGGCGTTGAGGTAGGCCAGCTCGCGCATGCGCTTGGCTATGATGTCATACTTGAACTCTGTGGTGGTGAAGATGGTGGGGTCGGGCCAGAACTGCTGGCGCGTGCCGCGCAGCTCGGTGGCGCCCACCACCTTGACGGGGTAGAGGGGCTTGCCCTTCTCGTACTCCTGCTGGTAGACCTTGCCGTCGCGGAACACCTGCGAGAGCATCCTGGTTGACAGGGCGTTGACGCAGCTCACGCCCACGCCGTGCAGTCCGCCGCTGACCTTGTAGGAGCCCTTGTCGAACTTTCCGCCGGCATGGAGCACGGTCATGACCACCTCGAGGGCCGACTTGTGCAGCTTCTTGTGCTCGTCGACGGGGATGCCGCGGCCGTTGTCCTGGACGGTGATGGAGTTGTCCTCGTTGATGGTCACCTCGATGTGGGTGCAGTAGCCGGCCATGGCCTCGTCGATAGAGTTGTCCACCGTCTCGTTGACAAGGTGGTGCAGCCCCTTCTCGCTGATGTCGCCGATGTACATCGCGGGGCGCTTGCGCACGGCCTCCAGCCCTTCGAGCACCTGGATGTTGCTCGCGGAGTAGCTGTTTTCCTTGGTTATGTCTTCTGCCATTGCTGTCTTTAGTCTGATTATAGGTTGCAAAGATACTAAAAAGATGCGATTAAAAAGAATTTCAACAGCACTATTTTGGCCCTTTTGGCCAGCTCCGCACAAAGACAAGGCGGCCGGGTTCCGCGAAGGAACCCGGCCGCCCGCTTTGCTGAAAGGGGCCTTGGTCAGGCCAGCTTGTTGATATACAGAGCCACACCTGACTTGATGTTGGCGGCCTTGTTCTTGTGAATCACGTTGCGCTTGGCCAGCTTGTCCAACATTTTCTGCACCATGGGATACATCTTCAATGCCTCCTCCTTGTCTGTCAGCGAACGGAGCTTGCGCACGGCGTTACGCATGGTCTTGGCGTAATACTTGTTGTGCAGCGTTCTCGTCTTGGTCTGACGAATTCTCTTGATTGATGATTTGTGATTTGCCATCTTCTGTTTTTTCTTTGTATTCGGGTAGTCCCTAGGAGAGTCGAACTCCTCTTTAGAGAATGAAAATCTCTCGTCCTAACCGATAGACGAAGGGACCGTTGTCGCATTTTGCGGATGCAAAGGTACGCATAAATTCCTTTCTGACAAAACTTTTGCTGAGAAAAAGCGGGTTTTTTGACGCTTTTTGGCCTTTTTGGCGTACCTTTGCGCCGACAAGGGCTGCCTTTTGCAGCCTCTGCCCTCCGCTTATGCTCACCAAGACAAAGGCCATCGTGCTGCGCACGGTCAAGTATGGCGACCGCCGGCTCATCATCGACACGTTCACGCGCGACAGCGGGACGGTGTCGTTCGCGGCGACCGTTCCCAAGACAGCGCGGGGCCGGCTGAAGAGGCAGTACTTCCAGCCCCTGACCCTGCTTGACCTGGAGTGCGACATCAGACCGTCGGCCACGCTCCACCGCATCCGCGACGTGCGGCTGGCGTGGCCCTACACCACCCTGCCGTTTGACCCGGGCAAGCTCTCCGTCGCGCTTTTCCTGGCGGAGTTCCTGGTGGGGGCGCTGCGCGGCGAGCAGCGCAACGAGGCACTGTTCGACTACATCTGCGACAGCCTGATGTGGCTGGACAGCTGCGAGGCGCACTTTGCCAACTTCCACATCGTGTTCATGGCGAGGCTCACGCGCTTCCTCGGCTTCTACCCCAACCTTGACGGCTACCGCCCGGGCTGCTGCTTCGACCTGCGCGCGGCGTGCTTCTCGCCGCTCACGCCGCTCCACCGCGACGTGCTCCACGGCCGCGACGCCGAGGCTGTGGGCACCGTCATGCGCATGGACTTCGCCACCATGCGGCTGTTCAGGATGAGCCGCGCGGAGCGCAACCGGCTGGCCGACATCATCCTGAGCTACTACCGGCTCCACCTGCCCTCGTTTCCCGAGCTGCGGTCGCTCGACGTGCTGCGCGCCCTCTGAGCAACATTTCTTAACATTCGGCCCCTTTCCATTTAACACGGCCCCGCCACGCCATCTGGAAAAGGGCTGCCGTCACCACGCCCCTCCTTCCCCCTTTCAAGCCCCACAAAAACGGCACCGCCGCGGCCTCGGCGGCAGGGGGCTATGCCAACCGGCCGGCTTCACAGCGCCAACCGCACCGTCTGGCGCGCCCGCTGCGTGCGTTCTGCCACCCCGTGCGCACCATTCCGCCTTGCCAAACGCACCGTCTTGCCCGGCCATACAGGCCGCTTGGCACCGCCGCTCTCTGCACACTTGCGCCACAAGCCAGCCATCATTGCTGTGTGCCAGCGACTTGCGCTTGCACACACAAGGACGGCGCATTTCCAACAGCAGGGCTTTCCGCTCTGAAAAACGCAGAATTTTCACCTTTCAGCCGCCATTTTCCGGCTGAAAATTAAGGATTGAAAAGGATTGTTAACACTGCGTGCTGTTTGACCGCATCATTTAACAATTATCTTTTTAATGACATTCTCCCCTGTTTTCAGGTCGCTGACATTGAACACATAGTATCCCTTGGGCAGGATGAGCCGGGCCGCCTTGCAGGACGGGCGGCTGTCCACCAGCCTTCCGTCCACGGAGAACACCTTGACAGCCATGCCACCCTCGTTCTCTATGCTGACCACATTGCCACTGACCTCAAGGCGCAAGCCATCCTTCAAGCGCGGGATGACCGACGTGGGATCGGAAATTCTGACTTTCTTGCCACGGCTCTCGCCGTAGGGATTCGAGCAGATGCAGTAAATTTCATTTTCCCAATAGCCTACGTCTATTGTGTAATCAAGACTGAAATCACTTGTGAAAACAGTGTCCACATATTCGGGCAATCCATAAAAACACTGACAAACAAGTATCATTCCTTGCTCAAAGTTATCAGTCTCTACCTTTATATGGGCAACAGGCCATGCATTATTGCCAGGGTCATCATACCAGACATCAAGAACTTGAACTGTTGGAGACAAAGGAAGCAGGTCAAGGGAGAAATCATGCGAATTGAGTACCTGCACTGTCCTCCGGCCCCCATCATGCGCGTAGACCTTTCCTGCAAAGCAGCAAATGCCGTCTGTTTCCTACATTTTATTCTCCCATGCCCCTCCCCCGTTAAACGTGGTGACACCGGCATTGTCATCCTCAGTGAAGGTTCCGCAGAACAGGTTCGGGGACACTTTCACGCACAAGGGGTCAGCAAAAACCGTGGTTTTGACATACCTGTACTGGTCGTCAGTTTTATGTACCATCTCACCGAGTCCACGACAGCCTCCTGTCCGTCCAGGGATATGGCCACATCATCGCCATCGCGCAAGACAGACTGTCCGCTGTCTCCGTTCACGGTTGCCAGCAAAGTGCCGTGCCCTCCATCCACGGTCTGGGCACCTGTTTCCATAACTGGTTAATAAAAGAACACAGCTGCTATCTTCAAGAAAAAGCAAGACACCTTCTTCATCTTTATTTTTTTAGTTAAACTTCCCTGAACACCATATTTGATTACTTCATGATTTTCTTCACCCATTTCGACCTGTCCGCCTCGGTCACCTCAACGATATACATTCCCTTTGGAAAGGTGCTGATATCAAGCGTGGCCGTGTTCCGTTCCATAGTGGCCACACTGCCATTGGCGCAGTAAACACGGACGGCGCTGACGGCATGGCTGAGGGAAATGACACCATGCTGGAACGTGAAAGCGGCTGCCTGTACAGGGGTCTCTATCTTGTTAGGATAATTAGGGAAATATTGTTCCATCAACTTTTTCAGATATTCTTTCAGCTTTGGATCTTTCGCATAATCAAACCAGCAAAAGGACTTTGTCCTTACATAACCATACTTGAACTTAATGTCGATAAAGATAAATGGATAAAGCTCATTGATATAGGGGTTACGGAATCTTAAAAGGTTTCCACCCACATTTTCCACCTTAGCAAAGTGTGTCACACAGGGAGAATCAATCGTATCACACTCATGAACAACAGCAATCTCTGCGCCATCCTTGTTGAAATCAAAAGCCTCACTGTCAACTTCCACAAAGAAATCAAGATAGGCATCATCATCAAAAAGATAGTCTTCATCATCGTCATAATTGATATGCGTATAGTTCAGAACCACATCCCTCAGTTGTGGTGGACGCACACCAAACAGTACAGTCATCGTGTCTAATCTGTTGCCATGCAGACAGGCTACCAAACCCTGAAAGTATCGCATTTCTGGGTCTGGGCCTACTATCTGCTTATAGTTGTTCCAATCATAACGTTCAGGGATTCCCACGGAAATCGAGGAGCTGTTTGTTGTCTGTTTTATGGTATTTCTTCCATTATAATATGCAGCAACAAGATAGACCGCCCACTTCGATGCCACTTCCCCATTTTCCAAATAGAATCTGCAAGAATCAGCATAGGTCACAACGCCCCCCTCTCTGTCTGCCTTTATAGAGCCATGCCCAATCTGCAAACCTTTAATTTTATGGTCACCCATCAAATCCTCTGCCACGTCATCCAGCGCGAACTGGGCTTGAAGTGACAAGGTGGAAAGCACAGACAACACCAACAAAACAATTCTGTTCACCATAGAAAAGCGTTATCGTTAGTTCCTGTTAAACTTTACGGAGTGAATACCACCCTTGATATCCTCTACGGTCAAGACGTAAACGCCCTTTGGAAGAGAGGAGATGTCTATACGGTTGCCATCCATAGATGATGAGAGGGGCACTTTGGCACTGCCTTCCACACGCTTTTGACTGGCAAGCACACTTTGGATTTTATATGAAGAGACATATCGCACGCCCTCACGGAGTATGCGGGACTTGGATGCAATATCAATATAATCCTTACGAACAGTAAATGCCAAATTCAGACTATTGACAGGAGTCAATGGAGGCAAGACAAAAGTCTCGCTATCAGTAGAACCATTCTTATTATATGCCGTAATGGTAAAGGCTGAGGCAAGCTCACGGTCCACTGTTGCTACGAAATATCCCTTACCAAAGTCTGGAACTTTATAATAATAGGGACCTAAATTCCCCTCGTCTAATTGTGCTACGGTTATACTTGTCACACCCTCAATATTCTTTAGCCCAATTTTCACGTCCCGGTAATAATCTTCCTCATCCTCAAAAGGGAGAACTGCCGACTTGCTCATCTTTATCACAGGTGGTGTGTAGTCAAGCACATAATAGTACGACTCACCAGTATTTCTGTTGTAGCCAGGGTTACGATAACATCTGGTCACCCGGCAACGCAGATGGCTGTCACAGTCTCGTGCGTAGTCATTTGAGTGTAAGTTGAACTGTTCCGTTGAGACCTCAAACTTCTTGCCTGGCATATATATCGGCTCGTCATAGACAAGGTCCCATGTGCCGTCGTTTTTCAAGAGCGACACCGTCCAACCGGTTTCATCCAGGCTTGTGTCCTCGTTGCGGTAGTTCGGATGGTACTTGACGATTGTTGACCTCTGGCTTTCTGTCGCAGAAGACAACAGTGGCAAGCCATTCCCATCCGTTCCTGGGCTTTCTTGAAAAACTATTTGCTGTTCCGAACTTCTTGTGCCATCCGTCTGAATGGTTATTGTTCCTTTATAAGGTATCGCGTCAGCAGTTGTGAGAGGGCTTTGGCCAAAACCCACTGTTTGGTCAAGACCAACAGCTATTTCCCCTCTCCAATATAAGATGTCACGGAAGAATCTTACGGTATAATCATCCGATATGTCACGGATAACGCTGCCCCGGCCAAAGTCATACGACACAAGCTGAGATAGCTTCTGGTTAGCCTTGGGGATAAAACTGTTCAGTGAGCGGTCGCTATCCCATGTCCTGGGGGCATAGAGTGTCCAATAATTGTTGGTCACGCCAATAACCAAAGAGTCTTTCAACGCATTCTGATAGGCCTGCGCGCCATTTGGGCTGCCTATGGAATAGCCCAAAGCGTCAAGTACCCATTTCTCGTAGGGGAACAGGTTTTCCGCGTTGATTCGGAACTGCCCGCCATTCACATTCTTATTTTTCCACAACAGACCAAACGACTTGGCCAAGTCTCTCAACACCAAGGTGACAAAGTCATATTTGTCACTGCCCACATACTCTGGCTGTATGGCAAACGAACAGTTATTGTAGACATAACCATTTTTATTGTAATAGCAGATGGTTATATCTGGCTCGCTGAACATATCGGGAGTTATCGCGTCCGTGTACAAATCAGAGTTGCTTTGCCCCGACAGTTCATGAAACTTCGCGCCTTTTATTTGCGACCATGTGAACAGCCTTGCCATGGCATAGGGACACACGTCAGACTTTGTCTTCATGGACACCTTTGAGATGGACGAGGTCGCCGTCTGCTCATCAAGCACGGCCTTAACCCTTATGGGCAGTGTCGTAGGCAGGGCCTCTTCCCATATATGACAGGCATGCTCAAAGGCACCTTGCATTTCAGCTGTCCAATTACCTTCATAACTGACAATGATTTTGGTTCCCCCTTGTATCTGTCTGACCACAGGAAGACCAAAGTTCTTTTGGACTATTTGGTCACTTACATAAGTCTCATCCTCTACAACGCTATCCTGTCCTATACAAGGATTGGCACAGAGTATGGCAGCCACGACAACACCTGACTTTAACTTTTTCATCTCACTATCTTTTTAATTTCTTTATGCTTGCCTTTGTCCACAATCTCAATGATATACATTCCTTTAGGCAATGCGTTCAAATCAACCTGGTTCGTATTCTGTTCCGTCAGAATCACCACACCCTTGGCATTGAGCACACGTATCCGATGCGCCTCCCCTGCCAACATCACGACACCTCCATGATAGGAGAAACCATGGTCTGCCCTATGGTCTTCAACCTTGGCTGTCCAATACAGGCAGTCTCTCACAAAGTCATCATCAAGAAGGTCATCGAGAAGAGAGAGCGTTGAAAGGGTGTCGCTGGCCACAGAATAGCCATAATCATTACCCACAGTAACCCACAAGGAACAGTTCCAGTCAAACCATCGCACAGAAAAGCCAGGGGGAATGGCACCTCCCATATCTACAATGTCAAAAGGTATGCTGTCCTTCTCACCGCCTTCCTTTTGATGATAAAGGAATCCCTTGGTGATTTTTTGGGTAAGAAACCACCTATCAAAACCTATACTAAACAGTGGATTGACAAATTGCATTGTGGAAAAATCAAAAGTTTGGTTATACAGGCTTATTCTATAAAAGACAGGCTTGTTTGGAATTACATCAAAATATACAGTCCCATTCACACCCCCAACAGGAGTTTCCCCACCACTTTCCGGGTACATGCCAGATATGTATCCCCTGTACACATAGCGGCCAAGGTTGCTTTGATAACAGGGAACCGCCTGGCTCCAGTCAAATTCTTGGTGGGCATCAATAACCACGGGGCCACTGCCTTTTGTATATATAGTGTAATGCTCCCCGCCCATCAACACAGGTCCTGCCTTTGTCTGGACAAACACTGTCCACAGTGGATTCCGCCCATCATCATAGACATATTTTGCTTCAGGCGTTATGACATCGACTCCATTGATTGTCAAATTATGCCTTGACCGTGATTTCACTTTGCTTTTACCTTCACGTTGAAAGGAGATGGGCTTGACATACGTAACGCTTCCATAATCATTTTCAACGACAACTGTCACCTTGGCATTCGCCCAGGAGTCTACTGCCTTGAAAGACAGCAGAGACTGCAAAGGACTGTCTGAGAAAGCAGACTTAGCCACAGGAGAGCCTTCCTCTTCCAAGTAGGCATGGACATAATAGCTACCCCTGTAGTTTACCTCCACGGCAACATCATAATATGTGCTGTCATCCTCGCAAGGTGTTGTGCTGACTACATTCACACCATCTATCAAAGGCTTCAACTCAAATGTCACGTTATAGAACGCAGAGTCAAGCTCTTCACCAACCATACCTCTGAACGTTATCATGCCATTGATGTCTCCATCCACCGTCTGTCTGTACTTATCGGCATTTTTTATCTCATTAGTCGTAAAGGTGGCACGGTCTAACTCCTGTGTCACCTCATACCCACCTTCAAGCAGAGGAAGTTTGAGCGTCCAATGAGGATTGGTAACAGCTGCGCCACCGGAATCAATATAGAACTTGTGCTTTTTATATCCAGAGGTGATGCCTGTGTTGTCTATTTCATCACATTTAATCGTAAAAATGCTTTTAGGGGTACTGTTCCATCCTATCATTGAAAGAATCTGGGCGGTTCCCTCATCCAACATAAAATCCCTGTCACCTCCATCACCATGATACATCACGGACGAGGGGTCACATGAGGTACACAGAGACTTCTGCTTGTCAAACGTTTTGGGGGCATATATCTTATGTTGGTCATCTTTTCGTCCCACATACAGATAACCGCAATCCTGTTGAGCAAAGATAGCTATTTCATTTGCCTTTTTCACCGATTCCAAACGTTGTCCGTCTTCCGAGAAAACATACTTGTCAAAAATGTTTTTATTCTGTCCGTAAAAAAAGCTAAGCCTCCCACCTACCTTCTTTATCGAGCTTCCATAACCAAGAGCTTTTCCCAAGCTCTGAATCAGAGCCGGCACAAGTTTTTTAGGATGACTATCGTCTTTTCCATATCCATCCACCCATTCTGTTTCCGAATTAATTATAATAGAGGCATCTTTTTTCTTCTCTGGATCTTCCAGTTGCTTTTTGTGACGTAACAATGAATTTGGGTAAAAATAACCTTCTGAATTGTCTAACGTGCAGAACACTTCCGTATAAACATCACATCCATTTGAGTTATTATACTCAACATTTAGGACAAGGCTGTCATTGGGTGCCATATAAGGAGCCCATATTCCAAATGCGGAATTAACCGCATCTTTTATAAACTCAGGCAAACTGTCATTCGTTTTTATAGACAACATCCCATGTCCTTTGGAAGATAAGCGTCTTCTCTTTATATCACGTGAAAAGACAAGGTGGGTGTTGGAAAAGTCACAATTGTCCTCATAGACAATAGGAATACATCTGTTTTTTACCTCCACAGACTCAAACGTTCTGTTAGCAGGAGGCCTTACGCAGTTGATAACTGTGTCAATCTTAACAGCCGGAGGAGTTGCCCCCATATAATAAATGTTACGAGGCAGAACGACTAACGCACAGGGATGGTCCCAGTCTTCCATCGGCTCCTCATCCACAAAGAATGTCCAGACATCAAGATTCACAAACTGTGGCTTGATGATAGGAACTATGGTTGTGTCAATCTTAACCTGAAAGACTTCCACATAATAATCCACATCCTTGCCTTCGTAAAGCGTTTTCACCACAGCCAGTGCCTCCTCCTGTGACACTCTTTTTGTCTTGGAAAATGGTGGGCGAACCGTTATTTGGCTGTCAGCATAGCCAACAAACAAGAGCAAGCATACCACAAGCGTCATCAAACGTGGGGATTTCAAGTCTTTCATTTTCATCAAAAAATCCGATTTCATCGCGATTCCTTTTAATCGTCAAGCACTCCTGTGAGCTGTTCGCCCTTATGACAAGGGTTGATAGTGAGTTTCTCCTCGCCTTCTCTGCCTGGCACACAAAGGGTCTGCCCCCTCGACTGCAAGTCCACGGTTTCATCGCACATCACATTCCCCCTGGCACTTTTGACCACAATCCTCACGTCATTCAATGTGGAATCAGAGGCAACAGTGACCGTTTTCCTGTAATGACGGTAGTACCACCGGGCCTCTTCGCCAAAGGCGGGCACAGAGTCGCGCAGCCGCTCCAACAGGCTGACAGCGCTGTCGGGACGCACGCCGCACAGACTGTCGGCAACGGCCAAGGTCTGCGGATAGTCGAAACGGCGGTCACAAGAGCTGGCGGCAGCCAGGACAATTAGCGAACAAACGAGTTGTTTCATATTGCAAAAATAAAACAATTTATCGGAATAAGCATCTGTTTTAAAGCAAAAATGCGTGCTTTCGTTGTTAATTCACAAGTATTACACCATGAAAAAGCCCTCTCCATCATTCCTTTCGGGATGACGGAGAGGGGATCTTGGTTAGCTTTCCGGATGGTGGAAGGCGACTTAGCGGATGATGATTTTGGCCACCTCGCCACCCACCTTCACCAGATAGGTGCCGGCTGGCAGGGCTGCGCAGCCGATGACGGTGGCATAGCTGTCAGCGATGACAGCCGTGGCCACACAGGCGCCGGCGGCCGACACCACGCTCACCCTGTCGCCCGCATGGGCGCCGATGATGCGGATGGCACTGCCCTGCGCAACCACGCGCCAGGCTGCGCCGGCCGTTGTGCCATCGATGCCGCTGGCCACAACCGTGACTTTCTCCGACAGCGACTCGCCCGTGCGGCTGTAAACGGCGGCCACCTGGTATTCAAGGTACTGCCCGGTGTACGCCCGGGTGTCGTGATACTGTGTCTCCTTGACACAGCTGTCGTTCAGCTTCACGCGGTTGCGGTAGATGTTGTAGCCCTCAAGCACATTCTTCTGCGAGGCCACAGGCTCGCCCAGCGGCGCAGAGGCCAGCCGGCGCAGGCCCGCCGCGCTGCGGTGGCCCAGGCGGGGCATACCGGCCGGGGCGGCCTGGCCGGCCGTCTCGCCGTCCTGCTCGCTGTACGGGCTGAGCCCCACCGAGATGTTCCAGTTGCCGTCGATATTGGTGTCAGAGGCGCCGAGGGTTGTCCACGAGGCGCCGTCGGTCGAATAGAGGTCGCCGTAGCCGCTCTTGGCCGGACCGGCATCGTAGCCCAGCGGCACGGTGGCGCTGTTGTGCTCCACGTAGACCGCCACCTTCAGCTCCTTCGAGGTGTTGAGCTGCAGCGGCTCGGCGAGCTTCACCGTGTTGTAGGAACGCTCCTCCAGGCGCGGCACAAACTGCTGGCGCACCAGGCTGTTGCCCTCGTAAACCAGCACATAGAGGGCGTCGGGAATCTGGTTGACAAACATCTCCACGTCGGTCACCGTCATCTTGTCGTAGGCCTTGAGGTCGGCTGCGGCCCAGCGCACGGCGGCAAAATAGGCGCCGCCGTTGGGCAGTCCGGCCGCGTCGTGGCAGTTGCCGTCGTGCCAGCGCAGGTAGACAGGCTCGCCGATGGCCGGCCGCTGCCAGCCCAGCTGCACGCTGTTGTCGGCCTGCAGGGCCGCGGTGACCCCTGTCGGCGGCATGCTCTTGTTGTCATAGTCAAGGTCTATCTCTGCCGGGTCGCTCAGCTCGCTCACCGCCGAGAGCACCGTGGTGAGGCGCGCCTGGTAGGTGTAGCGCCCGGGCAGCAGGTTCTTGTCGGTGAAGCTCACGCCCGTCACTGGACTTCCGTTCACCTTCTTTCCGTCACGGTAAACGTCATAGGCGTACACCCTTGACACCGGCTCGGCGGCAAACAGGCGGATGTCGTCCACGAAGAGCTGCGGCCGCGCGGCCGGCTTGCGCAGGGCCACATAGCGCGTGCCGGCGGGCAGGGCCACAACGGCCTCGCTCCAGCCCTCGGAAGCCTTGAGCGTCTCCAGGGTGATGAAGTTGGCGTGACTGTCGTCCTCGGTCGAATAGAGCACGTCAAGCGCGCCCTGCCCCTTGCGGTCGTCAGCGTTGCTGAGGGCCATCTTCAGATAGCTCGCGCCGGCCACGGGCACATAGAGCAGCGCCTCGCTGCCGGCCTGGGCCGTGAGTGCCAGCTGTCCGTCGTAGGCCCGCCCGGCTGTGGCCGTCCAAGCGCCGCCGCTGTTGGTCCACCCGCTCACGCTGGCGGCAGTCCCGGCGGTCATGCGCTCGCAGTCTTCCACCACGGCGGCGCCCTCGTTGCGGTCGGGGTCGGCAAACGACACCGACACGTTGTAGCCGCAGGCCGACTGCACCGCCTTCACCTCTGCGGGCTTCTTGGCCACGCCCGGCTCCACAATCTCGGCCCGCTCGGGTGCCGACGGTGCCGACACTCTGTCGTCGATGTACACCGTCTCCACCGTATAGTCATACTGTCCGGGCTCGGTGATGTCCTGCTCGAAATAGCGGCGGGTGAGCGGCGCGCCGTTCAGCTTCTCGCCGTTGCGGTAGATGTTGTAGCCGCTCACGCCCTTCATGCCGTCAAGGTCGATGAACACGAAGCGCGTGTTGCCGTTGGCGCGCTGCAGGGCGATGGCCAGCAGCGTAAGCCCGTCGGCCGTGCTCACCACCGACATGCCGCCTCCCGAGGCCCCCTCGATGTCGGTCAGCTCGGCATAGTCGCCCAGACTGATGGTGCCTGTGCAGGTGTTGGTCGCCAGGTCGTAGATGCCCACGGTGTAGGCATTGTCCGTGCGGCCCTGCTCCAGGGCGTAGAGCCGGCCGTTGTGGTAGGCCGCGCCGGCCGCGCCGAGCAGCGCCGGCCCGGTGGCCAGCTTGCTTCCGTCCTTAGTCACGAGGATGCTGGTCTCCCAGTCGCCCACCTCAAAGCCGCCGTTGCCGTTGTCCAGTCCGGGAATGTAGGCCAGGTGGCGCGCATATTCCGAGATGTCAGCCGTCTCCAGCACGGTGTGCTTGTCCATGTCCACACGCTTGATGTCGGTCTGGTTGTCGGCCACATAGAAGCTCTTGCCGTCAAACGCGATGTTGCGGATGCCCTCTACGCCCTCCAGGTTGAAGCGGTCGACGAGCTGTCCGTCCAGGCTGTACTTGTTGACGCGGCCGTCCTCACTGACAATGGAGGTGTAGATGAACTTGCCGTCTGAGGCCACGGCCATCTCGGAGGCGGTGCCCACAAACGAGCTGACCATCTCCGGGCAGCCGGCCTTGGTGGTCACCGGGCGTGTGGCCAGGTCGGCGGGGAACGACGAGGGCGCGGCCATCGGGTAGTCCCAGCGCAGGCTCACATGGCGGTTGATGTCCACGCGGGCGCTGACAGCCGCCGGGGCGTGGCGCTCGCCGATGTCAACGATGGTTGCCCTTGCGGCGCCGCCCGCTGCCGACTCGCCTCCGTCGGCATAGACCGAGGCCACCGTATAGGTGTAGGTTCCCGGGGCCTCCACCTCGTCGGCATAAGACAGGGCCGTCACCGGCCGGGCGGTTACCGGCTGTCCGTTGCGGAGCACGCGGTAGCCCGAAGGCTCCTGCTCGGTGTCACGGCTGTTGGGCGACAGGCTCACGCGGATGTTGAAGTTGCCGCTGATGCCGCTGTTCAGCGCCGTGTACCAGGTCTTGCCGTCTACCGACAGCAGGTTGCCCTTGCCGTCGAGCGTGGCGCCGTCGTCGACAGAGAGGGGCATGATGCCGGCCTCGTGCATAATCTGGAAGGCGAAGTAGTAGGTGGCGCCGGGGTCGATGGCCAGCTCGCGGTCAAGGGGCACCTCGGTGAAGGAGCCGTTGTAGAGCAGGTCGCCCCTGTAAGGCTTCTTGTAGATGGTCTTGCCGTCCTTGATGACGAGCAGGGCCAGGTAGGTGCAGGGGTTGACCAGCTGCACGCCCACCGACGAGATGGTCTTGTTGCGGTAGCGCACCAGGTCCTCCGGCTCCCACGCACAGGCCGCATAGAAATAGCCGCCGTCGGTGAAGCCCAGCTGGTCGGCATGCACGCCCGTGGCCCACGTCATGGTGTCGTTCACGCTGGCGTAGCTTCTCGGCGACAGCCAGCTGAGGGTCACCTTGCTGTTCTTTTCCACCTGCGCGGCGAGGCCCACCGGGGCATAGTAGGGGGCGCCCCTCTTCACCAACACCGTGACAGAGTCTGACAGTGCCGACTCCCGGTCTCCGTCATAGAGGGCCGTCACCTTGTATATATACGACCCATAGGCCAGCTGCCCGTCTTTGTAGCTCATTGCGGTCACCGGCGCGCTGTTCACCCGCCGGCCGTCACGGTAGACGTTGTAGCCTGTCGGGACGGCCGCGCCGTTGCCGGCCGTCCACGTGAGGCTCACCGCCGCGCTGTCGGCCGCACCGGCAAGTCCCTGCGGGCGCGGGGTGGCCGACTCGCTGCCGGCCCTGACGGCGAAGGTCACCTGCCGGTCAGCCAGTTCGGGGATGGTGAGCAGCTCCGCGGTGGTCTGGTGCGCCTCGCCGCTCTTCATGCGCAGCGCGTCGAGCGTGGCGGTGACCGTCTGCTCCTCGCCCGGCTGCAGTGTGCCGTGCTTGGGCGAGTAGGACAGCCAGCTGTCCGTCTCGGCCAGGCTGTACTCGAAGATGAGCGACGGCGACTGCTGGAGCACGCCGATGAGCGTGAGGCGGCCGTCGCTGAGGGCGGTGGTGGTGTGGAGCCCGCAGATGTAGTTGCGGCCCATGCTCTCGTTGCCCACCACATAGCCCGGCACGTCCTTGACCACATGCTTCACGCCGGTGAGCTTGCGCGAGGTCAGGCTGTACTGGAGCAGCTGCACGCAGTCGAGCGAGTAGTTGTCCTCGGCGGTCTCGTCGGCCAGCCAGAGGTAGGGGCCTCCGGGCGACACGTTGTCGTAGGCCGAGCCGAAGACGGCCACGCTCTGCGTGGTGGAGAAGTCGGTGAGCAGCGACACCAGCGAGCCGTCGCGGCGCACCAGGGCGATGGTGGTCATGCCGCCCACCCAGAAGGCCTTGCGGTCGGGGTCGTAGGTACAGTGGGTTATCTTGAGGTCGGGCAGCTCGTCAATGTTGATGACGCCCGCCACACGGCGGTTCTCGAAGTCCAGCTGGAAGAGCCTGTTCTGCTGGTCGCTGCCGTAGAAGTAGCGGCCGTCGTAGGTCAGGTCGTAGAGCTTGTAGTACATGCCGGGGATGGAGAAGTGCTCCAGCAGTCGGCCCTGGCGGTCGTATTTCCAGAACTCGCCGAGCATCACCGACGAGGTGGTGTAGTAGTGTTCGCCGTCAAACGCCACCGAGGTCTGCAGGTCGCCCGAGGCTTTCCACGAC
Source organism: uncultured Prevotella sp. (assembly GCA_937895845.1). GTDB lineage: Bacteria > Bacteroidota > Bacteroidia > Bacteroidales > Bacteroidaceae > Prevotella. Next base: position 160,865 of record CALBLK010000042.1, on the reverse strand, counting down.
CGGCACTCCTTGAGCTGCACGCGGTCGTCGCCCGAGCCCTTGGCCGTCTGCTTCTGCAGGGTCCAGCTCATCGGCCCGTCGCCGTCGTTCCTCAGGGTGAAGGTCTTGGTTGCCTTGCTCTCGGCGGGCAGTTCGGCCTCCAGCGCGCTTGGCGAGAGGGTGGCCACGGGCCGTGTCATGTTCACCTTGAGGTGGTTGTCGCCGTCACCCACGGTCCAGGTGCCGCCATACTGGTTGCAGCCCTTCGCCTTGACGGTCACGGTGTAGGTGCCTTTCTCTATCTGGCCCGTGGCGGCCTTTCCGCTGTCGTCGGTGGCCAGCCGGCACTCGCCGCCATGGCTGGCCGCCAGGCTTACCTCGGCGCCGGCCACAGGGCCGTCGGCCGTGGCCACCGTCAGGTCGCCCTCTGTCCACTCGGGTGTCCACACCTTGATGTCGTCCACATACCAGTAGTCGATGTAGAAGGCGTTGGCGCCCATGGCGCGGAAGCGGATGCGGAAGAGGTCGTCCGTGAGATACTTGCCCAGGTTGACCTGGCACACGCGCCAGTCGAACGCGCCGCCGGTATTGTCGTACACCTCGACGGGACGCCATGTGGCGCCGCTGTCACACGACACCTCCACCCTGAGGTAGTCCACATTGATGGGTTTCTCGTTCTGCAGCTTGAGGTTGAAGCGGAGCCACGTGGCCTCGCGGTTGGGCGTGAGCAGCTCGCGGCTCACGAGCGACTGGTCGTAGTTGGTGATGGACGACCACCTGAAGCTGGCGGCGGGGTCCACCAGGCCGTAGGTATAGTAGTCTATCTTCCACTTCGGCTCGTTGCCGTCCTCGGCCACCACCGTCCACTTGTCCTCGTGCAGGGTCCAGTCGTCGAAGCTGTCCTCGAAGGGCAGCAGCCTGGTGTCGGGCACCTCGGCCTTCACGGCCGGCGACAGGGCGCTCTCGGTGCCGTCGGCATAGACGGCGCTCACGGCATAGTCATAGGTGCCATAGTCGGCCACGGTGTCGGTGTAGCGCACCTCGGTGATGGGGGCGGCGTTCACCTTCTCGCCGTTGCGGTAGAGGTTGAAGCCCGCGAGGGCGGGCTCCGCGCCCAGCCGCTTGGGCGCGACGCCGGGGCGCACGCTGTTGGTGCCGATGAAGATGTCGTCGACCATCAGCATGAAGGCGTCGTCGGACACACAGTTAATGGTGACATACTTGGCCTCCTTGGGGATGGTGTACTCCACCAGGGTCCACTCGGCGGGCAGCTCCACGTAGTCGCCCTCGCTGACATAGACAAAGTCGGAGGGCCTCATCGTGCGCGTGGAGTAGCCCACGCGGATGCGCTCCATGGGGAAGTTGTCGCCCACCTTGTAGCTCCTTGCGCGGAAGCTGAACTTGAAGTCGCGCCCGAAGCTGAGGTGGGGCGAGATGATGTAGTCGTTGTTCTGCCCGTCTACGGCGGCGAAGTCTACCAGCATCTTCTTGCCCGAGAAGGGCTTGAAGTCGGGGTTCCCGTCGGTGGCCGGCGTTGTCTGCGAGGGGTTCATCACGATGAAGGCCATCTTCTGCCCCATGTTGGGGAACGAGCAGGCCTGCCAGGTGTAGCACTTGCGGTTGTCGCCGTCCACATACGACCAGCCCACCGGGCCGGGCGAGTTGACCTCGAAGTCGGTGTGGCCCTCGAAATCGTCGTAATAGCCGTCGGTCTTCTCCGGCGACAGCCACGAGAGGGCCACCGTCTTGTCGCTCACGCTGTTGACCTGCAGCCCGTAGGGCACGCCGTCAGCGGCGCCCCCGGCGAGCAGCTTGGGGTAGGCCTTGGCTCTCACGTTGACCTTGGCCGAGAAGCCCGGCGCCGGCTTGACCTTCTCAGGGCCGTCTTGCTTGCGGTCTGCCTGCCCGGCGGCCAGGGCGATGCCGGCCACCATGAGCAGCGACAGAATGGTATATGTTGTTCGTCTTGTCATGTTCTATCAGTTTTTTCTCATTTCAAAATCACCTTTCTTCTCACGCTGCCGCCGTCGCCCTCGATGGTCACCACGGCCACGCCGCCATTGCCGCGGGTGCCGAAGCTGAGCGAGGCCCCCCCGGCCACGCCCTCGCAGAGCGTGACACCCGAGAGCGATGTGACGGTGACGCGGCAGCCGGGCTTCAGTCCGCCCACGCGGAGGTTGCCGGCGGTCACGCCTATGCGGTAGCCGGTGCCCTCGATGGCGTCGTCGATGGCGGTCCCGCCGCTGGCATTGTAGTAGGCCTTCTCGCTGTCATCGTAGAACAGAATGTTGTCGCCGGCGTTCACCCAGGCCACATAGCGGCCGGAGTCAAACTCGCCGGCGGTCTTGCCGTTGATGACGGTCGAGGTGCCGTTGACCGTGCCCTGGGCCAGCACGTCAATCACCTTGCCGTCGTAGTATTCCAGGTAGAGGTAGCGTATGCGGCCGTTGCGGCCGCCGTGGCTGAACCTGAAGCGCAGCTTGGTGTACCCCTTGCCGGCCACATAGGCCTCCCAGTCGCACTGCTGCCCCTCGGAATCATAGCTCTCTGCGGTGACCTTCGGGCCTATGTCAGTCCAGTCGGTGCCGTTTTTCGAGCCTTGCACGGTGAGCTGCGACTTGCCGAAAGGCCCCGACGAGGTGAGCATGAACTTGAGGTCGAGCACACCCTCGGGGATGGTCTTCAGCGTCACGCAGCCGTCGCCGGTGAAGTTGATGGAGCCGCTTGACACTTCGGCGCTGCCCTCGACGCGCTCGTAGAACGACACGGGGGTGAACAGGCTGTAGAACTGGCGCTCGCCGGTCTCCTTGCCAAAGGTGAGATAGTAGTAGTAGGCGTTGTCAACGGGGGTCCACTCCACCGTGAGCTGGTTGTCGCCGGTCTTCTCGAAGCGGGTCACCCGGGGTGTGCCGAGCTTGTCCATCAGCATGAAGTACCACAGGTAGAGGGCGCTGTGCAGACGCTCCGTGCCACACCTGAAGGCCACGTAGACTTCCTTCCCGGCAAAGTCGCGGAGGTCTACCTCCTCGAGCATGGGCGTGGCGTAGTTGTCGGCGAACGAGAAGCGCTTGTAGAGCACGAAGTCCTCCAGGCTGCTGGTGCCGGTCGACACATACACGTCGAGGTTCTGCGTGTCGCCCTCGTCCAGGATGCCGCGCATGAAGTAGAGCACGCCGTTCTGCGGCACGCGCAGCCTGTTGCGGCTCACCAGCCAGTCGTCGGCGTCGTTGTAGCCGTCGGCATAGTAGAGCATGCCCTCGGTGGAGGAGTCATACTCCCAGGTGGTGCCGTCCTTGTTGTTGTCCACCACGCGCCAGCAGTCCAGCGTGCCGTTGGTCAGCGACGAGAAGTCGCCGAGGAAGGGGGCCTCGCCGAGCTGGCACTCTGTCTGGAACGGCACGGTGGAGCCGTAGACCACCGAGCCGTCGGCGAGCTTCATGTAGGCGCGCACGTAGTAGTTGCGGCCGGGCAGCAGGGTGGTCACCCGCACCGTGGGACTGGCCACATCGTCAGCGGCCTGGTGGTAGGTCTTGAGCGAGGGGTTGTCGCGGAGCGCCCAGCAGAAGCCGGCCTCGGCCACCCGGGCGCCGTTGGGCCCGGGCGTTGCGGCAAACACGGCGGCCGTGTCGCACACCTGGGTGGGCGCCAAGGTCTTGACGGTGGTCCACGCGCTGGTGCCGCCGCACACCTGGAACAGCACCTTGCCGTCGCGCTCGGTGATGTTGGTCACGGGAACGCCCGTGGGCTGCCCGGCCCAGTTGCGCGCGCCGGGCTCCGTGTCGTCGGTGAACTCGGTGTTGGCGCTGCTTCCGGGATAGGTGTCACCGCTGCGCGAGGAGTTGTCGTCGGTGCCGTCGGCGGCCTTGATGTACAGGCACCGGTGGGCGGCGTTGTTGTTGGGTCCGTTCACGCTCCAGTATTTCTCCACCATCTCCGCCGTGTAGTCGTAGTGGTAGATGAGCAGTCCGTGGGCCGGGATATACTTGTCCCACCCTGTCTGCTGGCGGTTCTCCAGCACCATCCACTCGTGCCCGGTGCCGGGCTTGCGCCCGGGCTGGCAGTCGATGTAGCGCGCGGTGTTGGTAGAGAGGTTGTCCAGGGTGACATCCTCGGCATCCTTGAGCTGCACGATGTCGGCGCCCTCGCTCATCCAGCCGAGCTGCAGGCGCTCGAAGGCCATCAGGCAGGGCGGCGTGCGGCTGCTGTTGTTGTAGCTGCCCGAGGCAAACAGGCTGTACTTGCCGGGGTCTGTGCCATAGCCGTTGACATAGTCGTCGGTGTCATACATGTCCTTGAGCCCCAGGATGTGCCCGAACTCATGGGTGAAGGTGCCGATGCCGTCCATGGTGGGCGCCTTGGGCGACCCGGGCTGCCCCACGAGCTCGGCCGAGCAGGAGTAGTTGTTGACGGTCACGCCGTCAATCTTGAACCGGTCGTCACCCATGTACCAGGTGTGGGGCCAGATGTCATCGTCGTTGGCGGTGCTGGCCTCGCTGTAACCGGCATAGATGACATAGACGTTGTCCACCAGCCCGTCGCCGTCGTTGTCAAACTGGCTGAAGTCGAGGCCGGGGTTGTTCTGCTTGGCCAGCTCGCACGCCTCGCGCACCATCGCGCGGGGGTCCTGGTCGCTGCCCGAGGCGTCGTTGCCGCCGTAGTAGGCGGTCTCGTGGGCCAGGGTGTAGGGGCCCACCACGTGGAAGTTGGGCACAAACTGCCCCATGGAGTTGTCGCGGTAGTAGTCTTTCACCGAGCCGGTGCCGCCGTTCTGGCTGTACCCCTTCTCGTTGAGCCACCTGTCAAAGTCGCCGTTGGTGAAGCGGAACGTGCTGTCGGTGAAGTTGACCAGCACCACGAGATAGTGGCTGTCGGGCGACGCCTGCCGCGCCGCGGGCAGCCTCCTGGGGCTCACCACGCCGGGGCCGAGCACCTTGGCCGGCTGCTTCACGGTGCGGCCGAAGCGCTGCTCCACGCTGCGCTGGATGTCCCGCCCGGGGGTGAGGCGGCGCAGCAGGGCCTTCTCGGCCTCGGTGCGGCTGCTGGCGTTGTGGACGCGCTGCGCGGTGACGGTCTTCCGGCCTGTGGCGGCGTCGTAGTCCACGTAGCAGAAGAAGCCCTGGCTGTCCCTGGCGAGCATGAAGCCGTCGAGGGTGGTGGCGTAGTGCGCCCCCTCGTCGCCATGGAGCCTCACCACCAGGGTGGTGCCATCGGGCTGTGTCACCCGGATGGGGTGCGGATAGGCTCTCACGGCTGCCATCTGCTGGCAGCACATCAGAGCGCCCGCGGTTAAAAGAATCAGTCGTCTCAAACGTTTCATATTGATGCTTGTAAAAATTGATAAGTTGGTGTTCTGGTTGGATTCCGTCGCAGGCTTCCTGTTTCTGGTTCATTTGCCATCGCCTGTTTCGGTCGGGTGAGCGGTTCGGGTTCAAAGGAAAGGGCGTCTGAACCTCCTGCGGGGGAGAGCCCAAACGCCCTGTGTGTCTCTGCACGCGAGCGTGTGTCTGGCATGCGGTTACTTCACCGTCACCTTGGTGGCCTTGCCGTTGACCTTCACCACATACAGGCCCCTGTCCAGGCGGATGGATGCCGTGCCGTTCACTCGCCCGCCGGCCACCAGTGCGCCTGAGAGGCTGTAGACGGCCACGTCGGCGCCGTCGGCCGTGACGTTCAGCTGGCTGCCGGCCACGCTGAGGGCCGTGCCGGAAGTGGGAGCGCTGATGGCTGTGCCCACGGAGGCCAGGCCGATGCTCACCACGGCGTCGGAGTAGTTGGAGCCAAGGCGGAAGTAGTAGTCGCCCTCGCTGCTCACGGTGAGGCGCACCATGTAGTAGTCGAGCGTCTGGCTTGTCACGTAGTCATAGTTGCTGAAGCCGAGATAGCCCATCGAGATGTCACTCTTGGCGTTGTCAAGGCCCTGGTAGCTGTAGCCCGAGATGCTGGCCGAGGACTTGATGATGTAGTCGCCGGAGGCCAGGTGGGCCTTGAGCCAGTAGTTGGCCGACGAGTTCTGCGCCGGCACAGTGTAGCTCTCCGTCAGCTCCATGGCAATGGCGGTGGCGCAGGTCTCGGCCGGGCCGGCGTCGCGCACGGCAAAGGTGATGACCTTGCCCTCGGCAGCCACGCCGCCGGTAATCTGCACATAGACGGTGTCACCCTCGCTCACGCTCACCTCCGACTTGAACACGGGGGTGTAGTCGGCGCCGCTCGACACCATCGGGATGGCATAGCCGCCGTTCACGGCGATGTTCATGTTCAGGCCGCTGCCGCCGGGGTTGTACTCGGCGTCGCTCGCCACGGTGACAAATCCGTCCTTCGGGGCCACATACTTGATCCACTTGCACACGGGGGCCTTGCTGTCCATGGTGTACTTGCCGCCCTCAACGGCGATGGCCAGCTCGCGGGTGTCGCCGGCGGCGAAGTCCACCTCGGCCAGCGTGAGGTCGTCAAACTCGGCGGCGCCCTTCACGGTGATGATGTAGGTCACGCCCTGCTCGACATACAGGGTGTAGTCGAGCCCGCTCTTGTAGCAGTCGTATGTGCCGCTCCAGCTCTGCGTCCCCTTGGGGAACTCGAGCGTCATGTTGGGCGTGGTGGTCACCACGAGCTTGCAGTCCTTGGAGGCGGTGTACTGGTAGTACACGGTTCCGTCGCGGTCGATGGTGTTGCTGCCCTGCTGGGCGGTGAGGGGGTTGGTGATGAGGTCGCCCTTCCTGATGTCCTCCAGATAGAGCCTGAAGGCGAGGGCTGCGCCCTCGGCGTTGCTCACGCACACCATGTACTTGGCGCCGGCCGCCCCGCCATCGGCCTCGGCCTTGGCCGACTGCTGCCCGCTCACGCTGTTCCAGCTCTGGCCCTCGGGATAGATCTTGATGGTGGTCGCGGCGCTGCTCACGGTTGCCGTGGCCTCGGCCACAAGGTAGGCCACCTTGCCGGCGGGCACGGTCACGCGGTAGTAGGTGGTGCCCTGCGGGGCGCTCAGGCCGCTGGCCGGCAGACTGGCCACCTCGATGGGGTTGCTCTCCTTCTCGCCCTGCTTGTAGTCCTCGCAGGCATAGGTCCACACCTGGCTTTCATCGGTGTCCTCGACCTTGGTCACCTTGAGGTAGTACTGTGCCGTGGCGCTGGTCACCTCGAAGCGGAGGGCAAGCTCGCCCTGCTCTGAAGAGGCCAGCACCCGGTTGTAGGCCAGGTCGCTCTGGCTGGCATAGGCCTCGACCTTTCCGCCGGGGATGCCGCTGTCGCTGCCGAACACGGCGTAGCCGGTCTTGCCGGGGGTCACGGTGTAGTAGTAGACGCCCTTCTCTGCGGGCACCTCGTTGTCGCCGGCAACCAGCTGGAACGGCATGTCAACAGAGCCGGGCTCGGGATGGGTCAGCTCCGAGGTGACAATGGTCACGCCGTAGATGCTCCACCGGATGTTGTAGGTCTGGCCGGCGGTGACGCTCACCGACAGCTCGTTGCGGCTGTGAACCGCACTGTAACTGGTCGACGCGGGGGTGCCGTTCACGGTGATGCTGTTGGGGTAGCCCGCCGGAACGATGGTCAGCAGGCCGTCCTCGGTGGCGGTATAGGTGAGGTACATGGCCTGGACGCCGCTTGCCGTCTGGTCGCCGATGAACTGTGTCTTGCCGCTGACAATCACCAGCGGGGTGCTCTCGGACAGGCCTGTCCCGATGCCGGGCACGTCGGTGTCGGCCTCTACGGTAAAGCCGGCACGGGTTTTCGAGGCGTCACTCCCGTAGGTGCTGCTCTCCACCAGCACCACGTCGCCGGCCTTGACGGCCACCATCTTGTTGTAGTTCTTGTCACTGGCGGTGCTCACCAGCTCCACGCTGTCGGCAGCGGCGCCCGTGACGGGCTTCAGCAGGGACATCTTGTTCACATAGGTACTGCCCGCATCGCCGCTCGCCCCCTTCAGGGTGACCAGCGCGTCCTTGCCCGCGGTGTATTTCCAATAGACGGTGGCCTGGGTGGCGTTCACCGCATAGCTGTTCTCCCCCTCAGTCATCGTGAGCGGGGAATCCTTGGTCTGGGCCAAGCCGGTGCCGGCGGCTGCAAGCATCATGACCGAAAGTAGAACTTTTCTCATAAGCATTTAAGTGTTGTTTGGTTTATTTAAGTTGGTGCTTTATTTAATAATGTACGGTTAAGTCTGCGTCATCATTTATATTGGAATGGATTGACGTGCCGTTTAGTCCTGAATCATTTAGCGGCTACAAAATTACTATTTCTTATCGTAAGAAAACGACTTTTTATTCGAATTCGGTAGAAATCAAGACGAATTTAACACAATTCGAGAAGTCCGGCCGCTCGGTATGGCAACAAGTGAGGGGGCCTCTGCCAAACGCAGAGGCCCCCTCGCCTGTTGCCGTCCATGTGTTTCTCAATAGACAAACACCCTGTAGCGGGCCACGCTGCCGGGTGCGCCGGCCTCGGCGCGCGGCAGGTAGTCTACGGCCTTGACCGTACGCTCGGCGCCAAGGTCAATCACGATGAGGTGGGGCCACCCGGTGCCGGGCCGGCTCTGCCAGTAGGTTGACTCCTGCAGGTCGAACACCTTGTCTACCGAATGGTTGCCGCCGTCGATGTCCTCGCTGGTGGCGTGGGCTGTGGTCCACTCCTCGCGGCTCATGCGCTTGCCGTCGGTGCCTACGGCATACAGCTCTGCGATGGCGGCCGTCTGGCCGCCTCCGTGGGCCGACAGGCACTCGATGGCGAGGTGGCGGCCCGTGGCGGGCTTGTCAAGGGTGATGGTCTGCCAGCCGTTGCCGGCCTTGGTGGTGCCGGTGGCGGCGGGGGTGAGCTTGGCGAGGTCGGGGCGCTGGCCCTTGACCTTGGCTGCGGCGGGCGTGGCGCTGCCGGCCAGGCCGGTGCGCTCGGGCTGCAGCTTGTCAAGCTGGTGGCGCGCCAGGCCGGCGCAGACGGCGCGCTCGGGGCCGATGAGGTCGAGCACCACCACCTCGTTGCGGCCCTTCTTCAGCCAGCAGCCGGGCACGTAGAGGGTCTGCTGCGGCCCTATCTGCCAGAAGCGGCCCACGGCGTGGCCGTTGACATAAACCTGGCCCTTGCCCCAGCTCTCCATGTTCAGGAAGGTGTCGCCCACCCTCTTCAGGTCGAACCAGCCGCGGTAGTAGCCGGGGCCGTCGGTGAGGTCGCCGCCGGCACGGCTGCCGGCCTTGGCGGCGCCAAGGGCTCGCGCTGCCGTGGCATAGTCGTCGGGGATGGTCTGCATCTGCCACTGGCGCAGGGTGTAGGTCAGCAGGTGGCCGCCCGAGGTGGCGCTCAGGGTCACGTCGCCCACAATGCCCTTGCGGTCCTTGATGGCGCGGCCGAAGTTGATGCGGCCCATGCCCTCCACGAGAATCTGCAGGCGGTCGCCCTTGCGCAGGGCCGGCAGGGTGACGCTCTTCTCGTGCTTCACGCGGTCGGTCTTTCCCACGAAGCGTCCGTTGACAAAGTAGCGGGCGTAGTCGTGAATGTCGGCCCTGAGCACTGCCGGCCCCTCGGTGGCGGGCAGGGTGACGGTATAGAGCATGGCGCCCCACCCCATGTCCATCTCCTCGAAGGTGAGGGGCGTGGCGCTGTGGCGCGCGCCCCGGACGCCGCTGGCAATGGGGGCGAACTCGGTGAGGCCGAACTCGGGCACGGCAATCACCGGGGCCACGGCCTTGGGCACGGCGGGCAGCTTGCCGCCGGCATATTTCTGCAGGGTCTGGCGCAGCAGGTCGTACTTGGGGGTGGTGCCACCCCACTCGCTGATGGGCGCGTCATAGTCGTAGGAGGTCACGTCGGGGGCGAAGCCGGGGCTGTTGGCGCCGGCCCAGTGGCCGAACGAGGTGCCGCCGTGGGTCATGTAGAGGCTGAACGAGATGCCCTTTGACAGCATCTCGTCGATGCCGGCCACCATCTTGTCGGCGGGGCGGGTCTCGTGGCGCGCGCCCCACTTGTCGAACCAGCCGCTCCAGAACTCCGAGCACATCCTGGGCGCGTCGGGGCGGAGCTGCCCCAGGCGGCGGAACTGCTCGTCAATGTTGGCGCCGGTGCCGAAGTTCATCGTCCACACCAGGTCGTCGAGGCCGTTCTTGGTGAAGTTGCTCGCCCAGTCGCACTGGAACAGGGCGACGTCCTTGCCCCACTCCTGGCGCAGCATGTCGCGGATGGCGCCCACGTAGACCTTGTCCTCGCCGTAGGAGCCATACTCGTTTTCAACCTGCACCATGATGATGGGGCCGCCGCGCTGGACGGTGAGCGGCGCGAGCTGCCGCGCCACCTGCTGCTCGAACAGCCTCACGCGCTCCATGAAATAGGGGTCTTGCTCGCGCAGGCGGATGTCTTTCTTCTTGAGCAGCCACCAGGGCAGGCCGCCCATCTCCCACTCGGCGCACACGTAGGGGCCGGGGCGCACGATGACATACATGCCGTTCTTCTGGGCCAGGCGGCAGAAGGCGGCCACGTCGTTCTGCCCGGTGAAGTCGAACTGGCCCTCGCGCTGCTCGTGGATGTTCCAGAACACGTAGAGGCACAGGGTGTTCATGCCGAGCGACTTGCACAGCTTGATGCGGTGCTCCCAGTAGGGCCGGGGGATACGGGGGTAGTGCAACTCGGCGGCCTTGACCACGAAGGGCTTGCCGTCGAGCAGGAAGGTCTGCCGGCCCGCCGTGAAGTCACGGCCCTTGGAGGCTGCACGGGTGGCGAGCGGAGCGAGGGCCAGCAGCGCGGCCAACAGACACCCCGCCGCAAAGACATTTGATTTTCTCATTGGGTTTGATTTTGTTATGTTTAGGCTATTGTAACTCTATATTCGGGCTATAGAAAGCCTTTCCTGCTGCTCCGGCTGTTTTTCGCCCATTCCATCGGCAGTCTTCCACAATTTTCGCGTCTTTTCCTCTGGCGATTATCGCCCATTCCATCGGTCTTCGCCCTTGTCCAGGCATGACTTGCCGGCTCTTTTCAGCTGAAGCGAGGGCACGCTGCTGGCATAGGACAGCACAAATATACATATTTTTAATTAAAACAGGTGTTCCTTTCATCAGGATTTTCAAAAATCGTTTTCAGGGTTTTCAAAAATCGCGCCGGCGGTCCAATGCTGCATGACCGCCAGGAGAAAAGGTGCGGAAGTGGGGTTGGCAAAGGCCGGCGTTGCGCGCCCGGCGCGCAACCGGGGCCGTCCTGTCACGCCATACGGTCCGTTTCGCCCTGCGGAACGGCCCGTATGGGCACGCAAAACGGCCTGTTCCGCAGGGCGGAACAGGCCGTATGGCAAGCCGGGAGTGGCCGTATGGGAAGTCTGCCGCAGCCGGCCGGCGGAAAAGCTGCGGCCTGCCAGGGCGAGGGCTTGGGCGGGGTCACTCTACGGTGAACGTGAGGTGGCGCTTCACCGCGCCCCTCTCGCCGGCCTTTCCGGCCACGGTCATCACCACGCGGTAGAGCGGGCGTCGCCACATCCGCTGCAAGTGGGCGTCCATCTTCGGGGCGAGGCTCTCCACCTCCACGCCGGCAATGGCGCGCGGGTCGTAGCGGAGGGTGTGGGCGCCAAGGGTCACGCAGCCCTTGCCGTCGTCCTGGGGGGTGCAGGGCGTGACGAACATCAGGCGCACGGGGGCCGCGAGGGTGTCGAGCCGGTAGCTGTCTGTCAGCGTGACACGCGGCCTGCGGCCGCCGCTGATGGCCACGGTGCGCTGCCAGCGGTCAATGCGCGCGCCGGCCGGATAGGCGCCGGCGAGGTTGAGCGACAGGCGGCCCGGGCGGTAGCTCACGTCGCTGGCGGCATAGGAGCGGCCGTTGCGCTGGTCGGCGCCGTTGACCTGGGGCAGGTTGTGATACTGCGACTGCATGGTCCAGATGGCGTAGCGGCCCCCGCTGAAGGTCATCGAGGTGTACTCGCCCACGCCGGGGTCGGCCAGCAGCGGCTCGCCGCCGGCATACACCACGAAGCTGCCCACGTCGTTGTGGTTGTGGCTCTCGTCGTTGTGCCCGCCCTTGGCCGCCACGAAGAGCGGGCCGCGCCGGGCGGTCATCACCTGCAGGCGGGGCAGCCAGGTGTCGGCCAGCAGCGGCTCGCGCGGCTGCTCGGCCAGCAGCCGCCGCGCGGCGGGCAGGAACAGCAGCTCGCGGCCCAGCACGGGATAGTTGCCGCTCCCGTCGTAGAGCGTGGCGGCGGCAGTGTCAAAGTGGGTGCTCTGCGCCAAGTAGGCCGCATAGCCGCGCAGCACGCTGTCGTCCAGGTAGAGGGCCATGGGGTAGACAACGTTGAGCCTGTGCACCATGCGGTTGGAGTGGGCGTCGGCGAAGTTGACGCTGTAACCGTTGCCGATGTAGGTCTTGTAGGCATAGGCGGCCATGGCCCTCACCTTGGCGTGGCCGCCCCAGCCGAGGCGGTTGCCGGTGGCCAGCGACAGCAGCCGCATGCAGTCGTAGAGCGAGGCGGCGGCGCGGTCCCAGTAGTCGGGCCCCTCGTCGCAGCCGCCGTCGTCGGGATAGGCCCTGACAAAGGTGTCCATCGACATCATGATCTGCTTCACGGCGGCCAGCTGGCGGTCGCGGTCGCGCTCGCAGAAGAGCACGCAGGCCAGCCAGTTGGAGCATATCCAGGGGTTCCAGTTCATGCCGGCGCGCTTCCACCAGTAGTCGCCCTTGAGGGCCGGGCGCAGCATGCGGCGCTCAATCTCGCTGTCAACGCGCTTGCAGATGAGCGGCGACAGGCTGTCGAGGGCGGGCCTGAACATGTAGGCTGCCCAGGCCACGAGGGCGGCCGTCTCGGCGTTGAACAGGTCCACGCTCTGGTCTTCCGCCCGCGGCAGGGCCGTGCCATAGTGGGCCGGCAGCCCCCACCAGCTCTCATCCATGAGGCTCCACAGGCCGTCAGCAATGTCGGGCACGAAGCGGCCCTTGCCCTCGGCCACCTCGGCCATCGCCAGGGCGGCCAGCTGGCGGCGCTTGTCAAAGGTGTGCCGCTCGAAGCGGGTGCGGTTGCCGTTGGCCTTGAACTCGGCGAACAGGGTGGCGCGCAGCGAGGGCCACACCTTGCCGGCGTGGGTCTCACCGTATTTAATGTAGCTCCGGCGGATGGCGGCGGGCACGGAGTCGCGCCAGAAGGGGCTTCCGGCGCGGGGCACGGGGGCGAAGGCGCGGGGCTGGCAGAGGTGGGTGCGCAGGGCGGCCGTGTCGGCCGGAAGGCTGAGCAGCGGCGTGCCCGCCGCGGCGCGCAGGGCGGCGGGCAGCGACAGCGCAAGGAGGATGGAAAGCTTCAGGTTTCTAGTCATCATTCGGGAGGTTCTTTATGGGGGCGCGCGGCGCAAGGGGGCGCGGCGGCCACTGCAAGTGCAAATATAGCAAAAAAGGCGGAGACAGGCCTGCCAAACGGGAAAAAACAGCAAAAGGGGGCAAAAAGCGAAAGAAAGAGACAAACAGAAAAGAAAAAGTGCCAGATGAAAAAGGGGGATAGTGACAATTCGCCTACCTTTGCAAGGCAAAAACCTAAAAGCTATGAATCTGTTAAAGTCACAAAGAGTTTCTCTAGGGGAGAAGGTAGGCTACTCGCTGGGCGACGCCGCGGCCAACCTCGTCTTCCAGATGATGATGATCTTCCAGCTGAAGTTCTATACCGACGTGTTCGGACTGGACGGGGCCATTGCCGGCTCGGTGCTGCTCATTGCGCGCGTGGTCGACGCCTTTGTCGACCCGGCCGTGGGCATCCTCTCCGACCGCACCAGCACCCGGTGGGGCAAGTACAGGCCCTGGGTGCTGTGGACGGCGCTGCCTTTCTGCGTGTTCTATGTGCTGGCGTTCTACAACCCGGGCATCGAGGACAAGGGGCTGGTGGCCCTCTACGCCACCATATCCTATATCCTGCTGATGACGCTCTACTCGTTCAACAACACGCCCTACTCGTCGCTGGGCGGCGTGATGACGGGCGACATCAAGGAGCGCACCAGCATCACCTCCATCCGCTTTGTGGCCGCCACCATCGCGCAGTTTGTGGTGCAGGGCCTCACCCTGCCACTGGTCAGCAAGTTCGGCCAGGGCGACCAGCAGCACGGATGGCTGTGCACCATCGGCCTCTTCGCCGCGGTGGCCTTCGTGTTCCTGGTCATCGCCTTTGCCACCTCGCGCGAGCGCATCACGCCGCCGCCGTCGCAGAAGACCGACATCAGGGCCGACATCAAGGACACGCTCCAGAGTGTGCCCTGGCGGGCCATGTTCGTGCTCACGCTCTTCATCTTCATCACGCTGGCCATGTGGGGCAGCGCCATGAACTACTATTTCCAGTATGTCGTTGACCAGCCGGCGCTCTACCGCTTCCTGGACAGCATCGGCCTGGCCGACCCCGGCCACGTGAAGACGGGCGTGTGGGCCTCCATACTGGGCGCGTTCAACCTGATAGCCCACCAGGAGAGCGACGCCTACGCCATAGGCTTCTCGCTGTTTAACATGGTGGGGGCCATCGTGCAGTTCTTCGGCGTGATACTGCTCTCGGAGTTCCTGGCCAACAGGTATGGCAAGAAGCGCACGTTCATCGTGTGCCTGGGACTCACGGCGGTGTTCACCGCCCTGTTCTTCGTGCCCACACCGACCGACGTGGAGACGGTCTTCGGCCTCTGCGTGCTGAAGAGCCTGGCCTACGCCCCCACGGTGCCCCTGCTCTGGGCCATGATTGGCGACGTGGCCGACCACGTGGAGTATGTACACCACCGCCGGGCCACGGGCTTCTGCTTCTCGGGGGTGGTGTTCGCCCTCAAGGCCGGACTGGGCCTGGGCGGCGCCTTCGCCGGAATCATCCTGTCGGTGTTCAACTATGAGGCGGGCAGCGTGGCCGTGCAGTCGGACACGGCGGTCTACGGCATCCGCCTGGTGTCGAGCGTCATCCCGGCCCTGCTGTTCGGCGTGGGCGTGGTGGCCCTGTTCTTCTACCCCATCACCAAGGAGTACAACCAGGCCATGCAGGCCGAGCTGGCCAGGCGCCGCGAGATTGACAGCATGGTGGCCGCACAGGAGCGCGAGCGCGAAGCGGGCCGGCAGGGCGGCGACTGAGCGGGCATACAGAGAGAAGACAAACAGCAAACAAGCAATAACAAATGGTAAGTAATCAAAGTACAATGGTCAGAGTGAAGTATTTTTTCATAGTAGTAGTATTTGTTTTAGTTGGACGTTACACGTCAGCCGCACAGGGACTGAAGGATGTCATCGGCAAGGACTGCCTTATCGGTGCGGCCATCAACCAGTCTCAGTCGGCTGGCGTGAACACAAAAGTCACGGCCATCATCGACAAGCACTTTAACTGCCTGGTGGCAGAGAACTGCATGAAGGCAGAGAGTGTGCAGCCGCGCGAGGGGGAGTTTGACTTCAGGGCGGCCGACGAGTTTGTGCGCTTCGCCGAGCAGCACGGGCAGAAGGTCATCGGCCACTGCCTGGTGTGGCACTCGCAGGCCCCGGCGTGGTTCTTCACGGACAGCCAGGGCAAGCCGGTGAGCCGGGAGGTGCTCATCGAGCGCATGCGCAAGCACATCACCACCGTGGTGGGCCGCTACAAGGGGCGCATCCACGGATGGGACGTGGTGAACGAGGCCATCGAGGACGACGGCAGCTACCGCCGCTCGCCGTACTACAACATCATCGGCGAGGACTATTTCGAACTGGCGTTCAAGATGGCCCACGAGGCCGACCCCGACGCGGAGCTCTACTACAACGACTTCTCCATGGGGAAGCCCGGCAAGCGCGAGGGCGTGTGCCGGCTGGTCAAGCGGCTGAGGGCGGCCGGGTGCCGCATCGACGCGGTGGGCATGCAGTCGCACAACGGCATGGACTATCCCAACCTGGACGACTACGAAAAGTCTATCGAGGCCTTCGCCGGCTGCGGCGTGAAGGTGATGGTGACGGAGCTCGACCTCAACGTGCTGCCCAGCCCGAGGGGCTTCGGAGGCGCCAGCGTGGAGCAGAACTTCGAGTACCAGAAGAAGCTCAACCCCTACCGCGACGGACTGCCCAAGGACGTGGCCAGGAAGGTGGCCGACCGCTACATGGACTTCTTCCGCATCTACCACAGGCACCGCGACAAGATTGCGCGCATCACCCTGTGGGGCGTGGGCGACGGCGACTCGTGGCTCAACAACTGGCCGGTGCACGGCCGCACCAACTACCCGCTGCTCTTTGACCGGCAGTACAGGGAGAAGCCGGTGGTGAAGCGCATCATCAAGATGTGGAAGACGGAGAAATAACAACGACTAACCGAAAAAACACCTATCAATATGGCAAAGCTTCCAAGGTACCTTTTCCCAAAGGACTATATGGCCGACCCCTCGGCCAACGTGTTCAACGGACGGCTGTACATCTACCCCTCGCACGACTGGGACAGCGGCGAGAGCTTTGACGATGACGGCGGGCACTTCCAGATGAAGGACTACCACGTGCTGTCGCTCGACGACGTGGAGAACGGCGAGGTGACCGACCACGGCGTGATTCTCGACGTGAAGGATGTGCCCTGGGCCGAGAAGCAGATGTGGGACAACGACGCGGTGGAGAAGGACGGCAAGTACTACCTTGTCTTCTCCGCCAAGGACTACAACGGCGTGTTCCGCCTCGGCGTGGCCGTGGCCGACCGCCCCGAAGGGCCGTTCGTGCCCAACGCCGACCCCATACGCAAGTCGTACAGCATCGACCCCTGCGTGTTCAAGGACGACGACGGCAGGATATACTGCTACTTCGGCGGCATCTGGGGCGGACAGCTGCAGTGGTACCGCGACAACAAGGCGCTGAAGGACGAGCACCTGCCTGAGGGCAAGGAGGCCCCGCTGCCGTCGCGCGTGGCGCTGATGACCGGCGACATGCAGCAGTTTGCCGAGATGCCGCGCCCGGTGCTGGTGGTCGACGACAGCGGACAGCTGCTGCCGGCCGACGACCCCCACCGCTTCTTCGAGGCGTCGTGGATGCACAAGTACCGGGGCAAGTACTATTTCTCCTACTCCACCGGCGACACACACCTGCTGTGCTATGCCGTCGGCGACAACCCCTACGGGCCGTTCACGTTCAAGGGCGTGCTGCTCGACCCGGTGGTGGGGTGGACCACACACCACAGCATAGCCGAGTACAAGGGCGCGTGGTACCTGTTCTACCACGACTGCGTGCCCTCGAACGACACCACATGGCTGCGCAGCCTGAAGGTGCAGCGGCTGTTCTACAACGAAGACGGGACCATCAAGAAGGTGGCGAATGGATAACAGGGGCGCGCTCGCAGGGCAGTCAAGGCGCATCATCGCCGACTACTACACCGGCCACCGCAACGAGCTGGTGGCCTACGTGGCGGCATGCACCAACGACAAGGAGCTGGGAGAGGACCTCGTGCAGGAGGGCTTCCTGCGGCTGCTCCACGGCAACCGCCCCATCACCGCGCTGACCCTGCCGAGCCTGGTCTACACCGTGACGCGCAACCTGCTGACCGACCACTTCCGCCACCGCAGGGTGTGGAACGAGTACGAGCGCTATGCCATGAAGGACAGCACAGCTGCGGCCACGGCAGAGTCGAGCCTGTCGGTGCGCGAGATTACAGAGCGCATGGAGCGCGGGCTGCTGCGCCTGCCCGCCAACTGCCGCGAGGTGTACCGCATGCACATCCTCGACGGGATGAAGACCGCGGAGATCTCGCAGGCACTCGGCGAGGGCTACCGCTCGGTGGAGCACCGGCTGGGGCACGCGCGCCACGAGATACGCAAGCTGATGCGGGCGTGCATATAAGGAAAGAGCGACACAACAGACAAACATTTTTCTCATTTAAACTCATCATTTAGCAAGTGATAACCTGGCGGCCGGCGAGTGATTCGTAGGCCGCCAGCCTTTTTATGTCTTGCATACTGACACTCCCAACTGCATTGAGTGCCGCCGGACTGCAGCCGGCCTGGCCACGGAAACAATTACGGAACGTAACCCGCAATAAAGAAAAGTGTCCCGGGACAACGCGCAACGGCGTTGTCCCGGGACACCTTTTATGGCTTCCTTATGACCTCAAACCCGCTCGGGTTTCAAATCAAAGCACGCCCTTTCGGGCACCGGGCCTGGCGCGCCCTCCCATGCATCCGTGCGCATCGCACTGCCGAACGGTGCGCATTGCGTGGCGATATGGGCATGATGGCACGGCCAGACGGTGCAGTCAGAAGCTGGAGAGCCACGCCTTGAGGTCGAGCAGCATCTCGACATGGTAGGCAAACGAGGGGAGGATGCCCCACCCGTGGCCTCCGTCGGGATAGACATGGAGCGTGGCCGGCACATCGTGGCGGTAGCACTCCAGGTAGTAGTTCACCCCGTTGGCCGGCAGCACCGTGTGGTCGTCGTCGCTCAGGGCGATAAAGGCGCGCGGCGTGACGCGCGTCACCTGCTGGTCGCTGCTGTTGGCTCTGATGTCGCGCTTGGCGGGCTTGGCCCCCAGCAGGCTGTTCATCGACCCGCGGTGGGTGTAGGCGGGGTCCATGGTAATCACCGGGTAGAACAGTATCTGGAAGTTGGGCGCAGCGTCACCCTTGCCCTGCGTGGCAACGGTCGAGGCCAGGTGGCCTCCCGCCGAGAAGCCCATGATGCCCACCTGCTGCGGGTCAATGTTCCACGAGGCGGCCATGCGGCGCGTGAGGCGCATGGCTTCCTCGGCGTCCTCGACGGGGATGTTGCGCACGCCGTGGGGCATGCGGTACTTCAGCACGATGGCAGCTATGCCCTGGCGGTTGAAGAACGGCGCCCAGTCGGTGCCCTCGTGGCCCATGGCCAGCACCTGGTAGCCGCCGCCGGGACAGATGACCACCGCCCGCCCGGTGGCCTTGCCGGCCGGCGGCAGGAACACGGTCACCCTCGCCGTGTCGGCGGGGTCGGGGCCGGGGGTGGATGGCCCCTGGGGCCAGAGGTTGTACACGGTGCCCTGCTGGGCTGCTGCCGGAAGGGCGGCCACCAGTGCCAGGGCCGCCATAAAGAGTCGCTTGATCATTGTCAGTGGGTTGGTGAGTAGGTGTTCAAAACCGTTGTTGACTGTTGGCAACTGCAAATTTAGCATTTTTATCTGACACAGGGCGCCTTTCGGGGCAACAATTTGCACCTGCCCGGCCCGGCGGCCCCGAAGGCCGGCGGGGAAAAGGCAGCGGCCCGCCGGGGCGAGACAGACGGTGAGGCGCAGGAGAACGACAGGCAATTTGGGCCAAAACGGTCGCCGCGGAAGAAAAAATAGGGGGGAGAGGGGCGGCACATTCGTATTTTTTGTGTAATATTGCACTATCATTAAAAGACAACATGCGACACACAAGACTACGCTGCCTTGCCGCGGCGACGGCACTGCTCGCCACAGGGGCGGCAGTACAGGCAAAAGTGAGACTGCCCCACCTGGTGGGCGACAACATGGTGATTCAGCAACAGAGCGAGGCGCGCCTGTGGGGGTGGGCCAAGCCCGGCGCCCGGGTGAGGGTGTCGGCATCGTGGGCCCAGGGCGCCACAGCCACGGCGACGGCCGGCGGCGACGGCCGGTGGATGGTGAGGCTGGCCACGCCCAAGGCCTCGATGGAGCCACAGACCATCACCTTTGACGACGGCGACAAGGTCACCGTCGGCAACGTGCTGGTGGGCGAGGTGTGGGTGTGCGCCGGGCAGTCGAACATGGAGATGCCGGTCAAAGGCTTCTACAACTGCCCGGTTGACGACTACAACCACGTGGTGACCGACGCCGCCGGCTCGCAGGCCGTGCGCTCCATCAAGGTGCCCGGCGTGATGAGCACGCGCCCGCTCGACGACTTCGAGGGCGCGTGGCGCGTAGGCTCGCCGCAGACGGTGGGCGACTTCAGCGCCACGGGCTACTTCTTCGCCCGGCTGGTGAGCCGCACGCTCAACATCCCGGTGGGCCTCGTGGAGGCCAACAAGGGCGGCTCGCGCGTGGAGAGCTGGCTCGACCGCGACAACCTGGCGCGCCACACGGACGAGCCGCTTGACTCCGCCGCCATGCGCAAGCGCTTCCGCTGGGACTTCCACTGCCCGCTGCTGTGGGGCAACGGCACGTTCCACCCCATCCTGAACTACACGGTGAAGGGCATACTCTTCTACCAGGGGTGCTCGAACGTGGGCGACCCCGGCAACCGGTACAGCGAGCGGCTCAAGCTGCTGGCGGAGCAGTGGCGGCGCGACTTCGCGCTGGGCGACATCCCCTTCTACTTCGTACAGATAGCCCCCTACCGCTACGGCACCGACGAGGGCGACGGCGGCGCGCTACTTCGCGAGCAGCAGTGGCGCGCCTCGACCATCATCCCCAACAGCGCCGTGGTGCCCACGGCCGACGCCGTCTACCCCTACGAGGCGCAGCAGATACACCCCGCGCAGAAGCGGAAGGTGGGCGAGCGGCTGGCCTTCACGGCACTCAACAAGACCTACGGCCTCAAGCAGATCATCTGCGACGCGCCCACCTTTGAGCGCATGACCGTGAGCGGCGACACCGCCTACGTGCGCCTGGCCCGGCTGGAGGGCGGCATCAACCGGCTGGAGGGCCTCGAGGGCTTCGAGGTGGCGGGCGACGACCGCGTGTTCCACAAGGTGACGGCCACCTACTCGCCGGGCAGGGGCGTGGTGATCACCTCGCCCAAGGTGAGCCGCCCTGTGGCCGTGCGCTACTGCTTCCGCAACTTCGCGCTGGGCAACGTGGCCAACCAGGGGGGGCTGCCCCTGGTGCCGTTCAGGACAGACAACTGGTAAGGAGGCGCCACGGAATGGCAAGCGCCCGCCGGCACAGCGACATGTCCGGACTATTTCGAACAGCTACTTAACAACACAACATTTGAGCGACTATGCATCCCTTGGAAAAGTTCTGCTACTGCCCGAAATGCGGCAGCAAGCACTTTGAGATTCACGACGAGAAGAGCAAGCAGTGCGAGAACTGCGGCTTTGTGTACTACATGAACCCCAGCGCGGCCACCGCCGCCTTCATCCTCAACGGCAAGGGCGAGCTGCTCGTGGAGCGCCGCAAGCGCGAGCCGGCCAAGGGCACGCTCGACCTCCCGGGCGGCTTCGCCGACTTTGACGAGACGGCCGAGGAGGGCGTGGCACGCGAGGTGCTCGAGGAGACCGGCCTCGAGGTGACCGACGTGCGCTACCTGTTCAGCGTGCCCAACACCTACCTGTATTCCGGGATGAACATCCACACGCTCGACCTCTTCTTCTGCTGCAAGGTGAAGGACGACAGCCAGCTCCGCGCCGCCGACGACGCCGCCGACTGCTTCTGGGTGCCCCTCGGCGAGATTCACACCGAACAGTTCGGGCTGCGCAGCATCCGCCAGGCACTCTACCGCTTCATGGAGCAGGACTGAACGGCGGGCCGCGCCGGCACGGCGTGACGGGGTTCCCGCCCGGCCGGCCGGCACGCTGCGCACACGCCCTCGCGCCGCCCGGCCCCTGTCACGGGGCGGCGCGGGAGGCGGACAGCCCGGGTTAAAAAAATTAAATTTTACTATATGTATAAGGTGGTAGGAAAGTTTTTGCTTACTTTTGCACCCCAAGTTAAACGCCGCTTATACATATAATGCAAAAGAATTTAGTGATTGTAGAGTCACCGGCCAAGGCCAAGACCATAGAGAAATTCCTCGGCAGCGACTACAAGGTGATGTCAAGCTACGGGCATATCCGCGACTTGAAAAAGAAAGAGCTCAGCATCAACGTGGACACCCTGCAGCCCGACTACGAGATACCCGAAGAGAAAGTGAAGCTGGTCAAGGAGCTCAAGGCCAGCGCCAAGAAAGCGAAGAAGATTTGGCTCGCCTCAGATGAAGACCGCGAGGGAGAGGCTATATCGTGGCACCTGTGCGAGGTGCTGGGTCTGGACGAGGCCAACACCAGCCGCATCGTGTTCCACGAGATTACCAAGCCCGCCATCCTCGCGGCCATAGAGCACCCCCGCCACCTGAACATGAACCTGGTGAACGCGCAGCAGGCACGCCGCGTGCTCGACCGCCTGGTGGGCTTCAAGCTCTCGCCCATCCTGTGGCGCAAGGTGAAGCCGTCGCTCTCGGCCGGCCGCGTGCAGAGCGTGGCCGTGAGGCTCATCGTGGAGCGCGAGCGCGAGATACAGAATTTCAAGAGCGAGGCCTACTACCGCGTGAGCGGCATCTTCGCCCTGACCGCCGCCGACGGCTCGGCCACCGAGGTGAAAGCCGAACTGGGCACACGCTTCAAGACCGAGGGCGAGGTGACCGCGTTCCTCGAGAAATGCAAGGAAGCCACCTTCACCGTGGGCAGCATCACCAAGAAGCCGCTCAGGCGCACGCCGCCGCCACCCTTCACCACCAGCACCCTGCAGCAGGAGGCCGCCCACAAGCTGGGCTTCACCGTGGCGCAGACCATGATGGTGGCGCAGCGCCTGTACGAGAACGGTCACATCACCTACATGCGTACCGACTCGGTGAACCTCTCGTCACTGTGCAAGAACGCCTGCAAGGACGAGATTGCCAGGCTGTGGGGCGAGCAGTACTGCAAGACACGCAACTACCACACCAGCTCAAAGGGCGCCCAGGAGGCCCACGAGGCCATCAGGCCCACCTACATGGAAAAGACCTCAGTCGAGGGGACGTCGCAGGAGAAACGCCTCTACGACCTGATATGGAAGCGCACGGCAGCCTGCCAGATGGCCGACGCAGAGATAGAGAAGACCACGGTGAACATCACCGTGAGCGGCGCAGCGGAGCAGTTCGTGGCCCAGGGCGAGGTGGTGAAGTTCGACGGCTACATCAAAGTTTACCGGGAGACGGCGGCCAACGCGGCCCCCGACGAGGAGGACAGCGGCAGGCTGCTGCCGCCGATGGCCGTGGGCGAAGAGCTGCAGCGGCGCGAGGTGACCGCCACCGAGCGGTTCACCCAAGGGCCGGCACGCTACACCGAGGCCAGCCTGGTGCACAAGCTGGAGGAGCTGGGCATCGGAAGGCCGTCGACCTACGCGCCGACCATCAGCACCATCCAGCAGCGCGACTACGTTCACAAGGGCGACAAGAAGGGCGAGGAGCGCACCTACTCCATCCTGACCCTCAAGGGAAAGCTGGTCACACGGAGCGAGCGCAAGGAGATGGCCGGCAGCGACAGGGGCAAGCTGCTGCCCACCGACATCGGCATCGTGGTGAACGACTTCCTGATGACCTACTTCCCGACCATCATGGACTACAACTTCACAGCCAAGGTGGAGCGGCACTTCGACGAGATTGCCGAGGGCGAGGAGAAGTGGACAGACATGATGAAGAACTTCTACAAGGAGTTCGAACCCACCGTGGAGAAAACCATGAACACGCGCTCGGAGCACAAGGCCGGCGAGCGCCAGCTGGGCACCGACCCCAAGACGGGCAAGCCGGTGTTCGTGAAGATAGGCCGCTTCGGCCCGGTGGTGCAGATAGGCGCTGCCGATGACGAGGGCAAGCCGCGCTTCGCCCAGATCCCGGCGGACAAGAGCATGGAGACCCTCACGCTCGAAGAGGCGCTGGAGCTGTTCAAGCTGCCGCGCGAGGTGGGCACGTTCGAGGGCAAGCCGGTGGTGATCGGCGCCGGCCGCTTCGGCCCCTACGTGCTGCACGACAGAAAATACGTGTCGCTGCCCAAGGGCGAAGACCCCATGACGGTGACCCTGGGCACCGCCGTGGCCCTGATAGAGGAGAAGCGCAAGCAGGAGAGGCAGCGCCACCTGAAGACCTTTGACACCGACCCCAGGCTGGAGGTGCTCAACGGCCGCTACGGCCCCTACATCGCCTATGACGGCAAGAACTACCGCATACCCAAGGACCAGCACGAGCGCGCGGCCGGACTGAGCTACGACGAGTGCATGGCCATTGTCAACGCAACACCGGCCAAGAGGAAATGAGGCGCATCTTCCTCATCGGCTACATGGGGGCCGGAAAGACCACCGTGGGCAAGGCCCTGGCCAAGGCCACCGGGCTGCAGTTCTACGACCTCGACTGGTACATCGAGGGCCGCCTGCGCAAGACCGTGGCGCAAATCTTCGCCGAGCGCGGCGAGGAGGGGTTCCGCGAGGCGGAGCGCAGGCTGCTGCACGAGGCCGCGGAGTTCGAGGACGTGGTCATCAGCTGCGGCGGGGGGACACCCTGCTTCTACGACAACATCGACTATATGGGCTCCCAGGGCCAGGTGGTCTACCTCAAGGCCAGCCCCGAGGTGCTCTGCAGGCACCTCAGGATGGGCAAGACCGAGCGCCCGCTCATCAAGGGCAAGTCGCCCGGGGAGCTGGCCCGGTTCATCGGCGAGCAGCTGGAGAGGCGCAAGCCCTTCTACGAGAAGGCCGCCTACACGCTCGACGTGAGCCTGATGGACAGTTACAACAAGATACAGACAACAGTGAACAAACTGCAAAAGATGCTGAACATTTAAAGACCTAAAGCCTGAAATGAAAAAATGGACTACCGAAGACTCTAAGGAGCTTTACAACATCAGCGGGTGGGGCACCTCCTATTTTGGCGTCAACGAGCGGGGCAACGTCTTTGTCACACCCTGCAAGGACGACACCCGGGTGGACCTCCGCGAGGTGATGGACGAGCTGGCCCTGCGCGATGTCACGCCACCCGTGCTTCTCAGATTTCCCGACATCCTGGACAACCGGATAGAGAAGACCAGCAGCTGCTTCAAGAAAGCCGCCGAGGAATACAGCTTCAAGGGCGAGAACTTCATCATCTATCCCATCAAGGTCAACCAGATGCAGCCGGTGGTCGAGGAGATCATATCGCACGGACGCAAGTTCAACCTGGGCCTCGAGGCGGGCTCCAAGCCCGAGCTTCACGCCGTGATAGCCGTGCAGTGCCAGAGCGACTCGCTCATCATCTGCAACGGCTACAAGGACCAGAGCTACATCGAGCTGGCCCTGCTGGCCCAGAAGATGGGCAAGCGCATCTTCATCGTGGTGGAGAAGCTCAACGAACTGGAAATCATCGCACGCGAGGCGAAGAAGCTCAACGTGAAGCCTCAGCTGGGCATCCGCATCAAACTGGCGTGCAGCGGCAGCGGAAAGTGGGAGGACAGCGGCGGCGACGCCAGCAAGTTCGGCCTCACCAGCTCGGAGCTGCTCGACGCGCTCGAGCTGCTCGACAAGAAGGGCATGCGCGACTGCCTGCGCCTCATCCACTTCCACATCGGCAGCCAGATCACCAAGATACGCCGCATACAGGCAGCCCTGCGCGAGGCATCGATGTTCTACATCCAGCTGCACAAGATGGGCTACAACGTTGACTTCGTTGACTGTGGCGGCGGACTGGGCGTTGACTATGACGGCACGCGCTCGCCCAGCAGCGAGAGCTCGGTCAACTACTCCATCCAGGAGTATGTCAACGACTGCATCTACACCTTCGTCGATGCGGCCGACAAGAACGGCCTGCCCCACCCCAACATCATCACGGAGAGCGGGCGCTCGCTCACGGCACACCACTCGGTGCTGGTCATCGACGTGCTGGAGACGGCCTCGCTGCCCGAGATGTCTGAGGAGTACGAACCCTCGGAGAACAGCCACCAGCTGGTGAAAGACCTCTACGAAATATGGGACAACCTGAACCAGCGCACCATGCTGGAGGACTGGCACGACGCGGAGCAGATACGCGAGGAGGCGCTCGACCTCTTCAGCCACGGGCTGGTTGACCTGCGCACAAGGGCGGAGATTGAACGGATGTACTGGAGCGTGTGCCACGAAATCAACATCCTGGCCAAGCATCTCAAGCACACGCCAGAGGAGCTGATGAACCTTGACAAGCTGCTGGCCGACAAGTACTTCTGCAACTTCTCGCTCTTCCAGAGCCTGCCCGACTCATGGGCCATCGACCAGCTGTTCCCCATCGTGCCCATACAGCGGCTCAACGAGCGGCCAACGCGCAGCGCCACGCTGCAGGACATCACCTGCGACAGCGACGGCAAGATAGCCAACTTCGTGACCAACCGCAACAACTCGCACATCCTGCCCGTACACCCCCTGCGCCGCAGCGAGCCTTACTACCTGGGCATCTTCCTCGTGGGGGCCTACCAGGAGATTCTGGGCGACATGCACAACCTCTTCGGCGACACCACGGCGGTGCACATCAGCGTGAAGGACAAGCACTACCACATTGACCAGGTGATTGACGGCGAGACGGTGGCAGAGGTGCTCGACTACGTGCAGTACGACCCCAAGAAGCTGGTGCGCCAGCTGGAGATATGGGTGACCAAGAGCGTGAAGCTGGGCAAGATAACGCTGGAGGAGGGCAAGGAGTTCCTGAGCAACTACCGGTCGGGGCTTTACGGCTACACTTATCTGGAGTGAGCGGTAACAGGCCTCGGGCACTTTTATCCACAACCCTTAGACATTCGCTTATGAAAGAACAGCTGACAGTCGTCAAGGTGGGCGGCGCCGTAGTCGAGGACGAGGCGCGCCTGTCGCAGCTCGTCCGCTGCTTTGCCGCCATCGCCGGCCGCAAGGCGCTGGTTCACGGGGGCGGGCGCAGCGCCACACAGCTGGCCGCACGCCTCGGCATCGAGAGCAAGATGGTGAACGGACGCCGCGTGACCGACAGCGAGACGCTCCGGGTGGTGACCATGGTCTACGGCGGACTGGTGAACAAGGGACTCGTGGCGCGGCTGCAGGCCGCCGGCGTGAACGCCCTTGGTCTTACCGGGGCCGACATGGACGTGATTCGCTCGCACCGCCGGCCGCCGGTGACCATGACAGCCAGGGGGACTGACGGGACGCCGGGCACGGCTCAGACGGTCGACTTTGGCTTTGTGGGCGATGTGGAGCGGGTTGACGGACAGATGCTCCAGACGCTCATCGAGCGCGGCGTAACGCCTGTCATGGCACCGCTCACGCACGACGGGCATGGCCACATCCTCAACACCAACGCCGACACCATAGCTGCCGAGACGGCCAAGGCCCTCGCACCCTTCTACCGCGTCACACTGGTTTACTGCTTTGAAAAGCCGGGCGTGCTGGCCGATGCCGGTGACGACAGTTCGGTCATCCCGGTCATCACGCGCGAGTCGTTCGCCAGCCTTGTGGCCGACGGGACGGTGAGCGGCGGCATGATTCCAAAGATTGAGAATGCCCTTGGTGCCGTTGACGCGGGCGTTGACCGTGTGGTCATCACCCTTGCCACGGCCATAGACGGCAGCCATGGCACCACCATCAAGTAGGCAGCCGGCACTTTGCGGCAAGGCAAAGGGCAAGAAAAAGGGGGGCTCCGCACTGGAGCCCCCTAACGTTAGTATGCTATGAAAAATTTGAGAGAAATTGAAACTTCACAGTTTCGTCTTGTTTTAATTGTAAATGATATTATAGAGAAAGCATAGAAAAGTTCTAATTGTTGTTATGTCCGCTGAAGTTCTTGGTCAGACAGTCAACGAACTGCTTGTCCAGGTCGCCCGTGAGGTTGACCACCACCAGGCTGTTCTTTCTGGTGTCTGCGTGAAGCAGTATCAGCTCCACGGTGTCACCGGCCTTCGTTTTCCTGGTGTAGAAGGCTCCGTGCGCATGACTTGTGCGGTAGCTGTCCTGGAAGCCGAAGCGCCTTGTGTTTCGCTTCAGGATGTCCACAGCCTTCTGGTAGTAGCTCTCGCAGCGGGTGCTTGCCGTCACAATCCGCGCGCTCTTCAGCTTCTGAATGGCCTGCGCCAGGTGCTCGCTGCGGTCGCGCTCCGGCTGCTTGGCCAGCTGTTCCATCATCCTCGGGCTCACCGTGATGCAGTGAACCGCTGTGTCATCGGCGCATTTCTCCATGAAGCGCGACGCAAAATCCTGCGCTGTCTGCGCTGTCGCGGCCAGGGTGACCGCTGTCATCACCAGCAAGAGGATTGCCTTTTTCATTCTGCCGCAGAAGAGTCGTTGGCGTCCGCACCTGCCTTCACGGCAGCTGTGTCTGCGCTCTGTGCCTGGCTGATGCCCTCAGACACCAGTTCCAGCGCGTTTTCCATCTTGTCGTAGGCCACCTTAGGGTCGCTGAACGTGTCCTTGTAGCTGGCATAGTTGATGTCTCCGCCGGGCTGCTGGCGCTGGAGCGAGACATTGGCCACGTTGCCTATCGTGAGGATGATGGCCACAACGGCCACAGCTCTGAACAGCGGCATGAGACGCTGCCTGAAGGCAACCACACGCGCATGGCGGGGCTGTCTGCCCTCGACCATTCCAAGAATCCTGTCCTCGAAGCCGGCACTCAGCCTGGCCGGCACAGCCTCAGCCTGTCCGGCGGCAAAGAGTGCGCGATATTTTTCCAGCCCGTCCGGCACCTCTTTCTGGCTGAAGAACGCGTGCAGGATGCGCTCTTCCTCCAGCGAGGTCTCGCACGCCCAGTAGCGTTCGATGAGCTGTTCAATATACTTATAGTCCATAGTTCTCTGTCTCTGTGAGTTTTTTCTTTATTGTCTGTCTCGCTCTGAAGATGTTTACTTTCACCTGTTCTTCGCTGATACAC
Source organism: uncultured Prevotella sp. (assembly GCA_937895845.1). GTDB lineage: Bacteria > Bacteroidota > Bacteroidia > Bacteroidales > Bacteroidaceae > Prevotella. Next base: position 132,468 of record CALBLK010000042.1, on the reverse strand, counting down.
ATGACCGCGGCCACTTCCTTGTAGCTCTTGCCCTCGAAGTCGCGCAGCTGCATGGCTGTGCGCTGCTTTTCGGGCAGGCTGTTGACAAAGCCCCTGACCAGTTCCATTCTGTTGCGCTGGACGGCTTGCTCCTCCGGGTTGGCCGTTGTCGAGAGGTCGGGTGGTTCGGCCGCCGGGCTGCTGCCGGCGACATGCCGGCTTCTCCGCTCCGCCTTCCGGGTCTTGTCGAGCGCAAGGTTGCGGCAGATGGTCATGCAGAAAGCCTCGGTCGAATCGACTGCGGCCCAGCTGTCACGGCGGTTCCACACTTTCAGCATCGTTTCCTGGACCACATCCTCAGCCTCGGCCCTGTCGAGCGTAATGCGGAGTGCAAGCCGGAAGAGCATGTCTTTCAGCGGCAAGATGTCGTTCCGGAAATCGATTGTGTCCATCCTCTCTCTGCAATGATGACGTATGTGACGGGGCGAAAGTTACAGTGTGCCGTTCATTTTTTTGCGAAAAGTTGCTTTTTCCTGTGCCCGGGGCCGGCGGCGCTGCCTGCGCCCGGCGCTGGCGCTGCCTGCGCGCGGCGCATCCTGAGGCCCAGCTGCACGACCGAGGGCACAAGGATGAACAGCGAGAAGAGCAGGGCGAGCCACACATGGCGCTGGCTGCCGCCGAAGAGGGTGACAAGGGGTGCGTCGGGGGCGGGCATGATGTTGCAGAGCACATAGGCCACGGAATTGTTCACCCAGTGGAAGGCGATGCCGGGCAGGATGCTGCCCGTGCGCCAGTACATCCACCCCAGCAGGATGCCGGCCAGCAGTGCGTGGGGCATCTGGGCCGGGTTGAGATGGGCAAGGGCAAAGAGCAGGGCCGACACGAGGATGGCCGTCCACGGCCGTGCGAGCCGGGCCAGCAGTGCGCTGAGCATGGCTCCGCGGAACACAAGCTCCTCGGCAAAGGGCACCATCAGCCCCACGGCCACGTAGCCCCAGCGGCTTTCCAGGATGAGACCTACCTGCTCGCCCACCATGTCGGGCAGGGCGGGCATCTGCTCCTGAAGCCAGACGGAGGGGATGGCGGCGCCCACGGCGGCCAGCGCGCTCCACAGCAGCACGCCCCACTGGCGGGTGCGCAGCCATGCCGGTGACACCCGGCACCACTTGGCGGCGATGAACACCGCGGCTGTGATGGCCGAGAACAGGGCCATGGAAACGATGGTGGCAGCCGTGCCGGCCGGGTCTGTGCCGGGAATGTGCCTCAGCACCAGGCCCGTGCCCATGGTTACGGCTATCTGGATGGCCAGAAAGACAAATAAAAAGGTAATGGCGTTAAGCATAACTGTGCGTTCTGAATTTGTTTGGATGGCGGTCTACCGCACACGGGCGGACAGCAACTGCCGGGCGGCCCGGGCGTCGTGGCGCAGCTGGTCAGCCAGTTCGGCGGCGGAGCCAAACTTGCGCCCGCCGCGCAGGCGTCCGATAAAGGACAGGCTGGCGCGGCGCCCGTAGATAGTGCCGTGGAAGTCAAACAGGTTGGTCTCGAGCGTGGTGGCGTGCCCGTCAAAGGTGGGGCGCGTGCCGATGTACATCATGCCGCAGAGCTGCCGGTCCACGCCCTCGACGCTCGCAGTGACGGCATAAACGCCGGCTGCGGGCACCAGCTTCTCGGGCGCCGAGGGGGCGAGGTTGGCCGTGGGAAAGCCCAGGGCCGTGCCGATGTGCTCGCCGCGGACGACGGTGCCCCGGATGGTGTAGGGATAGCCAAGGCAGCGGGCAGCCGTGTCCACCCTGCCCTCTTGCAGCAGGGCACGCACCGCCGACGAGCTCACGCGGATGCCGTCAGTCACCAGCGGCTCGCACCGCAGCACCTCGACACCAATCTGGCGGCCGTAAGCCGCATAGTCGTCAAAGCCCTCGCTGCGGTTGTGCCCGAAACGGTTGTCGTAGCCGGTGACGAGCACCCTCACCGCCAGCCGCTTCCGCAGCACCGTGTCCATGAACGTCAGCGCGTCCATGGCGGCCAGGGCCTTGGTAAAGGGGACAACCACGCAGCGGTCGGCCCCGGTCTGGGCCAGCAGGGCGCACTTCTCGTCAAGGGTGGTGAGCGACTGCGGCCTGAAGTCGCTGCGCAGCACCTCGCGGGGATGGCGGTCAAAAGTGACCACCGCCGATGACAGTCCGCGCCGGCGAGCCTCGTCAACCATGCGCCCGATGAGGAAGCGGTGGCCGCGGTGAACGCCGTCAAAGAAGCCCACGGTGGCCACGCAGGGTGCCGCTGGCGGGCTGCACGGTCCGAGTGTTATCGTGTCCATGCCTTAATCGTTGCCGGAGACCCGGTGTCTGCGCCACCACCTGGCCAGCTCGCCAGCCAGCGCCACAGGCGACGTGGCGGCCAGCATCCACAGCCATGTTGTGGCGTCAAGCGGCTCTGTGCGGAACATCCGCCCGCCAAAAGTGACGATAACCCACTGGCCGGCAAGGATGAGCGCCAGCACGGCCAGCAGCGACTTGCAGCTGCCGAGATGGCTGAAAGCCGAAGCGTTGGTGCCAAAGGTCCGGGCATTGAGCAGGTTCCACCACTGTGCGAGCACAAAGACGGTGAAGAAGACTGTGAGTTCGTGCACGGTCATGCTGCCGGAGTGCTCAAAGCGGTAGAGCAGCGCGAGCAGGATGCCGCTGAAGAGCACGCCCCAGGCGATGATGCTCCGGCCCATGGGCCGTGTGATGATGGACTGCCCGGGGTCGCGCGGGCGCTCTTTCAGCACCGACTCCGATGGCGGCAGCGTGGCCAGGGCCATGGCGGCAAACGTGTCCATGATAAGGTTCACCCAAAGAATCTGGGTGACGGTGAGCGGCAGCTCGGTGCCCATCACGGATCCGCCGAGCACCAGCAGCAGTGCCGTGACATTGACCGTGAGCTGGAAGAGGATGAACCGCTGGATGTTCTTGTAGAGCGAGCGGCCCCACATCACGGCCTTGACAATGCTTGCAAACGAGTCGTCTATCAGGGTGATGTCGCTGGCATTCTTGGCCACGGCGGTGCCCGAGCCGAGCGACAGGCCCACATGGGCGTGGTTGAGCGCCGGCGCGTCGTTGGTGCCGTCGCCGGTCACAGCCACCACCTCGCCGCGCTGCTGCAGCAGCCTGACGAGGCGCTGCTTGTCCGACGGGCGCGCCCTGCTCATCACTTTCAGCGTGCCCACGCGCTCGAGCGCCTCCTTCTCGGACAGCGCGGCAAACTCCGGGCCGGTGATAACCTCCTGTCCGTTGGCCGCGCCCTTGTCGCCGCAGGCCGTCATGCCGGCCTGCCGGCCTATCTCCACGGCCGTGGCCTGGGTGTCGCCGGTCACCATCTTCACCTCGATGCCGGCCTGCTGGCAGCGGCGGATGGCCATCGGCACATCCTGGCGCAGGGGGTCGCTGATGCCAAACACGGCCAGCAGCCTGAGCTGCGGGCACTGCTTCGGGTCGGCGTTGGCCCCGGCGGGCTCGCCGACAGCCACAGCCAGGGTGCGCAGGGCGCGGCGCTGGTAGCCGAGCAGGGTCTGCCGCAGCTGTGCGCCAGGGGCCTCGCCGCCTGTTCCCTCATGGCACATGGCCATCACTATCTCGGGTGCGCCCTTGACAAAGAGCATGTTCTTGCCGTCCACCCTGGCCAGGGTCGACATATACTTGCGCTCTGTCGAGAAAGGCATGCGGTCAACGACCTGCCCCCGCTGGCGCAGCTCACGGTAGTCGTCACCCCTGCCGCCGAGCCACAGCAGCAGGGCCGCCTCGGTAGGGTTGCCCACGGCCTTTCCGCCGTCCAGCTCGGCCGTGGTGTTCAGGGCGATCGCCAGGGGCAGCAGCGCGCTGTCAGCGGCGCCCGTTCCGGGCTGCGCTCCGCCGGCCGGCTGCATCTCCTGCACCCTCATTTTGTTTTCGGTAAGCGTGCCAGTCTTGTCGGTGCAAATCACGGTCACCGCCCCCATGGTCTCACAGGCGTGGAGCTTTCTCACCAGGTTGTTCGACTTGAGCATCCTGCGCATGTTCAGGGCCAGGGCCAGGGTGACCGCCATGGGCAGCCCCTCGGGCACCGCCATCACGACGATGGTCACCGCCATCATGAAGTAGTTGAGCACCACCTCGGTCATGCGCAGGTAGTTGTCGGTGTGCCACAGGGGGTTGGTCATGATGTCGTGTGCCAGGAATCCGGCGAAGGCCAGCGCGGCCACGGCGGTGCCCACCTTGCTGATGAGCTGGGCCAGCCGTTCGAGCTGCTGGCTGAGGGGGGTCTTCACGGCGGTAGGCTCCGTTGACTGGCGCGCCACCTTGCCTATCTCCGTGGCGTCGCCCACGGCGGTCACCACCATCCAGCCGGTGCCTCCAACGACCATCGACGAGCGCAGCACCATGTCGGCGGGATAGGCCTCGCCATCCGGCTGCGCCTCCGGCCCGCCGCCCTGGGCGGCCACGTGCTTCTGGGTCAGGGGCTCTCCCGTGAGCGACGATTCGTCTACCTGCAGACTGCTGGCAGCCACCAGCTTTCCGTCGGCCGGCACCTCGTCGCCGGTGTCAAGCACCACCACGTCGCCCACCACCACGTCATGCCGCGCGACAGTGGTCACCCGGCCGTCGCGCACCACCTTGACCGGCTGCTCCTCGCTCACGGCTGTGAGCAGGTTGAAGCGCCTGGCGGCGTCGCGCTCAAAGTAAAAGCCGATGGTTGTGGCCAGGAAGATGGCCAGGAAGATGCCGATGACCTCGGCAAACTGCCCCTCGACAAAGGCCAGCGCCAGTGAAACACAGGCGGCCACCAGCAGGACTCTGATAATGGGGTCGCGATACTTGTCGGCATACAGCCGCCACATTGAAGTCTTCCGAGGCGGTGTCAGCGTGTTTGCGCCGTGCGCCTTCCGGCTCTCGACGACCTGCCCGGCCGTCAGTCCGTTCAAATCCATATTTTCCATTCTTTCGTGTAACGTCACGTCATTTGGTGCAAAGTTACGCCATTCCGTGCTTTTCGCAAAATCTGCGCCCTCCATTTGACAGCTATTTAGTTTCTTTTTGCTTATTTTATTTGGCCGTTTATACATTTCTCCTTATCTTTGCAGCCGAAAACGACCGTCCGCGGCCGCTTTCTCCGGGCTTTTAGCTCAGTTGGTTAGAGCAACAGACTCATAATCTGGAGGTCCTAGGTTCAAGCCCTAGATGGCCCACCTTGAAAACGAAGCAGTTACGCACGCCGTAGCTGCTTTTTTCGTATTGCCCGCCAGCAAGCCCGGGTTGCCGGGCAGGCGCACGGCGCAACGGGCCCCGTTTGTTCCTCTGCAGGGCCGGCAGCTGGCCGGGCAAGGCGGCACAAGATGCAAAAAAGAACGGACAACAGCGCACAAAACCGATATTTTTCGTAATTTTGTGACTGATTAACCAAACCTAAAACCGACGATGGAACCGTCCATATACAGCTATTCACTGTGCATCGCACTGCCATTGATGTTGTTCTTCGGCTTTTACTTCCTGCTTGCCAAGACACCCGAGAAAGCCATTTTCAAGAACTATCTCCGCTCCCGGCGCATCATGGGCGTCGCGCTGCTGCTGCTTGCGGCCAACTACTCGGTCCACTTCCTCTTCAATGTCAGGTCAAGGAACGTGCAGTCAGCCATCCTGCTGAACCTGTCCACCTACTTCCTGTGCTACTACCTGTTCAGCTCGGCCTTGATCATGCTGCTCGACCGCTTCTACACCACACGGAAAAGGATTCTGGTGAACCTCGCCCTGTGGCTCGCCTTCTCGGGCCTTTCCGGGGTTGTCATGCTGCTGTTTCCATGCGGAGCGGCGCAGCGGGCCGCCCTGCTTACGCTGGCGGTCTGCCTGATGGCCTACGGCATTGCGCTGGCCCGCAGGATCATTGTCGCATACCGCAGGGCTGTCCGAATCTTCGACGACACCCGTGCCGACGACATCGGGGCATACATCAAGTGGCTGTCCGTCTTTACCCACTGGGCCATCATCTTCGGGGTGGGCTGCGCACTGCTCACTTTCCTGCCCGACAAGTATGTCTACATCTGGATTCTGTCGTCGGTGCCGTTCTACATCTACCTCTTCTGCTGCTACCTGAACTACCTGCTGTTCTACGAGCAGGTGGCCCGCGCGCTGGAAAGCGAGATGGAACCCGAGGAGGAAAAGACGTGCGCCAAGCCCGGGCAGGCGCAGGAGACACCGCTCTACCATGCCGAGATAGCGGAGAGAATCAAGGAGTGGATCGGGGCCTGCGGGTACGTCAGGCCCGGACTGACCCTGAAGGATCTCGCGGACTTGCTGCAGACCAACCGCACCTATCTGTCGGCCTACATCAAGACAACGTATGAGATGTCGTTCCGCGACTGGATTACCGGGCTGCGCATAGCATACGCCAAGAGCCTGCTTGCGCAGAACCCGAGGCTCACAATCGCCGACATTTCCGAAAGGTCGGGCTTCATGTCGCCGAGCCATTTCACCAGGCTGTTCAGGGAAAACGCGGGCTGCACGCCTGTCAAGTGGAGGAAGACAGCGGGCGCGCGGCCATGCAGCGGACCACGGACTGGCGAAATGGCCTGAACGACAAAAAACAGTCTGGACAACAAAACAGAGATGTCCTAAACCGCAAAGATGTGCGATTCTGGCAATTGACGCTCTTTTACGCGCCAGAATCGCACTGAAATCAAATTTCTAAGCCTACTTTTGTGCGCTGACTTCCGTGTCGGAAACAACAAAAGCATATAAAAATGGGCAAAAGGATTCTACTCTTCATCTTGCTTCTGGGGATGCCGCCGGCTTTCCTTCCCACCGCGGCGCAGCAGAGGGCGGACTCGGTCTACACCTTCCGCTTCGTGCTGGGCAAGGACATGTTCTATGTGCCATGGAAAGACAACGGCCCGGAACTGGCGCGCCTCCTGGAGTGCATCGGGCGCAACAGGCCGGCCATCGCCGGGGGGCGTGTGCCGCTTTACATCGACGGCCACTGCAACTCCGGCAGGTCCGAGCAGGCCAGCCTCGCCATCGCAAGGGTGCGCTCAAGCCGGGTCAAGTCGGAGCTGATTGCCCGCAAGGGACTGCACGAGAGCTGTTTCGTCACGCATAACCACGCTGACGGGGGCGACTTCGTGACCGTGCGCATCACACTGCCAAAAGCTGAAGCTGCACCGGCGGACAGCGCGCGCGCCGGCCACAAGGAGGCGGACGGGCGGCAGCGCGCCAAGGCCGGACAGACAGCCGGCGCCGCCCAAGGCAGCGCGGCGGCAGCGGCAGCTGCCGGGCAGGAGCGCCAGCAGCCTTGCGCCGGGGCAGCGAAAGCGGCAAGGCCCGACATTTCGCTGCGGGCCAACCTGCTGCGCTGGGCCACTCTCACGCCCAGCCTCGGTGCTGAGTGGCGCTTCAGCCCGTCGTGGGGCGTGGCGGTGGGCGGCTCTTGGACATCGTGGCAGTGGAACGGCAAAGACAGAAGATACGCACTCTGGGAAGTGGCACCCGAGCTGCGCCACTATGTAGGCCGCGAAAGGCGCGGCTACATCGGCGCGATGGCCAAGGCAGGGCAGTTCAACTACAAGCTCTCCGCCACGGGCAGGCAGGGCAGCCTGGCTGGCGGCGCACTGACCGGCGGCTACCTGCTGCGGCTGGGCCGCTCGCTGTCGCTCGACCTCTCCGCGGGCGTGGGCTGCATCCATGCCGACTACGACAGGTACACCGTCACCGGCGGGGTGCGCGTGAGGCAGGGCGGCGAGAGCAAGAACTGCTGGGGCGTGAGCCACCTCGGCGCAACGCTCGTGTGGAACATCTTTTAATCTTCGCCTGAACATCTTTCAACATTCAAGAAAAGAGGCTTTAATATTCAAGAAAAGGGGAAACAGCATGAGAAAGAACCAGCATACATTGATGACAGGCGCAGCTGTCCTGGCCGCCACACTTTTCGCCTCGTGCGTGAAAGACGAGCTGCATGACACACCGCACCCCGACCGCGGGGCGGTGGCCGTCACCGCCGACTGGGGCGGGAGGAGCGGCGAGGCGGCCGTCCCGCAGCGGTATGTCCTGCGCATTGGCGGGCAGGAGCAGGAGGCGGGCGGCGGCACAAGCGTGTTCGCACAGCTCCTGCCACCGGGCAAGCACACCCTGGCGGTGTACAACCGCCCGGAGCACATCACCGTCACGGGCAACACCGCCTCGGTCAGCGCCACACCGCAAGGGGGCGCGGCCCCCCAGCCGGGCTACCTCTTCGCCTCGGTGCAGGACATCAGCGTCAGGGCCGACGACACGCTCCGCGTCACAGCCGCCATGAAGCAGCTGGTGCGCAGGCTCGACCTCGAGCTGACGGCCACCGAGGGCGACTACAGCCGGGTGCGGGCGGCCACGGCAACGCTCTCGGGCGCGGCCTCGGCCGTGGACATCGTGACCGGCGGGCGGAGCGTGCCGGCACACACAACAGCCGCGTTCACACAGGAGGGCAACAGGTTCACGCTCTTCTTCCGGCTGGCCGGCATCGTCAAGGCCGAGGGACAGACGCTCACGGTCGACATCACCTTCAGCAACGGCGACACGCAGCGGATAGCGAGCGACCTGACAGACAAGCTGAGCGACTTCAACGGCGGCACTGAGCCGCTGAGGCTCACGGGCAACCTGCTGCTGCCGCTGGAGGCCGGCGCCGAGGGGGCCTCCATCACCGGCTGGCGCGAGACCGACAGCGGCAGCGTGGAGGCAAACTGACTGCAGGCGGCAAGGCCGCCGCACCAGACGGAAAAGCGACAAGGACAGAGCCGCCCGGCGCGGCGGCTGGGAAAAATGATAATTTCAACCATAATTATTTAACAAACTAAAGGAAACCATTATGAAGATGAATTCGAGACTTTTCATCCTTGCGGCAGCGACAACAATGCTGGCCGCATGTGCGAACGAGAGCAACGAGGAGACAGGCGGCGCCGTGGAGGCGCAGGTGACGGCCGGCGTCAGCGGGCCGAAGACCCGCGCCGTTGACAACAGGTGGAACGCCGACCGGATTGGCGTGATGGTGGTGGAGGCCCCGGGCAACGCCACGACAATGGGCAGCAAGTACAAGAACGTGGGCTACGCGACCACAAGCACCGGCGCCACAGCCGACTTCATCCCGATGACGGCGGGTGGCGGCATCTTCTTCGAGGACGCCTCGGCCGAGTTTACCTTTGCGGCCTACGCGCCCTACGCGCCGAGCGCAAGCGCCGCCGTGCTGCCGGGCACCGGCGGAAAGGTGGCGGTGAACACGGCCAGCCAGCCCACGGCCACCGAGCAGGAGAAGGTTGACTACATCTATGCCACGGGGGCCAAGGCCACCAAGGGCAGCCCGGCCATCAGCTTCACCGACAACACCGCCGCGGGGGGCAGCGACTGCGCCTTCAAGCACAGGATGGCACGCCTTGTCCTCAAGGTGCAGGTGTCGAACACCGACGGCTTCGCCGACGCGGGCGTGCTCGAGCTGGCCGACTACAAGCTGGGCGGACTGGTTCACGAGGGCACGTTCGACGTGACCACGGGCACCGCCACCGCCACGGGCAGCGCCGTGAGCGACTGGATGCTGCGCCGGTGCACAGGCACGCCGAGAGTGGCCACCGACAAGTGCGTGGCCCACTTTGACGCCGCCTCGGGCGTGATGACACTCTCGATGGTGGTGCTCCCGCAGACGCTCGCCAACGCGCTGGCGCTCGAGATTGCGCCCAACGACGGGGAGGCGCAGACCTACGCCAACAAGGACATGATCAAGCCCGCGCTCGCAGCCGGCTACTCCTACACCTACACCGTCACGGTGAAGAAGACGGGGCTGGCCGTCAGCGGCAGCACCATCGAGCCGTGGAACGACGGCGGCAGCCATGCGGGTGACGCAAGAATGTAGTGTGTCCGAAAGCCGCTGCCGTGCACCAGGCGCAAGCACGGAGGCTCGCCACCATTCACACTGAATGGTGCGGCTGCCCGCATCGCAGCGGGCGGCGGCACAAAACGAAACAAAAAAGCACAATATGAGAACAAGAAGGAAGACAGGGAGAAGGCCGTGGCCGCTCGCCGGCGGCTGGCTGGCGGTTGTGATGCTCGTCTGCGGGGCACTCGCTTCCTGTAACAGCGAGGATGAAAGCGGCACGTCCCTGCCCTACGGCAAGTACCCGCTGCAACTCACGGCGGAGGTGGCGCAGCCGCAGACCCGCGCCGGGGGCAAGGACGCGTGGGCGGGCGGCGAGGAAATCAGAGTGCAAATGGAAGGCGTGTTTGGCACCAAAGCATACGTGATGGACGCCGCGGGCAACGCTGCCCCGAAGGATGCCGGCAACGCCTTCTACTGGAAGAGCGCCGACGAGGCCCGCATCTCGGCATGGACACCTGACCTGGAAGCAGAAACGGACATTTCCGACCAAACCAAGGGATATGCCGCTTTCGATGTGCTGTACGCCAGTGCCATGGGGCGCTATGACCAGGCCACAAGCCTCCGCTTCATCCACCGCATGGCGAAAATAGAAGTGACGCTCAAGGCCGGCGAAGGCATTGCAGAGGAGGAACTGGAGGATGCTACCGTCACCATTTTCGGAGACCCGCTGACGCACTCTACCGCCGGCTTGGTTGCACCGGGCAACCGGTCGGACGGCGAGATAAAGCCCTACTACGATGCCGCGACGAAGAAATACGAGGCTTTGGTGCCGCCGCAGGACATGACGGGCAAGCCGCTCGTCCGAATAAGCATAGGCGGCAACGCCTTTACCTATGCTCCCGAAACAGAAGCTGCCGGCAAATTTGACTTCTTCGGCGGCAAGCGGTATGCCTACGCCATCACCGTGAAGGCAAGCGGAATAGACGTGCTGGCTGTGGCGGGCGCCACATGGGACGACGGCGGAGAGGAGAGCGTCGCCTCAAAGGAAGTGAAGCAACACTTCAAGGCGGGCGAGCTGAAGGCAGGCGACTACTTCTACGCCGACGGCACGTGGAGCGACGGCGGCCTTCGCAAGCGCTACGCTGACGGCAGCGTGGCGATAGCCGAGCCAAAGCCCGCCCCCGAGGAGGGCAAGACCGTCATCGGCATCGTGTTCCAGACGGACAAGGGACGTATCGGCTACCAAGAGCGTTCATTTTTAAACGGAAATGTGCACGGCCTTGTGATGGCCGTGAAGAACGCCGCGACTAGTGCCTATTGGAGTAATGAAAAGAAAGATTTGGGTTTTTTCAAAAATTGCAAGACCAAGGCTGAATGTTATGCTGACATCCAAGGCTTACGCAAACACGCATTATTATTAAATATGCCACAGGGTCAAGAGCACTACCCCGCCTTCAAGGCCGTTGCCGACTGGAACGCCGCCGGCAGCGGCCACAAAGCCCCGGACAGTGCCACAGAGTGGTATCTCCCCACAGCCGGCCAGTGGTGGGACATCCTGCAGAACCTGGGCTGCTGCCCGGCCCTGGCCGACAGCGACGAGCAGACTTCGGCGGACAGCGGTGACTTCAGCTGGCCCGGCCAGGGCGATGTGCCCGCCGCCCTGAACGCCTGGATGGCGAAGATTGCAGCTGGCAGCAAGGATGAGTTCCAAAACTATACATTTTGGTCGTTGTCGGAATATTCGGCCGAGGAAGCATGGGCCTGGATGATGCACAGCAGCGGCAATCTGAAATGCTATTGCCTCTCCAAGATGCCTTACGGAATGGTGGCTGTGCGCCCCGTCCTTGCTTTCTGACCTGCTTACCCCCTTTAACTCATTCATCCGTTAGCAAGATTATGATGATACGAAACGCTTACACGCTCCTGCAGGCCGCACTGCTCCTGCTGCTTGCCTCCTGCACGCAAGAGGAGCGCCCCGCCGCACCTGGCAACAAGGCGCAGCAGCTCGCCATCTCCGTGACCGACGGTGGCTATGCGTCGGCTGATGGCAAAACGACCCGTGCCGTGGAGAACGGCTACACCACTGTGTTCGCCGAGGGCGACAGCTGCGGGCTCTTCGTGACGCGCGGCTGGGGCATGGACAAGAAGATGGTCTACGCCAACGTGAAGCTGACCGCCGAGACGGACGCCGCCACGGGGCAGCTCGTCTGGAAAACCGAGGAGGGCACGGCGCTTGTGGGAGGGCTGGAGAATGAGGAATACCATCTCTATCACCCCTACAAGCCCGACTTGGACGACCAGTTCATCAGCCGCATGCTGGAGAATTCAAGAATCGATCCAAATTTGGATTTCTTTAGGCTGCTTGAGAATGATTGGCTGGTGAAGGCCGACCAAAGTGCGTATGCGGACTACGCCGCTTCCGACCTGATGACCGCCTCTTGCACACCCACGCCGGTCAACGGCACGCTGCGGCTCGATTTCGTCATGGCCCACCGGTTTGCCTTGGCCGTCATCGAACTGCCGCGGACGGTCTATAAGTTCACCAACGCGAGGGTGCCCGACTACACCGTGCTCGACGCCACGTTCACCGGCACGGCCAAGCCGCTGCGCATGGCCGACGGCTCTTACCGCTACTTGCTGCCCGAATCGTTGCCGACCATCGAGGGTAGTTATGACGAGGGGAAAAGGGAGTTTGCCATCACCCCATCAGACATTGGCACTTACGCAGGGACGTACAAGAAGTACAAGGTGGACGGGGCTGCATGCACGGTCAAGGACTACACCATCCGGCGAGGCGACTACCTGATGGCCGACGGCCACCTGCTGCCCAAGGCGACCGCCCTCACCGAGGAGCAGAAGGCAAAGGTGGCGGCCATCGTGTTCTGGACACCGGCCGAGACCGACCCTGCTGGCAGGCTGGCGCCCGCATCGCTTGCCGACGACAGGATTATGGCCAGAGACTTCCCGCACTGCACGCACGGGCTTGCCGTGGCCGTGAAAACTGTCAGCAGCATATTCTGGCAATACAACACAGACTCTTATACGTCGAATGTGTATGCCTTCCAAAAAGCAAGCGGCGCCTTCTCCACTTCCGCCGGCTACAAGTCCATTTACATTGACCAAGACGAGAGCAAATGGGGAGTCATGAAGATGGTTCTCGGCTACCAGAACACAAAAATAATAGAGGCATACAATGGTGATTCTTCTTACGGACTCCAAAACCGCGTTGCCCCGGTCGAATACCTCACAATATTCTTCAGGCGCGACAATCCCGCGCCGTCAGGCAGCACCGGATGGTACATTCCCTCGGTAAAGGAGCTGCACATGCTCATCTGCAAGGACATGGACGAGGTCTACAAACAGGAGGCCGACCCCGAAACCCGAGACATCGTTAACGCCTCGTTGGACGCCGCCGGCGGCAGTCTTCTGGGCGCAGGCGACTACTGGACATCCACGGAAAACTGGGCCAAGGGCACCGCCTTCAAAGTGTCACACTCCAATGGCTACGCACACGCCTACAACAAGAAACAGCAAAACCTTGTGCGTGCCGTGTGCGCCTTCTGACCCTGAAAGGCCATTGAACCCAAACCGGTCATCAGACCGGAACAGGCAAAAAAAAGTGAGAAGTCTTCCCTCTTTCCGGAACAGGCAAAAAAGTGAGGGGCATTGCAGCAAGGGCCGTCTTGCAGCGCAAGACGGCCCATACAGCACGGTGAAACGGTGCGTATTGCACGGCAGGACGGCCTGTTCCGCACGACAAAGCGGCCTGTTTCGCATGGCGAAACAGGCCGCTTGCGCTGCGTGGTGCCCGCAGCCTATTTCTTGCCGAGCAGCGCGGCGATGGCCCGGTCGAGGTCTTTCACCTGCTCGCTGCGGCTCACGAGGTTGTTGCCGCGGTCAATCAGGAAGTACTCGGGGAGGCTGCGCACATTGTAGACAGCCAGCCGCTGCGAGTTGACACCGTCGGCATCGCGCACGCAGATCCATGGCAGACTGGCGGTCTGCTGCTTCCAGAAATGCTCATCGCTGTCGAAGCTCACCTGGTAGATTTCCAGTCCGCGGGCGCTGTACTTGCTGTAAAGCTCGCGCAGCATGAGGATGCGCTTGGGCGAGTCGGCCATGGAGAACAGGTGGAAGTCGAGCAGCACCACCTTGCCGGCCAGTCCGGTGAGGGTGCGCTCGCGCCCCTTGTTGTCCTCCAGGCGGATGTCAATGACCCCCGAGGCGGTGACTTTCGCGGGGTCGATGGCCTCGCGCTGCCTGTTGAGCATGATGCGCTGGTTGCGCCGGCCCTCGATGGCGATGTTGTGAAGGTTCTCGCCGCGCACGGAGCCGGGGTAGAAGGTGTCCCAGCAGGTGGCCACGGCGGCAAACACCTTGATGTCGTCGCTGCTGGCCTTGGGGTCGAAAATGAGGTAGCCGCCGAGTGTCTGGAACAGGGCGAAATAGGAGGATGCGGCCTTGGGGTCGGCAAAGATGTAGCGGTCGGTGACGCGCCGCTTGTAGTCGGCGGTCAGCCGCAAGATGCTGTCGGCGCTCTGCCTGGCGCTCAGGCCGGGGTTGCGCTCCACGGCCATGGCGCGCTGTGTCAGCTCCACCTGCATGGCGGTGAGCTGGCGTATGCGCTCGCAGTCGGCGGAGCCCTCCACCCGGTAGCCTGTGGGCAGCTGGCTGAGGCGGGCCTCGACGCGGATGGTCTCGGTGGAGTCGACGGCGAGGTTCACGGTCTGGTCGCCCACGCGGAGGCGGTAGAACTCGGGGGCCCCGGGGCACTCGCCGCTGAACGAGAAGTCGCCGCTGGCGCCGAGGCGCACGGAGTCGACCGCCACGGGACCGTCAAGGCTCATGTTCTCCAGGTAGAGCGTGGAGTCGGCGGCCTCGGTGAGGGTGCCCTCGATATGGAACTTGCGCTCGCTGCACGACACGGCGGCCAGCGCGGCCAGCGCCGGCACCAGGCCCTTGCCGAGCCACGTGATGAGGTTTGTCTTCATGCGGTGATGGGTTTAGGTGTTGCAAAAGTAGCGCAATTCGGGCAGAATACAAAAAAAGGGAGTGAGAATTTTGACACTCACTCCCTTTCAAGGTCACCAGGCCACGTTCATGCCCACCGACACGCTGGCGTTGGAGCTGAGCGGGATGCCCTCCTTGCTGAGCGACCCCAACAGGTGGTCCATGCCGACGAAGATGTTGCAGCCCTTTGGGTGGATGTTCAGCACCCATCCCATGCTGGTGGAGAAGCTGCTGACGGCGAAGGTCACGCCGCCGCCGATCCACTTCAGGGGGTCGCAGTTGGCGCTCAGGCGGCCCTCGGTCCACGAGTAGCTGCCGCGGAGGCGGGTGCTGCTGAGCGCGCCGAAGCGCACCTTGCGCCAGGCGGGCAGCGTGTACTCGGCGCCGAAGTTCAGGGTGGCGCCGATGCCGGCGGTGCGGCTGCCGCGGTCGCCCTCGTCCTTGAGGTGGGCGAAGTCGGCAAACTGGTCGCCCAGCCTGTCGGCCTTGTCGCTGAGCTTCTCGCCGCCGTCCTCGCGGTTCACGGCCACGTCGTGGAAGCCGTCGAACTCAAACCTGTCGCCGGCGTTGACGGCCGTCACGTTGTTGCTCCAGTTGATGAAGCCGAGGTCGAGCACGGCCGCGCTGAACGTCCAGTCGTCGTTGAGCCTGTAAACGCCGCCCAGGTCGAAGGCCAGGCCCAGGCCGCCCAGGCCGGCGCCGTCGATGTCGGCGTCGTTCACGCTCTGGTAGGTGCCGCGGCCGTCCTCCTTGTAGTCCTTGGTCTCGCTCTTGTAGCTGAAGCCTTTCACCGACACGTTGGCCTCGGCCCTGCCGGAGAGCGTCCACTTGTCCGGACCGGCCAGGTCGGCCTTCATGTCCTTGATGGCCAGGTCGGCCCTGCCGACGCCCAGGAGCAGCTTCGCCTTGGCCCCGACGCGCAGGCGCTCGTTGATCTGGTGCGAGTGTCCTACTGCCACTTCGGCGAAGGCCTGCGCGCCGATGTTGATGTCGCCGATGCTGTAGGTGCGGTTGCCGGTGTTCTTGGCAAAGGCGAAGAACTCGTAGGGCAGCGACAGGCCGACGCTCTGGCGCAGGTTGAACTCAAGGGTGTTGTAGCCGCCAAAGCCCTTGAAGCCGGCCGAGAACAGGGTGAGGTGCAGGTCTTCCAGGAGGCGGTTGTTGCCCGAGGCGAAGCCGTCGAGGGCCTTGCCGGCGCTGATGTAGGGGTTCATGAAGGTGGTGAGCCGCTTCTGCCCGGGCTGTCCGTAGAGGGGGTTGTCCATCACCACGTCCTGCAGCCCGAAGTTGCCGCGCACGCTGGCGTTGAGGTTGCCGAGCACGGGGAAGGAAAAATAGTTCTGCTCGTTGCCCATGGCCGGGTTCATGGTGTGGCGGTACTTGTAGTCGGTGGTGAAGTAGCCCGAGTTGAGGGTCTGGGCTGCGGCCGTTGCGCCCCATGCCGCCAGCATGGCCGCGCAAAGGTGTCTGTATGTTGCTTTCATCTTGGTTCTTGTTTGTTGTTCAGTGATACGTGTGGTCATTCACGGCTTGTGCGCCGCCGGTGTCAGTTGAGGTCGGCCACAGCCGTGCCCACGAGCTTCACCTTGATGTCCCTGGCCACGAGCGAGTGCCTGCGGGCGTTGAGGGTCACTCCGCTCACCACGCTGTTGCCGTCGGGGTCCTTGGCCGAGCCGCTCACCTTGAACCTCAGTCCGTCCAGGTTCTTGAGCGCGCCCTTGGCGGGGGTGAGGCGTATGGTGACGGGGGTCACCGTCTTGTCGGCGCCCTGCGGGCAGGCGGCCACGGTGCCGGTCACCTCGACCTTGACCTGGCTGTCGGGCATGTCGCGGCCGGCGGCGTCAAGCGGTGTGGCCTCGACATGGAGGAAGGCCGGCACGCGGTTCTCGACGTTGGCCGTCAGCTCGACATAGGTGCCGTCGGTCACGTCGTAGTCGGTGATGTCCTTGTTCCAGCCGTCAAACACGTCGGAGTAGACGATGACGGCCTTGGGGCCGAAGGCCAGGGGGGCCTCGATGCGGTAGGAGGGCTGGACGGTGTAGCGGCGGCCCAGCTCGAAGTCGTAGCTGTTGTCCTTGTCGGCGCGCGCGTAACCCTCGAAGTCGATGCGGTCGGGGATGGGGTTGAGCAGGTCTGAGAGGTTCGGCACCTCCACCACCTCGGTGTAGCTGGCGGCGCCGGAAAGCAGCGACCTGTCGCGGCAGATGCAGATGCGGCTGGCGGCGTTCTCGCTGACGGTCATCTCGGGGATGGTCACCACGCTGGTCTCGCGGCCGCCCTTGGTGGCGGTGAGCTTGCCGCTCACAAAGCCGCGCACGGGCAGGTCGCTGCTGATGCCGAGCAGGATGGTGGGGTTGGCCAGGTCGATGACCACGCCGTCCTCGGTGAGGAAGTCGGGGATGCCGGTGACATTGGCGCCGCCCAGGTCGCCCAGGTCGATGTCGGGGTTGAAGCGTCCGTTCACCTTGGTCAGGGTGATGTCGCTGCTCATCTCAAGCGCACTGGTGATCTTGCAGTCAGCCGGGTTGAAGGTGGTTGGCGCGAGGTTGATCTCGTTGATGGTCACCGCCATGCTCACCTTGCCGTCGAGCTGCACCTCCCTTTCGGGCGTGATGGCCAGGCTGCCCAGACTGGTGGCCGCCTTGTCAAAGTTGATCCTGCTGACGGAGAGCGTCAGCGTGAGGGGCTGTGCTGTGCTCACCCCGGTGAGGGTGAGCCTGTTGCCGGCCTTAGTCACGCCCGGCACCGAGGACGATGCGGTGAAGTCGATGTAGTCGGGCAGCTCGATGCTCATCGAGGTGATGGTGCCCACAAAGTGGGCGATGACCGCGGGGAACTCCACGCGGAGGGTCATCTGGCTGGACACGTCGGCCCACTTGAGGTCTTCCACGCCGTCGGGCAGGCTGCCGTCGAAATCGAAGGTGTTGACAACGGCCTCCTGCTCGAAGTGGATGGGCAGGGTCCTGCGGCCGTGGGGCTTGGCCGCGATGTACGGGGTGAGGTCAATGCCGAAGTCGAACGACTTCCTGTCGCGCTGGCTCACCGTCACGCGGCTGACAAAGGGGCGGGCCGGGCTCACCGGGTCGCCGTCCTTGCTGAACACGTAGTCGCCGCCGTCAACGGTGTCGACCACCTCGGAGTCCTTGAACTTGAGCACCTCCTTGAGCCGGATGGTGTCTGACGAGCTGGCCGGGATGGAAAGCTCGCCACTGCCGATACCGAGGGTCATGTCGACCTCGCCGAGGTCGTAGTCGCTGTCGGTACACGACACTGCGCCGCACACTCCGGCCGCGATGGCGGACGACAGCAGCAGGGTCTGAACGCTGGTTCTTCTCATGTGTGTATGGTTTTAATGGTTAAAGATTTTCCTTTCTAAGAGGCTAAGGACAACTGAATGCTCACAGCGAATGCTGCCAACCTGCGGTTGTTGCTTTTGCAAAGATACATATAATAATGTTTCACAATGTGAAAACTGTTGTGAAAATTCCGTGAAATGGTGTAGAAAAAGTTACAACAAGGCCGCTTTTGCCAGGACTTCATGCGCCCGGACGGCAGGGGCGGCGGTCTGACAGCCGGCCTGCGTTTAATCTTATTTAACGAAGAAAAAGCCGGATGGAACAGATAGTGCACAGACGGTCGGTAGTTTTGCAGTCGAATCAGAACAACATCAAATTATCTACAACCATGTTTTTTCATTTACACTCAAACAAGCAAGCGGACGGCGAGGCCGAGAGGGCACGCCGCAAGCAGCAGATGGCCGAGGCCCGGCGGCACGTTACCGAGGAGCTGGTGGCCGCAATGGCGCTGCCCGAGGGGGAGCGGCTGGTGTGGAACACGACGGTGGCCGACCTCATGGCGGCGGCGCACATCGCCTACGCCCAGGGCACGGTGTGCGACGACAGGGGGCGCACGCCCACCTTCACCGAACTGGCGGCCACGGTGTGCAAGCGGTTCGGACGGCGCAAGCCGGCCAACCCGTGGGCGGCGGTCTACCAGGCGGAGCAGCGCAAGTCGGCGGCCACGGCTTCGTTTATCGAGCGCTACCGCTTCATGATGGTGGAGCGCGGGATGGACAACCCGCTGGCCAGCCACTTCATCAGCCGCCCATGACAGGCCGCTGCGGGCCGCTATGGCAAGGTGTAGCGCAAGCTCTATCGCACAAAACTTGGAACACGCCGCCTTTTGACGTACCTTTGCACTGTCTTCCGGAAAGACACTGAGACAAACAACAAAAAGTATCGAACCATTTAAAACACAAAGAAAGGATTGAATTATGGCACTGATGTACAAACTTTATCAGAACAACAACAAGAAGAGCCCGTATTACGAGAACTGGTATGGCCGCGCGGTGAGCGTGGGGACAGTAACCACCGACCAGCTGGCCGACACCATCGAGGCCAACTGCACGGTGAAGCGGTCGGACATCCTGGCGGTGATCAGCGAGCTGGTGGTCACCATGAGGAACGAGCTGCAGAACTCGAAGCGGGTGAAGATTGACAGGCTGGGCACCTTCAAGCTGGCCATCACCACCTCAAGGAGCGCAACGGCAAAGGGCTTCACCGTGTCGGAGAACCTGAAGAACATACGCGTGCTGTTCCAGCCGGAGCTCAAGGTGGGCAAGGACGGAACAAGGGTGCGCTCGCTGGTGAACGGATGCCAGGTGACTGAGCTGCCGTTTAACAACGTGGTGAAGGAGCCGGCCGGGGAGCAGGACAACGGCTGACAACCGGGCAGACCGGGCGGGGAGGCGGACGGAGCGCGCGGATGGCTCCGCCACCTCCCGCAAGGATGTGAGCGAAGACTGAAAAATGTAGAACCTTAATGACAACCAAGCAATGAGCAAACTGAGCGAACAGGGCTGGCAGAAGCTCCTGAAAATCATCATCGCCGTGGCCTCGGCCATCCTCGGCGGACTGGGGGCGACGGCCTGCCAGAACATCTTCTGAGCAGGGAACAGACCATGAAAGCACACTGTCCTAACGGCGGCCCTGCGCGGAAAAGCCCGCGCAGGGCCGCTTTCGCTCCGGCTCACACGGCGGGCACGGCGACAAAAACCTGCCGATTCATGCGCCAAATACACCTTTTTGCACTACCTTTGCAGAAATTAGGCGGCACCTCAGCAATCGGAGCAAGCTCCATTGCACTCGGCTTGCACTAACTTTGCAGAAATTAGGCGGCACCTCAGCAATCGGAGCAAGCTCCATTGCACTCGGCTTGCACTAACTTTGCAGAAATTAGGCGGCACACCGGCAGAGGTGGAGGACCGCACTCATACGACAGCTTTAGCATGGACGAAGACTTTGACATCAGACAGAACAACGTGTCAGGCTCGGAAAAGGAGTTTGAAAACGCGCTGCGGCCACTGCAGTTCGGCGACTTCAGCGGACAGCAGAAGGTGGTGGAGAACCTCGAGGTGTTTGTCGAGGCCGCCAAATACCGCGGCGAGCCGCTCGACCACACCCTGCTCCACGGACCGCCGGGACTGGGAAAGACGACGCTGAGCAACATCATCGCCAACGAGCTTGGCGTGGGGTTCAAGATTACCAGCGGGCCGGTGCTCGACAAGCCGGGCGACCTGGCGGGCATCCTCACCTCGCTCGAGCGCAACGACGTGCTCTTCATCGACGAGATTCACCGGCTGTCGCCCGTGGTGGAGGAATACCTCTACTCGGCCATGGAGGACTACCGCATTGACATCATGATTGACAAGGGGCCGTCGGCACGCTCCATACAGATTGACCTCAACCCCTTCACACTGGTGGGGGCCACCACAAGGAGCGGACTGCTCACGGCGCCGCTGCGCGCGCGCTTCGGCATCAACCTGCACCTGGAATACTACGAGCCGGAAACGCTCCAGCGCATCCTGAAACGCTCGGCGGGCATCCTCAAGGTGCCCATCGGCGACGACGCGGCGCTGGAGATTGCCCGGAGAAGCCGCGGAACGCCGCGCATCGCCAACGCACTGCTGCGCCGCGTGCGCGACTTCGCACAGGTGAGGGGCACCGGGCGCATCGACATGACCATCACGCAGCTGAGCCTCAACGCGCTGAACATCGACCAGTTCGGACTGGACGAGATTGACAACAAAATCCTGCTCACCATCATCGACAAGTTCAAGGGCGGACCGGTGGGGGTGTCGACCATCGCAACGGCCATCGGAGAGGACGCGGGCACGGTGGAGGAGGTGTACGAGCCGTTCCTCATCATGGAGGGGTTCATCAAGCGCACGCCGCGCGGACGCATGGTCACCGAGATGGCCTACCGGCACTACGGGCGCAACCCTTACAGCGGAAACACCATGCAGCAGGAGCTGTTCTGACGGGCTGCGCGCAGGGAAGGCAGCAGGGAAGGCGGACGCAACGGCAAGAGCGTGCCGGCACAACGGCAAGAGAATGAGAACGCAATGACAAGAGAAATGGAACGCAATGACGCGAAGGGAAGCGCGAGAACAGGATTATTTGTGGGCAGCTTCGACCCTTTCACCATCGGACACGACGCCATCGTGAGGCGCGCGCTGCCGCTCTTCGACCGCATCGTCATCGGGGTGGGCGTCAACGGGGGCAAGCAGACGATGTTCAGCGCGGCTGACCGCAAGGCGGCCATCGCGCGCATCTATGCCGGGGAGCGCCGCATCGAGGTGGCCACCTACGGCGACCTGACCGTTGACCTGGCACACCGCGTGGGGGCGGGGTTCATCATCAAGGGGGTGAGGAGCGTCAAGGACTTTGAGTACGAGCGCGCACAGGCGGACATCAACAGGCGCATCGGCGGCGTGGAAACGCTGCTGCTCCTCGCCGACCCGGCGCTGGAGAGCGTGAGCAGCAGCCTGGTGCGCGAGCTGATTGGCTTCGGCAGGGACGTGTCGGCACTGCTCCCGCCCGCGCCGGAAACCAACAGCAACGAAGCAACAGACATCTGACAATGATTACTTACCAAGCGGACGGCGTGAGGATGCCGTCAATCAAGAAACGGGAGACCACGGCGTGGATCAAGGCCGTGGCCGCGCAGTACGGACGGAAAGTGGGCGACATCGGCTACATGTTCGTCAGCGACGAGAAGATACTCGAGGTGAACAACGAGTACCTGGGGCACGACTACTACACGGACATCATCACCTTCGACTATGACGAGGGCGACACCATCAGCGGCGACCTGGTGATCAGCCTGGACACGGTGCGCTCTAACGCCGGGCTGTTCGGCAAGGACTACGGCGAGGAGCTGCACCGGGTGATTATCCACGGCATACTGCACCTCTGCGGAATCAACGACAAGGGGCCGGGCGAGCGCGAGGTGATGGAGGCCGCCGAGAACCGCGCGCTGGCCCTGCTCGGCCCGAAGGGGCAATAGCACGGGACAGTACCGCCGCCCATCCCACCCCTCACGATACAACCAGGCGGCCCGGGCGGCAACACGCAGCGGGGGCTGCACCAAGCTGGTACAGCCCCCGCTGCGCGTCTCTGCGGCCGCCGGCGGCGGCCCCCCGGCTCAAGGCTGCCCGCCCGGGCCGCCAGAAATCACCTGCAAGGCTTTCCTCACGATTTCGCTGCGCTCGTTGAACACCGAGAAATACTCGCTCATGTCCCAGATGTCGCGAGCCACAAGGGCCTTGAGCTGCAGGCGAAGGTAGGGGAGCGTGCGGTCAAGCTCGCCGCTGTCCTTGGGCTCAACCTTCTGCTTCTTGCCCTCACTCAGTATCGTGTCGACGAGTGACCGGGGCACCTCGTAGCCGCGCTTGAACGCATCAAACGAGGCATACTGCGCCTTCAGCTTCTTGCGGTTGGCGTCGATATAGCGCAGACTGGCATTGAGAATGACACTCTTTGCCGCCAGCTGGCGGTGGAACTTGGTATAGAGGGTTGTGTCGAGCGGCACGAAGAAGTCGGGCATGATGCCGCCCCCTCCATAGACCACGCGGCGCTGCTTGAGGGTGTAAAACCTGAGCGAGTCGGCAAAGTGGATGCTGTCGGCGCTGGTCAGCTCGCCATGCTTCAGGCGGTTGGCCACGTCCATGGCGTAGTCCTTGCGGTCGCCCTTGGTATAGGGCTTCTGGATGCAGCGGCCCGAGGGCGTGTAGTAGTGCGAGATGGTGAGGCGTATCATCGATCCGTCGGGCAGGTTGATGGGGCGCTGCACGAGGCCCTTTCCGAACGTGCGGCGGCCCACGACGAAGCCGCGGTCGTTGTCCTGTATGGCACCGGTGACAATCTCTGCGGCCGAAGCGGTGTACTCGTCCACCAGCACAACGACATCGCCGTGCTGGAAGCAGCCGCCGCCCGTGGCCTCATAGCGCTGGTCGGGCGACGTGCGGCCCTTGGTGTACACAATGAGGTCGCCCTTTGACAGGAACTCGTTGGCCACGGCCACGGCCGCCTGCATATAGCCGCCGCCGTTCTCCTGGAGGTCGAGCACGAGCTTCTGCATGCCCTGCCCCCTGAGCTGCGCCATGCAGTCCATAAACTCCTTGTGGGTGGTGGCGCCAAAGCTGCCGATGCGGATGTAGCCCACTCCCGGGCGTATCATATAGCAGGCGTCGACGGTCTTCACGGGAATCTTGTCGCGTGTCACGGTAAACGCGAGCCTGTCGGCAATGCCCCGGCGCACAACGCCCAGCCTCACCTTGGTGCCCTTTGGCCCGCGGAGGCGGCGCATGATGTCCTCGCGCGACATCTTAACGCCCGCGATGGCGCTGTCGTTGACACTCACGATGCGGTCGCCGGCCATGATGCCCACGCGCTCCGAGGGGCCGTTGGTCACCGGCTGGATGACAAGCAGGGTGTCCTCTGCCATGTTAAACTGCACGCCGATGCCCTCGAAGGAGCCCTCGAGCGACTCGTTCATCGCCTTGACCTCCTTGGGTGTGGAGTAGGAGGAGTGCGGGTCGAGCTTCTCGAGCATTCCCCTGATGGCGTCCTCCACCAGCTTGTTCTCGTCGACAGGGTCGACATAGAGGTTGCGGATGAACAGTTCGGCCAGCTGCAGCTTCTTGAGCACCGCCTCGTTGACCAGTGCCTTCTGGGCCGGTGCGGGCACAGCCGCGGCCACCGCCAGCGCCGCCAGCGCCGCCAGGCGCGCCATTTTGCATTCTGCTATCTTCATAAACAGGTTTTCAATATTCTTTTGTAGATATTCAAGATAAAACGCAAGGGCCGCCGCCATGCGGCGTAAAAGGCCTTGCCATGCGGCGCAAGGGGTCACGCCATGCGGCGTAAAAGGCCTCTCAGCGCAGCCTATGCGTCGTCGCCCTCGGGCCTGTCCTCCTCCACCACCAGGTTGTTGATGATGAAGTCCTGCCGTTCGGGCGTGTTCTTCCCCATGTAGTACTCCAGCAGCTTCTGCACCTGGTCGGTCTTGTGCAGGGTGACCTGCTCCAGGCGGATGTCGGGTCCGATGAACCCGGCGAACTCGTCGGGCGATATCTCCCCGAGGCCCTTGAAGCGCGTTATCTCCGGGTCGGGCCCCAGCTCGGCAATGGCCTTGACCCGCTCCTCCTCGCTGTAACAGTAGCGTGTGATGAAGTCGGTCTTCTTTCCGCCGCTCCTTGCCTGGTCACCGGCCAGCGCCTGGCGGTTCTTCACCTTGGTGCGGCGGTTGCGCACGCGGAAGAGCGGGGTCTGGAGCACGTACACATGGCCCTTCTTGATGAGGTCGGGGAAGAACTGGAGGAAGAAGGTGATGATGAGCAGGCGGATGTGCATGCCGTCGACGTCGGCGTCGGTGGCCACGATCACCTTGTTGTAGCGCAGCGTGTCCAGGCCGTCCTCGATGTCGAGCGCGGCCTGCAGCAGGTTGAACTCCTCGTTCTCGTAGACCACCTTCTTGGTGAGCCCGAAGGAGTTGAGCGGCTTTCCGCGCAGCGAGAACACCGCCTGGGTGTTGACGTCGCGGCTCTTGGTGATGGAGCCGCTGGCCGAGTCGCCCTCGGTGATGAAGATGGCGCTTTCCTCCTTGCGCCCGTTCCTTGCGTCACTGAAGTGTATGCGGCAGTCGCGCAGCTTGCGGTTGTGCAGGTTGGCCTTCTTGGCCCGCTCGCGCGCCAGCTTGGTCACGCCGGCCATGGCCTTGCGCTCCTTCTCGCTCTCCTGTATCTTCTGGATCATCACCTCGGCCACGTCGGGGTGCTTGTGCAGGTAGTTGTCCACCTCTCTCTTCACAAAGTCGCCCACATACTTGTTGATGCTCACGCCGCCGTTTGGCGTCATGGTGAGCGAGCCGAGCTTGATTTTGGTCTGGCTCTCGAACATCGGCTCCTCGACATTAATGGCGATGGCCGCCACGAGTCCGTTGCGGATGTCGCCATACTCGAAGTTCTTCTGCGAGAACTCCTTGATGGTCTTGGCGATGTGCTCCTTGAACGCGCTCTGGTGGGTGCCTCCCTGCGTGGTGTGCTGGCCGTTGACAAACGAGTGGTACTCCTCGCCATACTGGTTGGTGTGGGTGAAGGCTATCTCGATGTCCTCGCCCTTGAGGTGGATGATGGGGTAGATGCCGTCGGTGGTCATCGTGTCGTTGAGCAGGTCTTTCAGGCCGTTGCGGCTCACGATGCGCTTTCCGTTGTAGATGATGGCCAGCCCCGTGTTGAGATAGGTGTAGTTGCGGAGCATGGTCTCGATGATGTCGCTGTGGAAGGAGTAGTTGAGGAAGAGCGTGCTGTCGGGTTCGAAATAGATGTAGGTGCCGTTCTCCTCCTGCGTGTCCTCGGTGGTGTCGCCGGTGAGGCTTCCCCTCTCGAAGGTTGCGCGGCGCACCTTGCCGTCGCGGAACGAGCGCACCTCGAAGTGGGCGCTGAGGGCGTTGACCGCCTTGACGCCCACGCCGTTGAGCCCCACACTCTTCTTGAACGCCTTTGAGTCGTACTTTCCGCCGGTGTTGAGCACGCTCACCGCCTCGATGAGCTTGCCCTGCGGGATGCCGCGGCCGTAGTCGCGCACGGTCACACGGAGGCTGTCGGCCACCGTCACCTCTATTTTTGTGCCGGCGTGCATCTTGAACTCGTCAATCGAGTTGTCTATCACCTCCTTCAGCAGCACGTAGATGCCGTCTTCGGGCAGCGACCCGTCGCCCAGCCGCCCGATGTACATTCCGGGGCGTGTGCGCACGTGCTCCATGTCCGAGAGGTGGCGTATGTTGTCGTCAGTGTAGTCAACCGGCTGCTGCAACTGTTCGCTGTTGTCTTCCATCATTCTGTCCGTAGCTTTCCTTTTGTTTTCAGCAGCTGCCCGAGACCTTTTCCGGCAGCTGCCAGCAATTGCTTTCATTCCCGCCCGTCAGCCGATCGCCTTCACGTAGCAGCGGCGGCGCTTGTGGTTCACGGGGTTCAGCGGGCCCCACTGGCTCTGCACGTGGTAGTTGGTCTCCATCTCGACCTGCGTCTCGCCATACTCGAAGCCGTATTTCCAGTAGCGCGGTATGAGGTCGGCAAAGAGCAGCGAGTTGGCGCCCTTCGAGCGGTATTCGGGCAGCACGCCGATGAGCACGAGGTCGACCGACCTGGTCTTGTGGAACTTCAGGGCGCGCAGCACGTGCCACCAGCCAAAGGGGAGCAGCCGCCCGTTGCGGCACTTCTGGAACGCGCGCGACATGGACGGCACGGTGACCCCCACGCCCGCTATCTTGTGGTCGGGCGTGTTCCAGTCCTCGATGACCGTCACCAGGCTCAGGTCGAGCACGGGGAAGTACATCTTGATGTACTGCTCAATCTGCCTGGGGGTCATCTCCGAATAGCCATACAGGTCCTTGAACGTGGCGTTGATCACGTCGAAGATGCGCTGCCCGTAGCCCCGCTCCGTCACGTCGCGCCTGGTAATCTTCTTCACCCGCAGGTTGTAGCGCTTGGTTATCATGTCGGCAATCTTGGCATACTTCTCGGGAATCACGTCGGGCACGTCGATGCGGTACTCCACATAGTCGTTGTCCTTCTCCCAGCCGCCCAGCCGCTCCATGTGCTCCGGGTAGTAGGGGTAGTTGTAGATGGTGAACTGCGTGCCCAGCTGGTCGAAGCCCTTGGTGAGCATGCCCTCGGGGTCCATGTCGGTGAAGCCGAGCGGGCCCACGATGTGGGTCATCCCGCGCTCCTTGCCCCACTGCGCCACGGTGTCGAGCAGCGCGCGCGACACTTCGATGTCGTCGATGAAGTCAATCCATCCGAAGCGCACGCACTTGCGGTTCCACTTGCTGTTGGCCCTGCTGTTGATGATGGCGGCCACGCGGCCCACCACCTTGCCGTCTCTGAGCGCCAGGAAGTAGTCGGCCTCGCAGAACTCGAAGGCGGCGTTCTTGTCCCTGCTCAGCGTCATCACTTCGTCACTGTGCAGGTTGGGGACGGCATACGCGCTGTCCCGGTAGAGGTCGTAATGGAACTGGATAAAGGCTTCCAAGTCGCGTTTCCCGGTGACTTTTCTGATTTCAATTGCTGACATGAGTGTTCTTAAAATGATCGGCTTGCTGTGTTGTTATGGTGCCCGCCACGCCCGCTGACAGGCGCAAGACTGCGCGGCACAGGGCTCCCGCGGGTGTGTGCAAGCAGTACCGGCACACGCGCACAACGTGCAAAGTTAGGCATTAAATTCAAAATAGGAGAAAGAAAAATTTGTTTTTTCGGACATTTCAACTATTTTTGCAAATTGAAACAAGCATTACAAACAAACTTCAAAACACACCGTTATGCATGACAAAAGATTGATTCTCGCAACAGCAGCCTTGATGCTGGTTTCCGGTGCAGCGAATGCGCAGGGAAGCGACAAGGGAGAGCTGAAGTCCTACAACTTCATCGAGCTGCAGGGCGGAGGCCAGCTGACGTTCACCGACGCCAAGAAAGACAAGCTCGTCACGCCGGCCGCGGCCTTCTCCCTCGGCCGCTACTTCACGCCGGTGGTCGGGGCGCGCCTCCACGCCAGCGGCTGGCAGGCCAAGAGCGGCTTCGACGGCCTGGGCTACTACAAGTGGAACTACGTGACGGCCAACGCCGACCTGCTGCTCAACCTCACCAACATGGTGAGCCCGGGCAAGAGCGGCTCGCACCCCCTCAACGTCATCCTGCTCGGCGGCGTGGGACTGGCCACCGCCTGGGACAACGGCGAGGCCAACGCGATGGCGGCCTCCGACCACAGCCTCAACATGCCCCTGGTGTGGGACGGGCACCGTCTGAGCCACAACATCCGCGCGGGCCTGCGCCTGGAGACCAACGTGACCAAGCCCGTGGGCGTGTCGCTGGAGGTCAGCGCCAACAGCCTCGACGACCGCTTCAACTCGAAGATGAACGACGCCGACGACTGGCAGGTGACCGCCATGCTGGGCCTGAGCGTCCGCTTCGGCCACAAGTACAAGAAGAGCGCGCCGGCCGGCGAGCCGCGGCCCGTTGTGGTTGAGCCGGAGCCGGAGCCCGAGGTGAAGGTGGCCCCCAAGCCGGAGCCCAAGACGGTCACGAAGACAGACACCGTCTATAAGAAAGTGCCCGTGACACTGCACGAGGTGAAGTTCTACAAGATTCGTGAGGCCGGGGCCGAGGGGAGCAAGGCGCAGATGAAGCGCGTGGCCGACTTCCTGAAAGCGTACCCCGGCGCCAAGGTGTCCGTTGTGGGCTATGCCGACAAGGGCACGGGCAACGCCAAGGTCAACATGAAGTATGCCAAGCAGCGTGCCGACAAGTATAAGGAGGAGCTGGTGGCCGACCACGGCGCCGACGCCTCGCGCATTGTCACCGACTCCAAGGGCGACACGGTGCAGCCGTTCGGCGAGAACGACAAGAACCGCTGCGTGATTGTCGACGGCTCAGCCGAGAAGACCGTCATGGAGACCGTCAGGCGCACGGTGACAGAATAGCAGCCTGTGACTTCCGTTGGCGAGGGTGGTAGCAAAGATATAGACGCTGCCACCCTCGCTCACTTTGAGCCTGCGCCTCAGCTCGGGAGCCGAGAGGGGGAAGTTGCGCACCGCAATGTTGGCCCTGTCCACGCCGGACAGGGCCTTTTTCAGCTCCTTTTTGTTCATCGGCGCCACGGCGTCCACCACGAAGCGGCGGCCGGGGAAGCCGGCGGCCGGCCTTCGGGAGCAGAACAGGTGGCTGTTGGCCGCCAGGGGGGCCAGCCCGTAGCGCGCGGCCAGCCGGCCGAAGCAGCCGGCCTTCATCAGGGCTGCGTTGGGCTCGCAGAGGAAGAACGGAGGCTCCGGCTCGCCTTCAACGGGCGCGACGGCGGGCGGCTGCGGCTCCGCCCCGCCCACCGTGAACCACTCCTGCCGGCCGTCGTTGGCGCACGCCAGCCGCAGCGGGGGCGCCGCCCCGGCTGTCATCACCAGCAGCAGGTCCTTGCACTCGTTGGCCACGGCCACAATGTGTACCTCGGCCACCGCGCCTCCGAGGTCGCTGACAGCCTTGCGCCAGTCGAGCATGGGCGACAGCTTGGCCACCGCAAAGCGGGCCTTGGCCAGCAGGAGGCCGCGCAGCGCGGCGAGGTCGGGGGTGCAGTCGCCGATGGCATAGGTGCGGCCGCCGTGGCTGTCGCGCCGCGCCGGGTCGGCAAACACCACGTCGGCCGGGGGCATCGTGGCGAGGTAGCTGGCCGCGTCGGCACACACCACCTCGGCCCCGGGCAGTCCCAGCAGGGGCAGGTTGTGCCTGGCCAGCCGGCAGAGGCTCTCCTGGCGCTCCACATACACCGCGTGGCTGAAGCCGCGTGCCATGAACGAGAAGTCTGCGCCCAGGCCCCCGGTGAGGTCGACGAGCCGCCCTGCGGCGGGCCGTCCGCCCTCCCCGCCGCAGCCGGCCTCGGCGCCGGGCGCGCCCCCGGCCATCAGGCGGGCGGCCAGGCGGGCCTTGTAGCGCGCGGCGGGCTCGCCCGAGCACTGCTCCATCGCGAGGCGCGGCGGGTAGACTATGCCCTCGGTGGCCGCCCACAGCGGCAGCTTGCGCCGGGCCGTCTGCCGCCCGGCAATCTGGTCGAGGGCGAAAGGGAGGTCAACCCCGCCCTGCCCGGCGCCCTTGAGCGCCAGCCGGCGCACATCGTCGCCGGCATGCTCGCGCACAAAGCGCGCCGTCTCCGCGCTCATCATCTCCGCCGTCATAGCCGCACCATCAGTCCGGCGCTCACGTCAAAGGTGCGCGCCGTCACGTTGTCATGAAACTTATAGTAGGTGTGCCGCCAGTAGTAGGAGGCCGCCAGGTCAAGGAACAGCCGCTTGCCCACGGCCAGCGTGAGCCGCGGGCAGACCACCAGCAGCGCCGCGTTGCCCTTGTCGCCCTGGGCGTTGAGGTAGAGCGGGTCTGCGGTGTCAAGGTCCTTGCCCTCGTAGCCCTTCCAGGTGTAGATGCGGTAGTAGTCGGCGTTGACGGCGAAACTGCCGTAGCGTCCGAACTCCATCAGGGTCTTGGCCTTGGCGCTGTAGCCGCTGCCCATGTTGTAGTCGCGGTCTATCACGTTGTAGTAGTCGCTCAGCGAGCCGCCGAGCAGGATGGCGTCAACGAAGACGCGCTGCTCCAGGCGGGTGAGGCTGCCCACCCTGGGGAACCGGTAGATGACGCCGGGGCCCACGGCTGCGGCCTCCGAGATGCGGTAGGGCACCAGCGAGGTGCCGTCCTTGACGGGCTGCGAGTCAAAGTAGTTGAAGTGCTGGAAGAAGCCGAACTCCGTCTTCATGTCGCTGCCCGAGGCGATGGGTGTGCCCCACAGGCGGCCCAGCAGGCTGACCTTGGTGACAAGGGGCTGGTTGGACCCCAGCCCGAAGGCCACGTCGGCGGTAAAGTAGTCGTAGGGCTTGTTCTCCTCCTCGCTGAAGGGGTCGCCGTAGGCCAGGCTCACCCCTACATAGGGGGCGTGCTCGCCGCGGAACAGGGCGTTGTTGTCGGCCAGGTAGCGGTCGCCCGCCGAGATGGCCAGGGTCACCGGCATGCGGCCGTAGTCGTGGTACTTGCAGCGGTCGTGGCGCACGCGCCAGGCGTCGCCGCTGAGCAGGCGGTTCAGCCCGCGTATGGGACAGATGACCGTGGCCAGCGCCTCGCGCCAGAACCGGGGCCACCCGCGCCTGCGGTCATCGTACACAAGGTCGCTGATGCGGTGGGTCACCTCGCCGATGCACACGCCGCCCACGGTGGTGGCGATGAGGTCGTTGACGGCGGGCGGCTCTGTCTCGCAGGCGGTCTCCCACATCAGGCTTCCGCAAAAGGAATAGGGGACAGACTCCCAGAAGCCAAGCCCGTTGCTGCGGGCGGCGTTGAAATAAAGCCCTCCGTGGTAGGGGTGGGCGAAGAGGTTGGTCGAAAACTGGTCGTTGTCCCACACAAAGCCGTTCTTGATGTTGTGGTGAATGGTGTGCAGGTTGATCTGCGCATAGTCGGCGCCGAGCGCGAAGCGGTCGAAACACTGCACAAACACGTTGATGCCAAACGCCTCGGCGGCGGCCTTCCACGGCCGCTTCACCCGGCTGGCGGGGCTGTCAGAGGCATAGGCGCTGCGCTGTGGCCGGCTGCCGCCAACGGCCATGGAGAGGTAGCGGGCCGCCATGCTGTCGACGGCGGCCGAGTCTGCCGGGCCGGCCGCCACGGCCGCCACGGGCAGGAGCGCAAGGGCAGGCGCGAGAAGCCGCCACACATTAGTCCTGTTCATAAATAGGTGTTCAAGGTTCTCTTAAGTTTATCTGCACCTCAGCGTGAGCCCGGCCTCG
This sequence comes from uncultured Prevotella sp., assembly GCA_937895845.1. Taxonomy (GTDB): domain Bacteria; phylum Bacteroidota; class Bacteroidia; order Bacteroidales; family Bacteroidaceae; genus Prevotella. Next base: position 100,983 of record CALBLK010000042.1, on the reverse strand, counting down.
ACGATGGCCCGGTCGCGGTAGCGCCTGGAATGGCAGTAGTGGCGGGTGTCGCCGTAGCCCAGCGCCACATACACGCCGGCCACGCGGCCCAGCCGGCAGTCCGCGCCTATGCGGGCCTGGATGGAGTAGAGGCGCTCGGGCTTGGTGTCCGCGTGCTCCTCGAAGGTCTCCACGTGGAAGAAGCCCAGGTCGCCGCTGAGCGACAGCCGCCGGGTGACACGGAAATACTGCCCGATGCGGTAGAACAGCGCGCCCGAGAACTTCCTGTCCAGTCCCATGTAGTGGGTGCCCAGGCCGATGATGTTATAGGTGCTGCGGTTGCGGAAGCGCACGGCCAGGTTGGTCTTTGTCGACGTGCCGGCGCCCACCATCACGTCGATGGCGGTCTTCGGGTTCACGTTGACCAGCCCCACCTTGCGTGCCACGGTGTCGCGGCTCAGGTTGATGACGCCCACCTGCACGCCGCGGTCGTGGCGCGCGCACACGTTGAGCAGCCCCACCTGCACGCCGCCCAGCGTGTCGGCATAGTTGTAGAGAGCCGCCTGCACGCCGCGCATGCCCGAGGCGCACACGTTGGCCACGCCGCTGAGCTGCACGCCGCGGTCCATGTCCATGGCTATGTTGGTGATGCCGGCCAGCTGCACGCCGTGCAGCGACTGCGTGGCGGCGTTGGTCAGCCCGCCCGCCTGCACGCCGCTCACGCGCTTGGCCACGCACGACACGCCGCTGAGCTGCACGCCGCGCATGGTTCCGTCGACACCGCTGACGGCGCCGCCGGCCTGCACGCCGTCGGCGCGCCCGCGGGCGAAGGCGGAGAGCAGTCCCACGTTGACACCCGCCGCGCCGCTGCGGGCCACACTGGTGAGGGCGCTCGCCTGCGCGCCGCGCAGCACGTCAACGTTGCCAAAGAGGCCGATGTTGAGGTTGCTCACCAGCAGGGTGTCCACCGCACGGTGGCTCACCCCCACCCCGATGTTGGCCGGGCGGCGCTGCGCCTGCGTGCCGGGGGTGGCCAGCAGGCATGTTGCGGCCAGCGCGGCCAGCCGCGCCCCATTCACTTTCATCATAAAACTTTCCGTTTTCTTCGGGTTTCCCATTGCAAAGATAGTGCAAACCGAAGACAATGCAAAATAAAAGGGTGTGAAACAGCCCTGTTTTGCATTGTTGAGGTGCAGCCTATCTTATCTAAAGATAGTGCAAAAATTCGATTAAGCGAGTGAAAAGGGACAAGTACTTGTCCTTTTCCGAGCGTGAGAATTTTATCCAAACCGAAGACAATGCAAAATAAAAGGGTGTGAAACAGCCCCTTCCACCCTCTGGCACCAACGAAAGAGCCGGCTGTCCCGATGGGGACAGCCGGCTCTTGCCATGCAAGGCGCTTTCGCCGCTTATCTCACAACGGCCTTGACGGCTGTGCCGTCGGCCTTGCGCACGATGGTCAAGCCCTTGTGGCTCTTGCCCACCCGCTGGCCGCTGATGCCGTAGCGGGCCACCTCGCCGGCGGCCGAGGCGCCGCTGGCGGGCACGAAGTCAACGGCTGTGGGGTTGCTGCCCTTCACGTTGATGACTATGCGCTCGTTCAGCTCGCCGGCGGCGTTCTTCACCACGCCGGCGGGAATCACCATGGTGTAGGTCTGCTCGGGGTCAACCTGGAAGCTCATGGTGTACATGTCGTAGTCCGAGCCCCACACGCGGAGCGTGTTCTTGTTGCCGCCCGTGGTGGCGTTCCAGCAGTCGTCGGGCTCAAGCACGGTGCCGCCCAGCTCGCCGCCAACGCGGAGGAAGGCCTCGGGGGTGGACTTGACAATGGTCACAGGCTCGCTGAACACCACGTCGAACACCATCTCGGCCCACTTGGAGGTGTAGAAAGAGTCGTCGGCAGGACTGGTGCTCTCATACTTGAACACGGCCGCGCCGCTCTCGTCGATGGTGAAATAGTCGCTCCAGTAGTTGGCGCGGTAGGAGGAGGCGCTGCCGCCGGGCACCACCACCGTGGTGGCCGGACAGTTGTAGAACGGGTTGTCGTACTCCTCGTAGACATCCTCGATGCTCGGGGCCGAGGAGCCGAGGCAGGTCACCGAGGCCAGGGCCGTGCAGCCGTTGAAGGCGTGGGGGTAGACGGCCTTGACCGCCGAGGGGATGACCACCGAGGTGACATTCTTGTTGCCTGCAAAGGCGCCGTCAAGGATATAGGGCATGTTGTCGGGCAGCCGCAGCTCGCCCGACAGCTTGGTGTCGGCAAAGCCCTGCTCGCCGATGTAGACCAGGCTCGCGGGGAAGTTGACGGTCTCCAGGGCCGACTGGCAGAAGGCGTAGTCGTCAATGGCCAGCATGCCCTTGGGCAGGGTGACACGCTTCACCTCGCTGCCCCAGAACGCGCCGCCGTTGATGCCGATGCAGCGGATGCTGACATTCACCTTGTCCGTGCCCTTCATGGGCACGGCGTAGAGCATGCGGTTGTCGGCCGAGTAGAGGCAGCCGTCGGACACGTGGAAGCTCTTGTTGGCCGCGTCCACCGAGATGGAGGCCACGCCGGTCCTGGCAATGACCCCGGTGCCAATGGTGTCGACACCCGCGGGGATGCTGATGGCGGCCAGCGCCGAGCAGTTGCAGAACACCTCGTCGCCGATGGCTTTCAGGGCGGCCGGCAGCTCCACGCTCTTCAGCGACGCGCAGCCGTTGAACGTGCCGTCATCCAGCTTGGCAAGCCCCGAGGGGAGCTTCACCGTCTCCAGCTTGGCGCAGTTGAGGAATGCCTTGGCGCCCAGCTTCTCCAGGCTCTGGGGCAGCGTCACGCCGGTCAGGGGGCACTTGTAGAAGGCCGAGGTGCCTATCGTCTTCAAGCCCTCGCCGAACTTGACGCTGGCCAGGCTGTTGCAGGTGAAGAAGGCGCTGTTGCCGATAGCCTCGACCGAGGCGGGTATCTCGATGCTGGTCAGCTTGGTCGAGTTGAAAGCATAGTCGCCAATGTACTTGAGCCCCTCAGGCAGGCTGACCGAGGCCAGGCCCGACGAGCGGAACGCGCCGTAGTAAAGGGTGTCGACAGTCTCGGGCAGCGTCACGGATGTGGCCTCTGACCACGCAAACGCGCTCTCGCCGATGCTGGTCACGGTGTAGTCCGTACCGTCAATGCTCACGGTGGCGGGGATGACGTAGGAGGTTGCGTCAGAACCGCTCACCTCGTCGACAACCTGCGCCGTCCTGAGCTTCGCGTCGGTCACGGCATACTTCAGCCCGCCGATGGCACACTCCTGTGCGCCCGCGCACAGGCTGGCAAGCGCCATCATGGAAAGTAAAAATCTCTTCTTCATAAACTATTCCTTAAAAAATGGAACCCACGTTATCCCGGACCGGCACGCGGGGTTCCCTTTCGCGCACCGCCCGTTACAATCTGTTGGTTGACAGCTGCAAAGTTAGCGATATTGGGTGAAAAAGCGCGCTTTTTTATACCAAATGCTTTCAATTTTGGCATTATTAGGAATAATTTACAGATTGTTTGCCCATCATTGCGACAGGATGCAACCGCTGCGGCACCCGGGGGAAAGGGCGCCGAGGCGGCCCCCCGGCTGCCATTCGGCCTGTCTCGCGCTGCAGAACGGGCCGGATGAGGCGGCAGAACGGTGCGTTTCGCGCGCCAGGACGGGCCAAATGAGGCGGCAGGACGGTGCGTTTCGCGCGCCAGGACGGGCCGGACGGGAAACGGGGGCGGGCCGGGGCAGATGCAGGGCGCGCGCCCTGCATCTGCCCAAAAAACCTGAAAAAGGCCGAAAAAGGGGTGCCAAAGTAACGCATTTGCATAAAAATCAGTAACTTTGCGGCGTAATATTACATCAGCATTATGAAAATAGCTTTAATCGGCTACGGCAAGATGGGCAGGATGATCGAGCAGATAGCCCTCAGCCGCGGCCACGAGATTGTGAGTGTCATTGACATAGACAACCAGGAGGACTTTGACAGCGAGGCCTTCGCCTCGGCCGACGTGGCCATCGAGTTCACCAACCCCCAGGCGGCCTACGGCAACTACCTGAAGGCGTTTGCCAAGAACGTCAAGGTGGTGAGCGGCTCCACCGGCTGGATGAAGGAGCACGGCGACGACGTGAGGCGGATGTGCGGCGAGGGCGGGCACACCCTGTTCTGGGCCTCCAACTTCAGCATCGGCGTGGCCATCTTCTCGGCCGTGAACCGCTACCTGGCCGGCATCATGAACGGCTTTCCGCAGTATGACGTGCAGATAGAGGAGACCCACCACGTCCACAAGCTCGACCACCCGAGCGGCACGGCCATCACACTGGCCGAGGAGATCGTGGAGCGGCTCGACCGCAAGCGGGGGTGGGCGGCGGGCACCCTGACCGGGCCCGACGGCGCCGTCAGCGGAACCGGGGACACGCCGGCCGGCGAGCTGCGCATCGACAGCGTGCGCCGGGGCGAGGTGCCGGGCATCCACACCGTGACCTACAACTCAGAGGCCGACAGCATCACCATCACCCACGACGCGCACTCGCGCAAGGGGTTCGCCCTGGGCGCCGTGCTGGCCGCCGAGTTCACCGCCAGCCACAGCGGACTGCTCACCATCAGCGACATGTTCAAGTTCTGAACGGCGGCGCGACAACCAACTTCACCGACATTAAACGCACTATGAACAAAGCAACAAGCAAGAGCCGGCAGTGGCTCAAGATGGGCGTGGCGATGACGCTCTACCTGGCCTTCCTCCTGTGGGTGAAGAGCTGGTGGGGACTCGTCGTGACCCCCTTTATCTTTGACGTTTACATCACCAAGAAAATCAAGTGGCAGTGGTGGAAGGACGCCGAGGGGCCCACGCGCTTCATCATGTCGTGGGTCGACGCCATCGTGTTCGCCCTGGTGGCCGTCTACTTCATCAACCTCTTCTTCTTCCAGAACTACGTCATCCCATCGAGCTCGCTGGAGAAGTCGCTCCTCACGGGCGACTACCTCTTTGTGAGCAAGGTGAGCTACGGCCCGCGCATACCGCAGACGCCGCTCACCATGCCGCTCACCCAGCACACGCTGCCCGTGCTCGACTGCAACTCCTACATCGCGTGGCCCCACTGGGACTACCGCCGCGTGAAGGGGCTGGGCCGGGTGCAGCTCAACGACATCGTGGTGTTCAACTACCCCTCGGGCGACACGCTCTGCTCCAGCCCGCGCTACCAGGCGCAGGACTTCTACATCATGTGCTACGCCATCGGCGAGCAGCTGTGGCCGGGGCACCCCAACCCCGACTCGCTCGGCGCCCTGAAGCGGCGCGACTACTATGCGGCCGTCTACCAGATGGGGCGCAGCTACATCGCGGAGAACAGCGGCGAGTACGGCGACATCATCAGCCGGCCAACCGACCGCCGCGAGAACTACGTGAAACGCTGCGTGGGACTGCCGGGCCAGACGCTGCAGATCAAGGACCGCATCGTGTACCTTGACGGCAAGGCCAACAAGGAGCCGGACAACGTGCAGTACACCTACTACGTGACACTGCGCCAGCAGCTGCCCGACGCCCTGCTCAAGGAGCTGGGCATCTCGGAGGAGGACCTGGTGAGCCTGCACAACAACGGGTTCATGCCGCTCACCGGGCGGGCCGCGGCCGCGCTCAGGGCGCGCAAGGACCTGGTGGCAGACGTGCGGCTGAACACCGACCCCTCGGGCGACGGCATCTACCCGCACGACGGCAACACCCACTGGACACGCGACAACTACGGCCCGGTGTGGATTCCGAAAAGGGGGGAGAGCATCGCGCTGACGCTCGACAACCTGCCCGTGTACGACCGCCCCATACGTGTCTACGAGGGCAACGACCTCAGGGTGAGGGGCGGCAGGATATACATCAACGGCAAGCCGGCCTCGCGCTACACGTTCAAGATGGACTACTACTGGATGATGGGCGACAACCGGCACAACTCGGCCGACTCGCGCTACTGGGGCTTCGTGCCCGAGGACCACATCGTGGGCAAGCCCATCTTCATCTGGTGGTCGAGCGACCCCGACCGCCACGGATTCTCGGGCGTGCGGTGGAACAGGCTCTTCAAGTTTGTGGATGACATTAAGTGACGCCCTGCGGTGGCTCGCCGCCTTTGCAGCCGCCGCCCTCGGCATGCTGCTGTTCCGGGCGACGGTGGCCACGCTGTGCGTGGTGGGCGGCACCGCGCTCGAGCCGCAGCTGCTCCCGGGCGACCGCGTGGTGGTGAACCGCTGGAGCTACGGCCTGCGCACCGGCAGCCGCGACGGCCTGTTCGGCTACGGACGGCTGGGCCGGCAGCCCATCGCCAAGGGCGACATCGTGGCCATGGACAGCCCGCTGAAGGGGGTCACGGGCATCTTCCTGTGCCGCTGCACGGCTCTGCCGGGCGACACCGTGCGCGCGGGCGGCGACCTGCTGGTGGTGCCCGGGCGCAAGGCCACCTGCGCCGACGAGGACTACTACTGGGTGGAGGCCGTGGCCGGAGGCGCACACATGGGCAGCCGGCAGTTCGGATTCGTGCCCGAGAGCAGCATCATCGGACGGGCATGCCTGGTGCTCTTCAGCCACGACGACAGCAAGCCGCCGCTCACAGGCTACCGCAGCGGGCGCACGCTCGCCGCCATAGGGCGCTGACAGGGCGCAAGGCAGACACAGCACAACGCCACAGGCAACACGGCAAAAACACGGCGGAAAATGAACAGCGCGCTACTTTCATCAACCTATTTCGGACCCGTGCAGTGGTACCAGAAGCTGGCACGCTATGACGAGGTGTGGCTCGAGGAGCACGACAGCTACCAGAAACAGACCTACCGCAACCGCTGCGTCATTGCCACGGCACAGGGCACACAGACGCTCACCGTGCCCGTGGAGCGCGACGGCGGCGGACGCGCACGCATCAGCGACCACGGCAACTGGAGGCGGCTGCACTGGCACGCGCTGGTGAGCGCATACAGCGAGTCTCCCTTCTTCGACTACTATGCCGACGACCTGCGGCCCTTCTTCGAGCGCAGGTGGACGTGGCTCTACGACTTCAACCGCGACATCTGCCGCACGGTGTGCGCGCTGCTCGACATCCGCCCCACCCTGAGGCTGACAGAAAGCTACCAGAAGGCGCCGGGCATGGACGACTTCCGCGAGGCCATCAGCCCCAAGCACCCGGCTCCCGACCCCGACTTTGACGCGCGCCCCTACTACCAGGTGTTCGCCCGCAGGCACGGCTTCACCCCCAACCTGAGCGTGCTCGACCTGCTGTTCAACATGGGGCCCGAGGGCATCTTCTGGCTGGTGAAAAGCCCTGCCGTCCGCCATCCGCCATCGCCGTAGGCGGCCACCCGCCAATCGCCACCCAAGACCTGTCACCCTGCGGCGCAGCCCCTTCTCCATTTTCCATTCCTCATCCTTCAACAAAAAACAACTGCGACAATGAAAAAAATCATTCGACTGACACTCGCGCTCGCACTCGCCGCCACGGCGGGACAGGGGGCGCAGGCCGCCTCGTTCGGCTATACCGACGGCAGCTGCGGCCGCGACAACATCTTCCGCCGGGGCACCGGCAAGGCACAGGGCATGGCCATCCGCATCGGCAAGGAGAAGCTGGCCCTGCTCAAGGGCTGCACCATCAGCGCCGTCGAGTTTGTCTCGGGCTCTGCCAACGCCGCCAACAAGAAGCTGCGCGTGTTTGTGGGCGCATCGCTCACGGACAGCCCGCTGGCCAGCGACTCGGTGAGCATCCGCAAGGCCAACAAGTGGCAGACGGCAACACTGACCAGCCCCTATACCATCACCGGCAACGAGGAGGAGCTGTACGTGGGCTACACGGCCACCATCAACAGCACCTACCGGATGCTGTCGGCCGACATGAGCGCCGACTTCGAAGGCTGCTGCTACGTTTACAACGACGGCACGTGGGAGGACACCTACGGCCTGGGCGTGGGCGGCGTCAACCTGCGCGCGGTCATTGACGGCGCACCGGCATACACCGACCTCATCGTCAAGCCGCTGAGCCTGTCGGGCTACTTCAAGAGCGGCACCCAGTACGAGGTGGAAACGCAGGTGTTCAACGCCGGGACGGAGACCGTCAGCAGCATGGACTTCGGCTACAACATCAGCGGACAGGAGGGCGAGGTGTACAGCTACACCGGCCTGGCGCTGCAGCCCGGACAGGCCAAGACCATCACCCTGCCCTTCGTGAGCCGCACCGGCAACCGGGAGCTGACGCTCTCGGTGAACGCCACGGGCGTGAACGGCGACGGAAAGGAGGCCGACACGTCGGACAACCAGTGCGAGGCGAGCGCCTTCTTCTACCCCGAGAGCATGGAACGCATGCTGCTGGTGGAGAACTTCACCGGACAGGACTGCAGCAACTGCCCCGCCGGCCACGCCACGCTGCACCAGGCCCTGGAGCAGTGGGGGCTGCCGGTGGCCTCGGTGAGCCACCACTTCGGCTACTATCCCGACAAGTTCACCATGGACGACGACACCAAGTACTCGTGGTTCTACGGGGCGGGCAGCATCTACGCGCCGGCCGTCACCGTCAACCGCACGGTGAACCCGCTGGTGGGCGCGGTGCCGGTATTCGGCGCCTCGGGACTGAAGACGGGCGACGTGCTGGCCACCATGACCTACGTGCAGGAGAAGACGCAGCCCTACGTGTCGCTCAACCTCGAGACCGCCTACGACAAGGACTCCAGACAGCTGAAGGTGAAGCTGCAGATCCTGCCCCACACCGACATGCCCACCGGACAGACACTGTTCAACGTGTTCATCACGCAGGACAGCATCCGCGCACGCCAGAGCGCCGGCGGAACAAACTATGTGCACAACAGCGTGTTCCGCGGCACACTGACCGGCAACGCCTGGGGCCTGCTGGCCGACCTCAAGCCGGGGCAGGTGACCACGTGGGAGACCACCTACACCCTGCCCGACAGCATCGAGTCGGACTACTACTCGAAGAACAACGTGGAATATGGCGACACGGACTGTCCCTACACCCAGTCGGACCCGGGACAGATGAAGGTGGTGGCCTTTGTGGCAGCCTATGACAACAGCAGCTGCCTGAACAACCCGGTGTACAACTGCACCGTGGCAGACTTCGGCGCGAGCCACACCCAGACGGGCTTTGCCACCGCCATCAGCGGTGTGGAGCGTGACGCAGCACCGGCGGCAAGCCTGCGCGTGGAAGGCCGGCGCATCGTGGCCGGCGGCAATGTGGACCGCATGGAGGTGTTCGACCTCCAGGGCCGCCAGACCGGCGCCGAGGTGGGCGCCGCCGGCGTGTACATCGTGCGCCTGACGGCCGGCGGGCGCACCGTGAGCCGCAAGGTCGCCGTGAGATAGCCCGGACAAAGACAGCCCGGAACACAGGACAGACAACAACAAACACTTACTGACAGATGAAACACGCGATTCTTTCACTCTTCCTGCTCGCCGCGGCACAGCTGAGCCACGCGCAGCAGCCGGCGGCGCTGTCGCCCGGCAGCCGCATCCTGCTGCACGGCAGGGCCGCCACAGCCGGCGCGGCGCGCCACCTCGGCGCAGCCGGACAGACGGCGAGGGCCTTCGTGGCCTTCGACCCGGCCGCCATGGACTGGCAGGCCCTGGAGGCGCTCGGTGTCACCACCGGCGCGCGCACAGCCTCGGCAGTGACCGCCACCATACCGCTGGACAGGCTGGAAGCCGTGGCACGGGTGCGCGGCGTGCGCTACGTGCAGACGGGAAGCGCCGTGGCACAGCAGCTTGACAAGGCACGCGCCGAGACCGGCGCCGACAACACCCGCAACGGCGCCGGACTGGACCGGGCCTACACCGGCAAGGGCGTGGTGGTGGGCGTCGTCGACAAGGGCTTCGACTACACGCACAAGGCGTTCTACGACGCCGGCGGCCGCCTGCGCATCAGCCGCGTGTGGGAGCAGACCACCAAGGCGTCGGAACGCTTCCAGGCGCCGCAGCCTTTCGGCTACGGCGCCGAGCTGCGCGCACAGGCTGACCTGGAGTGGGCCATGGGCGACATCGCCGGCAACTCCCACGGCACCCACGTGGCGAACATCGCGGCCGGCGGGGGGCTGCTGGCCGGAGGCAGCTACCAGGGCGTGGCCCCGGACGCCGAGATCGTGCTGGTGAGCATGGACGCCAACTCGGCCGACAACGTGGCCATAGCCGACGCTGTGGCCTACATCTTCGCCTATGCCGACTCGGTGGGAAAGCCCTGCGTGGTGAACCTGAGCCTCGGAACGCAGACAGGGCCGCACGACGGCACCTCGCTGTTTGACACCATGGCCGACGCCATGCAGGGGCCGGGACGCCTCATCGTCGGCTCGGCCGGCAACCACCGCACGGACAAGTTCCACCTGGCACGGCAGTTTGCCGGGGCCGAAGACAGCGCGCTGCGCACCTTCATCAACTACTACAGCGGGCCGTCGGTGTCGAACAGGGGCGGCGAGCTGGACATTTGGGGCACGCCGGGAATGGAGTTCGAGGTGAGGGTCATGGCCTACAACACCTTCAGCAAGGTGGCCAAGGCCACGGCAACGGTCTACCCGTCGGACGAGCCCACACAGGCCGTGCGCTTCAGCGGCTACATGACAGACAGCCTCGTGGCGGCCTCGGAGGTGAGCCCGCTCAACGGCAAGCCTCACGTGCGCATCGCCTCGGCGGTGAGCGGGCTGCGGAAGAACTACGCGCTGGCCATCGAGATTGTGCCGAAGACGGCCGGGCAGGTGGACATCTGGGCCGACAACACCTTTCTCGGACTGTCTGACAAGGGTGTCGAGGGGTTCGCACAGCCCACCACCGAGACCACCATCGCCGAGCTGGGTGGCACGGGCAGGCGCATCGTCTCCGTGGGGGCCTACACCACGCGCAGCGACTACACGCTGTACGGCGAGACCACACCGACAGCCACCGGCGAGACCCTGGGCGCCATCTGGAGCCACTCGAGTAACGGCCCGACAGCCGACGGCCGCATGAAACCCGAGGTGGCCGCACCCGGCTGCATGATTGTATCGGCCCTGTCGGCCAACGACAACTCGGGCACTACCCTCGTGGCAGCAAGCATTGCCGGCGACAGCCGCAACTACCAGTATGGCTACATGCAGGGAACCTCGATGTCGGCGCCCTTTGTCACCGGCACCGCAGCCACATGGCTGCAAGCCTGCCCCGACCTCTCGCCCGAGCAGCTGCGCGAGGTGCTGGCCGCAACGGCGCGCCTCGACAGCCACACGGGCGACGCCAGGCAGGCGGAGGCCCTGGGCTTCGGCTACGGCAAGGTTGACGTGTGGGCCGGGGCCAAGGCTTGCGCACAGCTGGCCGCATCGGGCATCCGCGGCGTTGCCGACCCCGGAGACGGCTGGGTGCTGGGCACGGGCGGACGGCTCCGGCTGGCGTTCACCGCAGCGACGGCACGCGCCGAGGTGACGCTCCGCACGCTGGACGGCCGCACCGTGAGCCGGCAGCTGCTCGGCAACATCGCCGCCGGGACGGAAGTCGAGCCGGCAGGAAGCCGCGCCCTGCACGGTGTCTACGTGCTCAGCGTGAAGACCGAGCGCGGCTCAGGCAGCCGGAAGGTGGCCTTTTAGCCCAAATCGGCCATTAGATTCCGTCCCGGGTTGCCGTTGATTCCGTGCAGCTTGCCACGTAAGTGTTGAAGGCACAGCGGGCTATGGCGAAACACTTACGGCAGCAAGATGCCGGAAGAAACAGTGACAAGGGGCGGAAAGAGGGAAAACTTCTCACTTCTTTTGCCTGTTTCAGTCTGATGACCGATTTGGGTTTAGGCACCCACACAAAAGCAAAGCAGGGGCCACAGAACGACTGTCTGTGGCCCCTGCTGCGTCTTGGCAAGCGCTGTGCGGCTCCTACTTGTTCTTCTTCGGCTTGCGGCGCGCCCACCCCTCTTCGGAGAAGTCGGGCTCCTCGCCGCGCAGCTCCTTGAAGCTGGGGCTGAGGAACTGCATCCACTCGTCCCTGCCAAACTTCTTCTGGGGGGCTGCCAGCCTCCGCTCGCGGCGGCCCTCGCCCTGGCTGTCACGCCGCTGGCGGCCCTCACGCGGCCCGCGCTGTGACCCGCCGCCCTGCTCGGCGTCGTTGCACCGCACCTCGCGGCCCTTGTAGCGGATGCCGTCGAGCGCGCGCATCACCTTGGCGGCGTCGCCCTCGGGCACCTCGATATACGAGAACTGCGGCATCAGGTCGATGTGGCCCACCTGCTGGCGCCCGCCAAGGTGCTTGTTGAGCAGCTGCATCACCTCGCCGGGATAGAAGCCGTGGGCTTTGCCGAGGTTGACAAACAGGCGGCGGTAGCCCTGCTCGGCCTTGCGCGGCCCGCGCTGGCGCGTGCGCTCGCGGGCCTTGCCCTTGGAGCGGTCGCTCCCCTTCCCGTCAGCCGGCTGCTCGATTTCGGGCGCGTCGGCATAGTAGGACAGGAAGCGGCCGAACTCGCGGCTGACCATCTTCTTGATGATGTCCTCCTTGTCAAAAAACTCGAAGTGGCGGTTGATCTCGTCCATAAAGGGCGCAATCTGCTCGTCGTTCACGTCGGTCTTCACAATCTCGTCCATCACCTTGTAGAGCTGCTTGGTGCAGATTTCCTGCGGCGTGGGTATCTTCCCGGCCACAAACTCCTTGCCGATGGTGCGCTCAATCTCGCGCATCTTGCGGCGCTCGCGCGTGTGGATGATGGCTATCGACGTGCCCTTCTTGCCGGCACGGCCCGTTCGGCCGCTGCGGTGGGTGTAGCTCTCGATGTCGTCGGGCAGCCCGAAGTTGATGACATGGGTGAGGTCGGTGACGTCAAGGCCGCGCGCGGCCACGTCGGTGGCCACGAGGAGCTGGGTGAGGTGGTTGCGGAACTTCTGCATGGTGAGGTCGCGCTGCTGCTGGCTCAGGTCGCCGTGCAGGCTCTCGGCGTTGTAGCCGTCGTGTATGAGCTTGTCGGCAATCTCCTGGGTCTCGCGCTTGGTGCGGCAGAAGATGATGGCATAGATGCGGGGGTTGTAGTCAACGATGCGCTTCAGGGCCAGGTACTTGTCCTTGGCGCTGACCATGTAGTAGATGTGGTTCACGTTCTCGGCGCCCTCGTTGCGGCTGCCCACCACAATCTCCTTGTAGTCGTGCAGGTAGTTCTTGGCAATGCGCTCGATCTCCTTGCTCATGGTGGCCGAGAAGAGCAGCGTGTTGCGGTCGTCTGGAATGCCCTCGAAAATGGCGTTGATACTCTCCGAGAAGCCCATGTTGAGCATCTCGTCGGCCTCGTCGAGCACCACGTTGCGCACGCTGTCAAGCTGCACCTTGCCGCGGTTCATCAGGTCGATGAGGCGGCCCGGGGTGGCCACGATGATCTGTGCGCCGTGCCGCAGCTGCCGTATCTGGTTCTCAATGGAGGCGCCGCCGTAGACAGCCACCACGTGAAGGCCGGGGATGTACTTGGAAAAGTCGCTCAGGTCGTCGGCTATCTGGAGGCAGAGCTCGCGCGTTGGACTGAGCACCAGGGCCTGGGTCGCGCTGCTCGAGGTGTCAATGCGCTGCAGCACGGGGATGCCGAAGGCGGCTGTCTTGCCCGTTCCTGTCTGGGCCAGGGCGATGATGTCATTACGGTTGCCGAGCAAATAGGGAATCACTTCCTCCTGTACAGGCATAGGATGCTCGAATCCTAACTCTTCAATGGCGCGGCGAATCTCTTCGCTGACGCCAAGTTCTTCAAATGTCTTCAATATGTATAAAAATGAAATTTCGGTGCAAAATTACTGAAAATAAATGGGTTTCGCCTTACAAAACCCATTTATTTTCAAGTTCGGCCCATTTGTTCAAGGCTTGAGGCTATTTCCTTGTCTCAAGGCGCAGGCCGGCCTTGGGCAGCCGTGAGCTGACGCTCACCTGCACCTTGCCAGCTTTCCGCGTGCTGCGCACCACGATGAGGGCGCGCCCGTTCCATGTGGTGACACGCGGCGACACGGTAGGTTCAAGGTCGCGGAAGTTGGCCGACGCGGCTGCCATGAGCTGCCCCTGTCCAGTCACCGTCACGCTGGCGGCAATGGCGGAGTCGGGCACCACGCGCCCGTTCCTGTCGACCACCTCAAGGGTGATGAACGAGAGGTCCTGCCCGTCGGCCGTGAGTGTGCGGCGGTCGGGGGTGAGGCGCAGGGCGGCCGGCTCGCCGGCCGTGGCAAGGGTGGCCTGCGCTCCCGACGGGACGTCCGCCCTGAGCACGCCGGGCCTGTAAGGCAGCGTGAACGTGGCCTTGAACTTGGTGGCCCGGCTCACCTTCCTGGTCCCCACAAGCTTGCCGTCCAGGTAGAGGCTCGCCTCGGGCTGGCGCGTGCATACCTCCACCTCGATGGGCTTGCCCTCCCAGCCCTGCCAGTTCCACGACTCCCAGGTGGGCCACACACTCCACATGGTCTCCCTAATCGCGCCCCGGTATCCGTCGGGCTCCCTGACGGCCATGTAAACCTGCTCGGACGCCGGCCGTGCGCCGGCCGACGCGCTCCACAGCATCTGGCGGTAGTGCGAGATGGGCTTGCGCCAGCCCGTGATGTCCACATCGCCGCAGTAGGCCCCGTGGCAGGGGAAGTGCTTGCGCTGGAAGTGCTCGCCCTCGGTCTGGCCCCTGTAATAGTAGCGGCCGATGCCCGACTCGCCCAGGTAGTCAAGTCCGGTCCACACGATGTCGCCCACGATATAGGGGTAGTCGGCCGTGTTGGCCCAGTTGCTGAACGCGTCGCGTGGATAGCTCTCGGTCTGCCACATCACGCGGGCGGGGCACCGCCGGTGGTCGTCCTTGTGATGGTTGATGGTGTAGTTGTAGCCCACGACATCGAGCACCTCGGCATGGGGGTCAAAGTAGGGCCACTCGCCGTTTTCCCACGAGCAGAGGGCCTCGGTGACCGGGCGCGTGGGGTCGAGGCTGAGCACCTGGCGCTTGAACTTGCGCGCCGTGGTGACCACGGCAATGTCACGGCGCTCCATCACCTCGTTGCCAATGCTCCAGCAGATTACCGACGGATGGTTGCGGTCGCGCAGCACCATGGCGCTGAGGTCCTCGCGCCAGCAGGAGTCGATGACCGTGGAATAGTCGCCCCTGGTCTTCTGGCGGTACCAGCCGTCAAACGCCTCGTCAATGACCAGCATGCCCAGCGAGTCGCAAGCGTCCATGAAGGCGCGCGTGGCGGGGTTGTGACTGGTGCGAATCAGGTTGAAGCCGGCCTCTTTCATCAGTCTCACCTTGCGGATTTCGGCGCGGTCGAACGCCATGGCCCCGAGCACGCCGTTGTCGTGGTGCACGCACGCGCCGTTGAGCAGCATGGGCTTGCCGTTGAGCATGAAGCCGCGCTCCGCGTCGAAGCTGAACGTGCGGATGCCGTATTTCACAGCGCGGCGGTCAACGGCCTTGCCGCCCTCGAGCAGCTCCACCACGGCCTCATAGAGCGAGGGTGATTCTGTTGACCACAGCTTGGGCGCGCTGACCGCAAAGGTGGCGGTGACGGTCGCGGCGCCCTTGGCGGGCACCGTGACGCGCTGCCGGCTGCCACCCACGGCCACCGTGGCCCGGCGCGCGGCGGCGGAGCCGTTCTCGACGGTCACCTCAACCTGCACGGTGGCCCGGCTGTCGCTCACGCCGGGGGTGGTGACAAACACGCCATTGTCAGCAATGCGCAGCGACGGACTGGCTTGCAGCCACACGTGGCGGTAGATGCCCGAGCCGGAGTACCAGCGGCAGTTTGGCTGCAGCGCGTTGTCCACGCGCACGGCCACCACATTGTCGCCGCCGGAACGGCCCGCGCCAGCGCGCCGGCCTTTTCCGCCGCGGTTCAGATAGGGGGTGATGTCAACCTTGAACGGCGTATAGCCATAGGCGTGGGTCGCGGCAAGCTGTCCGTTGACATAGACCTGCGACTTCTGGTAAACGCCCTCGAAATGCAGGCACACCCTGTCCGCGCCGGCCGGCGCGGCGAACGTCTTGCGGTACCAGCCGACGCCGCCGGGATAATAGCCTCCGTCGTTGCCCGTCGGGGCCTCGGCGCAAGGTGCGTGACTGATGTCCCAGTCGTGGGGCAGGTCGACGCGCTGCCACCGGCTGTCATCATACGAGGGGGCCTCGGCTCCCTTGGCATCCTGCTCACAGAACTTCCACCCGAAGTCAAAGAGCGTGCTGCGGCTCTGCGCCACAGCGGTGACACTTGCTGCCGCAAGGGCAAGTGAAAGTAAGAACGGTCTGATCATAAAGAAAATACAAAATGGGTTAGCCAGGAAAATCAAATGGGTTAGCCAGGAATTTTACAGCCGAGCTTGTGTCCTGCCGCTCCGGCCGGCGCTCCGGCCGGCGACAGCTGCCGGAGAGGGCAAGCCTGGGCGGGTCGCAACGGACTTTCCGGCAGCAAAGATAGCCGTTTTTTGGGGTTTCAGCGCCATTCCGCACGGATTATCTTTGGCAAGGTCGCCCTTTTTTTCTTAATTTTGCAAAACCAAGCGTGGCACGCACTTGCGCTGTCTGCCAGACGCGAAGCCCGGCCACTGTCTCTTTCGCCTTCTCGCTGCCGCCGTTGTCTCGCCACAGCCCGCCTGCGGCCTGGCGCTTCCGCCGGCAAGCTGCCCGAGACAGGCGGCAGCCAGCGACAAGTCCAATGACCTGCTTGGGTCGAACTTACAACAATACAAAACTGAAATGGAAATGGAGAAAATCTGTATTTTCTGCTCGGCCAACAGCAACATCGCGCCCGAATATTTCGAGGCGGCGGCCGGGCTGGGCCGCTGGGCGGCCGAGAGCGGGCGCACCGTGGTGTTCGGCGGGTGCGACCTGGGGCTGATGGCCTGCGTGGCCAAGGCCGCGAGGGCGGCCGGCGGGCGCACCATAGGCGTGGTGCCCACCCTCATCGAGGAGCGCGGGGCCGCCAGCGACGAGATGGACGTGTGCATCCCCTGCGCCGACCTGACCGACCGCAAGGCGCTCATGATGGCGCAGAGCGACATGTTTGTGGTGCTGCCGGGCGGCATCGGCACGCTCGACGAGCTGTTCACCGTGGCGGCCATGGCCACGCTGGGCTATCACCGCAAGCCCATCGCGCTCTACAATGTTGGCGGGTTCTGGAACACGCTCATCGCCCTGCTTGACGACCTCCAGGCCAAGGGCATGGTGAGGGGCGACTGGCGCAGGGTTATCCGCGTGGCCGGCACGCTCGGCGACATCAAGCGGATGGCGGAAGGGGAGTGACAGCCCCGGCCCGCCCCGCCGCGCCCAGCCGGGCCATGCTGCGTCTGAAGATGGCGACATAAAGCGCGCCGGCCACCATGAGGCACACAGGAAAGGCCGACCACACCCCCACCAGTCCGTAGCCAAGGCAGATGCCCAAAAGCCAGCTGAGGGGCAGGGAAACGACGAAATAGGCCACAAAGGAGGCATACATCAGGGGGCGCATGCGGCCCAGGCCGCGCAGGGCGTTGGCAAAGGTGCACTGAAGGCCGTCGCCGAACTGGTAGAGAATGAGGGGGATGACGGTCTGGGCGACAAGCACGCCCACCGTGGCGTCGTCGGTAAACCAGCCGCCTATCTGGTGGCGCAGGAAGAAGATGGGCACCGACACCGTGGCGGCCATGGCCAGAATCAGGCGGAACCCGGCCCGTGTGGTGTCGCTGATGGCCTGCAGGTCGCCCTGCCCGCTGAAATGGCTCACGCGCACCGACACGGCCACGGCGATGCCCAGGTAGACCATGTAGAACAGTCCGGAAACGGTAATCATCACCTGGTGGGCGGCCAGGGCGGTGGTGCCTATCCAGCCCACGAACACAGCGGTGAGCGAGAAGGCGGCCGTCTCCATGCCGGTCTGGAGGGCCGAGGGCCAGCCCAGGGCGCTGAGACGGCGGAACACGGCCCAGTCGGTGGGTCCGGCGGCGAAGCCGCGGCGGAACACGCGGTAGCGGCGGAAGCCGAAGAACACCGCCATGAACATGGCCACCATGAGCACGCGCGACAGGGCCGTGCTCACGCCGGCGCCGAGCAGGCCCGCCTCGGGCAGCCCCCAGTGGCCGTAGATCAGGGCGTAGTTGCCGGCAATGTTGGCCAGGTTGCTCACCACCATCACCACCATCGACACCTTGGTGTGGCCCAGGGTGTCGAAAAGCTGGCGGAACATGTTGGTCCAGCAGACGAAGGGCAGCGACAGCAGGTTGACCAGCAGGTAGGGGCGGATGAGCGGCAGCAGCTCCTCGGGCTGCCCC
Organism: uncultured Prevotella sp.; assembly: GCA_937895845.1. Taxonomy (GTDB): domain Bacteria; phylum Bacteroidota; class Bacteroidia; order Bacteroidales; family Bacteroidaceae; genus Prevotella. Next base: position 82,805 of record CALBLK010000042.1, on the reverse strand, counting down.
ATCCGCCCCACAAAGGTGTAGAGCAGGGCCGAAACGCCCATCAGCATGGCGGCCAGCAGGGTGTTGGCCACCGCGGCTGCACGCACCACACCGCCTATCCGGCCGAGCTCGCCACGGCCGAAGCGGCGGCCCACCTCTGGGGTGAGGGACATGGCGAAGCCCATGGCGAAGACGATGAGCAGCATGATGAGGGTGTTGACAAAGCTGGCCGCGGCCAGCTCGCGCATGCCATAGTGGCCCACCATGAGGGTGTCGGCAAAGCTGAGCACCACGTTCCCGATGTTGCCCACCACAATGGGCAGTCCCAGCGAGACGAGGGCGCGGCAGTGGCTGGCGAGTGACGGACGGGGTTTCATTCCTTTTTTAAAGCTGGTATCCATTGTTATTCGTGTGTAAACGGGTGCCCTGGGCTGCCCATAGCTGCCAAAGCGTCACCTGTGCTTGGCAATGCGCCGGCGGGTGACAGTCCGCCCACCCCGGACAAAGGGGTTGCAAAGTTACGCATAAAAGGACGATCCGGCAAGAGGCACGCCAGTGAAACGGCCCTTGAAGCCCTCGGAACGGTCACTTTTCCGCCTTTTTCCAACCGGCCGTCCGTTTTTTTCCATATATTTGCATCTGCCAAACCTACACATCACAAACACTGTAACCTATGCTGACAGATTTCACCCTGCGACTGATTGCCGCCCTGCTGCTGGGCGGCGCGATAGGCCTCGAGCGCGAGATGCGGTCGAAGGACGCGGGTTTCCGCACCCATGTGCTCGTGGCGCTTGGCAGCGCGCTGTTCACCCTTGTGTCACAATACGGCTTCGGCTCCGAAGCGAGAGACGTGTCGCGCGTGGCGGCGCAGGTGGTGTCGGGCATCGGCTTCCTGGGCGCGGGCACCATCATCTTCCAGAAGAACGTGGTGCGCGGCCTCACCACAGCGGCCGGGCTGTGGGTCACGGCGGCCATAGGCATGGCCTGCGGCACGGGCCTCTACGCGATGGCCGGCATCACCACGGCGCTGGTCCTCGTGGGCCTCGAGTCCATCAGCGTGGTGCTGCCGCGCCTCGGCACCATCAGCGTGCAGCTGTCGTTCACGGCCTCTGACCGGCAGAGCGTGCGCGACGTGCTCGCCCGGCTGAAGGCCGGCGGCGTCGAGATTGTCACCCTGGAGATGAAGCGGGGGGGCGCGCCGCACGGCTCGCAGCTCGCGGTGACCATGGACGTGAAGATGAAGCGCGACGGCCACAGCGCCAAGATAGCCGACTGCCTCGCCGAGTTTGACGACGTGATTGTCTCGAACATGGAGTAGCTCCGGGGCCTTCAGGAAAGCGCGGGGGCCGCCGCCGGCGGCAGAACAGGCCCGCAGAAACGGCAGGAGGTGCCGCGGAATCGCTCCGCGGCACCTCCTGTCGTTATGCCATTCCGGCTCAGTCGGCCAGCTTGGCTTTGATGAACTCGCGGTTCAGGCGCGCGATGTTGGCGATCGACTCGTTCTTGGGGCACTCGGCCTCGCAGGCACGCGTGTTGGTGCAGTTGCCGAAGCCCAGCTCCTCCATCTTCATCACCATGGCCTTGGCGCGCCGTGCGGCCTCGGGGCGTCCCTGCGGGAGCAGCGCGAGCTGCGACACCTTGGACGACACGAAGAGCATGGCCGAGCCGTTCTTGCAGGCGGCCACGCAGCAGCCGCAGCCGATGCAGGTGGCGGCGTCCATGGCCTCGTCGGCCACCTCCTTGGGAATCAGGATGGCGTTGGCGTCCTGCGCCTGCCCGGTGCGCACGGTGTTGTAGCCGCCGGCCTGGATGATCTTGTCAAAGGCCGAGCGGTCAACCATGCAGTCCTTGATGACCGGGAAGGCGGCCGAGCGCCAGGGCTCCACCGTGATGACTTCGCCGTCGCTGAAGCGGCGCATGTAGAGCTGGCACGTGGTGGCGCCGGTGGCGGGCCCGTGGGGGTGCCCGTTGATGTAGAGCGAGCACATGCCGCAGATGCCCTCGCGGCAGTCGTGGTCGAAGACAAACGGCTCCTGCCCCTCGTTGATAAGCTCCTCGTTGAGGATGTCGAGCATTTCGAGGAACGAGGTGTCGTCGGGGATGTTCTTCATCTCACGTGTGTCGAAGTGACCCTCGGCCTTGGGGCCGTTCTGCTTCCAGTATTTCAGTGTGAAACTAATGTTCTTTGCCATAATTGTTTAGTTCTTATAGTTACGTGTTTGTACCTTGATTGCCTCATACTCCAGCGGCTCCTTGATGAGTTCTGGCGCCTTTTCGTCGTCGCCCTGGTACTCCCAGCAGCCCACGTAGAAGAAGTGCTCGTCGTCGCGCTTGGCCTCGCCGTCCTCGGTCTGGTACTCCTCGCGGAAGTGGCCGCCGCAGCTCTCCTCGCGGTGCAGGGCGTCGTAGGCCACAAGCTCGCCCATGACGATGAAGTCGCGCAGGTGGATGGCCTTGTCAAGCTCGGTGTTCAGGCCCTCCTTCGAGCCGGGTATGTGCAGGTTGGTGTTGAACTCCTTGCGCAGCTCCTTGAGGAGCCTCAGGCCTTCCTCGAGGCCCTCCTTGGTGCGTCCCATGCCCACGTGCTCCCACATGATGTGGCCCAGCTCCTTGTGGATGGAGTCGACCGAGCGCTTCCCGCCGATGGCCATCAGCCGGTCGGTCTCGGCGGCGACAGCCTTCTCGGCCTCCTCGAACTCGGGCAGGCTGGTCGGCACGTGCGGCCACACCTCCTGGTCGGCCAGGTAGTTCTGTATGGTGTACGGCAGCACGAAGTAGCCGTCGGCCAGGCCCTGCATCAGCGCGGACGCGCCGAGGCGGTTGGCTCCGTGGTCGGAGAAGTTGCACTCGCCGATGGCGAACAGGCCGGGCACGGTGGTCTGCAGCTCGTAGTCCACCCAGATGCCGCCCATGGTGTAGTGCACGGCGGGGAAGATCATCATCGGCTTGTAGTACTTCACGCCGTTGATCTCCTTGCCCAGCTCTCCTGGGAACACGTCGGTGATCTCCTCGTACATGTCAAACAGGTTGCCGTAGCGCTGCATAATCTGGTCGAGCCCCAGGCGGTTGATGCTCTCGGAGAAGTCGAGGAACACGGCCTTGCCGGTGTTGTTCACGCCATAGCCCTTGTCGCAGCGCTCCTTGGCCGCGCGGCTGGCCACGTCGCGCGGCACCAGGTTGCCGAAGGCCGGGTAGCGGCGCTCCAGGTAGTAGTCGCGGTCCTCCTCGGGGATGTCCCATCCCTGGATTTCTCCGGCCTGCAGCCTCCTTGCGTCCTCCAGCTTCTTGGGCACCCAGATGCGCCCGTCGTTGCGGAGCGACTCCGACATGAGGGTCAGCTTCGACTGGTTCTCGCCGTGCACGGGGATGCAGGTGGGGTGAATCTGCACATACGAGGGGTTGGCAAAGTAGGCTCCCTTGCGGTAGCACTGCACGGCTGCGGTGCAGTTGCAGCCCATGGCGTTGGTCGACAGGAAGTAGGTGTTGCCGTAGCCGCCGGTGGCAATCACCACGGCGTTGGCGCTGAAGCGCTCCAGCTTGCCGGTGACGAGGTTCTTGGCGATGATGCCGCGCGCGCGCCCGCTGACAATCACGAGGTCCTCCATCTCGTAGCGGGTGTAGAGGGTCACCTTTCCGGCCTTCACCTGCGCGCTGAGCGAGGAGTAGGCGCCGAGCAGCAGCTGCTGTCCGGTCTGCCCCTTGGCGTAGAAGGTGCGGCTCACCTGCGCGCCGCCGAACGAGCGGTTGGCGAGCATGCCGCCATACTCGCGCGCGAAGGGCACGCCCTGTGCCACGCACTGGTCGATGATGTCGTTTGACACCTCGGCCAGACGGTAGACGTTGGCCTCGCGGGCGCGGTAGTCGCCGCCTTTCACTGTGTCATAGAAAAGGCGGTAAACGGAGTCGCCGTCGTTCTGGTAGTTCTTGGCGGCGTTGATGCCTCCCTGGGCGGCGATGGAGTGAGCGCGCCGGGGGGAGTCCTGGATGCAGAAGTTCAGGACGTTGAAGCCCATCTCGCCGAGCGAGGCGGCGGCCGAGGCGCCGGCCAGGCCGGTGCCCACCACGATGATGTCGAGCTTCAGTTTGTTCTTGGGGTTCACCAGGCGCTGGTGAGCCTTGTAGTTGGTCCATTTCTCGGCCACGGGGCCTTCGGGTATTCTGGAATTTAATTGCTTAGCCATAATTCTTTCTTTATATTAGGTATGTGACAGGTGGGTGCGCTTAGCAGCAGGCGGTGCAGCAGGGGCAGAACGCGAAGAACAGCACCACCGCGAGGAATCCGAGCATGAGGACTGTGGTGTAGGCGATGCCTATCACCTTCCAGCGGCAGAGCCAGGTCTTGCCGCTCCACCCCAGCGTCTGCATGGCGCTCCAGAAGCCGTGGGACAGGTGGAACCAGATGGCGGCCAGCCACACGATGTAGAGGATGACGTAGACAGGGCAGGAGAAGGTGTCGCGGATGTAGGCGTAGCCGTCGGACGGCTCGTGGGGCACGGCGATGCCGGTCAGCTCGGCAAACATCATGTTGTACCAGAAGTTGAACAGGTGGAGGGCCAGGCCGAGCAGGACGATGAGTCCCAGCACGAGCATGTTCTGCGAGGCCCACTCCACCTTCGCCGGCTTGGCGGTCACGGCATAGCGCGAGGTTCCGCGCGCGCTGCGGTTCTGCGCCGTCAGGATAAAGGCGTAAACGATGTGGAACACGGCCAGCGCGGCCAGGGCCGCCGTGCCCACAAGGGCGTACCAGTTGGCACCCAGGAACCCACAAATCATGTTGTAACCCTCGGCCGAAAACAGCGCCACCATGTTCATGAGCATGTGGAATGTCAGGAACAGGATGAGCGCAATGCCGGTCACGGACATCACAACCTTCCTACCGATAGATGAATTGAATAACCACATAAATGATTGAAAATTAAGTTATTGAACTGTTGTTAATGAATAATCTTGTTCCCGGGCACGCCGCAGACAGCCCGTCACCACCAACAAGAGGTGGGCGCGAGGCCGCAGGCTTGCTCGCTGATAATAGGTATTACAGGAGGCATTTTGCACGCAAAATTACTATAATTTAATGATAAATCAAAGTAAACGCAGGCAAAAATAAATTATTATGCGTAATTTTGCCACCCCGAACGGGCCGTTTTGCAACGCATCAGGCGGCGCTGCGCGCAAGGCCGGGCGCCGCCTGCCGGCCCTTTTCACTACGATGGACTACGAACTGAGATACGATGTGCTGGTCATCGGCGGCGGCCACGCCGGCTGCGAGGCTGCGGTGGCGGCGGCGCGCCTGGGCGCCCGCACGTGCCTGGTGACCATGGACATGAACAAGATTGCGCAGATGAGCTGCAACCCCGCCGTGGGCGGGATAGCCAAGGGGCAGATTGTGCGCGAGATTGACGCGCTGGGCGGCGAGATGGGCCGCGTGGCCGACGCCACCGCCATACAGTTCCGCATGCTCAACCGCAGCAAGGGGCCAGCCGTGTGGAGCCCACGCGCGCAGTGCGACCGGGGGCGGTTCATCTGGCAGTGGCGCGCCACACTTGACCGCACCGGCAACCTCGACGTGTGGCAAGACCAGGCCGACGAGCTGCTGGTCAGCGGCGGCGAGGCCGCGGGCGTGCGCACCATCTGGGGAGTCACGCTGCGCGCCAAGGCCGTGGTGGTGACCGCGGGCACCTTTCTCAACGGACTGATGCACATCGGCCGCACCATGGTGAGCGGGGGGCGCATAGCCGAACCGGCCGTGCCCCGCTTCACCGAGAGCGTCACGAGGCACGGCATCCGCTCGGCACGCATGAAGACGGGAACGCCCGTGCGCATCGACCGCCGCAGCGTACACTTCGAGGACATGGAGGAGCAGCCGGGCGAGACCGACTTCCACCAGTTCTCCTTCATGGGTCCGAGCCGGCGGCTCAGGCAGCTGCCGTGCTGGACGTGCTCAACCAACAGGGCCGTGCACGACACACTGCGCAGCGGACTGGCCGACTCCCCGCTATACAACGGACAGATCAAGAGCATCGGGCCGCGCTACTGCCCCTCCATCGAAACCAAGCTCACCACCTTTCCCGGCAAGGACCAGCACCCGCTGTTCCTCGAACCCGAGGGCGAGGACACCAACGAGATGTACCTCAACGGCTTCTCGTCGTCGCTGCCCATCGGGGTGCAGCTGGCGGCGCTGCGCCACATCCCGGCGCTGCGCGACGTGAGGGTGTACCGGCCGGGCTACGCCATAGAGTACGACTTCTTCGACCCCACGCAGCTTGACCACACGCTGGAGTCGAAGGTGGTGCCCGGACTGTTCCTCGCCGGACAGGTGAACGGCACCACGGGCTACGAGGAGGCGGGCGGACAGGGACTGGTGGCCGGGGCCAACGCGGCCATCCGCTGCGGTGGCGGCGCGCCCTTTGTGATGGGGCGCGACGAGAGCTACATCGGCGTACTGGTGGACGACCTGGTGACCAAGGGCGTCGACGAGCCCTACCGCATGTTCACCTCGAGGGCCGAATACCGCATCCTGCTGCGGCAGGACGACGCCGACGCGCGCCTCACCGAACGCGCCTACCGCATGGGACTGGCCTCGGGGGAGCGGTACAACTGGTGGCTGAAGAAGCGGAACGCCATCGAAGAAATGGAACGTTTCTGCATCTCGACAACGGTAAAGCCCGCCGCCGTCAACAGCGCGCTTGAGCAGATGGGCACCACCCCACTCCGCGAGGGCACAAGGCTGTACGACCTGCTCGCGCGCCCGCAGCTCAGCATGGAACGGCTGGCGCAACTGGTGCCGGCCCTGCGCGAGCGCATGGAGGCCGTCACAGACAGAAAGGACGAAATTGTCGAAGCCACCGATATACGCATCAAGTACAGGGGCTACATCGAGCGCGAGCGCATGGTGGCCGACAAGATGCACCGGCTGGAGAACATCCGCATCAAGGGGCGGTTCAACTACGCCGAAATGCAGCAGCTGTCAACCGAGGCGCGCCAGAAGCTGGCGGCCATCAACCCCGACACGCTGGCACAGGCAAGCCGCATCCCGGGCGTGTCTCCGAGCGACATCAACGTGATGCTGGTGCTCATGGGGCGCTGAGCACACCGCAAGAAAGCCAAGCCCCACCGCCGGGACGGCAGCAGGCGGCACAGCCACACCTAAGGCCACGGCCCGCGACAGGGACAGGCGGAAGCCCGGAGTTCCACGTGAAACAAAAGAAATAAATACATTATACTAAGTAACTGAGTATGAACAACAAAACACTGATGGAGAATCTGCGCTGTATTCCGGATTTTCCGAAAAAGGGAATCAACTTCCGCGATGTCACAACGCTCTTCAAAAACCCGGAGTGTCTGCGGATAATGGTCGATGAGCTCTACGAAATTTACAAGGACAAGGGCATCACCAAGATTGTCGGAATAGAGAGCCGCGGCTTCGTGATTGCATCGGCCCTGGCCGTCAAGCTCAACGCCGGCGTGGTGCTCTGCCGCAAGCCGGGCAAGCTCCCGGCAGAGACCGTGCAGGAGAGCTACACAAAGGAGTATGGCACCGACACCATAGAGATTCACAAAGATGCCATTTCACCCGACGATGTGGTGCTGCTTCACGACGACTTGCTGGCCACGGGGGGAACGATGCGCGCCGCCTACAACCTGGTGAAGAAGTTTCACCCGAAAAACATCTACGTGAACTTCATCATCGAAATCAGCGACGAGGGTCTGCACGGACGCGACAACTTCGACAAGGACACCGAGATTACCACACTCATCAAGGTGTGACGCTGCAACAGCAACCAACACACGGCACAGGAGAGAATGGCGGGCTAACCACATTCTCTCCTGCGGCGTTTTAGCCCGAAAGGGCATTAAGCGTTGCCACCGGGATGGTGCTTGCAGCGGACAGCCGGCAACAGCAGCGCTGCAAGCAAGGCCGGCAAGGCGGCAGGAGGGCCACAGGCCATCCGGCAGCGAAGCACGTGACAAGGAAAAGGCACATAAGTTTCACGTGAAACTTTAATCCTTAAAAGCGTTATAAACAAAGGGGTTACAGTGTTTCTACTCACGCGAACGAAAGGGTGAGGCAAACACGAAATCAGGCAGCAGCTAGCTACGGACTGGGCGGAAGCAAGCTACGGACTGGGCGGAAGCAATACACCTACAGAAAGGGAACATAGAGAACAAGCAACATGACCAAGGAACAGAACGAGAAAAGGCTTGAAAGGCTGAAAGCCATTGTGAGGAGCATGCCCGAGAAACCGGGCAGCTACCAGTACTATGATGCCGACGGCACCATTATCTATGTAGGCAAGGCGAAAAACCTGAAGGCCCGGGTGTCGTCCTATTTCCACACGGAGGTAGACAGGTTTAAGACCAAGGTGCTGGTGAGCAAGATTGAGAACATCACCTACACCGTGGTGAACACCGAGGAGGACGCCCTGCTGCTGGAGAACAGTCTCATCAAGAAATACAACCCAAAGTACAACGTTCTGCTCAAGGACGGCAAGACCTACCCGAGCATCTGCGTGACCAACGAGCCGTTTCCGCGCATCTTCAAGACACGCACCATCAACAAGCGGTGGGGCACCTACTACGGCCCCTACTCGCACGTGAGTTCGATGTACGCCGTGCTCGACCTCATCAAGAAGCTCTACCAACCCCGCACCTGCCGGCAGACGCTGACCCTCGAGGGCATCGCGCAGGGCAAGTACCACGTGTGCCTGGACTATCACATCAAGAACTGCGGCGGCCCCTGCGCGGGCAAGCAGTCGCCCGAGAGCTACCGGCGAAACATCGAGCAGGCCAAGGAGATTCTCAAGGGCAACACGCGCGGCATCCTCCGCGACATGCGCGAGGAGATGGAGCTGCTGGCCGGCCAGCTGCGCTTCGAGGAGGCCGAGGAGGTCAAGCGGCGCTACCTGCTGGTGAGCAGCTTCTGCGCCAAGAGCGAGGTGGTGAGCCACACCATTGACAACATCGACGTGGTGACGATTACGAGCGACGAAAAGCTGGCCTTCATCAACTATATCCACGTGACAGAGGGGGCCATCAACCAGTCGTTCACGTTCGAGTACCGCAAGCGGCTCGACGAGACCGACGAGGAGCTGCTGGCCATGGGCATCGTGGAGATGCGCAACCGCTTCGGCAGCACGTCAAGGGAGATTGTGGTGCCCTTCCACCTCGACCTCGGCCTCCAGGGGGTCACCCTCACCGTGCCGCAGCGCGGCGACAAGCGCACACTGCTGGAGCTGTCGCTGATGAACGGCAAGCAGTACCGCTTTGACCGGCTGAAGCAGGCGGAGAAGCTCAACCCCGAACAGAAGCAGACGCGGCTCATGAAGGAGCTGCAGGACGCGCTGAAGCTGGGGCGGCTGCCCTACACCATCGAATGTTTCGACAACTCGAACATCTCGGGCGCCGACGCGGTGGCCGGGTGCGTGGTGTTCAAGGCCCTCAAGCCCTCGAAAAAGGACTACCGCAAGTACACCATCAAGACCGTGGCCGGACCCGACGACTATGCCTCGATGCAGGAGGTTGTGCGGCGCCGCTACAGCCGGATGGTTGCCGAGGACGCTCCCCTGCCCGACCTGATTATCACCGATGGCGGACAGGGGCAGATGAGCGTGGTGAGACAGGTTGTCGAGGACGAGCTGGGACTGCACATCCCCATTGCCGGACTGGCCAAGAACGACCGCCACCGCACCAACGAGCTGCTGTTTGGCAACCCGCCCGTGACGGTGCAGGTCAAGACCGGCAGCGAACTGTTCCGCGTGCTCACCCAGATACAGGACGAGGTTCACCGCTACGCCATCACCTTCCACCGCGACAAGCGGTCGAAAAGGCAGCTGCACAGCGAGCTGGACGACATCAAGGGCATAGGCCCCAAGGCCAGGGAGCTGCTGCTCCACAGGCTGAAGAGCGTCAAACAAATCAGGGAAGCGTCACTGGAGACGCTCACCGCCATTGTAGGGCCGGCCAAGGCCCGGCTGCTCAACGCGCATTTCAAAGGGGGCGAAAACGAATGAACAGGCACGGAAACAGCGAACCGCCGGCACGGAAACAGCGAAAAAACAGGGGGGACAACTAAAGCAAAACAGCTGGCACCGTCTCCAAGACGGCCAGAAAAACGTCTGAAAACAACCCGAAAAACGACAGCAAAACGGCCAGAAACACGTCAGCAAAACGGCCCGAAACAGCCAATGAAAATAAAAAAACATAACAATCTGTTTTCGCGAAATAGCGCAGCAGAAAGCCGCAACCGGCAAGCGCTGCCCCACAACAGGGGGGGAAAGGCGTGGCAAACGGCCCCTATGGCACGGCTATTTGCAGCAAGGGGCAAGCCAAAACGGTGCGCACCGCCGCGCAAGACAGGCCGTCCCGCGCTGCCAAACGGCCCAAATGGCTGAACAGCAGACAGGAAAAAGTGAAAGGAAAGCAGGATTAAACACTGCAACATGTTAAGTGTCAACTGTTTATATAAAACATTAAAATTAGGCGATATTTCCGTCGGGCAGGAAAAAGTTTTTGAAAACGCGCAGGAAATCGAAGAAAAAGACATAATCATTCAGCGCACGCGGCATTTGTCAGAAAAAAACATTATATTTGCAGTATGAGAATAGTGATACAGCGCGTGAGCCACGCCAGCGTGACCATCGGCGGACAGCTGAAGTCGGCCATCGGCCAGGGGCTGCTCATCCTGCTCGGCGTGTGCGGCGACGACACAGCCGAGGATGCCGACTGGCTGGCGAGAAAGGCGGCGGCACTGCGCATCTTTGACGACGCCGACGGCGTGATGAACCGCTCGGTGACCGATGTCGGCGGCGAGGTGATGGTGGTGAGCCAGTTCACCCTGTACGCCAGCTATAAGAAGGGCAACCGCCCATCGTGGCTCAGGGCCGCCGGCCACAGCATCTCCATGCCGCTCTACGAGCATTTCTGCCGGCAGATGAGCGCGGCAACAGGGCGGCCGACAGCCACGGGCGAGTTTGGCGCCGACATGAAAGTGGCGCTGCTCAACGACGGCCCGGTGACCATCTGCATGGACTCGAAAAACAGGGAGTGAGGCTATGGACAAAGAGATAACGCTGCGCGAGGCGCAGCAGCTGGTAGACCGCTGGATCAAGGAGTACGGCGTGCGCTACTTCTCCGAGCTCACCAACATGGCGGTGCTCACCGAGGAGGTGGGCGAGCTGGCCCGCGTGATGGCGCGCCTCTACGGCGACCAGAGCTTCAAGCGGGGCGAGACGGCCAACCTGGGCGACGAGCTGGCCGACGTGCTGTGGGTGCTGCTGTGCATCGCCAACCAGACCGGCACCGACCTCACGGAGGAGCTGCGGCGCAACATCGGGAAAAAGACCGCGCGCGACAATACGCGGCACCTGGACAACCCCAAGCTGGAACGACAGTAGCAACAAAGTTGAAACCATAAAAAAAAACATTGACTATGAAAGAAGAACATGCGCACAGCGAGCCCGGCTTCGAGTATGCCGGAGAGCGTCCGCTGAGCATCTACGAGCAGGCGCTGGCCAAGTATAACACCAACATCAGCGACGACGAGGTGCGCGCCGCCGTGAAGAAGCTTATCGCCGAGAAAGTGCCCGGCAACGACACGCCCGAGGTGAAGCGTTTCCTGCTGGGCAGCGTGGAGCTGACCACGCTGAAGACCACCGACTCGGAGGAGAGCGTGCTGGCCTTTACAGAGCGCGTCAACAGGTTTGACGAGGAGTACCCCACCCTGCCCCACGTGGCCACCATCTGCGTCTACCCCTGCTTCGCCTCCACGGTGAGCCAGTCGCTCGAGGTCGACGGCGTGGGCGTGGCCTGCGTGTCGGGCAGCTTCCCCTCGTCGCAGGCCCTGCTCGAGGTCAAGGTGGCCGAGACGGCGCTGGCCCTCAAGGACGGCGCCACGGAGATAGACATCGTGATGCCCGTGGGCAAGTTTCTCAGCGGCGACTACGAGGGCGTGGCCGACGACATCCACGAGCTGAAGGAGGTGTGCGGCACGCACAAGATGAAAGTCATCCTTGAGACCGGCTGCCTGAAAACGGCCTCGAACATCAAGAAAGCCAGCATCCTGGCCATGTATGCCGGAGCCGACTACATCAAGACCAGCACCGGCAAGCTGGAGCCGGCCGCCACGCCCGAGGCCGCCTACGTGATGTGCCAGGCCATCAAGGAGTACTATGACGAGACGGGCATCCAGATAGGGTTCAAGCCAGCCGGCGGACTGAACACGGTGGCCGACGCGCTCATCTACTACACGATAGTCAAGGAGGTGCTGGGCGACAAGTGGCTCACCAACGAGTGGCTCCGCCTGGGCACCAGCCGCCTGGCCAACATGCTGCTGAGCGAGGTGGTGGGCCGCGAGACCAAGTTCTTCTGACCCCCCGGGGCCGGGCCGAAGGGCACAAGCCCAAACCGGGGCCATGGCACAGGTCAGGATATAACGCAGCGAGGGCGCCTGTAACGATTACAGGCGCCCTCGCTGCGTCTCAACGCGCCGGCTCACTTGTTGCGGCTGATCACAAAGTCAAGGTAGGCGGCGAGGGCCGCCTTGATGGCCGGGTCGGCAGCATAGGCGCCGACGAACGCCAGGGCCTCGCGCCTGAAGTCATCCATTCGGCGCTCGGCATACTCGATGCCGCCGTGCGCCTTGGTATAGTCCACGAGGCGCGCAATCTCGGCTGGCGTGATGGTGCGGCCCTTCACCTTGAGCGCAAGCGCACGGATGGCCGGGTCGCCGGCGGCGTTCACGGCGTGTATGGCCGGCAGCGTGAGCTTGCCCTCTGCCATGTCGTTGCCGGTTGGCTTGCCTATCTCGTCCGACTCGAAGTAGTCGAAAATGTCGTCCCTGATTTGGAAGATGATGCCCAGGTTGCGGCCAAAGGTGCGCGCCGCGGCGATGGCCTCGCCCCCTGCTCCGGCCGACAGGGCTCCTATGGCGCAGCAGGCCTCGAAGAGCGCGGCCGTCTTCTGGCTGATCACCTGGTAGTAGACCTCCTCTGAGATGTCGTCGCACTGGATGTTTGAGAGCTGCAGAATCTCGCCGCTGGCCAGCGTGCGGCCCAGCTCCGAGAGATACTCGACAATGGTGAGGTTGCCGGTGCGCGACACGCAGAGCAGGGCCGTCGAAAGCAGGTAGTCGCCCACGAGCACGGCAACCTGGTTGCTGTAGGTGGCGTTGACCGAGGCCTGCCCGCGCCGCTCGGCACTCTCGTCGACCACGTCGTCGTGAACGAGGCTGGCCGTGTGGAGCAGCTCGAGGCCCACGGCGGCATACTGGGTGGTCTGGGTCACACAGCCGAAGTTCTTGGCCATGAGCAGCGTGAGCATGGGGCGCATGCGCTTGCCCGCACGCTGGCGGATGTGCCTTAGCACCTGCGCGAGCATTCCGTCGCTGTGGGTCATCGACTTGTCAAAGAGGGCGGTAAAGTCTGACAGCTCTCTCGCTATTGGCTGTTTAATCAGTGTCAAGCCATCCATTGTTGTCATATTTGATACAAAATTACTGATTATTTCGGGATATGCTGTTTTTTTTTAGTAATTTTACACTGAAAATGGACTGAAAGATGGATAAACTGTTTCTCATCGACGCGTATGCGCTGATCTACCGGGCCTACTATGCCTTTATCAAAAACCCCCGGATCAACTCGAAAGGTCTGAACACCTCGGCCATCATGGGCTTTGTGAACACCGTGGGCGAGGTGCTCGGCAAGGAGTCGCCGACGCACATCGCCGTGGCCTTCGACCCCAGCGGACCCACGTTCCGCCACGAGGCCTACCCCGAGTACAAGGCGCAGCGCGAGGCCTGCCCCGAGGACATCAAGCGGTCAGTGCCCGTCATCAAGGACATCCTCAAGGCATGGCGCATCACCGCGGTCGAGGTGCCCGGCTTCGAGGCCGACGACGTGATTGGCACCATCGCCAGGCGCACCGGGGCCGCCGGGGTGGACACGCTCATGCTCACCCCCGACAAGGACTACGGGCAACTGGTGGGGCCCAACGTGAGGATGTACCGCCCCAGATACGGCGACAACGGCTACGAGGTGCTCGACGAGGAAGCCATCAAGCAGAAGTATGGCATCAGCGACACGGCCCAGGTGACCGACCTGCTGGCGCTGATGGGCGACGCGTCCGACAACATACCCGGCTGCCCGGGCGTGGGCGAGAAGACCGCCGTGAAGCTCATCAGCCAGTTTGGCAGTGTGGAGAACCTGCTCGGCAACACCGGCGAGCTCAAGGGGGCGATGAAGAAAAAGGTGGAGGAGAACGCCGACAAGATAAGGTTCTCGAAGTTTCTCGCCACCATCAGGACCGACGTGCCCCTCGACCTGCCGCTCGAGTCAATGAAGGTGAGCGAGCCGGACGAGGAGGAACTGAAGAAAATTTTTGACGAACTGGAGTTTAAGTCGCTCGCAAACAGAATCCTTAAAAAATCAGAAAATAGTTCAAATAACGCCAACAGGCAACTCGATTTGTTTGCCGAAAATCCGACCGACGGCCAAGCTGGCGAAAAAAACGCAAGTTTTGAGAGCCTAAAAACCACACCTCACAACTACCAACTTGCTGACAGTGAGGATGAAATGAAGAAAATTCGTGACTATTTATTGACAAAACAAATTCTCAGTCTGGACACAGAGACCACTTCGACCGACGCAATGGCGGCCGAACTGGTGGGTTTGAGCTTCGCCGCCCGCGAGGGAGAGGCGTTTTACGTGCCCATTCCGGCAGAACGTGAAGAAGCCGAAAAGATTGTTAATTTGTTTAAACCGCTCTATGAGAACGCCAAAATCGTGAAGGTGGGGCAAAACCTGAAGTACGACCTCAAGGTGCTCCACCGCTACGGGGTGACAGTGGCCGGCGAGATGTTCGACACGATGATAGCCCACTATCTCATCCAGCCGGAGCTACACCACAACATGGACTACATGGCAGAGGTTTACCTGAACTACCGCACCGTGCACATCGAAGAGCTCATCGGGCCCAAGGGGCGCGGCCAGCGGTCAATGCGCGACCTGGAGCCCGGGGCCGTGCTGGACTACGCTGCCGAGGATGCCGACATCACACTGCGGCTGAAGAACACGCTGGAGCCGGTGCTCGCCGAAAGGGGGGTTGAGCGGCTGTTCCGCGACATCGAGATGCCGCTGATGCAGGTGCTGGCCGGGATGGAGCTGAGCGGCGTGCGCCTGGACACCGGCGCGCTGGCCGAAACGTCGCAGCTGTTCAACGGGAGGCTGCGCGACATCGAACAGGACATCTACCGCCTGGCCGGCGAGGAGTTCAACATCTCGTCGCCACGGCAGGTGGGCGACATCCTGTTTGGCAAGCTGAAGCTGGTTGAGAAGGCCAAGAAAACCAAGTCGGGGCAGTTTGTCACCAGCGAGGAGGTGCTGCAAGCCCTGGCCCACAAGCACGAGATAGTGGCCCGCATACTGGACTACCGGGGACTGAAAAAACTGCTGAGCACCTATGTCGACGCGCTTCCGCAGCTCGTCAACCCCCACACGGGGCACATACACACCTCGTTCAACCAGACGGTGACCGCCACGGGACGCCTGTCGAGCAGCGACCCCAACCTGCAGAACATCCCCATACGCGGCGAGGACGGCAAGGAGATACGCAAGGCCTTCGTGCCCGAGCCGGGCTGCCTGTTCTTCTCGGCCGACTACAGCCAGATAGAGCTGCGCGTGATGGCCCACCTCAGCGGCGACCCCAACATGGTGGAGGCCTTCAGCGAGGGACAGGACATCCACGCCGCCACGGCGGCCAGGATATACAGGAAGCCCATCGGCGAGGTGACCCGCGACGAGCGCACCAAGGCGAAGCGCGCCAACTTCGGCATCATCTACGGCATCACCACCTTCGGACTGGCCGAGCGCCTCGGCATCAGCCGCGCGGAGGCCAAGGAGCTGATTGACGGCTACTTTGACACCTTCCCGCAGGTGAGAGCCTACATGGAGGAGGCGAAGGAGGTGGCGCGCCGCCAGGGCTACGTGACCACGCTCTTCGGGCGCCGCCGCTACCTGCCCGACATCAGCTCGCGCAACGCCACCGTGAGGGGCTTTGCCGAGCGCAACGCCATCAACGCGCCCATCCAGGGCACGGCAGCCGACATCATCAAGGTGGCCATGGTGCGCATAGACCGCCGCTTCAGGGCCGAAGGCATCCGCGCGAAAATGATTATCCAGGTGCACGACGAACTGAACTTCAGCGTGCCGCCCGGGGAGAGGGAAAGCGTGGAACGCATCGTGAAAGAGGAGATGGAACAGGCCCTCAAGATGCGGGTGCCCCTGGTGGCCGACTGCGGCTGGGGGGCCAACTGGCTCGAGGCCCACTGAGCGGGCCACTCCCCCACCCCGCCCAGGCAGCCATGCGGCCAGACAGCCCTGGCTGTCCATCCATATCAAGACGGCATGAAGACAGACAACACACACAGCGCCGGCCCCCGGGCCGCAAGGCTTGGCGAGCTGGCGCGCTTCGGCGTGGTGGGCGTGGCGGCCACGGCCATCCACTACGGCGTGTACTGGCTGCTGCTGCCGGTGGCCGAAAAGAACGTGGCCTACACCGCAGGCTTCGCCGTGAGCTTTGCGTGCAACTACGCCCTGTCGGTGGCCTACACGTTCAGGGTAAGCCCCTCGTGGGCGCGGCTTGCGAAGTTTGCCGGCAGCCACGCCGTGAACTATGCGGTTCAGATCAGCCTGTTCAACCTGTTCTGCCTGGCCGGCGTGCCCCCCGAATGGGTGCCCCTGCCCGTCTACGCCGTGGCCGTGCCGCTGAACTTCCTGCTGGTGCGGCTGGCGCTCACCCGGCACGCCCGGCGCCGCATGCCGCCCCACGGCAAGGGGTGAGAACGCGGCGGCAGGCCGAAACAAGGGCCCTGAACACCCTTTGCACCGCTTTTGTTTCGCCTTTCGGCCAAAATCAACTAACTTTGCAAAGGAATTACAAACAGAAAACAAAATAAAGAAATGGCATTAAAATGTGGTATTGTGGGGCTGCCCAACGTGGGCAAATCGACCCTGTTCAACTGCCTGTCAAGCGCAAAGGCGCAGGCAGCCAACTTCCCTTTCTGCACGATAGAGCCCAACGTGGGCGTGATCACCGTGCCCGACGAGCGGCTCACCAAGCTGGCCGAGCTGGTGCACCCCGGACGCATCGTGCCCGCCACCTGCGAGATTGTTGACATCGCCGGACTGGTGAAGGGCGCGTCGAAGGGCGAGGGCCTGGGCAACAAGTTCCTGGGCAACATCCGCGAGACCGACGCCATCATCCATGTGCTGCGCTGCTTCGAGGACGAGAACATCACGCACGTTGACTGCGCCATCGACCCCATACGCGACAAGGAAATCATTGACACCGAACTGCAGCTCAAAGACCTGGAGACGGTGGAGAGCCGCCTGGCCAAGCAGCAGAAGGCAGCGGCCGCCGGCAACAAGGAGGCCAGGGTGGAGGCCGCCGTGCTCGAAGCCTACAAGGGCGCGCTGGAGCAGGGCAGGAACGCGCGCACGGTGACGTTCGACTCGAAAGAGGAGCAGGACGCGGCCCGCAACCTGTTTCTGCTCACGGCCAAGCCGGTGCTCTACGTGTGCAACGTGGACGAGGCGGGCGCCAAGACCGGCAACGCGCTGACACAGAAAGTGGAGGAGCTGGCGCGCGAGGAGGGCGCCGAGGCCATGGTGATAGCCGCCAAGACCGAGGAGGACATCGCCGGGCTCGAGTCGTACGAGGACAAGCAGATGTTCCTCGAGGAGCTGGGACTGGAGGAGAGCGGCGTGAACAGGCTCATCAAGAAGGCCTACTCGCTGCTGAACCTGCAGACCTTCATCACCGCCGGCGAGATGGAGGTGAAGGCCTGGACCTACCACAAGGGGTGGAAGGCGCCGCAGTGCGCCGGCGTTATCCACACCGACTTCGAGAAGGGATTCATCCGCGCCGAGGTGATCAAGTATGACGACTACATCGCCTACGGCTCAGAGGCCGCCGTGCGCGAGGCCGGGAAACTGGGCATCGAGGGCAAGGACTACGTGGTGGAGGACGGCGACATCATGCACTTCAGGTTCAACGTCTAAACGCCAAGGCCATGTCACTGTTCGTCTACTGGAACCCGGACCTGACGGCCTTCGGGTTTGTACGCTGGTACAGCCTGTGCTGGCTGGCGGGGCT
This sequence comes from uncultured Prevotella sp., assembly GCA_937895845.1. GTDB lineage: Bacteria > Bacteroidota > Bacteroidia > Bacteroidales > Bacteroidaceae > Prevotella. Next base: position 64,682 of record CALBLK010000042.1, on the reverse strand, counting down.
GCTGCTGGCCTACCTCATCGTGAGGAGGCTGTACAGGCAGCAGGGAATCAAGGCCGAGCTGTTCGAGCCGCTGTTCGTCTACTGCTTCGTCGGCATCCTGGCGGGCGCCCGGCTGGGCCACTGCCTGTTCTACCAGCCCGGCTACTACCTGGCGTCGCCGGCCCACGTGGCCGAGATGCTGCTGCCCATCCACTTCCTGCCCCAGGGGGGCTGGAAATTCACCGGCTACGAGGGACTGGCCAGCCACGGCGGAACGCTGGGCCTCATGGCGGCCCTGTGGCTCTATGTGCGCAAGACCAAGGTGAACATCTGGCGCGTGCTCGACAACGTGGCCATCGCCACGCCGGCCACAGCCTGCTTCATCCGCCTGGGCAACCTGATGAACTCGGAGATCATCGGCAAGGTGACCGACGTGCCCTGGGCCTTCATCTTCGCCCGGGTCGACACCATGCCGCGCCACCCGGGACAGCTCTACGAGGCGCTGGCCTACGCGCTGCTCTTCTTCATCGGGTGGGCCGTCTACCGCAAGCGGCCCGCACGCGTGGGCACGGGCTTCTTCTTCGGCCTCTGCCTCACCTGCATCTTCACCGCACGCTTCCTCATCGAATACACCAAGGAGGTGCAGGAGGCCTTCGAGGCCAGCCTGCCCCTTGACATGGGACAGCTGCTCAGCATCCCCTTCATCGCGCTCGGCGTGGCCTGCATGGCCGGCGGGCGCTGGATGAAACGGCTCGGCGCCGAGGGCTGAGCGCACCAGCCGAAAAACGGGTGCGCGGCACCGCGGCGCACACCGCTGACCAACCGTCACTGCAAAAACCGAAAAGACATGAACATACTCATCACCGGAGCCACCGGCTTCATCGGCAGCTTTATCGCCGAGGAGGCCCTGAACAGGGGCATGCAGGTGTGGGCGGCCGTAAGGAAGACAAGCAGCCGCGCCTACCTGGCAGACAGCCGCATACACTTCATCGAACTGGACCTGGGCGACAAGCGGCAGCTCAAGGAGCAGCTCAAAGACCTCAGGCTCGACTACGTGGTACACGCCGCGGGCGTGACCAAGTGCCTCCACGCGTCCGACTTCTTCGCCACCAACACCCGGGGCACCAGGAACCTGGCCGAGGCCCTCACGGAACTGAAGACGCCGCTGCGGCGCTTCGTGTTCGTGAGCAGCCTGAGCGTGTTCGGACCCGTGCGCGAGAAACAGCCCTACACCGAGATTACCGAGCGCGACACGCCGCGCCCCAACACGGCCTACGGACGCAGCAAGCTGGAGGCCGAGCGGCTGCTCGACAGCATGGACGGCCTGCCCTGCGTGACCCTGCGCCCCACGGGGGTGTACGGACCGCGGGAGAAGGACTACTTCATGATGGTGAAAAGCATCAGCGAGCACACCGACTTTGCCGTGGGCTTCAAGCCGCAGGACATCACCTTCGTCTACGTGAAAGACGTGGTGCAGGCCGTCTTCCTGGCCCTCGACCACGGCCAGCCCGGACGCAAGTACTTCCTCAGCGACGGCCGGGTGTACAGCTCGCGCACCTTCAGCGACCTGGTGCGCCGCGAGCTGGGCAACCCCTGGGTGGTCCGCGTCAAGGCCCCGCTGTGGCTGCTGCGCGCCGTCACGGCCTGCGGCGAGGCCATGGGGCACATCACCGGCCACGTGACGGCGCTCAACAACGACAAGTACCGCATACTGAAACAGCGCAACTGGCGCTGCGACATCGCCCCGGCCGAGCGCGAGCTGGGCTACCGGCCCGAATACGGCCTGGAGCGCGGCGTGAGGCTCACCGTGCAATGGTACAGGGAGAACAAGTGGGTATGAACACGCTAAAGACGCTCTTCAAGCTCGAGAAGCGCCCCGCCAGGGGCCTGCTGGCCGCCGAGTGGGTGATGATGGGCTACCTTGCGCTCACGCTGCTGCTGCTGCTGTTCACCTACACCAAGGTGCGCCAGCCCATGGACATGCTCTGGGGCCGGGTGCAGATCGCGGTGATGACACTGGCCCTGTGGGCCGTCTACCGCATGATTCCCTGCCGCCTCACGCGCCTGGCGCGCATAGCCGCACAGCTGGCCCTGCTCTCCTGGTGGTACCCCGACACCTACGAGTTCAACCGCATGTTCCCCAACCTCGACCACATCTTCGCGCGGTGGGAGCAAGACTGGTTCGGCTGCCAGCCGGCACTGGTGTTCTCGCAGAAGTTCGGCCACCCGGTGTTCAGCGAGCTGATGGACCTCGGCTACACGGCCTACTACCCCATGATAGCACTGGTGACCGCCTTCTTCTTCGGCTGGCGCTACGAGCAGTTCGGCAAGGCGACGTTCATCGTCCTCGCCTCGTTCTTCATCTACTACGCCATCTACATCGCACTGCCGGTAGCCGGGCCGCAGTACTACTTCAACGCCGTGGGCACAGCCGAGGTGGCGCGCGGCATCCTGCCCAACGTGGGCGACTATTTCGCCACCCACCAGGAGGCCCTGCCCAGCCCGGGCTACCACGACGGCGTGTTCTACCAGATGGTGGCCAGCGCCCACGCCGCCGGCGAGCGGCCCACGGCAGCCTTTCCAAGCAGCCATGTCGGCGTGAGCACCATCCTGATGATGCTCGTGTGGAACGCCCGCGCCCGCCGCCTGTTCCTCTGGCTGCTGCCCTTCTACACACTGCTGTGCCTCTCAACGGTCTACATCATGGCCCACTACGCCGTCGACGTGCTGGCCGGATGGGTAACCGCCGCCGTCTTCTACGCCGTGCTGGCGCAGGTTTACAAGGGGGTGAGGGAATGAAAAAAGCCCACCCGGCAGGTGGTGAGCAAACTCCGCACAGTCGGGCTTAACAAACTTCAAGGCATATCGCCCTGTTACCGATTATGGACAAAAAGGACTTGCCCACCCTTTCTGAAAGGGATTTTGCAAGCAAAACTGCTGATAGGCACATGAACTGGAACAACTTTAACTTTATAGACCTGTTTGCTGGAATTGGTGGCATCAGACTGGGATTTGAATCTGCCGGGGGACACTGTGTGTTCTCGTCCGAATTTGACGAGAACGCCTGCAAGACTTATGAAGCAAACTTTGGAGAGCATCCGTCAGGCGACATCACTAAAATAGCAGCCAAGGACATTCCTGACTTTGACATCCTTCTTGGAGGTTTCCCATGCCAAGCATTCTCCATCATAGGCAAGAAAGAGGGATTCGAGAATGAAACCTGTGGTACTCTTTTCTTTGAAATTGAAAGAATTTTAAGGGAAAAAAAGCCAAAAGCCTTTATGTTGGAAAACGTTAGAAATCTAACTGCACATGACAAGGGAAACACATTCAAGGTTATCAGAAGCCACCTTGAGGCCTTGGGATATTCCGTATATGCCAAAGTGTTGAATGCCTTGGACTATGGGGTACCTCAAAAGCGGGAAAGGATTATTATTGTCGGGTTTAAAGACAATGTTCCATTCTCTTTCCCTGACCCTCTTCCCGCATCACGCAGAAAGACACTGAAAGACATACTTGAAACCGGTGTTGACGAGAAATATTATGTGAAAGACAGCATAAGAGAATCAAGACTTATGCGTCTGAAAGACCCGAACTACCCTAAGCCATACATTTCTCATGAAAACATGGCGGGAAGCATCACCCCTCATCCATATTCCTCGTGCCTAAGGGCGGGTGCGTCTGCAAATTATATTCTCATCAATGACGAGCGAAGACCGACTGAGAGGGAAATGCTAAGGATACAAGGTTTTCCAGATGATTTCAAAATTGTTGTCCCTTACAGCCAGATAAAACACCAGACAGGAAATTCTGTTGCCGTACCAGTAATAAAAGCAGTTGCAAACCAAATGATAAATGCATTAAAACAATTTGAATCAAGCAAAAGGTCATGATAACAAGAGAGCAAGCAAAAACCGCCTTGGACAATGTAATCAAGAAGTCCAGAATACACCTGTACAAACCTATACAAGTAGCAGAAATTCTTTACAGAGACAGGGTGTATAAAGATATAAACCTTTTGTCTTTAGAGGATTATCGAACAAGGAGCAAAAAATGGAGGGATGAAATGTCTGTTATACTGCTTGGCAGGGTGAGCACAAGCAGTGCCCGATTCCAAGATGACTTGTTCAATGACAATGCAACTCCTCCTGCTGTCTTGTATGCTCTTGGCAAAGAGAACCGTAGAACGAATGGAGCTGTAGAGGCATATATATACAGTAAATTTGACAACAAGCATGAACAATTGTCTAATGCGTTGTCTTATTGCTTGGATGCAAGAGTAGACACGTTTGAGGTTAAGAAGTTCATAGACTCATTTTGGAACGAACCTGGCTTAAAAAGAAGCCTTGATAAAATTTACGAGATTATCGTATATGCTTTATTCTCAACGCTGGTTGATGCGATGAATCTTGAAGTTGAAATTACGGTAAAAGAGGATGCTTATCCTCTACTGAAAGAATTTGAAGACTTTACACTAAAAGTAATGTGTCTGGATTGCTCAACTCCGCAACATATACAAGAAGCAAGGGTTTATCGCATTGGTGTAACCAATGCTGCCGATAGAGGTCTTGACATATATTCTAATTGGGGACCAGCTATTCAAATTAAACATTTAAGTTTAGATATTTCTCTAGCGGAGAGCATTGTAAATAGTGTTTCAAGCGACCGAATTGTTATTGTTTGCAAAGATGCAGAGAAAGATGTGATAGTTTCTCTTCTTAGTCAAATAGGTTGGAGAAGCCACATTCAAAGTATTGTTACAGAAAATGATTTGATCAATTGGTACGAAAAAGCGCTCAGGTGAAGTTACGCTGAACAGCTTGGAGAAAAACTGCTGTACTGTCTTTCTGGTGAAATTGCAGAAGAGTTTCCATCAGTGGACAACACTCCTGAAATAATAAAGAAGCGACATTATGAATGTATATCTGACTCATTCTGGAAATGATAGTATTTCTACTATGGCACAGATATTTGTACTTTTGCAAGGATGAAACTGAGCATTGTCATTCCCGTGTACAACACGCAGGACACGCTGGCCCGCTGCATGGAGAGCGTGCTTGGGCAGACGTTTGCCGACTTCGAGGCTGTTCTTGTCGATGACGGGTCGCCCGACGGCAGCCCTGCCCTGTGTGACAGCTACGCCGCACACGACAGCCGCGTGAGCGTGGTTCACAAGGCCAACGGCGGGCTGAGCGATGCGCGCAACGCCGGCATTGCAAGGGCAAGGGGCGAGTATGTGACCTTTGTCGACAGCGACGACGCCATTGCGCCGGGCACCCTGCAGGCGCTGGCCGGCGAGCTGGAGCGCCACCCCGGGACCGACATTCTCGAATACCCTGCCAGGGAGTGGATAGGGCACAGGCGGAAGGAGCGCCTGCTCACCTTCTCCCCGAGGGAGTATGCCAGTGCCGTGGACTACTGGATGGCCGAGCGCGCCTTCCGCCACACTTACGCCTGGAACAAGGTGTTCAGGCGCAGCCTGTTCGACCGCGTGCGCTTTCCGAAGGGGAGGCTCTTCGAGGATGCGGCCACCACGCCGCGCCTCATCGGGCTACTGCCGCCAGACGGCGGCGGAGACTGTCTGTCGCCGGTTGTCCGCACAACCGACAGGGGGATGTACCTGTACTACTGGAACAGGGCCGGCATCACCAGCAGAGCCGGCGCCCATGAAGTCATGCAGCTGTACGAGTGCCACAGGACGGTTCTGGACAGGCTGTTCCGGCTGTTCGGCGAGAGCGACGGCGACATCAGGAAATACAGCGGGCCGCTGCAGACCTATCTGGCCGACACGCTCAACCTGATGGTGCTTGTCTACGAGCTGTCGGGGCAGCTTGTCGACCACAGGCAGTTTGCCAGCCAGCTCGGCGCCGTGGCCCGCGTGTGCGCCATCACCCCGCCCAAGCTGCGGCTGTTCAGGGCTGTGGGCTTCCGCAGCCTGTGCAGGGTATGCAGCACTGTCCACAGGGTGTACCGCCGCCCTTAGTGGCGGTCTGACTTGCCGCCAACGATGGTCTTGATGTCGTTGAGCTTGTTGAGCGCCTCCATCGGGGTGAGGTTGTTGATGTCAAGTTCGAGTATCTCGTCGCGTATCTGGCACAGCACAGGGTCATCCAGCTGGAAGAACGAGAGCTGCACGCCCTCGCGGCTCTGCGAGATGGCATCCACAGGGCGCGCCGAGCGGCCCACCTGCGCGTTGTCGGCCTCCAGCTGCCTGAGAATGGCAGTGGCCCTCTTCACGATGCTCTTGGGCATGCCGGCAATCTCGGCCACATGGATGCCGAACGAGTGTTCAGAGCCTCCGCGCGCCAGCTTGCGCAGGAAGATCACCTTGCCGTCGACCTCCTTCACGCTCACATTGTAGTTGCGTATGCGCTTGAACGTCTTTTCCATCTCGTTGAGCTCGTGGTAGTGGGTGGCGAAGAGGGTGCGCGCGCGCGCCTTGGCGTGCTCGTGGAGATACTCCACGATGGCCCACGCGATGGAAATGCCGTCATAGGTGCTGGTGCCGCGGCCAAGCTCGTCGAAGAGCACCAGCGACCGCGGCGTCACATTGTTGAGGATGCTGGCCGCCTCGGTCATCTCTACCATAAAGGTAGACTCGCCAAGCGCGATGTTGTCGCTGGCGCCCACACGGGTGAAAATCTTGTCCACCAGGCCTATTCTCGCGCTTTCTGCCGGCACGAAGCAGCCCACCTGGGCCATCAGCACGATGAGGGCTGTCTGGCGCAGCAGGGCCGACTTTCCGGCCATGTTGGGGCCGGTGATCATCATGATTTGCTGGTTTTCGCAGTCCAGCTCGATGCTGTTGGGCACAAAACGCTCGCCAACGGGCAGCTGGGTCTCAATGACCGGGTGGCGCCCCTCGCTGATGTCAATCACCTGGCTGTCGTCAACCACGGGTCTCACATAGTTGCGCTCGGCGGCCACCTTGGCAAACGACAGCAAACAGTCAAGCCGTGCCACCAGGCTGGCGTCAATCTGTATCTGCGGGATAAACTCCTGCATGGATGCCACCAGGTCGGCAAAGAGACTGGTCTCCAGGGCCAGGATGCGGTCTTCGGCGCCGAGAATCTTCTCCTCATACTCCTTGAGCTCCTGGGTGATGTAGCGTTCGGCCTGGGCCAGTGTCTGCTTGCGCACCCAGTCGGCCGGCACCTTTTCCTTGTACATATTGCGCACCTCGAGGTAGTAGCCGAACACGTTGTTGTAGCCTATCTTCAGGCTGGCGATGCCCGTCTGCCGGCTCTCGCGCTCCTGGATCTTCAGCAGGTAGTCCTTGCCGTTGTAGGCCATCTGCCTGAGCTCGTCAAGCTCGGCATTGAAGCCGTCCTTGATAACGCCCCCCTTGCTCACCAGCTGCGGCGAGTCCTCGCGCACCTCGCGGCCTATGCGGTCGCGCACAGCCTCGCACAGGCACACCTGCCCGCCCATGCGGCGCAGCACCGGGCTGTCTGCCGACTCACACGCGGCCCTGATGCGCGCCATGGCCTCCAGCGCCACCCTGAGCTGCACCACCTCGCGCGGCGACACCCGCCCTACGGCCACCTTGGAGACGATGCGCTCCAGGTCGCCTATGAGGCGCAGCTGCTCGTCAAGGCTCTGGCGCAACCCGGGGTTGCCGAAGAAAGTGTCGACCACGTCAAGCCGCTCGCCGATGGGCTTGAGTTCCTTGAGCGGAAAGAGCAGCCAGCGCCGCAGCAGCCTTCCGCCCATGGGTGACACTGTGCGGTCGATGACCGTGAGCAGCGACCCGCCGTCATCCTGCATCGGCTGCACCAGCTCCAGGCTGCGCACGGTGAAGCGGTCCATGCGCACATAGCGCTCCTCGTCAATGCGTGCCAGCGAAGTGATGTGGCCTATCTGCGTGTGCTGGGTCATCTCCAGGTATTGCAGGATAGCCCCCGCGGCTGTCACGCCGAAGTGCAGCCGGTCAACGCCAAAGCCCTTGAGGCTCTTCACGCCGAAATGCTTGAGCAGCTTCTGCCGCGCTGTCTGCTCGACAAACACCCAGTCGTCAAGCTCGAAAGTGAATGTCTTGTTGCCAAAGCAGCGCTCGAACTCGTCCTTGAACCCGCGCTCGTAGACCACCTCCTTGGGCTGGAAGTTGCTGATGAGCTTCTCCACATAGTCGGCCGGGCCCTCGCCGGTGAGGAACTCACCCGTAGATATGTCAAGGAAAGCCACGCCACAAACCATCTTTTCACGCTGCTTTCCGCCCAACGTTGCGAAATGCACCGCCGCCAGAAAGTTGTTTTCCTTGTAGTTGAGCACATTGTCGCTCATAGCCACTCCGGGTGTCACCAGCTCGGTGATTCCCCGCTTCACCAGCTTCTTGGCCAGCTTGGGGTCTTCCAGCTGGTCGCAGATGGCCACACGCCGGCCCGCTCTCACCAGCTTGGGCAGGTAGGTGTCGAGTGCATGGTGAGGGAAGCCCGCCATCTCCGTGCCGCCCTTGTTGCGGCGTGTCAGCGTGATGCCCAGAATCTTCGATGCCGTGACAGCATCCTCACAGTATGTTTCATAGAAGTCACCGCAGCGGAACAGCATCAAGGCGTCCGGGTGCTTGGCCTTCAGGTCATAGAACTGCCGCATCATCGGAGTTAGCTCCTGCTCTTTGCTTGCCATCGTACGTATAACAGGTATTTGTCCTTACAGTAAAACTGATTGTGTGATTATAAAAACGCCACTGAAAGTTATCCCAATAATTTCCGGGTCTGCTCAGCCGTCAGCCCGGTTAGCCTGGCTATGCTGTCCATATTCAAGCCGTTTGCACTCATGCTTGCCACTATCTGCCGAAGCTGCGCGTCCTTCTGCTCAAGCTGCGCGTCCTTCTGCTCAAGCTGCGCGTCCTTCTGCTCAAGCTGCGCGTCCTTCTGCTCAAGCTGCGCATCTTTCTCTTGGATTTGCACTTCTTTCTGCTCAAGCTGCGCGTCCTTCTGCTCAAGCTGCGCGTCTTTCTCTTGGATTTGCACTTCCTTCTCTTGGATTTGCACTTCCTTCTGCTTGAGCTGCACATTCTTCTCCTCAAGCTGCTTGTCACGTTTCATCAGTGCCGTATCACGGTCTTCTATGGCAGAAAAGTATTCGTCTTCTACATTCATGTCCTGTCTCATTTCCGAATCAGCTGCGGCTGCGGTGAGCCTGTGAAGCATATACATCATGTCGTCATCGCCTTCATAGCGCGTCTCGTCTATGTTGAGCACCTGGGTGTCGTTGGCATCCTTCTTCGTCTGGTCAAACACGCTCAGCACCTTCTCCAGCCTGTTGTTCACCTGGCCGTGCAGCAAGGGTATCTGCACAATGATACTGTCGTGCACCAAACTGTCTACAAAGGGGTCGGGTATTCCCTTGGTCACCACGGCCCCTTCGTAGTTGTACGGCTTGTGATGGACATAGAGCACAGGCTCGTCGATGCTGCCCACGCGGTGGCCGAGCAGGTAGACCGCCACCATGGGGAAAGCATACCCTTTCCTGGAGCCTTCCATGATGTTGCGCTTGCTGCTGTACTGTGCGCCGAGATACTGGCGGAAACGCAGCGTCTCTGTGTCAAGCCAGGTTTTCTGCAACTCTATCAGCACCACCCGCTCCTTGCCGTCATCCTCGCGTACACGGGCTGCAAAGTCTATTCTGAACATCGACAGCGAGTCGCGGGTGGTGTTAGAATATTCATGCGGGCGCACGGTCACACCGGTCACCTCTTTCTTCAGCAAGGCAGAGATTACGGTCTTTGCTATACGCTCATCCTCCATAATATACTTGAATACGGAGTCGTAAATGGGGTTGGCTACATGTAGTATCATCGGAACAGCATTTTATCGACAGTTGCAAAAATACATATTTAATCTGAGTTTGCACCACTTTGCACCCACATTTTCTTCAGCCCGCATCGGTCATCGGGCCGAAACAGGCACATAAATGTGAATAAATGCCTCCGCTCCGCGGTGTGCACAACCCTGTTGATAACCCTGTTGATAACTGCCGCATAACCGTTGGACAAGTTGCGCATTGTCCCGGCCGCCATCCTTTCCAAGGGATATCAGCCTGCTTATCGGCGGGTTTTGAGCAACATTTCCACACAAACCTGACGATAAAAGATATAAACTTATTATATTTGCACCACAATAGCAAATTGTGGATAACGTGCCGTTATGGCTGAAAATGAGCCACTAAGTATTAACAGCAGCTGTTGACAGCGGGCCACAGTGGGTGGAAAACGTAAATGGCAAGGAAAATGCCGTGAAGTTTTCAACATATTAACGGCACATCATCTGCATCATTGTATTTCTCTTAAAAGAAAAAATAAAAGATAATAAGAATATGGTGCCGAAGAAAGAATGGGTGGAGCGCGGTTTCATTGACGAGCCGGCGCCCGCTGGAACCGACCTCAAGGAGGAGATAAGGCGGATGTGCCGCGAGAAGAACGCCGTTGTGCTGGCCCACTACTACACGCAGGGTGACATCCAGGATGTGGCCGACTTCATCGGCGACTCGCTGGCCCTGGCGCGCAAGGCGGCCGACACGGACGCGAAGATCATCGTGATGTGCGGCGTCCACTTTATGGCCGAGACCTGCAAGATTCTCAGTCCCGAGAGGCTGGTGCTGGTCCCCGACCTCAACGCGGGCTGCTCGCTGGCCGACAGCTGCAGCGCCGGCGACCTGCGGAAGTTCAGGCAGGAGCACCCGGGCTACCGGGTGGTGAGCTATGTGAACACCACGGCTGCCGTCAAGGCGCTCACCGACGTGGTGGTGACCAGCGGCAATGCCAGGCGCATTGTCGACACGTTCCCCCCTGACGCCAAGCTCATCTTCGGTCCCGACTACAACCTGGGCAGCTACATCAACGCTGTCACGGGGCGCAAGATGCTGCTGTGGAACGGCGGGTGCCACGTGCACGAGCGTTTTTCCGTCGAGGGCATTGCCAGGCTAAGGGAGCAGTTCCCCGGGGCCAAGGTGCTGGCCCACCCCGAGTGCAAGGGCCCTGTGCTGGCCATGGCCGATGTGGTTGGCTCGACGGCCGTGCTCCTTGACTATGCCGTGGCCCACCCTGAAGGCGAGTATATCGTGGCCACCGAGGCCGGCATCCTTCACGAGATGCAGCGCCGGTGCCCCTCAGCGGTGTTCCACCCCGTGCCCCCCGAGGTGAGCGAGGGCTCCGTGGGCTGCTCGTGCAACGAGTGCCAGTACATGAAGATGAACACGATGCTGAAGCTCTACAACGCGCTCCGTTATGAGTGGCCTGTGGTCGATGTCGACCCCGCTGTGGCCCGCCAGGCGGTCAAGCCCATCCAGCGCATGCTGGAGCTGAGCAGGTAGGCCCTGCCCTGCCCCACCCCGCCGCCCGTTCTCCATTCATTGCAAGTGCGGCGTGCCGCAGGCAGGAGCACAAGTCAAATGACTGTCTCCTGCCTGCGGCACGCCGCACTTTTTCCGTTCCGCCGTTCTGTCGGCCGCCCCTGTGCCGTTATCTCACGATGGCAATCTTGCACACGGTGCCCTTCGAGCCGTCGCTCTTGGCCGTCTGCACCATATAGACGCCTGCGGCCACGCGCTTGCCGTTGCTGTCGCGTCCGTCCCACGAGTAGGAGCCGCCCACGCTGCGCCCCTGGTTCACCAGCGCGCCGTTGGCGGTCACTATCTTCACGTCCGAGTCGAACGACAGGCCGCTCACCGTAATCATTCCCCCATAGTCGGGCGTGACGGGGTTTGGATAGGCCCACACGTTGTCCTTGTCCATGCTCTCGCTGATGTCCGTCGCGTCGCTCACGTAGGAGCACAGGCCCTTGTCGGTGCCAAAGAACACCTCGCCCGTCTTTCCGTTGATGGCCACCGCCTCGACCGTGTTCGACAGCAGCTGGCTGTTGTCAGTGGTGAAGTGCTGCACCTGGTCCATGTTGTCCTCGCTCACCAGGTACACGCCCGTGCCGTTGGTGCCGAACCACTTGCGTCCGGCGCCGTCGATGGCAATGCTTGTGATGTCCACGTTGTCCAGCAGGTAGTCGGCATAGTTCGTGCCGTCGTTGCGCGGCACCTTCACCTGGGTGAACACCGGGCTGTCGCTGTCAATCTCTGAGCGCTGCAGCAGCAGCGGCCCCTGCGACGTGCCCACCCAGAGGTCGCCGTTGCGGTCGGGCGTCACGCAGCGCACGCCCGACATGATGGTCAGCGTTGTGCCGTCCTGGTTGGTGAAGGAGGTGAACGACCTGGCTGTTCCCGTGGCCAGCCGGTAGCAGTGCAGCGCCGGCTTGCGCCAGTCGTTGTTGACGAACCAGAGCAGTCCGTGCCCGTCGAACACCATCTCCTCCAGGTTTTCGTTCATCATTCCGGCCGAGAGGTCTATGCCGAGCGCTTTCCAGTTGCCCTGTGTGTCCATGGTGTGCAGCCCCTCCTTGACCATGCTGTTGGTGCACCACATCGTGCCCTCGTCGTCAAAGCAGAGTCCCTGCACGATGTTGTAGTTCTTGTTGGTGCCAAACACCGAGAGCAGGGTGCTGTTCTCGTAGGTGTAGTGCCTGACGAACTTCCCCGCCCTGAACTCGTAGATGCCCGTGCGGCCCGAGGCGAACACGTGGTCGGGGTCTGTCGGGCTGGCGTCCACGGCGTTGATGTCCACATACTCCAGTCCCTGCCCTATCGTGCTGTTCTCCTTGTCATCGCACACGGTCCACTCGCTTCCGTCGAGTATCTGCACGCATCCCGGGCGCATCAGGTCGTTGATCACCGTGTAGCCGCCGCCGCCGGTGTACAGGCGGTTGTGCTTGAACCTCAGCGCGCCGAAGTGGTTGTACTTGGGCCCGCCGGGCTGGAGTGTCTTCACCAGCTCGATGTTTTCGTTGTAGTCGGTCAGGTCTTCCTTCAGGCATTCCTTGTCCCACGAGGTCACCACCTTCCAGTTCTTGTTGTCAATGAGGTTGTCGCCCAGGTTGCCGGCCAGCATCCTGCCGTCGGCCGTGCGGGCGTAGACGGTGTTTCCGCTCACGCCCACCTTGGTCACCTCGGTGCCCAGCATGTAGGTCTCGCTCACCTCGGCGCCGGCCACGTTGATTTTCATGGCGCCAAACTTCGTGGCCAGGTAGGCGTGCCTGCCGGCGATGGTGATGGCGTTGACAGTCTTGTCCTCTGTCATGTTCTTGTTGTACAGTTCGGCCATGTTCACCACCCCGCCGTTGGCGTCCACCAGGTCGATGTTGCTGTTCTGGTAGACGGCCACCAGCCGTCTGGCCTCCGGGCACCAGGCCATTTGCGTGATGTAGGTGTCGCTCAGTCCGTTGGTGCGGTCCAGGGTGACGATGCTCTGGTCGCTCTTGTTGTAGATGTACAGGTCGTTCGAGGCCAAGACAAACAGTTTTTGCCCGGCTGCCGCTATCTTCTGCGGCTTGCTGTATGCCATGTATGCGCGCCATGTCCCTATCTGTGCGCTTGCTGTGGCGGCTATGGCCAGTGCGGCCGCCAGCGCGGTGGCTGTGCGTTTGAGCGTCATTGCGTTCTTCCTTGTTTTTTTGGGTTTATCGGGCGCGGCTGCCTGCCCCGCCCTGTTCATACTTTTGTCTTCAGATATGCGGCCAGCTTTGCCACGGCCCTTGCTCGGTGGCTGATGGTGTTCTTGGTGTCGGTGCCCAGCTCGGCGAAGGTCTGGCCGAAGCCCTCAGGCTCGAATATCTTGTCGTAGCCGAAGCCCCCCGCCCCCCTGCGCCCTGTGGTGATGCTGCCGTCCACCGTGCCCTCGAACAGCCGCTCTTCGGCGGGCTTTCCGCCGCTGCCGTCCAGTATGAGCGCAATCACCGTGCGGAAGCGCGCCCTCCTGTTGCCTGTGCCTTTCAGCTTGTCCAGCAGCTTGTCCATGTTGGCCTCGCTGTCGTGCCCCTCGCCGCCGGCGTAGCGCGCGGTGTGCACGCCAGGCTCCCCGCCCAGCGCGTCGACCTCGAGGCCGGTGTCGTCGGCAAACACGCTCAGGCCGTAGCTGCCGGCCACGTAGCGCGCTTTCTGCAGGGCGTTTTCCTCGAGCGTGAGGCCCGTCTCCGGGATGTCGGCGTGGCAGCCGATGTCGGCCAGCGACAGCACCTCAGCCTCCCGGCCCAGTATGCTTCTGATTTCCGAGAGCTTGTGGGCGTTGTTCGTTGCGAAAACTATTTTCATTTGACTTTCTTCTTGACGTTCACTTTGATGGGGTCGAAGCCCTCGCCATACACGCCGATGACCGCGCTCTGGCTCACGAAGGCGTTGGGGTCGATCGACTTCACGATGCGGAAGATGTGCGGGCTCTCGCTCTTCTTGGCCAGCAGGCAGATCACCTTGGTGGGCCGCCCGGTGTACCAGCCGTGGCCGTCGAGTATGGTCAGCGTGTGGTCGGTGGCCTGGGTGATGGCGAAGGCTATCTCCTGGTACTTCTTGGAGAAGATGAGGAACTGCACCGACTGGCGCTGCCAGAACATCACGTAGTCGAGCATGAGGCACTCCACCACCATGGTGCACAGGCCGAACACCACCTTCTTGCAGCGCAGGTCGAAGGGCCCGAACGTGTCGATGAACAGGCAGCTGCCGATGATGCACAGGTCAACCATGATGAGGGCCTTGCCCAGCGAGATGTTGTGGTACTTGTTGACCATGGCCGCCACGATGTCCGACCCGCCCGTGCTGCCGTTGTTCATGAACACGATGGCCAGCGCCGTGCCGGTGAGCATGCAGCCGATGATGAGCGACATGAAGTCGTTGCCGTCGCCCAGCAGGCGGTAGAAGCTGCCGTCGGGCTGGCGCACGATGTCCTGGGCCACCTCCAGGAAGAAGGTGAGCGCGAAGGTGGCGTAGATGGTCTTGGTCAGGAACTTCCACCCCAGCACCCTGAGCGCGGCCACGATGAGCGCGGCGTTGATGATGAAGAAGGTGTACTGCACGGGGAACCCCGTGGCGTAGAACACGATGGCGCCGATGCCCGACACGCCGCCCGTCACGATTTCGTAGGGCAGCAGGAACACGGTGAAGCCGAAGGTGTAGAGCAGCAGGCCGAGCGTGATGTTCACGTAGTCCCTGATTTCGTAGTAGATGTCCTGGCGAGTCATGAGCCACCTCCCGCTTTATTTCACCACCACGTTGACGATGCGCCCCTTGACCACGATGACCTTCACCACCTGCTTGCCCTCCAGGTAGCGCTGCGACCTCTCGTCGGCCAGCACAGCCTCCCTGACGGCGCTGTCGGCGGCGTCGGCGGCAAACTGCATCTGGAAGCGTGCCTTGCCGTTGAAGGATATGGTGAGCTGCACCCGGCTCTCCGCCAGGTAGTCCTCGTTCCACTTGGGCCACTGCGCGTCGCACACGCTGCCCTCGCCGCCGAACAGCTCCCACAGCTCCTCGGCCACGTGGGGCGCGAAGGGGGCTATCAGCACGGTGAGCGTGCGCAGCACCTCGCGGTTGCGGCACTTGAGCTGCGACAGCTCGCCCACGCAAATCATGAACGCCGACACGCTGGTGTTGTAGCTGAAGTGCTCGATGTCCTGGGTCACCTTCTTGATGAGCTTGTGGAGCGCCTTCAGCTCGGCCGCGGTGGGCGGCGTGTCCGTGCAGCCGGCCGCGGTGGCCAGCGCCCAGAACTTTTTCAGGAAGCGGTGGCAGCCGTCGATGCCGTTGGTGTCCCAGGGCTTCGACTGCTCCACCGGGCCGAGGAACATCTCGTAGAGGCGCAGCGTGTCGGCCCCGTAGCGCTCGACAATCATGTCGGGGTTCACCACGTTGAACATTGACTTCGACATCTTCTCCACGGCCCACCCGCACACGTACCTGCCGTCCTCGAGCACGAACCCGGCGTCGCGGTACTCGGGCCGCCAGGCCCTGAAGGCCTCGGTGTCGAGGATGTCCGCGTGCACAATGTTCACGTCAACGTGGATGGGGGTCACGTCGCGGTAGTTCTTCTTCAGGTTCAGGCTCACGAACTTGCCCTTGTCGGGCCCCTCGTCGTTCACGCGGTACACGAAGTTGCTGCGGCCCTGTATCATGCCCTGGTTCACCAGTTTCTGGAACGGCTCCTCCACGCACGAGTAGCCGTAGTCGTGGAGCACCTTGTTCCAGAAGCGCGCGTAGATGAGGTGCCCGGTGGCGTGCTCCGTGCCGCCCACGTACAGGTCGACGTTGCGCCAGTACGCGTCGGCCTCCTTGCTCACGAGGGCCTTGGCGTTGTGCGGGTCCATGTAGCGCAGGTAGTAGGCCGACGAGCCGGCGAAGCCCGGCATGGTGCACAGTTCCAGGGGGAACACCGTCCTGTTGTCCGCCAGGTCCTTGCTCACCACCTGCTCCCTCTGCGTGTCCCACGCCCACACCTTGGCGCGCCCCAGCGGCGGCTCGCCCGTCTCCGTGGGCCTGTACTCGTCAATCTCGGGCAGCTTCAGGGGCAGCTTTCCGGCGGGCAGCGTGTAGGGCATGCCGTCCTTGTAGTACACGGGGAACGGCTCGCCCCAGTAGCGCTGGCGGCTGAAGATGGCGTCGCGCAGGCGGTAGTTCACCTTGACCTGCCCCAGGCGGTGCGCGGTGACATATCTCTTGGTGGCGGCGATGGCCTCCTTGACGGTCATGCCGTTGAGCGACAGCGCGCCCTCGCGCGCCGGCGCGCCGGCCTTCGGGCTGTTGCACACGGTGCCCTCCTTGGCGTCATAGCTCGCCTCGCTCACGTCGGCCCCCTCGATGAGCGGCACGATGGGCAGTCCGTAAGCCTTGGCAAAGGCGTAGTCGCGCGAGTCGTGCGCCGGCACGGCCATGATGGCGCCGGTGCCGTAGCCGGCCAGCACATAGTCGCTCACCCATACGGGCACGTCCTCGCCCGTGAAGGGGTTGACGGCATACGCCCCGGTGAACACGCCGGTCATCCTGCGGTCGCTGATGCGGTCGCGCTCGGTGCGCTTCTTGGTGCGCTCCACGTAGGCGCTGACCTCGGCCCTCTGAGCGGGGGTGGTCACCCGGTCAACATACTCGCTCTCCGGGGCGAGCACCATGAAGGTGACGCCGAAGATGGTGTCGGCCCTGGTGGTGAATATCCTGATGGGCTGTCCGCCGTCCCTGAGCCTGAAGTCCATCTCAGTGCCCTCGCTGCGGCCAATCCAGTTGCGCTGTGTCTCCTTGAGCGATTCGGTCCAGTCGACGGTGTCCAGGCCGTCGAGCAGCCGCTGGGCGTAGGCCGACACGCGCAGGCACCACTGGCGCATCTTCTTCTGCACCACGGGGTAGCCGCCGCGCACGCTCACGCCGTCAACCACCTCGTCGTTGGCCAGCACCGTGCCCAGCTTGGCGCACCAGTTCACCATCGTCTCGCCAAGGTAGGCTATGCGGTAGTTCATCAGCGCCTCCTGCCGCTCCCTTTCCGTGAAGGCGGCCCACTCGGCGGCGGTGAAGTGCAGCTGCTCGCCGCAGGCGGCCTCCACGCCGTCGGTCCCCCTCTGCTCGAAGTGGCCGGCGAGCTCGGCGATGGGCCGCGCCCTGTCCAGGCTCAGGCTGTAGTAGCTGTCGAACATCAGCTCGAAGGCCCACTGTGTCCAGTGGTAGTAGGCCGGGTCGCAGGTGCGCACCTCGCGGTCCCAGTCGAACGAGAAGCCTATCTTGTCGAGCTGCTCGCGGTAGTGGTTGATGTTCTGCACCGTGGTCACCTCGGGGTGCTGCCCGGTCTGTATGGCATACTGCTCGGCGGGCAGCCCGTAGGCGTCGTAGCCCATGGGGTTGAGCACGTTGAAGCCCTGCTGCCGCTTGTAGCGGGCGTAGATGTCGCTGGCGATGTAGCCCAGCGGGTGGCCCACGTGCAGTCCGGCTCCTGAGGGGTAGGGGAACATGTTGAGCACATAGTATTTCTGCCTGGCCGGGTCCTCGGTCACCTTGTAGGTCTTCCGCTCGGCCCACCGCCGCTGCCACTTTTTCTCAATCTCTCTGAAATTGTATTCCATTGCTGTTGTCGTTTTGTATGTTCCTTGTTCTGTACCTTTCCGGCCTTTGCGCTTGCTGCCAGTCCTTTATCCTGTTGTGGCCTGTGGCGCGGCGGGCGCTTTCGGCATCTCCGCGTATCGCGCACCCTGCCAGTGCCTGGCTGTAACATTTTTGGCAAAATTAACGCTTTTATTTCAAATGGAATTGCTTTTTACCGGAAAATGTTGGCTTTTGGCGGCCGTGTGCGCGGCGGCGGCAGCCAAAACGGTGCCTTTTGCCGGGCCATTCGTGCCGTTTGGCAGTGCTGAACGCGCTGTCTTGCAGTGCGGAAACGGCTGTCTTGCAGCGCGGAAACGGCTGTCTTGCAGCGCTGAACGCACCGTCTTGCAGCGCAAGACAGGCCGTCTGGCGCGGCGTGCCATCCCGACGGCAGGGCACGTTGCGCTGCAGGCTGCGCGAAACAAACAGCAACCCGGGGCGAAATCTAATGACCGATTTGGGATAAATTGAAAAGCATTTGAAACATGGTGCAAAGCGAATGTGGTGGCGTTTCAGTACTTTCGCAGCAGAAACGGCGGCCGTGGCTGCGGCTGCCGGCACGGGGCCGGCCGGCCGGGTGCGGCGCGGCTTCACAGGAAGACTAACCCAAAACAGAGTTGATATGGTAGAAACGATGATGAGCGGCAGGGGCAGAATGTTCAGGTCGCTTTGCCTGGCGGGGCTCCTCGTCGGCCTTTGCGCGGCAAGGGCGCAGGGGGGCGGCGGCCTGCCGAAGGCCATGGACCCTTACTTTGCCAAGGTGACGGCGGGTGGCGCGCACCCCGATGCCGACGGGTTTATCCGGCGCTGGCTGCTGCTGGAGCCCATCTCCGTGCCCGTCAAGTCGAACACTGTCTTTACCGACAGTTACCTGAAGGGCGTGTTTGGCGCGCAGTATTTCAAGGGCCAGGGCGCCGCGGTGCCCAAGGACGGCTCCGCTGCAAGGGTGGGGCAGGGCAGGCTGAAGTGGCACGCGCTCGACAGCAGGCTCTACAACGTCAAGCTCTTCCGCTTCGCCACGTCGCTGGGCAAGCCCAGGTATGGCGTGCTGTTCTGGGCGGCGACCCTTGTCGACTGCCCCGAGGAGATGCGCGGCGTGCGGCTGTCCGTCGGCTCCAACGGGGCTTCGGCGTGGTGGCTCAACGGCGAGGAGGCCGTGACGCTCGAGGGCGACCGCCGCATGGTGCGTGACGACGTGGTGTCCAGGAGGCTCACGCTGAAGAAGGGGCGCAACGTCCTGTGGGGCGCCGTGGTCAACGGCCCCGGCATGAGCGACTTCTGCATCCGCTTTGTCGACGCGCAGGGCAAGGCCGTCAGAAACATAACGGTTAACGTAAAATGACAATGGACATGAAGAACAGACTGCATGTGGCAGCCGTCGCCGCGCTGCTTGCCGGGCTGGCCGGCGACACCCGGGCGCAGGTGGGCGCCCCTTTCATCCACGACCCCTCGACCATAGCCGAGTGTGACGGCAAGTACTACACCTTTGGCACGGGCGAGGGCGGGCTGTGGTCGGCCGACGGCTGGACCTGGCAGGGCGGCGCCGTGCGCCCCGGGCGGGGCGCCGCCCCCGACGTGCTGAAGATTGGAGGCCGCTACCTGGTGGCTTACAGCGCCACGGGCGGCGGACTTGGGGGCAGCCACCGCGGCGAGGTGCTGACCATGTGGAACAGCACCCTCGACCCCGCGTCGCCCGACTTCAGGTACACCGAGCCGGTGGTCGTGGCCTCGTCGCTGGACGACGAGGACTGCGACGCCATTGACGCCGGGCTCCTGCTCGACCCCACCACCGGGCGGCTCTGGCTGAGCTACGGCACCTATTTCGGGTTCATCAGGCTGGTTGAGCTCGACCCGGCCACGGGCAGGCGCGTCCCGGGCAACGAGCCGGTGAACATCGCCATCGACTGCGAGGCGACCGACCTGGTCTACCGTGACGGATGGTACTACCTCTTTGGCACCCACGGCACCTGCTGTGACGGGCCCAACTCCACCTATAACATCGTGGTGGGGCGCTCGCGCAGTGTCACCGGGCCCTATCTTGACAAGGTGGGCCGCGACATGCTCCAGGGCGGGGGCCGCATGGTGATTGCCGCCAACAACCTGAAGACCGGGCCGGGCCATTTCGGCAGGTTCGTGGTGGAGGACGGCGTGGAGAAGATGTCGTTCCACTACGAGTCCGACTTCAGGCAGGGAGGCCGCAGCGTGCTGGCCATCCGGCCGCTGCTGTGGAGGGACGGCTGGCCGGTGGCCGGCGAGGAGTTCCGCGAGGGCACCTACGAGATAGAGTCGGAGCGCAGGGGCTACGCCCTGGAGCTGGCGGTTGACTTCGTGAGGATGGAGCGCGACATCGAGCCTTTCTGGACAAAGCCGTCGTGGCCCCTGAAGGATGTCAGGCCGCAGACGCTGGCCGAAGTGGAGCCGGGCTGGCCCGCGGGCGAGGTGAGGGTGAGAATGAGCGACTACATGTTCAGGCCGAACCAGAAATGGACGGTCACCGCAGCCGGCAAGGGGGGCTACCTTGGCGGCCCCTACTACAAGATAGCCATCGAGGGGACCGACCGCTGCCTCACGGCCACGGCCCAGGGAGACGTTGTGGCCAGGCCGGAGTTCGCGGGCGGTGACGACCAGCTGTGGCGCATCGACCAGCTGACCGACGGCACCTACCGCATCATGCCAAGGCGGGCGCCCGGCACCGACAGGCCGCTGGCGCTGGTGTCGCTGGGCGACAGCACGCCGGGACTGGCCCCCTTCGACTTTGACAGTGACAACGCCAAGTGGAATTTCAGACAGCAATGACGATGAAGGCAGCAACGAGCGCAGTGGGCGCGATCAAGAAGGCGGCCGTGGCCGCGGTTGCCGCAGCCTGTGCCATGCAGGCAGCGGCGCAGAACCCGATAGTCAGCGGCCAGTTTACGGCCGACCCCACGGCCCGCGTGTTCAACGGGAAGGTGTACCTCTATCCGTCGCACGACATCCCCAGTCCCGTGGAGCGGCTGAAGAACTGGTTTTGCATGCCCGACTACCATGTGTTCTCGTCGGCCAACCTCACCGACTGGCAGGACCACGGCGTCATCGTCTCGCAGGACAGGGTGCCGTGGGTGCAGGGCGGTTCCTACACCATGTGGGCGCCCGACTGCGTGTGCAAGGACGGCAAGTACTACTTCTACTTCCCTGCCGAGCCAAGGGGCAAGGGCAGGGGGTTTGCCATAGGCGTGGCCGTGGCCGACAGTCCCGAGGGGCCCTTCACGCCCATGTGGCGGCCCATCGCGGGCGTCAGCGGCATCGACCCCTGCGTGCTCGTCGACAGGGACGGGCAGGCCTATATCTACTGGGCCGGTGCGGGGCTGCACATGGCAAGGCTCAAGCCCGGCATGACCGAGCTGGCGTCGGAGCCGCAGGCGGTCGGCGGGCTGCCCGAGGGCTTCAAGGAGGGCCCCTTTGTCTTCGAGCGCAAGGGCAAGTACTACTTCACCTTCCCCTGGGTGAGGGCGAAGGGCGGCACGGAAACGCTGGCGTATGCCATGGCCGACAGCCCCATGGGCCCCTTCACCTTCAAGGGCGTCATCATGGACGAGTCGCCCACCAAGTGCTGGACCAACCACCACTCCATCGTTGAGTACCGCGGGCAGTGGTACCTGTTCTACCACCACAACGACTACTCGCCGCGATTCGACAAGAACCGCTCGGTGCGGATAGACTCCCTGTCGTTCAACGCCGACGGAACCATCCGCAAGGTCACGCCGACCCTGCGCGGCGTGGGCCTCTCGCCCGCCAGGAGCCGCATACACATAGACCGCTACTCCGCCCTGCGGGGCGAGGGCGTGGGCATCGCCTACATCGACACGGCCAACTGCTTTGAGGGCTGGAAGACGGTCTTTGACCGCCCGGGCGGCACGCTGGTGTACAACGGCGTGGACTTTGGCAGCGAAAGGGTGGAGCAGGTCACCGTGAGGGCGAGGTCGGCCCGCGGCGGCACGCTGGCGGTGAGGGCCGGCGGCAAGGTTGTGGCCAGGGTCAGGGTGCCCCGGGGCGGCGGCTGGCAGTGTGCCAGGGCCAGGGTGGCCGGCGCGCCGCTGGGTGTCAGCAACCTCAGCGTGACCCTCCAGCAGGGCGGCGCCGTGGAGGTTGACTGGCTGGGCTTCGACGCCCTGCCCTGGGAGAGGGGCGCCTTCGAGACCCGCCGCTACCGCAACCTCTTCGCCGAGCTGGGATACGGCCAGGCCGAGATTGACCGCAAGCTCGCGGAGGTGTTCAACGGCGTGTTCTTCGGCAAGAACAGGGTTTACTTCGAGGTGGGCGACTCCATGGGCTACATCAGCGACGTGAAGAACAGCGACGTGCGCACCGAGGGCATGTCCTACGGACTGATGCTGGCCGTGCAGTTTGACCGCAAGGACATCTTCGACCGCCTGTGGCGCTGGGGCCGGCGGTACATGCAGCACCGCGAGGGGCCGTGGAAGGGCTACTTTGCCTGGAGCTGCAAGACTGACGGCACGCGCAATGCCAGCGGGCCGGCGTCGGACGGCGAGCTCTACTACGTCACCGCGCTCATCTTCGCCTCCAACCGCTGGGGCGACAGCACGGGCATCGACTATCTGAAGGAAGCCCGGTTCATCCTTGACTGCTCGATGCAAAAGGCCGGCATGGACCGGGTGGCGCCGCTTGTCGACCTGGAGCACAAGCTGATCACCTTCACGCCCGACAGGAACTTTGGCAGCAAGTTCACCGACCCCTCCTACCACGTGCCGGCCTTCTACGAGGTGTGGGCCCGGTGGGCCGGCGACGGGCGCTCGCAGTTCTGGAACGCGTGCGCCGCGAAAAGCAGGGAGTACCTGCACAGGTGCGTCAACGGCGACACCGGCCTCACCCCCGACTACAGCAACTATGACGGCACGCCCCTGGGAGGGTGGACAGGCACCATCGGCGACGCCTTCCGCTATGACTCCTGGCGGGTGCCGATGAACATCGCCCTCGACTACTCGTGGGCCTGCAAGGACAGGGAGTGGCAGCAGCAGTATGCCAACACCATCCAGAACTTCCTCTACGCGAAGGGGATAGACAGCTTTGTCGACCAGTACAACGTGGACGGCACGCCGGTGGCAGACACCCTGCAGGCCGGCACCCACCCGAAAGGGCTGCGCCACTCCATAGGCCTGGTGGCCACGGCGGCCGCCGCCTCGCTGGCCTGCACCCACATGAAGGGGCGCGAGTTTGCCAGCCGCCTGTGGGACGCGCGCCACGAGCCTTATGCCGACGGCTACTTCGACGCCTACTACGACGGGCTGCTGAGGCTCTTTGCCTTCATGCACCTGAGCGGACGCTACCGCATTATCGAGCCGCAGGCGGGAGCGCCGCCCGCAGGAAAGGCACGTCCAGGAGCATGGTGAGGGAAAGGCAGCCTGATGTGGCGCTGCCTGGCGGAAGCCGGAAAAACGGCGCTGTGCGGGGGGGAGCCTTTGGCAGTGGACGTGTGACAGTGGCAAGGGCGGAGGACACTGTCGATGGCCGGCTTGGTTGAACAGTGACAAGACAACAGAAAAAACAAAACAAAACAAACAAAGAGAAGACATGAAGAGACAACTCGTAATCGCCCTGCTGGGCATGGCGCCAGCTGCTGCCGCGGTGGCGCAGGACAGGCTCTACAAGGATGAGTTTCCGCTGGGTGACATCACCCTGCTTGACGGACCGCTGAAGCGCGCGCGCGACCTGAACGTGCAGGTGCTCCTGAAGTATGACTGCGACAGGATGCTGGCCCCCTACCGCAAGGAGGCGGGGCTGCAGCCCCGCAAGCCCTCCTATCCCAACTGGGACGGGCTTGACGGCCATGTGGGCGGGCACTACCTCTCGGCGCTCGCCGCCAACGCCGCGACAGGCGACGCGGAGTGCCGCAGGCGCATGGAGTATATGGTTTCAGAGCTACGGCTGGTGCTGGACGCCAACAACGGGCGCAGCGAGGCCTGGTGCCGCAACTATATCGGTGGCGTGCCTAACAGCGCCAGGGTGTGGACGGCTTTCAGCAAGGGCGACTTCGGGCCGTACTTCGGAACATGGGCGCCGTTCTACAACATCCACAAGATGTTCGCCGGGCTGCGCGACGCCTGGCTCTACGGCGGCAGCGGGCAGGCGAGGGAGCTCTTCCTGAGGTTCTGCGACTGGGCCGTTGACATCACCGCCGGCCTGAGCGACGTGCAGATGGAGAAGATGCTGGGCAACGAGCACGGCGGCATGAACGAGGTGCTGGCCGACGCCTATGCCATGACCGGCAGCAGGAAGTACCTGGACTGCGCGCGCCGCTTCTCGCACAAGCTGCTGCTCGTGCCGATGGCGCAGGGCAGGGACTGTCTTGACAACATGCACGCCAACACGCAGATACCCAAGGCCATAGGCTACCAGCGCATTGCCGAGCTGGACGGCGACACGCAGTATCACAAGGCCGGCGAGTTCTTCTGGGAGACGGTGACGCGCCGGCGCTCGCTCGCTCTGGGAGGCAACAGCCGCCGCGAGCATTTCCCGGCCCGGGAGGCCTGTATCGACTATGTTAACGACATTGACGGCCCGGAGACGTGCAACACCTACAACATGCTGAAGCTGACCGAGTTTCTGAACCGCGCCAGCCACCGGGGCATGTATGGCGACTTCTACGAGACGGCGCTGTTCAACCACATCCTCTCCGCACAGCATCCCGTGCACGGAGGCTATGTGTATTTCACGCCGGCGCGCCCGCGCCATTACCGCAACTACTCCGCGCCAAACGAGGCCATGTGGTGCTGCGTGGGCACGGGCATGGAGGACCACGGCAAGTACGGCCAGTTTGTGTGGACGCGCGACAGGGGCGCGAAGGCCGCCGGCGACGCGCTCTACGTGAACCTCTTTGTGGCTTCGGAGCTGAACTGGAGGGAGCGCAACATGAAAATCCGCCAGCAGACAGCCTTCCCCTACGGCGAGACGTCAACCATCGAGGTGACCAAGGGGAGGGGCGCCTTCACCCTGAAGATTCGCAAGCCCTCCTGGTGCGACCGCTTCGCCGTGAGGGGCGTTGGCTTTGACGCCGGGAGCTACGAGGAGAACGGCTTTGTCTGCATCAGCCGAAAGTGGAAGAAAGGCGACCGGGTGGAGGTGTCCATGCCCATGCGCGCCAGTGTCAGGCCGCTGGTCAATGTGCCGCAGTATGTGGCCATCATGTACGGTCCGGTGCTGCTGGGCATGAAGACGGGCACGGAAGACCTGCGCTCGCTCATTGCCGACGACAGCCGCTTCGGACAGTATGCCGGCGGGCGGAAGCTGCCGCTCGACAAGGCTCCCATCCTCCTGCCGAGGCGCGTCGGCGACATCGCCGGCGACCTGGTGCCCGTGCCAGGCAAGCCCTTGCATTTCAGACTGGCCACGCGCATGGAGAACGCCGTCGAAGGCGAGCTGCAGCCCTTCTTCGAGATTCACGACGCGCGCTACATGATGTACTGGCTGGCCCTGGACGAGGGCGAATACCGAAGCTACTTGCAGAGACTGGCCGGCGAGGAGAAGGCGCGCCAGGCGCTGGAGGCCCGCACGGTGGACAAGGTGAGCCCGGGAGAGCAGCAGCCCGAGACCGACCACCGCATGGAGACCGACGCCTCGGACAGGGGCAACACCGAGGGCGTGTTCTTCCGCGACGCCCGCGACGGCCACTTCTTCAGCTACCTGATGCAGACCGGGGGCGAGGACAGCCTGAGCCTCCAGCTCACGTTCTGGGGGCAGGACGACTGGCGCACCAGCGAGTTTGACATCTACATTGACAGCCGGCTCCTGGCAAGCGTGAACAACAGCCGCCGCTGGCGCACCACGCAGTTCAAGACCGTCAGCTACGCCATTCCCGCCGCCCTTGTCAGGGGCAAGCGCGAGGTAAGGGTGAAGTTTGTGGCGCACAAGGGCAAGCAGGTTGGGCAGATCTATGGCGTGCGCCTGGTGAGAGAGGGGCGGCCGACGGGCGGAGACTGACAGCCTGCCGGCTTTCCGGGCCGAAACGGTGAAAACACTTAATGTTTTTTAAAAGAGACCGCGTCTTCTTGCCAGATTGCGCTCGCTTTCGTACTTTAGCTCAAACAAATATAAGTGTGTACCATAATATAAACAAGCATAAGCACGTATGAAGAAGAGATTTATTTTACTGTCGTGTGTATGGCTGTCGCTTCAGCTCGCGGCAGTGGCAGCGGTCAAAGTGGTGAGCGGGCCTGCCGGCGGGGCCTTTGCAATAGTGACCGGCCGGCAGGCATCGCCCGTGTATGTCTCGCCCGCCGAGGCCACAGTGGTAAAGAAGGTGGCCCGCATGTTTGCCGATGATGTAAGCAGGGTGACGGGCTGCATGCCCGGGCTCAGTGTCAGCAAGAAGGTGAGCGGTGACAGGGTTGTCGTGATTGGCACGCTGGGCAGCAACGCCTTCATAGACAGGCTGGCCAGGCAGGGCCGCATTGACGTGAAGTCGCTCCGCGGCGGCTGGGAGCAGTATGCCATCCAGACCGTCAGGAACCCTGCCGGAAACGTTGGCGAGGCCCTTGTCATCGTGGGCAGCGACAAGCGCGGCACGGCCTACGGCGCGCTGACCGTCTCGGAGAGAATGGGCGTGTCGCCGTTCTACTGGTGGAGCGACGTCCCCGTGAAAAGCCGCAGGGAGGTGTGGCTGGCGGGCGGCGAGGTGTCCGCCAGCCCCAGCGTGAAGTACCGCGGCTTCTTCATCAACGACGAGGACTGGGGCCTGAAGCCGTGGGCCTCCGGCAACTTCGAGAAGAGCCTGGGCGACATCGGCCCCAAGACCTACGCCAAGGTGTGCGAGCTGATACTCCGCCTCAAGGGGAACATGCTGGGCCCTGCCATGCACGAGTGCACGGGAGCCTTCTACTCGCACCCCGGGAGCCAGCTGGTGGCCGACTCGTTCGGCATCATGATTACAACCTCGCATTGCGAGCCACTGCTCATCAACACGGCCTCGAAATGGGAGTGGGACACCAAGCGCGACGGCGAGTGGAACTATGACACCAATGCCGAGGGAGTGAAGAAAAAGTGGGATGCCAGGCTGAGCTTCGCCTCCCCTTACGACAACATCTACACCATGGGCATGCGCGGGCTGCACGACGCCGGCCTTCGGGGCAACCTGCCGTTAGACCGGCAGACGGAGCTGATGGGGAAAATCATCGGCGACCAGCGCGCCCTGCTGGCCCGCCACATCAAAAGGAGCGTCAAGGACATCCCCCAGATCTACGTGCCCTACAAGGAGGCGATGGACGTCTATGAGAACGGGCTGCAGGTGCCCGGGGACGTCACGCTGGTGTGGGTTGACGACAACTACGGCTACATGAAGCGCGTGAGCAACCCCGGCGAGCAAAAGCGCAGCGGGCGCGCGGGTGTGTACTACCACCTGTCTTACCTCGGCCCGCCGCACGACTACCTGTGGCTCTGCACGACACCGCCCGTGCTGATGTACGAGGAGCTGATGAAGGCCTACCACACCGGGGCCGACCGCTACTGGCTGCTCAACGTGGGCGACATCAAGCCGATGGAGCTGGGCATCAAGACCTTCTTCGACCTGGCCTGGAATGCCGGCGACTTCACCATCCAGACGGTCAACCGCCACCAGAGCCACTACCTGGGCCAGCTGTTCGGACAGGCCTACACGCCGCGGTTCCAGAGCATCCTCGACACCTACTACCGCCTGGCATGGAGCAGGAAGCCCGAGTTCATGGGATGGGAGCGCGAGTGGGACTCGAAGGAGTACACTGGGCTGAAAGACACGGAGTACTCTTTCCGGAACTACGGCGAGGCCCAGTGCCGGCTCAGGGACTACGAGCTTCTGGCCAATGACGTGAAGTCGCTCATGGACGAGCTGCCCGCGGCCAGCCGCGACGCTTTCTTCGAGATGCTGGGCCACCCCGTGCTGGCATCGTACCAGATGAACCGCAAGTTCCTCATGGCGCAGCTCAACCACGAGCTGTTCAGGCAGGGCAGGCTGGAGCAGGCCAACTGGGCCGCGCGCCAGTCGAGGGAGGCCTTCGACAGCATTGAGGCGCTCAACGGAATGTTCAACGCCGCGGCCGGCGGAAAGTGGAGAGGCATGATGAACATGGCGCCGGCATGGTGCTCGCTGTCGCACCTGATGCCCAGGCTCGACATCACGAAGGGTGCCGGCGAGGAGCCGGTCGACCTGGGCGTGGGCAGGGAGGCCCTGGACAGGTGCTGTGTGGTTGACCTGACCAAGTACTCGAAAAAGGTGGAAAGCGGCGGCAACCCGATAACTGTGGTCGAAGGCCTGGGCTACGACTGGAGCGTCATCCGGCTGGGCGTGCCCACCGGCAAGGGCGGCGACGCAGCCAGCGCCACCGGCGACCGCATAGAGTACACCCTGCCGGCGATTGACGCCGACCGGGTGGAGGTGACACTCTACACGGTGCCCTTCTTCCCGATATACAAGGGAATGGGCACCAGGATTGGCGTGTCGGTCGACGGCTGCAAGCCGCAGGTGTTCGACAACAAGTTCAAGGAATACAGCAAGACGTGGAAAGACCAGGTGCTGAGAAACGGGGCTGTCGCCCGGCTGGCATTTCCCATCGACAGGACCAAGCCCTCGCACACGCTGGCTTTCATCTGCGGCGATGCCGGCATGATGGTACAGAAGGTGATTGTTGACTGGGGAGGGCTGAAGAAGTCTTACCTTGGCCCCTGCCTGGCGCAGTGACGCGCGCACGCCCGCGACACCGGGCACGCTGTGACAAACATACCTTGATAAGGAGGTGTTCAAAGTATGACAAGCGTCTGCTGACATAAAGATGTTTGCGAATAATTCTGAACACCCACTTATAACAGATAACAAATGGCAAAATAACAAAAAGCAAGCAGAGAGAAATGAAAAAGCAACTCACGGCCGCCCTGCTGGGCATCGTCCCGGCCATGGCGGTGACGGCACAGGACAGCGGGGTTAACCTGCCGATAATACAGACCAAGTACACCGCCGACCCCGCACCCTACGTGCATAACGACACGGTGTATCTCTACACCACTCACGACGAGGACGGGGCAGAGGGATTCATGATGAAAGACTGGCTGCTCTACACCTCCACCGACATGGTGAACTGGCAGGACTGCGGCGCCGTGGCTTCGCTGAAGGACTTCAAGTGGTTCAAGGGCGACAACGGCGCATGGGCCGAGCAGGTGGTCGAGCGCAACGGCAAGTGGTACATGTACTGCCCCATCCACGGGCGCGGCATCGGGGTGCTGGTGGCCGACAGCCCCTACGGGCCTTTCACTGACCCCATCGGTAAGCCCCTGGTGTGGGAGGGCGACTGGTTCGACATCGACCCCACCGTGTGGGTTGACGACGACGGGCAGGCCTACATGTACTGGGGCAACCCCGAACTGAAGGCGGTGAAGCTCAACGAGGACATGGTCTCCTATGCCGACTCCATCATGCACTTCCCGAAAATCAAGGACTACCAGGAGGGGCCATGGCTGTGGAAGCGCAACGGCCACTACTACCTGGCCTTCGCCTCGACCTGCTGCCCCGAGGGCATCGGCTATGCCATGAGCAGGGGCCCCCTCGGGCCATGGGAGTACAAGGGGCACATCATGGACCACACGCCGCGCACCCGCGGCAACCACCCGGGCATCGTCGACTTCAAGGGCAAGAGCTATTGCTTCGGGCTGAACTACGACCTCTTGCGCCTGGAGACGGGCCGCCATGCCGAGCGGCGCTCGGTGTCGGTCGCCGAGATGACCTACAACCCCGACGGCACAATCCGCCAGCTACCCTACTTCCAGGACTGCAAGCTGGAGCAGACGGGCGCCTTTGACCCCTACCGCCGGGTGGAGGCCGAGACGATGGCCTGGGGCTACGGCCTGAAGACACAGCCCCGAAACCAGTGGGCGCAGCACAACAGGTGGAACCAGGTGGTCGCCGGCGTCGACGAGGGCGAGCACATCCTTGTCAAGGGGGTCGACTTCAAGAGGGGCGCACGAAGGTTCGAGATCTCAGCCTCCTGCCACATGCTGGGCGGCAGCGTCGAGGTCCGCCTCGACAGTGTCAGCGGCAGCTGCATCGGCAGGGTGGACATCGGCAACACCAAGGGCGAGTACAGGACGTTCAGCGCCAGGGTGAAGCGTGTGCCGGGAGTCCACGACCTCTACCTTGTCTTCAGGGGCGGCGACATCCAGAAGCGCAACCTCTTCCTCCTGGACTGGTGGCGGTTCTCGGCGGAGTGACACAACCCTTTCGTACAGAACACGGCATGACTTTCAAGAACCTTTCACACACGATGGCGCGCATCATGGCGCACGGCGGACTGTCCGGCAGGACGGCCCTTTCAGCGGTCGCTCTCCTTGCAGCTAGCTCCGCAATGCTTGCCGGTGACCTGCGGACGCCTCTCACCTCGCCCAACGGCAAGGTGGCGTGGACAGCCGGGGGCGGGGCCGCCCGCCCTGCCGCCTTCGGCATAGCCTATGGCGGCGGGCACGGCGGCGGGGCCGCGACCCCGGTGCTCAGCATAACAGGCTACGGGGTGCTCACAAAGGACGGCGGGGGCCGCAACCTCGCGCTGGTTGGCGTCTCGGAGCCGAGGCGCATCTCCGAACGCTACCGGATGCTGGCGGGCAAGCGGCGCGACTGCTCGAACGAGGCCAACGAAGTGGTCTACACCTTTGCCGACGGCCTGGGCCGCAAGCAGCGCATGGTGGTGCGCCTGTATGACGACGGCGTGGCCTTCCGCTATGAGCTGGAGGGCCTGCAGCACACAGCCGTCACGCAAGACCTCACCACCTACCACATCGCCGAGGGCACGCGCCGCTGGATGCAGGAATGGACCGAGTCCTACGAGAACTTCTTCCCCCTGGGCACCACGGGCAGGGGAGGCAGCCGGCACTGGGGCTACCCGGCCCTCATCCAGGCCGGCACCGCCGGCGGGGCGGCCAGGGTGGCAGACCCGCACCAGCCAGACGTGTTCGCCCTCATCACCGAGGCCGGAGTAGGGCGGGCAAACAGCGCCTCGTCGCTGAAGAACAGTCAGAGCCCCGAGGACTACCGCGTGTTCATGGACGAGAACACGCAGCACTATTCGGGCGCGTGGAGCACGCCGTGGCGGGTTGTCATCGTCGGCAGACTGCGCGACATCGTGGCGTCAACCCTGGTGACCGATGTCAGCGAGCCCTGCCGCCTGAAGGACACCTCGTGGATCCGCCCGGGCAGCGTGAGCTGGATTTACTGGGCCTACAACCATGGCTCGAACGACCTGGGCATCATCAAGAAGTATGTGGACATGGCGCAGGCGCTGCGCCTGCCGTACGTGCTGATAGACGCCGAGTGGGACGAGATGAAGAACGGCGCCACCATCGCCGATGCCCTGCAATATGCCAGGGACAGGGGCGTGTGGCCGCTGCTGTGGTACAACTCCTCCACCGCGTGGGTCAAGGCGTGGGGCGCGCCCGGCCCGCACGAGAGGCTGAACGCGCCTGAGAGCAGGGAGCGGGAGTTCGCCTGGCTGGAGAGGATGGGCGTGGCCGGGGTGAAGATAGACTTCTTCGCCGGCGACAGGCAGGAAACGATGGAGTACTGCATAGACCTCCTTGAGTGTGCGGCGCGCCACCACCTCACGGTCAACTTCCACGGAGCCACCGTCCCCCGCGGCTGGCAGCGCACTTACCCCAACCTGCTCTCCACCGAGGGCGTGTACGGTGCCGAGTGGTACAACAACAAGCCCGTGCTCACCGGCAGGGCCGCCTGCCACAACGCCACCCTGCCGTTCACGCGGGGCGTCATCGGCTCGATGGACTACACCCCCTGCACCTTCTCGGACTCGCAGCACCCCCACATCACAACGCATGCGCACGAGCTGGCCCTGCCCGTGCTCTTCGAGTCGGCGCTGATGCACTGGGCCGACAGGCCCGAGAGCTACCTGTCGCAGCCGGAGGAGGTGCGCCGCTTCATCTCCGACCTGCCCACCGCATGGGACGAGACACGCCTGCTCAGCGGCTACCCGGGCGAAAGTGCCGTGATGGCCCGCCGCAGGGGCGGCCAATGGTATGTGGCCGGCATCAACGGACGCGACGAGGCGCAGACCATAGCTGTCGACTGGAGCTTCCTGGGCGCGCCGCGCCGCAAGGCCACCCTCTTCGAGGACGGACAGTCAGCGCGGTCATGGAAGATAGCCACCATGCCGTCAGGGCGCCTTCCCAGGCGCATAACCATGCAGCCGCGCGGCGGCTTCGTGCTGGTGGCAAGGTAATTTCGCGCCGCCGCGCACAATAAAAGTCTTCCGGAAGTGTATTCTTGAATGTTTTGCCTAACTTTGCAAGCGGATTTCCGATGGCCCCCCTGCCGGTTCCAGCACACCGGGCTGCCGGCCCCCGGGCCATGCCGCCGGCCGGGCTGCTTGCCCGTTTCCGCGCGGTGACGCCGCCCGGGCAGCGTTTCGGCCATCATAACCCTTGCAAGCAAAATGGGAGACAGAATAACGACAATGGAGCGGGGGATGCAGCGCCGCACGGAGCTGCTCCTCGGAAAGGACAGCCTTGACCGGATACAGTCGGCCCGCGTGCTCATCTTCGGTCTCGGAGGGGTGGGCTCGTGGTGTGCCGAGGCGCTGGTGCGCAGCGGCGTGCGCAACCTGACCATCGTAGACAGCGACCGTGTCTGCGTGACCAACTGCAACCGGCAGCTGATGGCAACGGGCCGCACCATCGGGCAGGTAAAGGCGGACGCGCTGCGCGAGCGGCTTCTGGAAATCAACCCGGACGCCAACATCACGGCCTGCCAGAGAATCTACGAGGCGGCGACAGCCGGCGAGTTCCACATGGAGGAATACGGCTACATCGTCGACGCCATCGACTCGCTAAAGGAGAAGGCCGACCTGATACTCCGCGCCACGTCACTTCCCAGGCACATCACCTTCGTGTCTTCGATGGGGGCGGCCCTCAGGCGTGACCCCTTCATGATCAGGAAGGCAGAGTTCTGGAAAGTCAAGGGCGACCCCCTGGCCCGAGCCTTGCGCAACAAGTTCAAGAAATCCCGGGCGATGCCCCGCCGCAAGTTCCAGTGTGTGTACAGCGAGGAGCCGCCGATGAAGAACCTCGGCGTGAACAGGGCCTGCGGGACAGGCGGCTGCCTGTGCCCGAAGGCCAGGCTGCTCAGCGGCGAGCGGGGCACGGACACAGCCGTCTACGACGCGCCCGGCGACCAGCGGCTTGCCGAGCACGAGTGGTGCTCGGCAAAGGCCCAGATCAACGGATCGCTCTGCCCCATCACCGCCGCTTTCGGCATGGCGATAGCGGGAATCGTCATCAATGACATCGTTGACAGGCAGCACAGCCAAGTGCAATAAGCTGCCATACAAAAGAAAAACGCTTGACACTCAATGAGTTGTCAAGCGTTTCTTGTACCCAGACCCGATATTGTACCCAGAAAACAAAGTGTACCCAAAGGAAACTAAGTGATTGAAAATCAGAGGTAGCCAAATAGGTATATTAACCCTTAGTTTCTTAAAAAAGCCTATATTTTACCGCTTTTGGCTACCCTTTGGCTACCCAGATAAAAGAAAAGTTATATCTTTGCAAACATAAGAAAACAAAAGAAAGTAAAGATATGGCATTAAAAAAGGAGATAAGGAGCGATAATACATACATTATCAGCCAAGACACAACCGACAATCCAAAGTTGGGGGCTAAGATATTATCAGATGGGCGAGAGAGCCTTTTTCTTGATTATTATTTTGGCTATCAAAAGGTATATTCTGAAAAGTTGGATAAAGAGGTGATGAAGAAAGACAGAAAGAGGGAGTTTCTTAAACTCTATCTTTGGCAAGCACCCAGAACCCCAATAGAACGGCAACAAAACAAAGAAATGCTTGAACTTGCCAAGAAGATAAGGTTTGAGCGTGGGCAAGAGTTGTTAGAGAGTGTTGAGGGCTACCGATTGAAGAAAGACCGTGATATTAACTTTCTGGATTACTTTCAAAGCTATATAGACAAGTACACCAAGAAAGATTACAGAATGGTTGTTATTGCCTTAAAACGCTTTAGGGATTTTCTTCACGATACACCAGAGTACAACAAGTTTGAAAAGAGGATAAAGCCAGAGCAGATAACTAAAGATATGGTTGAGGCTTACACCGAGTACCTACAAAGCAGAAGTGTTGGCGAGGGTGCAAAAAGCATTTATGCACGTTTCAAGAAAGTTGTAAAGTATGCCGTTGAACACGATGTTATATTAAAGAACCCGTGCAATGGCATTGTTATAAAGGTGGATGAACAGATACTAAAGAAAGAGGTACTATCACCAGAGGAAATACAACGACTGATAGCAACACATTATGACAACGAGAACCCCAACATAAGACGGGCATTTATATTTTGCCTATATTGTGGGTTGAGGTATTGTGATGTGAAAGACCTTACATTTGCCAATGTGGATTACTCCAACAAGCTATTGAAGTTTGAGCAAAACAAGACAAAGGGGCATAGTGCCAATAGCGGTGTAATAATACCGTTGAACGATGGCATATTAAAGCTAATAGGAGAGCCAAGCAGCCCAAACAATAGGGATGAGGCTATATTTCCTTTGCCAAGTTATGAAATGTGCCTTAAAGCCCTTAAAAGGTGGGTAAAACGTGCCGATATTAACAAGCATATAAGTTGGCATTGTGCAAGACATAGTTTTGCCGTGAATATCCTTAACAATGGGGCTAACATTAAGACGGTTGCAAGCCTTTTGGGTCATAGTGGATTAAAGCATACCGAGAAGTACACAAGGGCAATAGATAGCCTCAAACAAGATGCAATAAATAGCTTACCAGAATTAAAATTGTAAAATATGGGAATAGTGAAACAACAAGATATAGAAAAGGCTTTTTTCAAGGCTTTTTCATTTGGGGGCTTAATGCACCTTTGCTTTGATTGGTTACAACATAAATATGATTTGGGCTTTTATTGTAGTAAAGAGCAAGAAGAAAAGCCCAAACAATCAATGACAGAGAAATGGCAACACTATTATGATGTAACAATGCCAGAGGAAATATATAAATTGGCAGATGCTTTTGATGATAGTGTTATTCAGTACACAGAAAGCTCGTTGTTGGATGAAATTAGCACCAACATAGACAGATTAAACGGCAAAGAGCAAGAACGTTATATATACTCTTTGCTAAAACCATTCAAAGAGTATAGCGACAACCTCAACCCTATTGAAGTAATAAAGCAATTAAGAGGCGAGGTAGATGGCATTATGGGCATAAAAGACACACAGAAAGATTTGAAGATGTGGGAGAATATGCCACAAGATGAGCAGTTGTATAATGTGAATGGTGAGCCGTGTGGAACTGTACAAGAAGAAGTTGAGGCTTGCAAACATTTCATTGAAGAATACAAATACAGAATAGAAAGAGCAGAGTATAAAGCCGATAAATATAGAGAAATAGCAAACTCAATAACAGATATAAAAGAAAAGACGGTTGAACATTGCTTTGATAATCTGTTACAAGTAGTGTATATGTATGCAACAAGATTAGATGCACTTTTGCTTGAAAAAGGCATAAATTTAATGTGGTATCAAAAAGAAAGTGGCATCTATATATTAACCAGACGGGATATAACATTGTTACAAGAGTATTGTGGCAGCTATAAGTTAGCCAGAAAGTACATAGATGAGGCTTTACCACAAACAGAGCCTCAGCAAATAACTAAGATAGGGGTAAAGAACAATTCACTAAGTAAATTGACAAAAGCAGAAGTTAAATATTATGGAAAAGCGGTAAAATCTGGAATGGCAGAGAAAACCGAGGATGGCTATAAATGGAAATATAACAATGGGAGCAAAGCAAGTTTGGCTTATTTCCTTAATAAAATATTCAACCCAGATGGAACGGGGCAAATACCATTTAAAAAATTAGATGTATTGTGGGATGTTAGTCGTTTAGATAGTGCTTTAGATAAGGCTATTAATGCAAAGAATCCTCAACAATGGAGAACTGATATAGATAAACTATTTACAGAATAGAAATTTTAGCACCTCTATTTGGGTGCTTTTTTTATGTGTGTTATGTGCTACATAGTGTGCCACATAATGACACTCTATTTTTAGCCTCTTTTACCCTCTACCTTTGCACTTGTTATCACGATAACACCAGATAACCGAGGCAAAGGATTTACAGACATGTTTACCCAGAGCCTCTTTGTTGAACCCTCTAATAAATATAGAAATGAGCAAAGAGGAACTTACACAGATTACCAATTTGGTAACAGACAACACCTTATTTTGTACAAAAGAGGTGCTTACAAGCGATGAGGCAGCACGTTATATGGGCATATCCAAAAGCTACCTCTACAAACTTACAATGAGGCAGCAAATACCACATTACAAGCCAATGGGCAAGATGTGTTATTTCAACCGTGCCGAGTTGGAAAATTGGCTGCAAAACAACCGAGTTGCAACGGATGAAGAAATAACAGAACGTGCCAACAACTATTGTATGAAAGGAGGTAAACGATGATTTTAACCGATTACTACAAGTTTGAGCGTGTGGCAACCAAAGCTAAATCAAGAATGGATTGCACCACTTCTACACATAGTTACCCAGAGTTTGAGGATAGAACGGCAACAAGAGCCAACAAAGCAACTGAAAAGCGTGATGCAACCGATGTGGGCGATATTATCATTTATTACAATGATGTGCCAACACAATTTGGGGGCAATGTACACAGAAAGGCAGATAAAAGCATTTCCATAAAGGGCAAAAATCTTAGTAGTGTATATGTGCCAGATGTAGCCAGAAACATTGCTTATGGCGATTTTAGAGGCACAACAGACGCTTTGTTGTTTGTGTTCCATGACTTGAATGTGATTAATGGAGTAATCCAACAAGGCAGCGTTATTGAGGTGTTTGTAGCCAGAGGCAAAAGTAAAGACCGTGTGCCACTTTTTGAAATGCTTTCAGATGGTGAGTTGGATGATGAAATGAACGAGCTAAGAGGAAATGCAAGCCCAACAGACATAGGCTTTACAATGGGCTATTAAGGTTGGGCAAGCCTCAACCGAGATTGCACACAAATAACTTGCACAACTCTATATTAAGTTGTATTTCATTACCAAATCAGTAATAGCGAGTATGTATGACACAATAAACTTTAAGCTAAGTGTTGAAGATGTGCCAGAGGTGGATTTCCTACAAGAAGTGCCGTGTTATCTGGATGAGGCAACAATAGGCTTTCATAATTTCAATGGAGAGCAAGTTGTAACGGGCAATGTTGGAGGCTTGAAAGTATCTATAAACCGACACCAGATTAAAGTGAAAGATGGCAGTTTGTGTAAATGGTATTTGGGCAACAACTTTAGTACAATGGGGCGAGGCGATACACAAAGGGCAATAGAGCAGCTTTCAGACACATTGCACTTAACAATGGATAAAGCAACCATTACAAGAATAGATGTTGCACAAAATATCATTGTAAAGCATCCAACAATGGTTTATCTAAATCATTTGGGAGTGTTGAGATATGCCAAACGATTGCAAGAACCAGACGGGCTTTATTATAGCAGAAGTGAGGAACGGCTTTGCTTTTATGACAAGAACCGAGAACAACGGGCTAAAGGTGAGGCAATACCAGAGCTATATAAAGGTAGCAATGTGCTAAGGTATGAGCAACGTTATACAAAGCGGTTAGCCACTCAATTAAAGGTTAATGAAGTGAGGGCAGCTTTGCTTTATGATGAGGCTTTCTATATGGCATTAATCCAACGATGGCGAGATACCTACAAAGGAATTAACAAGGTAAACGACATAACATTAAACTTTCAAGCAATGACGAGCAAACAACAACTTTACAAAATGGGGGTGCTTTCAATGGTTGAACGTGTGGGCGGTGAGGTTGAAATGATAAGCCATATTAATGAGGCACAAAAGCGAGGCGATTTAACCTCAAAGCAAGCGTTTGATTTGAGAAAGGCTATTAAAGATGCTTGCAAGGTGAAAGAGGGATTAACCGTGCAAAGCGAGGCAATAGCAGAACTTGACAAGAAAATTATTGAGGCAGTGAGATATTACCGATAATCCCTCTATATTAAAGTGTATTTCATTACCGATTTAGTAATAACAAAGTATCTGGAGTATGAGTAAGGTAAACAGAAATGAAGTGAACAGAAATGAACAAAATGCAACAATATCACCAACAACGGGGCTAACACCACAACAAGAGCAAGCGTGTATATTGTTGGCAAGCGGTGAGAATGTTACAAATGTGGCAGACAAATTGAGCCTCAACCGAGGCACTTTGTACAAGTGGCAGCAGAACAAGGCTTTTGTGTGCTTTTACAACAAACAATGTCAAGAGTACAAGAATGATGTAAAGAACGGGCTTTTAGGCTTGCACCAACAAGCAATAGCAACAATAGAGCAATTAATAACAACGGGTAGCGAGGCAACAAGGTTAAAGGCTGCAATGTGGTTGTTGGAGAAAGTTGAGGCTATTGAGGTTGGAGATACAAACATAAGGCAAGTATTGAAAGACCAATGTACAACAACCAATGAAGATTGGGCAGACTTTACAAGAGTTGATGAAAAGGAGTATAAGCGACAACTAAAGGCTTATGGTTTGGATGATGAATAACACCGAGCAATAAAGCCACTCCTACAAATAAGAAAGAGGCAAGCGTTATGCAAGCCTCTTTTTTGTATTTTAGAGCCTCAACACCCAGATTATACCGCTAAAATGTGGGGGTGTTGTTGTTATTGGCTACCCTTTGGCTACCCAATAAAAGAAAAACGGCTGATACTCAATGAGTTATCAACCGTTTTTAGTACCCAGACCCGGGGTCGAACCGGGACGGATTGCTCCACTGGTGTTTGAGACCAGCGCGTCTACCGATTCCGCCATCTGGGCAAATTGCAGGCGCAAAGATACACAATAAATCTGAAATGGCCAACAAATATGATAAAAAACTCAAAAAGGCGAATAGTTTGGCCCGTCGCCGATGGCCGTATCGGAATAATTGCGTAACTTAGTGGGACAAAAGGCAAACAACCGTATGAGATAAGGCAAACAACCGTATGAGATATGGAGACAAACATTCATGACTATTGCGTGATACTCGCCGGCGGCAAGGGGCGCAGGCTCTGGCCGGCCAGCACAGAGAAGTGCCCGAAGCAGTTTGTTGACTTCTTCGGCACCGGGCGCACCCAGCTGCAGTCCACCTACGACCGCTTTTCGGGCATTGTGCCTGCCGACAACATCCTGGTGTGCACCGGCGAGGGCTACGAGGGCATGGTGAGGGAGCAGCTCCCCGGCCTCGGCGAAGGCAACCTGCTGGCGGAGCCGGTGCAGCGCAACACGGCGCCGAGCGTGGCCTGGGCCCACGCCCGCATCAGGCGGCGCGACAGCCAGGCCCGTGTGGTGGTGACCCCGGCCGACCAGCTGGTGCTCAACGAGGCGGCCTTCGCCGCCAGCATCAGGCGCGGGCTCGACTTTGTGGCCACGCGCGACGTGATGCTCGCCGTGGGTGTGAGGCCCACGCGGCCCGAGCCCGGCTACGGCTACATCCAGCAGGGCGAGCCCGCCGGCGCCGAGGGCGTGTGGCGTGTGCAGTCGTTCACCGAGAAGCCCGAGCGCGACTTCGCCAGGATGTTCATGGAGAGCGGCGAGTTCTACTGGAACACCGGCCTCTTCCTGGCCAATGTCGGCCACCTGAACAGGCGGCTTGACCAGATGCTGCCCGAGGTGCTGCGGCGGCTGGAGCGCACCGTCCCCGGCTATTCCGACGAGGACGAGCGGCGGTTCATCAGCGACAACTACCCCGCCTATCCCAACCTGTCCATCGACTACGGCGTGCTCGACCACCGGGACGACGTGTGCATGATGTGCTGTGACTTCGGCTGGGCCGACCTGGGCACGTGGCACTCCGTCTACGAGTGCGGCCACATGGAGGGCGCCGACAACGTTGTTGTCGACTCCGAGGTGGTGCTCGAGCGCAGCCACGGCAACGTGGTCAAGCTGCCCAAGGGCAAGCTGGCCGTCATCAACGGCCTCGAGGGCTTTATCGTCGCCGAGAAGGACAACGTGCTCTTCATCTGCCCCAAGGAAGACTCGTCGGCGCTGGTGCGCAAGTATGTCAGCGAGCTGCAGATGAGGTGGGGCGAGAAGTTTGTGTGATGGCGGGTGTGCAATGGCGGGTGTGAAATGATGGGTTGCTGCCCTTGGCAGCAACCCGTCATTGCTGAAAGCAGCTCCTTATCTTCCTCGCGATGTCCTCGAACTCCTCGGGCGAGAGCTTGAGCTTCTCCTTGCGGAAGTCCACGTCGGCCTCGGCGTTCATCGGGATGAGGTGTATGTGCGCGTGCGGCACCTCCAGCCCGAGCACCACCTGGGCCACCTTGCGGCAGGGGAACGCCTTTCTGATGGCGGCGGCCACGCGCTTGGCGAACACCTGGCACTCGGCCAGCTCGCCGTCCTCGAGGTCGAAGAAGTAGTCAACCTCGCGGCGCGGAATCACCAGCGTGTGCCCCTTGGCCAGCGGGTTGATGTCCAGGAAGGCGTAGAACCTGTCGCTCTCGGCGCACTTGTAGCTGGGAATCTCCCCGGCTGCAATCTTTGAGAATATGTCCATCTTCCGTTCCTCCCCGCTCATTCGATGGTAATCTTGTCGATGCGCAGTCTCACGGTGCCGCGGGGGATGCTGATTTCCACCTCGTCGCCCACCTTCTTGCCCAGCAGCCCCTGCGCGATGGGTGTCTTGATCGAAATCTTCCCGGCGCGCAGGTCGGCCTCGTTCTCGCTCACGATGGTGTAGCTCATCTTCGCCTTGTTGGCCAGGTTGGTCATCTCCACCTTCGTGAGAATCTGCACGCTGTCGGCCGACAGCCGCGACGTGTCGATAATCTTGGCCTGCTGGATGGCCACCTTCATCTGGTTGATCTTATCCTCGAGGTGGGCCTGTGCCTCCTTTGCCGCGTCATACTCCGAATTTTCACTCAGGTCGCCCTTGTCGCGCGCCTCTGCTATAGCCGCTGATGCCTTTGGGCGCTCCACGCTTTCCAAGCGTTTCAACTCGGCTACCATCTTGTCGTAGCCCTCTTGTGACATGTAAGCCATAATTGTATTGCTGTTATTTGGTTTGTTGTTGCCCCCTTGGGGGGCGCGCTGCCGCGCTCCCCAAGGGGCGTTGTCTCTATTGAATTTCGCTGTTTTTCCTGATGTCAAAAAAATAAAGAATCCCGACAAGAATGGCTGTCGGAATCCTCCGTGTTCAGATGTCTTTTAACACTGTTGACAACCGCAAAGGTAGTCATTATTTCCGTATGCCCAAGGCCAAACAGTGTTAATTTTAGTTTAAAAGGCTGTTTTTGCCATTTGCAAGGCTGCCTTTTCACACCTGCATGGTTGACATAAATCAACAAATGAGGGAGGATGCGATTATTGCCGCCCTCTTTGTTGGACTGAAGTCCCAAACGTGCTATCTTTGCACTGTGTTTTTCATAGTATTAGATTTAAGGTTAACAAAGGTTGGGACTCAGCGGAGTCCCTTTTTTTATGCCCCTTGGTCCCGGCAGCCCCGCACCCGGGTGAGCGCGGCCCCGTGCCGCCCGGCCATCCGCCGTTTTCCGCCGCCCCACACCTGCCGGTCGTCCGCCGTTTTCAGTCCTGCCGTTTCCGCGCCGCGAAACGGCCTGTCTTGCG
Source organism: uncultured Prevotella sp. (assembly GCA_937895845.1). Taxonomy (GTDB): domain Bacteria; phylum Bacteroidota; class Bacteroidia; order Bacteroidales; family Bacteroidaceae; genus Prevotella. Next base: position 23,102 of record CALBLK010000042.1, on the reverse strand, counting down.
CGCTCAAACGGCCCGTCCTGCGCGCTCAAACGGCCTGTCTTGCAGTGCCAGACCGTCCGTTTTGCAGCCCGAAAGCGGCCATACCGGGATATGCTGTCGAAAAGTAACCTTTTTTTAATGCCTCATCTGTTGTTTGAAACACATATTTTCAGTATATTTGCAGCAAATATACATTCATTCATAAAATTAAAGATTATGGTAAAAAGTTTACGTTTTTCATTGGTCGGTCTGCTCCTCATGCTGGCCGGCGGACTGTTTGCACAGACAGAGGTGACGTTTGACGCCACAGTAGACAAGTCGGAGATAGAGGGACAAGCTGAGGATGTTTCTGTCTCCAAGAGCGGTGTGACGGTGAGAATTAACGGCGGTACGGGCCAATACGGTAGCGGCGTGATGAGCAATGGCACGGATTACCGATGCTACAAGAGCGCTACCCTCACCGTGACCTCTGCAAGTGGCAACATCAAGAAGATTGTTTTCAACTGTACAGCCAATGGCACGACAAAGTACGGCCCAGGCTGCTTCACCACAACCACGCCGACCTATACCTATGATGGCAAGGTGGGCACGTGGCAGGGCGACGCCTCCAGCGTTGCATTCACGGCCTCCAGCAACCAGGTGCGCATGACGAGCATCGTGGTGACCGTCGGCGAGAGCGACCCCAATGCGGTTGCCGCCCCGGTGATCAGCGGCACGAGCCCCTTCAGCGGCGAGACCACCTGCACGATTACGGCCGGCGAGGGCTGCGAGATTCGCTACACCGTCGACGGAACCGACCCCACGGCAGCCTCTGCGCTCTACACCGCACCGTTCGCCATCAGGCAGAACACCACGGTGAAGGCCATCGCCGTGAAGGGCGGAAAGACCAGCAAGGTGGCCGAGAAGGTGTTCGAGACGGCAGCGCTTACCGATGCGACCATCGCTTCGCTCAACGGCCAGTCCGAGGACATCGACTATGTGAAGCTCGCCTTCAACAACGCCGTTGTGACCTATGTTGACGGAAAGAACATCTACCTGCGCGAGGGCGGCCTGTGCATCGTACTCTGCAACAGCAGCCTCAAGCTGGTGCAGGGCAACGTGCTCAACGGCTACATCAGCGGCGCGTATGACAACTACTACGGTGTGCCCGAGTTCAAGGAAAACGACCTCACCAGCGCGGACAACCTGACCGTGGGTGCCGAGCTTGTCACCGTGATGCCCACCGAGGCCACTGTCGACGAGATTCTGGGTCTCAACTACGTGGCCGACTACGTGCTGCTCGAGGGTGTCACCATCACGTCAGAGGAGTCGGGCAAGTACACCAACTACTACGCCGTGAGCGGCGGCAGCAGGGTGCAGCTCTTCAAGGGCATCGACGTGTCCGGCTATGCCGGCGATGGCAAGACCTACTATGTGACCGCCCTGTTCAACAACATCTACAAGAGTGCTGCCGAGCTCCAGCCCATCAGCGTGTCGGTGAACAAGCCCACAGCCATCAAGGCGGCCGCAGCCGACGTGAAGGCCGGCGAGGGCGCGCTCTTCAACCTCAACGGCCAGCGCCTGTCGCAGCCTGTCAAGGGCCTGAACATCCGCAACGGCAAGAAGTTCATCGTGAAGTAGTCAGCCAGACAGCCAGCCGCTCAGAACCGTGACAGATGATTGTGAGCGGCTGCTGAGACACCGGTAGCAACAAGGAGGGGGCAGCTGCAATCTTGGCAGCTGCCCCCCTTCTGTTTGCCGTGTCCCTCCTGGCGGTTGGCCCGGCCTATTTGCCGGCCATTTTGCTTTCCCCCTCAATCAGCTCGAGCAGCCGGTCAACGGCCTCCTCCTCGGGGATGTTCTTCATCACGCACTCCTTGCGGCGGTAGAGCGACACGCGCCCACGCCCCGCGCCCACGTAGCCGTAGTCGGCGTCGGCCATCTCGCCCGGGCCGTTCACGATGCAGCCCATGATGGCAATCTTGAGTCCCTTGCAGTGGGCGGTGGCCGCCTTGACGCGCGCGATGGCGGCGCGCAGGTCGTAGAGCGTGCGCCCGCAGCCCGGGCACGAGATGTACTCCGTCTTCGTGGTGCGCAGGCGCGCCGCCTGCAGGATGGCGAATGCCGTCTGTCCAACCACCTCGTTGGGCAGCGTCCCGCTGTTCATCAGCCAGATGCCGTCAACCAGTCCGTCGAACATCAGCGCGCCCATGTCGGCGGCCGCCTCCAGCTGGAAGTCGCCCTTCTCGGCGGCGCTGTGGGCGTAGCCCTGGCAGAAGATGATGGGGTTGTCCAGCCCCTCGCGCATCAGCTCGTGGGCCAGCGCGCGCTGCTCGCCCAGCCGGTTCCGGTGGTTCGACACGCTCACCACCACCACCTCGGGGTGCCGGCGCAGGCAGGGGATGTACTCGTCTGACGCTGCGCCGTAGGGCAGCACCAGGAACTTGGCCTCGGCCCTGACGCCGCCGATGAACGGCATGGCCGTGCAGGGGAAGATGGGGTAGGTGCCCGGCTTGCCGCTGTATGCGTTGAAGTCAACCAGGTAGCGGTGGCTGCGGTCGCCGAAGTCGGCGTTGCGCCCGTCGCCCACATAGACATAGTCGGGCGCGGGCCCGCTGCCAGCAGCCCCGGGCTTGCCGGTCTGCGTGGTCACCACCACCGGCACGTTGGCGCCGCCGATGCCCGCCACCGGTCGCGTGTGCCTCCGCTCCGGGTGCAGGTAGTCGAACTGCGGCGCGGCGGTGGCCGGGATGACCGTGTGCCCCTGGCGGCGCCCGATGTAGTCGGCCAGGTGGCGTGCCACCGGGATTTCCGCCTCAGGCTCCTCGCTGAGCGACACGCGAATGGTGTCGCCGATGCCGTCGGCCAGCAGCGCCCCGATGCCCACGGCGCTCTTGATGCGCCCGTCCTCGCCTTCGCCGGCCTCGGTCACGCCGAGGTGCAGCGGGTAGTCCATGCCCTCGCGCTCCATGGTGGCCGCGAGCAGGCGCACCGAGCGCACCATCACCGCCGTGTTGCTCGCCTTGACCGAGATGACCACGTCGTTGAAGCCCTCCCTCCGGCAGATGCGCAGAAACTCCATGCAGCTCTCCACGATGCCCTCGGGCGTGTCGCCGTAGCGCGACATGATGCGGTCGGAGAGCGAGCCGTGGTTCACGCCGATGCGCACGGCCGTGTGGTGCTCGCGGCAGATGCTGAGAAGCGGCACCAGCCGCTCCTCGATCTTGCGCAGCTCGGCGGCATACTCGCTGTCGGTGTAGTCCAGGTGCCTGAAGGTGCGCGCCGGGTCAGTGTAGTTTCCCGGGTTGATGCGCACCTTCTCCGCATAGCGGGCGGCCACCTCGGCCACCCGCGGGTTGAAGTGCACGTCGGCCACCAGGGGCGCCGTGCAGCCGCGCCGGCGCAGTTCGGCGCTGATGTTCTTGAGGTTCTCCGCCTCCCTGACGCCCTGCGTGGTGAGGCGCACGTACTCGCCCCCGGCCCTGACGATGCGCAGCGCCTGCTCCACCGAGGCCTCGGTGTCGTCGGTCGATGTGGTGGTCATCGACTGCACCCTTATGGGGTTGTCGCCGCCCAGCGGGGTGTTGCCCACGCTGACCGCCGCAGACTTGCGGCGGCAGTAGTTGAAAAGGTCTGTCATGGCTCCGCTCACACCTTGTATCTGTACTTGACTCCGGCCAGTTCCCTGTTGGCCCGCTCTATCTTTTCGCGCAGCCCCGCCTTGTAGTCGGCGAGGCGCTGTGCCAGTGCGCTGTCGGCCAGGGCCAGCATCTCGGCGGCCAGGATGGCCGCGTTCTGCGCGCCGTTGACGCCCACCGTGGCCACGGGGATGCCCGGCGGCATCTGGACGATGCTGAGCATGGCGTCCAGTCCGTCGAGCATGCCCTTGACGGGCACGCCGATGACGGGCAGCGTTGTCGAGGCGGCAATCACGCCCGGCAGGGCGGCGGCCATGCCGGCGCCCGCGATAATCACCTTGACGCCGCGCTCCCTGGCGCCGCGCGCAAAGGCCTCCACGGCGTCGGGCGTGCGGTGGGCCGACAGTGCGTTCACCTCAAAGGGCACCTGCAGGTCGTCGAGCTGCTTGCAGGCTTTCTCCATGACGGGCAGGTCGCTTGTGCTGCCCATGATAATGCTAACGGTTGGTTTCATCATATTGATTCTTGTCTTGGTATTGCTTTTTTGGCGTGCGGGGCTGTTGCGGCCCGCCGTCCGCGTCTGCGGCCCTATACCAGCAGGATGGTCGCTGCGGCGCAGACGGCGCCGGCGATGAAGCCGCCCACCACCTGCGACAGCGTGTGCTGGCGCAGCACCATGCGGCTGGTGCCCACGAGGCCGGCAACCGCGAACGTGGCGCAGAGCCACCACACGGGGTTGAAGCCGAAGATTTCGCCGAAGGCGAACAGGCCGCCGGCCATGCCGCCGGCAGCCGCGGTGTGGGTGGAGATTTTCCACCATGAGTTCACGATGGCGCACACGGTCTGGATGACGAGCGTGGCCACCACGATGCTGCCCATGAAGTGGGGGATGTGCAGCGTCTCCATCACGTAGACACACAGCAGGTAGCACCCGATGGAGATGACATAGGGCACGGCGCGGCGCTCGCGGTGGCCCAGCTCGACGAGCGTCCACCCGTGCAGCCGGCGGTAGAGCCTGATGGCGAGGATGGGCATGAGCACCGTGAAGATGTAGACCAGCGTGAGCACCTGGATCTTGAACAGCCAGGGCAGCAGGCTGAGGTAGCTGAACATGAACAGCGCCATCAGCCCTACGGTGGGCAGGTAGAACGGGGTGAAGATGACGCTCAGCGCCTTTGCTGCCGTTATCAAGCACTTTTGTCGTGACATGGTTGTGTGGTTGTTGTGTCTCTTATGGCATCTTTCTCAGCCGGGCGATGGGCAGGCCCAGCTGCTCGCGGTACTTGGCCACGGTGCGCCGGGCGATGGGCAGGCCCAGCTTGGCCAGCCGGTCCTTCAGGGTGTCGTCGCTCAGCGGGCTGTGCTTGTCCTCGCCCTCAATGAGCTCGCGCAGGGCCGCCTTGATCTTGCGCGTTGACAGCTCCTCGCCCGACTGGGTGACGTAGCTGTCGCTGAAGAAGTGGCGCAGGGGGAACGTGCCCCAGCGTGTCTGCGCGTACTTGCTGTTGCTCACGCGCGACACGGTGCTGATGTCCAGCCCGGTCTTCTCGGCGATGTCGCGCAGAATCATCGGGCGGAGCGAGGCCTCGTCGCCGTCTTCGAAGAACTTGTGCTGCCAGTTTATGATGGCTTGCATGGTGACGGTGAGCGTGTGGCGGCGCACCTTGATGGCCTCGATGAAGCCCCGTGCGGCGTCCACCTTCTTCTTGGTGTAGAGCAGCGCCTCCTTCATCTGCCGGCTCATGCCCTCGCGGTTGTCGCGGTACTCCCTGAGCGTGTCGGCAAACGACTGCGAGACGCGCAGCTCGGGCACCTCGCCCTGGTTGAGCGTGAAGGTCACGGTGCCGTCGTCCTGTGTGTCTACGACAAAGTCGGGGGTTATCTGCTGGAGGCTGCGGCCTGACGCCTCGCCCAGGGCGGCGCCCGGCTTGGGGTTGAGCTTGCGCAGCTCGCGGCTGACGGCCTCCACCTGCGCGCCGTTGAGGCTGAGCGCGTCGGCAATCTTGCTCCAGTTCTTCTTGGTGAACTCGTCAAAGAAGTCGGTGACGACGCGCGCCATCAGCTCCTTCATGGGCGAGCTGTCGCGCCGCCTGATTTGCAGCAGCAGGCATTCCTGCAGCGAGCGGGCGCCGATGCCGGCGGGGTCGAAGCCCTGGAGCATGGCCAGCACCTGCTCTATCTCGGCGGCACTCGCGTCGAGGTTGTTGTAGATGGCCAGCTCGTCGGCTATGGTGCCGGTGTCCTTGCGCAGCAGCCCGTCGTCGTCGAGCGAGCCGATGAGGTACTCCATGATGGCTGTCTGGCGCGGCGTGAGTGTCAGCTCGCCCATCTGCTCCTTCAGCTGGTCGTAGAACGACACCGTGTTGCCGTAGACCGTCTCCTCGCGGTCGGTGTCCCGGGTGTCCGCCCCGCCGTGGTAGACGGGCAGCTCCTCGTCGTCGCGGCCGATGTTGCTCAGCGCCTCGTCAAGCGCCGACTGGCGCTCCTCGCGCTCGCTGGCCGCCTCGAAGCTGTCGTCGCCGCTGTCGTCGCTGTCGTCGCTGTCGGTGCCGTGACTGTCCGCGTAGTCGTCCTGCGGGGCAGGTTCGAGAGCGGGGTTGTCGTTCATCTCGGTGTTGATGCGGTCAATGAGCTGGCCTACGGGCAGCTCGACCAGCTGTGCCTGCAGCAGCTGCTGCTGCGACACGGTCTGGGTCTGCCTGAGTGCCTGCTCCTGCTTCTGGGTTTGAACTTGACTTTGCGCCATGCTTGCTCCGTGTTTGTTAAACTGTTAACGTTGCAAAATTAGGTAAAATATCTGAGAAACGGTTTGTTTGGCCAGTCATAATTTTTCGGAGCGGCCCGTTGCGGCGCGCCCCCCCCGGCGCGGGTCAGCGCCACCTGATGGCCCTCACCCTGGTGCCTTTGGCCACGCCCGCCGCCGAGAGCCTTGTGCCGCGTGCGGCCGAGAGTGTGGCCAGCTGCCGGCAGTGGGCAAAGGCGCCGCTGCCCACCGTGCCCACCCGGTCGGGCAGGCTCACCTCCGACAGGCTGTTGCACGAGTTGAAGGCGTTGGCCCCGATGGTGCGCAGCGCGCGCGGCAGGTCGAGCGCCGTGAGGCAGAAGCAGCCCGAGAAGGCCCTCCGCCCGATGGAGCGCACCAGGGGGCCGAGCGTCACCCGGTTGAGCAGCGGGCAGTTGGCAAAGGCATAGTCGCTCACGGCCGGCAGCATGGCCGGGAGCGCCACCATGGTGAGCGCGGCGCATCCGCAGAAGGCCGAGTCGGGCAGGTCGATGGCCGCCGTCTCGGTCAGGTCGACGGTGGCCAGCTGTCCGTTGCGCTCCCCCTTGCGCCCGCCGCCGGCCAGCTGCCTGAGCAGGGCGATGTCGGCGGCGTTGATGAGTCCCACCACCTTCACGTGGTGCATGGCCGTCCAGTCGCTCTCGCTGACAAGGCGGTGCAGCGTGCCCGCCTTTTCGAGCACGATGCGGCGTATGCGCGGGCGGTAGCCGGCCGGGGCGCACTCCACCACCATGCGCTGTGCGGCCGTGAAGCCGTAGAGCGTGTCGGGGTCGTAGTAGCCGTTGCGCCGCCCGCCCCAGCCGAAGTTCACGTGGACGGTGGAGTCGCGGCAACCGTCGACGAGGAACACGTGGGCGAAGTTGCGCCCTTTCTGTCCGCGTACGATGACCGGCCTTCCGGCCTTCAGCTCGCTGAACATGAGCTGCTTCCACTGCCTGTCGCCCCCGGCGCCCGTGTAGCGGCTGCGGTCGGCCACGTGCATGTAGCGGCTCAGTCCGAAATACTTTTTCAGTCCGGCCACCACGTCGTTGAGCTTGGTTGCGCTGGCCGTCTTCCGGTAGTTGGTGCCGGCCGCCGTTCCGCAGTCGCGGATGAGCTGCGCCACGGCGTTCTGCTCCGCCAGCGTGGCCGTGTCAAGGCTGTTGGGCATCAGCCGCCAGTCGTAGCGGCGCTTCAGCCGCCTGCTCACGGCCTGGTAGCGGCAGGTGCGCAGCAGCTGCGCCATCACCAGCGGCGCGCAGCCGGCGTAGACGTGCTGCTCGGCGGAGTCGATGGTCACCGTGGGGCAGAGCCTGTTGTAGGGGTACCACTGCGCCCACTCTGTGTGTACCAGCGGCGCCACCGTTTCGGGAAACACATACTTCCCCTGCGCCCCGGCTGTGAGCGGGGCCAGTGCTGCGGCGGCCATGAAGGCCGTGAGGCGGCGCAGGGCCGCCGTGAGGTTGCTTGTCGTTTTCACTGTCATGCCGTCATGTCCTTTGCCATGTGCAAGTGCGGTGCGCCCGCGCCCCCTGCGCCGCTGAGGCCGTTCCCCGTGCGCGCGGCGCAGGGGGCTTGCAGCAGCGCCCTCGGAACGACAATGGCTACTGTCCTCAGGCGCACATAGTCCTCGGACACATACATCAGTCCGCCGTAGGGGTTCCTGGTTCCCCACGAGTTTTTCATCACAAAGTAGCGCTCGCCCCTGGCGTCGCGGGCCAGTCCCACCACGGCCATGCAGTGGTCGTCGGTGGTCTCGAAGCGTTCGAAGGCCCGCTGCCGCGCCCCCTGCGAGGTGTCGGTGCCCGGCCTGAGCCGCGCCACGCCCCGCCTGAAGGAGAAGCCGGGGTCGCTCACGTCGCCCTCCCAGCACACGCCGCGCCCCGCGGCCACGGCCCTCCGCATCACCCCCACGAGCGAGTCGAGGGGCACGTTGAGCTGCTCGTTGTGCTCCCAGTTGTCGGGTAGCTCGAGCGCGAAGGGCTGTCCGAAGGGGTGGTGGGTGTAGCTCGTCAGCGCCACATACTCGCCCGGCGCGCACACGCTGCGGCCGAACTCCTGCGGCGTGTACTCGGCGCCGAGCATGTAGACCCGGCGTGGCAGCGGCCCGTAGGCGTCGTCGAGCAGCTGTGCCACCTGTGGCATGCTGCGCTCCAGCCCGGTGCGGCGCGCTGCGGCGGCCCTGGCCACCAGCCCCACCTTGCGCGCTATGGTGCGGCAGTTGGGTGACGGGTCGGCGCGATAGCTGTCGTAGGGCATCATGCCCTTGCGCTGCATCACGTTGAGCAGCGTCTGTGCCATGCCGCGCAGCGACGTCGCGGTGTGCCCCTGGCAGAGGTACAGGCGCGCGAACAGCTCCTCGGTGAGCGCCCGCATGGCATAGTCGGCCGACAGGTTCACGCTGTCGCCCCTCGTCAGGTGCTCCGTCTCGATGGCGGCCAGCATGGCGTAGGCCCAGCAGTTTCCGTTGCTGCCCTGGTCTTTCACCGGTGTCATGCCGTTCACCACGACGTTGGTCAGTCTGGCGGGTGCCGGCAGCTGGTGGCCCGCCTCCTGGCGGCACGCGGCGGCGGCAAGGCACGCGGCGGCCGCCATATATATAATAAGGTGTGAGAAACAGTTTTTCGTGCTCATGCGTTGCGTGTTCTGGTTGATGTCGCGCTGCCACAGCAGGGCGCGGGCAGAGCCTGTGCAAGGGTGTGTCCGCTCCGGTGCGGCGACAGTGCAAAGTTACATCATTTTCCTGTCGGTTGTATGCAAAACGGCCTGTTTTAGCATTTGTTGCGGCCCAGCCGCCCTTTCGGTGAACATATTGAAAAGACTGCGAGACAAGAAAGAAAGCCCCCTGCCGCCCGTTTTGCTATCTTTGCACCAATGAGCGGCACCGCCTGGCGCCGCCGGACAGCTAACTTGCCAGCGCCGCCAGGAGCGGGACAAAAACCTATAAACAACTGAAAAGATGAGAAGAACAGTCATCACACTGCTGCTGGCCCTCGCGCTGGCCCCGGCCATGGCGGCCAGCGCAACGCTGCGTGTCAACGCCGCCGAGCGCCACCAGCGCATCACCGGCTTTGGCGGCTTCGTGTGCAGCCCCACCTTTAGCTACAACCACATGACCGCAGCCGAGATAAACAAGGTGTGGGGAAAGGGGAGCACCCTGGGCTGCAACATCGCCCGCATCTACCTGCCCATAGGGCGCGGCGCGTGGAGCCAGTCGCTCGCCACGGCCAGGCAGCTCAAGCAGATGGGGCTGACCGTGTTCGCCAGTCCGTGGGGACAGCCCGCGGAGTGGAAGACCAACAACTCGAGCAACGCCGTGCAGGACGGCGAGGTGGGCTACCTCAAGGAGGAGCACTATGCCGACTACGCCCGGTACCTCAACGACTATGTGGACTACCTGGCCGACAACGGCGTGGCCCTTGACGCCATCTCCATGCAGAACGAGCCCGACATGCGCTGCGACTACGTCGGGTGCATCTGGACACCCGACCAGGTGGCCCGGTTTGTGGCCGCCTACGGCGCCTCCATGCACTGCCCCCTCATCGCGGCAGAGTCGGTGGGCTTCTCCGACAGCTACGCCAACGCGCTGCTCAGGCCGGGCGTCGCCGGCAACTTCAGCATCTACGGCGCCCACCAGTATGGCGGACTGCAGACAGCCTACCGGCAGATGGCCGGCAAGGGCAAGGAGATTTGGATGACGGAGTATCTCATCAACTGGAATGAAAACAGCAACGGAAACGACCGCGACTTCAGCTGGGACACTGACGGCTTTGACTTTGCCCGGGCGGTGAACCTCTGCATGGTGAGCGGCGTCAACGCGTGGGTGCACTATGCCACCAAGCGCTATTACGCCATGATAGGCGACGGTCTCTTTGGCACCACTGACGGCGCCATCACCAAGCGCGGCTATGTGCTCGGCCAGTTTGCCAGGTATGTCACCGGCTACACGCGCGTGGGGCACACCTTCAGCGGCGCGCCCGGACTGGAAGGCTCGGCTTACCTCTCGGCCACCGGCGACACCGTGGCCGCCGTCATCATCAACAGCGGCGGCGAAGCCTGCAGGCTCAAGGTCGACTTGCCGTTCTACACCGCGCGCGGACGGATTGTCACCACCAACAGGTCGGCGGGCATGAGGCAGACGGCTGTCACGCCCGCCGAGCCCACCTTCCGCCCCGTGGCCACCATTCCGGCCAAGAGCGTGTGCACGGTGGTGTTCAGCAGGCACAGCGAGCGGCCTGTGTCGGAGATGACAGGGCAGCGCGTGAACTACGATATGATTGAGGCCATGGTGCCGTCGAAAGCCTCGTTTGGCACGGCCTACAGGCTGAGCGGCGCCCGGGTGACCTTTGACCACAGCCACCCGCTGCTGAGCGCCAACACCACGGCGGCCAACGGGCAGCTCGACCTCGGCGGCAGCTACAGCCGGCTGGTGGTGCACGTGAACAGTGTGACCTCGACCATGAACCTCACATCGGCCAACACCACGCTCCACTATGTGAACGCCAGCGGCCGGGTGGCCTCGCACAACTATGGCACGCTTGACCTCTCGGCCGGGCAGGACTTCGACCTGGTGTTCGACCTCTCGCGCGCCACGCTCGCCGACGGCTGCCGGGCGCTGCTGGCCATCACCAACAACAACTGGACATCGGCGCTCACCATGCAGCTGGGCGACGTCTACCTGAAGGCCGGCAGCGGCTGGGGCTTCAGCTTCGGCGGCACCTACTCGCAGCATGACAGCAACCTGCTGGACTGCCGCGAGGACGCTGACTGCCTGTGGATGGACATGACTGCCGTCAGCGGGCTGGCGGCCGGCGACTGCCCGCTCGGCGGTGTGGCCAACGGCAACTGCCTGCTCTTGGCGGCGGACAACGCCAACCTCGCCACGCCCAACACACTGCTGGGCGACCGGTGCGCCGACCTGCGGCTGGAGGCTGGCGCCGGCGGCTTCCACGCGCCCCGGCCCTTCACCGCCGAAAAGGCCACGCTCACCGTCAGCATCGACGGCGCGCGCATGGTGGCACTGCCCTTTGAGGCCGCCGTCCCGCAGGGCGTGGCTGTCTATACCTTGGAGAGCAACGGCGCCTCGCTGGCAGCCACACCGCTGGCCACGGGCACCATCCCGGCCGCACAGCCTGTGCTGGTCGAGGCCAGGGGCACGGTGACCTTTGCCGGGACTGGCGAGGTGAGCACGCCGCTGCCCGCGCCGGACGCCGCGCTGGCCTTCACCTTTGAGCGGCAGACGCTCAGTCCCGGCGACTACGTGCTGGGCGGAAAGGATGGCAACTGGGGCTTTGAGCGCGTGGAGACAGGTGGCGTGCTGGCACCGTTTGGCGCGTGCCTCGCGCCCGGACCCACGGTGACTGCCGCGTTCCTGCCCGTCACGGGCACAACGGCCGCCGGCAAGGTGGTGGCCGACAGGGCGCGCCGCCGCGGCAAGGCATACCATGCCAGCGGCCGGGTGGCCGCCGCGGCGACCCGGGGCGTTGTCATTGACGGAAAGAAAACAGTCAGACGGGCCGGCGCGCGCTGACCGCCAGATGAGCGGGCCACGCCTGTCCAGACAAACGGAAACTATCAAGAAACACGATGAATACAAAAAAGATTCTGACCATTGCAGCCTTGCTGTCAGGCCTGGCTGCACCATTGTGGGCCATTGACCACAAGGGAGTGACCCACAACGCGCTCGGCGAGGGGCGGTTCACACTGATAGAGAATGGCCGTCCCACGGACATCCTGGTGGACGGCGGTGACAACATTGCCGTGAGGCTGGCCGCGGAAAACCTGCGGAAGGACTTCCGGCGCGTGTCGGGCAACCAGCCCGCGATGGCCGCCGGGCCCGCCGGACGCCGACTCATTGTGGCCGGAACGGCGGGCAGCCGCTACATCCGGCAGCTGGCCAAGGCCGGGAAGCTCGACGTGAGCGCGCTGAAAGGCAAGTGCGAGATGTACCTGATGACCACCGTGAGCCACCCCTTCAAGGGTGTCGACGAGGCGCTGGTCATCGCCGGCAGCGACCGCCGGGGCACAGTCTACGGCATCTACGAGCTCTCCGAGCAAATCGGCGTGTCGCCCTGGTACGACTGGGCCGACGTGCCGGTGGAGCCGCAGGCCAACATGGCCATTGACCGCGGCACCTACACCGCCGGCGAGCCGGCCGTGCGCTACCGCGGCATCTTTCTCAACGACGAGGCCCCCTGTCTCACCACATGGGTGAAAAACACCTATGGCACCAACTATGGCGACCACCGCTTCTACGCCCGCGTGTTCGAGCTGCTGCTCCGCCTCAGGGCCAACTTCATGTGGCCGGCCATGTGGGGCTGGAGCTTCTATGCCGACGACCCGCTCAACAGCAAGACCGCAAGCGACATGGGCATCATCATGGGCACGTCGCACCACGAGCCCATGGCGCGCAACCACCAGGAGTGGGCGCGCAACCGCAAGAAGTACGGGGCGTGGGACTACAGCACCAACAAGGAGGTGCTCGACCGCTTCTTCCGCGAGGGCATCGAGCGGGCCAAGAACACCGAAGACCTCATCACCATAGGCATGCGCGGCGACGGTGACGCGCCGATGGGCGGCGAGGAAGGCAAGGACCACGAATACAAGGCGAAATACGAGGCCAACATGAAGCTGATGGAGCGCATCTTTGACAGCCAGCGCCGCATCATCAGCGAGGTGACCGGGCAGAAGGCGGAGAAGCGGCCGCAGGTGTGGGCCATCTACAAGGAGGTGCAGACCTACTACGACATGGGGCTGCGCGTGCCCGACGACGTGATTATGCTCGTCTGCGATGACAACTGGGGCAACGTGCGCCGGCTGCCCAACGCCACCGAGCGCAAGCGCAAGGGCGGGTGGGGCATGTACTACCACGTGGACTACGTGGGCGCGCCGCGCAACACCAAGTGGCTCAACGTCACACCGATTCAGAACCTGTGGGAGCAGATGCAGCTCACCTACGAGTATGGCGTTGACAAGCTGTGGATTCTCAACGTGGGCGACCTCAAGCCGATGGAGTATCCCATCACCCTGTTCCTTGACATGGCCTGGAACCCGCGCCGCTACACGGCCTCCACGCTGACCGAACACCCCAGGGCGTTCTGCGCGCAGCAGTTTGGCGACAGCCAGGCCGACGAGGCCGCGCGCATCCTCAACCTCTACTGCAAGTATGCGGGCAGGGTTACGCCCGAGATGCTCGACTGCAACACCTACAATGTGAACACGGGCGAGTGGAAGCAGGTGACCGGCGAGTTTGTCGCCCTCGAGGCCGCCGCGCTGCGGCAGTTCCTCACCCTGCCGGCCGAGCGCCGCGACGCCTACCGCCAGCTGGTGCTCTTCCCCGTGCAGGCGCTGGCCAACCTCTACGAGATGTACTACGCCCAGGCGATGAACCTCAAGCTGGCGGCGGCCAACAACCCCCAGGCCAACGGGTGGGCCGACAGGGTTGAGCGCGCCTTCAAGCGTGACGCGCAGCTGTGCAACGAATATAACAAGGTGATGGCCGGCGGCAAGTGGGACGGCATGATGATTCAGAAGCACATCGGCTACACGTCGTGGAACGACGCCTTCCCGCGCGACACGCAGCCCGAGGTGAAGCGCGTCGATGTGCAAGGCGGACAGCAGGGCGGCTACACGTTTGCCGCATCCGAAGGCTATGTGGCCATGGAGGCCGAGCACTATTACAGCTGCTCGTCGCCGAAGGGCGCGCAGTGGACGGCCATCCCCTATATCGGACGCACGCTGGGCGGCATGGCCGTGATGCCCTATACGGCGGATGTCAGCGGGGCGCGCATCGCCTACAGGATGCAGCTGCCCCCGGAGGCCGGCAGCGAGGTGACAGTCCACGTGGTGGTCAAGTCGACCCTGGCCTTCAGCAACCCCGCCGGCCACCGCTATGCCATCGGCTTCGAGGGCACCGGCGAGGAGGTGGTCAACTTCAACCACAACCTGAACGAGAACCCGGAGAATGTCTACTCGGTGTTCTATCCCACCGTGGCGCGCCGCGTCATAGAGAAAAAGGTGAGGCTCCGGCTGCCGCAGGGCGCCGCCGGCGTGCAGACACTTGTCTTCAGGCCCCTTGACCCTGGCGTTGTCCTCGAGAAGATTGTGGTAGACTGCGGCGGCTACCGGCCCTCCTACCTCTTCATGCCCGAGTCGGAGTGCAGCAGGTAGCGTAGACACGCATCACCTGTTCGGCCACGCTGGCGCCGCGGAAACGCTCCACATACGCCTGGCTCTCGCGGATGCGGCCCTCGCGCCCCGGCGCCCCCCTCAGCACTTGGCCGAGGGCGCGGGCCATGGCGCCGGCATCGTCGGGGCCGACGTAGAGGCTGGCCGGACCGCCGGCCTCCTCAAGGCACGAACCCGTGCAGGCCACCACGGGCAGTCCGCTGAAGATGGCCTCGATGACGGGAATGCCGAAGCCCTCGTAGCGCGAGGGGTAGACAAAGGCCTCGGCCAGCCGGTAGATGGCCTGCAGGTGGGTGTCGTCAACGCCGCACAGCACGTGGAGGCGCTGGCTAAGGCCCAGCGCGCACGCCTCGCGCTCGACGCTGGCGGCATAGGGCGTGCGCCGCCCCACCACCACCAGGTGGACATCGGAGGGCAGCCCGCAGAGCGCGCGCAGGGCCAGCATCACGTTCTTGCGCCGCTCGATGGTGCCCACGCTCAGCACAAAGCGCCGGGGCAGACGGTAGCGGGCGGCCGTCTCGGCCAGCAGGCCGGCGGTGACGCTGCCGGTGAAGCGCGGGTCGCAGCTCTGGTAGATCACGTCGACCTTCGAGGGGTCGACACCGCCAAGCTCCACAATGTCGGCCTTGGTGCGCTCGGAGATGGCGATGATGCGGCTGGCCTCGCGGCAGGCGTTAAAGAACTTCCAGCGGTAGATGCGCGTGTCAATCCAGTGGTAATACTCGGGGTGGCGCATGAAGATAAGGTCGTGGATGGTCACCACGCCCTTCACCCCCGCCTTGCGCAGGCCAAAGGGCAGCTCGCCCGTAAGCCCGTGGTAGAGGTCGACGCCGTCGGCCACCAGCTGCGCGGTGACACCCCTGGCGCGCCAGTAGTCGCGCCGCAGCCGGCCGGGGTGGCCCTGCGGGTAGACAAAGCGCGCGCCGCCGCCGGTGTCTATCTGGCTGCGAAGGCTGTCGAGGCCCCTGTCGGGGGCGTAGAGCAGCAGGTTCATGCCGCCCCTGCTGCAGCGGATGATGTCGTTCACCAGCGTGCGGCTGTAGGCGCCCAGGCCGCTGGCGTTGCGCACAATGCGCTTGGCGTCAAAGCCAACCGTTAACTTCTTCTCCATGCTTGCAAAAGTAAGCAAAAGCGCAGAACAGCGCAAAATATTACAGCCCTTTGTTGACTTTTGCGCAAAAAACACTACCTTTGTACAGATAAGCGTATGCCTGCAATTCGTATGTTTGGCTCTGTGCGGCTGCTTGAAAGCCGCGCAGCGAATCTTTTACTGACAGGACAATGGACAAGACAACAGACAACAAGATTACCGTGGTGATAAACACCTACAACGCCTCGCGCTACCTGGAGCGGGTGCTCAGTGCCGTGCGCGACTTCGACGAGACTGTGGTGTGCGACATGGAGAGCACCGACAGCACCCTTGACATCGCGCGCCGCCACGGCTGCCGCATTGTCACCTTTCCCAGGGGGGACTACAAGATTGCCGAGCCAGCCCGGCAGTTCGCCATCCAGCAGGCCTCATCGAAGTGGGTGCTGGTGGTCGACGCCGACGAGATTGTCACGCCAGAGCTGCGCCATTTCCTCTACGAGCACATCCGGAGGCCCGGCTGTCCGGCCGGCTACTATGTGCCCCGCATCAACAGGTTCATGGGAATGTACGTGCGCGACTTCACCCCCGACTACCAGCTGCGCTTCTTCATCAAGGAAGGGACGGTGTGGCCGCCCTATGTGCACGCCGTCCCCGAGGTCAAAGGCAGGGTGGAGCACATCCGCGGAAAGGCTTTCCTGCTCCATCTGATGGACGAGACCATGCACGAGTTTATCGACAAGATGAACCGGTACACCGACAGCGAGGTGGACAAGAAGGCCGGCAAGCACTATGGTGTCGGGGCACTGCTGTGGCGCCCCGCGTGGCGGTTCTTCCGCAACTACCTGCTCCGCGGCGGCTTCCGCATGGGCAAGCGCGGGCTCATCAGGGCGATGGCCGCCGGCTGGTACCAGTTTGTCGTGGTGTCGAAAATGATGGAGCGGAGGTACAGGTGAATGTGTGAGTGGCAGTGATGCAGGAAAATAAGGCAAGAAGAGACATGGCGAAGAAGGAATGTGAGCGCGTAAAGGTGCTGTTTGACTGCCAGGCCCTGGATATGCAGAAGATAGGTGGTGTGTCGCGTTGCTTTGCCGAGCTGTACACGCGGCTGGGCCGGCTGGTGGATACAAGCATTGCCGTTGTCGAGACAGACAATGTGTATTTCAGGCAGCTCGGGTTCACCGGCAAGGGTGGAATATACAGCCGCTTTCTGTGGAGTGGGGATGACCTGCTCAAGCATTTTCTGTTCAAGCTCTACTATAACTTCAAGTTTGGCTACTATGCCAACTGGGATAAGTGGCCGAGGTTTAACAAGTACCAGTGTCAGAATATGCTGAAGGCCGGCAGGTTCGATGTGTTCCACCCTACGTTTTTCGACCCATATTTCCTTGACTTCATTGGCAGCAAGCCGTTTGTCGTTACCGTGCACGACATGATTCCCGAACTGTACCCGCAGTATTTTGCCCGTGACAACGAGCAGATTATGCAGAAAAGGCGTGTCATTCCGCTGGCCTCACATATCATAGCTGTGAGCGAGCAGACCAAGAGAGACCTGGTGAGGCTGATGAAGGTGCCCGAGGAAAAAGTCACTGTGATTTATCACGGCAGTGACGAAACGCCCTACACGCCCTCGTCCGTGCGGCCGTTTCCATGGGACTACCTGCTCTATGTGGGCGACAGGGCATATTACAAGAACTTTGACGCGTTTGCCAGAGAGGCGGCCCCCCTGCTTTGCAAGCATGACCTGCGCATTGTATGCACCGGGCGTGCGTTTACGCGCGAAGAGCTGCGGCTGTTCCAGAGCCTTGGCATTGGCGACAGGGTTGAGTGGCACTTTGTGCGCACTGACCAGGAACTGCTTGACCTCTACCACTATGCGGTGGCCTTCGTCTACCCCTCCCTGTACGAGGGGTTTGGCATTCCCATTCTTGAGGCTTGGAAAGCCGGCTGCCCGGTGATGCTCAACAATGCCAGCTGTTTTCCCGAGGTTGCAGGCGGTGCAGCCATATTTTTCGAGATGAACGGTGGGCGGAGCGATTTCCGCGAGAAGTTAGAGACCCTTTGTGCCATGGACTGCGAGGAGCGCCGCCGACTGGTGGCCCGACAGAGCGAGCGTCTGAAACGCTTTTCGTGGGACACGGCCGCCAGGCAGCTTGCCGGGGTGTACGAAAAGGTGGCGGGAAAACAAAAAGAAGGGTGAGCCACGCGTGCGGGCTCACCTTATCTTATGGAGATGCTTAGAGATTGAACAAGTCCTTGAACAAAAACTTGATGCCGTTTCTCGCTATTTTCCAGTCGCGTGCCACGGGCT
Organism: uncultured Prevotella sp.; assembly: GCA_937895845.1. Classification (GTDB taxonomy): domain Bacteria; phylum Bacteroidota; class Bacteroidia; order Bacteroidales; family Bacteroidaceae; genus Prevotella. Next base: position 5,160 of record CALBLK010000042.1, on the reverse strand, counting down.
TCAGACTCATGGCGAGTCTGAGCTTCTTTTGCAGTCTGCCCTCGCGCAGCTCTGCCTTGCCGTCTCTCTTTATCTTGTCTATCGCTTTCCGGTAGTTTTTTTCCGACTTGTTCTTTCCGAAGATTTCTCTGATTACATCAGCCCGCTCTTGGTTGCTCAGGGACTGGTTGGTTGACGAAATACCATCCATGAAATAGGTGGAGACAATGGCCTGTATGCTCTCATAGGAGCAGTTGTGCGTGTACCATGAGATGATGAACTGCTCCCAGTCGGCCACAATCCTGCGGCCCTCGTTAAATGGGCGCTCCCTCATGACGCTGGTCTTGCAGAACAGCGACTGATGGCACAGCGAGTTGGTCATGATGTAGCTGGCGGTCATCTTCTCTGGCGGAAGCCATATTTCCGCTTTCAGCCCTTTCACGAAGATGGCTCCGCCAGCATAGAAGTCGGCACCTTTGAGCAGTGGCACGCACGCTTCGAGCACCACAGGCGAGAAGAACATGTCGCCCGAGTTCATGAACAGGCAGTAGTCACCCCGCGCCTTCCCAATGGCCTTGTTCATGGCGTTGTAGATGCCTTTGTCCGGCTCGCTCACCCAATAGTCTGTGCGCGGCTGCTCCTCGATGTACTCCTTGCTCCCATCGGTGGAGCCTCCGTCAATCACAATGTATTCGAAATTCTGGTAGGTCTGGCCAACAACCGTAGGCACGGTGCGCTTCAGTCCGGCCAGGTTGTTGTAGTTGATGGTGATAATTGAAAGTGTCATGCTTGTCTGATATGTGTCATGCTTGTCTGATATACTTGTCTATGCCGTTGTCACACCAAGACAGGTGTCCGCTCGTCACGTGCTGCAGCTCGTCAAGATGACGCTGCTCGTTGGTCCGTGATGCCTCCTTGTGAAAGAGATGATAAACATTGCCGCCCATTTTAAGGGCTTTCTTCCTCACTCCAGCGAAGTGCAGCCGGAGGGCTATCTCGCCGTCCTCGTGCCCCCACTGGCTCAGGTCTTCGTTGTAGCCGTTGACCTTGATGATGTCATTTCGCCAGAACGCCATGTTGCACCCCCTCAGGTGGTCTATCCGCCTGGCGTATCTTGTGGCCAGAATGTGGCGCAGCAACCGTGAGCGGAAACTGTTGGCGGCAAAGCCCAGCGGAAAGTTCCAGAAGTGCAGGCCCCTCCCCCGGGTGGCGATAATCATGCCGGTGACTTTGGATGACAGCTTGACGCGGCTCCCACACACAAAACATCCCCATTCGGCCAGCTCGAGATGGTCGCTAACAAAGTGTCGCGACAGCAGCACGTCGCCGTCAACCTGCAGGATGTAGTCGCCGCTTGCCCGGGCAATGGCCTTGTTGAGGACGGTGGTCTTTCGGAATCCCTTGTCTTCCTGCCACACGTGAACGATGGGTACGGGGCTTTCGGCCCTCATCCTGTCAATGAGCTGCCGTGTGGCCGGGCCAGACCCGTCATCGGCGACAACAATTTCAGAGGGCAGCGTGGTTTGGCTGAACATACTCCTCAGCGACAGCTCCAGTGCTACGGGCCAGTTGTATGTTGACACCACGATGCTGGTCTTCAGTCCGTTGCCCTCATTCACTTTCCCAGGTGTTTGTGGGCACTTCGGGTTGGTGCGGGCGCAGTCAACCAGCCCGGCTTTCACCTTCCAGAACTTCCACTGCGGCCCGAAGTCCTTGGTGGCCAGCCACCAGATGGCCTTGAGGCGCGCCCTGACGAGTTGCCATCTCAGCTGTCTGTCTTCGGACGGAAGCTGTTCCTGCTTGGGCGAGTATGCCTGTCCGCGGTAGGTGATGTGCTTTCTGAAGCTGGCGCTTGTCATGCCCCATTTCAGCAGGAACTGCATCTGGCCCATGTTCTTCCGTATGCGCGTGGTCGACTTGGTCTCGAAGTGGTAAACCTTGCTGTTGCTGACACCCTTGAGCCGGCGCACGCCGCAGAGGCAGAGCTTGGCCGTGAAGTCAGGGTCGCTGTACATCCCCGGCGAAAGCTCAACGCTGTAGCCTCCTACCAGGTCCCAGATGTCGCGGTGCACAATGTTCGGAGGCAGTGTGGCCCAGGCCCAGTCGCCCATTTCAAAGCCGGTAAAGTCATGGAGCAGTTCCTCCTCCTTGAAGTTCTCCACCGTGTCGCCGTAGTCAGCCAGAATAATCTGGCGGCCTCCGGTGTGGGGCTGTATCATGGTTGACGACAGGAAGAACCGGTTGTCGGGCATGCCCCTTATCTCGTCGTAAAGGGCCTTGTCCCATCCTGGTAGGGCATACATGTCATCGTTCATGTACACCATGTAGTCAGTCTTCACCTTGCTCCGCATTATGTTCATCGCCAGACAGATGCCCACGTTCCGTTCCGTGTGGGTGTAGTCAAGCAGCTGCGCTCTGACCCATTCCAGCGTGCCGTCGCCACCGTCGTTCACGTGTACGATAATCTGGTGGCTGTAGGTGGAGTTCTTTCTGATGCCCTTGACACAGAGTTTCAGAAACTCAAGGTTGTTCCATGTGGGGATAAGGATGGAGAATAGCTGTGCGTTTTGCATTGTCAGTTGGGGTTGTTCTGTGGCGCAAAGGTAGTCCTTTCCAGTGAAATGTTTTTGTTTTCATCGGAAAAAGTGCAACATTCCAGCGTTTTCTTTGCCAATCATGGGATAATTGTTAACTTTGCAAGCAAGGTGAAGTCTTCGCTTGCCACCCCTTGAAATAGCCACTATCCATTGACACCTATGCATCAATACGACTACCTCATTGTGGGCGCCGGCCTCTTTGGCGCCACGTTCGCCTGCCTGGCCCGCCGCGACGGAAAGCGCTGCCTGGTGATTGACCGCCGCCCCCACGCCGGCGGCAACGTCTACTGCGAGGACGTTGACGGCATCCACGTACACAAATACGGTGCCCACATCTTCCACACCTCCGACCGGAAGGTGTGGCAGTTCGCCAGCTCCCTGGTGGAGTTCAACCGCTACACCAACTCGCCCATAGCGCGCTATGGCGACAAGCTCTACAACCTGCCCTTCAACATGAACACCTTTTACCAGCTGTGGGGGGTGACCACCCCGGCCGAGGCCGCGGCCAAGATTGAGAGCCAGCGGGGCGAGATGGCCGGGCGCGAGCCGCGCAACCTCGAGGAGCAGGCTGTCGCCCTGGTGGGGCGCGACATCTACGAGAAGCTCGTCAAGGGCTACACCGAGAAGCAGTGGGGGCGGAAGTGCAGCGAGCTGCCCGCCTTCATCATCAGGCGGCTGCCCGTGAGGCTCACGTTTGACAACAACTACTTCAGCGACGCCTGGCAGGGCATCCCCATCGGCGGCTACAACAGGCTGGTCGGCAGGCTGCTCGAAGGGGTGGAGGTGAGGCTCGGCACCGACTTCTTCGGCGACCGCGCGCAGCTTGAGGCCCTGGCCCCTGTCACCGTGTTCACCGGACCCGTCGACCGCTATTTCGACTATGCGCTCGGCACGCTCGAGTGGCGCACGGTGAGGTTCGAGCACCGGCGGCTGCCGGTGGCCGACTACCAGGGCAACGCCGTGGTCAACTACACCGACGCCTCGGTGCCCTACACCCGGGTAATCGAGCACAAGCACTTCGAGTTCGGCCGGCAGCCCTTCACCGTCATCTCGCGCGAGTACAGCGCTGAGTGGAAGCCGGGCGACGAGCCTTTCTACACCGTGAACGACGAGCGCAACAACCGGCTGGCCGCACGCTATGCCGAGCTGGCGGCCCGTGAGCCGGGCGTTGTCTTCGGCGGCCGCCTGGCCGAGTACAGGTATTACGACATGGACCGGGTGATGGCCCGTGCCATGGACACCTATGCCAGGGTGGCCGGCGGGGCGTAGCGCGCGGCGGCGCCCGGCGCCCGGCCTTCCCGGTGGTGGCTGTCTTTGCCGGCAAAGGCACCCTTCCGGCGCTCCGGCCGTGCCATGCAGCGTTGCGTTTGGGCGAAAATGGACATTTGTAACTCAAGATTCACACGTTTCCTTTGTGAATCATGGGATAATCATTATCTTTGCAAGCACAGACACCCCCCCAGGGAGCAACCTGCCAACGAGATGAGTAAACTTTTGTATTGCCTGCTATATGGCGTGTGGTACGCACTGTCGCTGCTGCCGCTGCGCATTCACTACCTGTTCAGCGACCTGCTTTTCTTCCTTGTCTTCTATGTGCTCCACTACCGCCGGCAGACGGTGTGGCTCAATGTCGTGACCTCGTTCCCCGAGAAGGAGGAGGAGGAGCACCGCGCCATCGAGCGCGCCTTCTACCACTGGTTCTGCGACTATGTGGCCGAAACGGTCAAGCTGCTCACCATGAGCCGTGCTGAGCTGCGCCGCCGCATGGTGTTCAAGGGCAGCGAGGAGGTAGACCGCTGCGTGGCCGAGGGGCAGAGCTGTGCCGTGTATCTGGGCCACTACTGCAACTGGGAGTGGGTCACGTCGCTGCCCCTGTGGGTGGCGCCCGGCGCCCGGTGCGGGCAGATTTACCACCCGCTGGAGAACCGCCTGTTCAACCGCCTGTTCCTGCACCTGCGCCAGCGGCAGGGCGCTGTGTGCGTGGCCATGGACGAAATTCTGCGCAAGACGGTGGCCGACCGCCGCGACGGGCGCCGCACCGTCATCGGATACATCAGCGACCAGGTGCCCTTCTGGCGCAACATCCACCACTGGTGCAACTTCCTGCACCACGACACGCCCGTGCTCACCGGCACCGAGCGCATCGCCCGCAAGTTCGGCCAGGCCGTGTTCTACCTGGATGTGCGCCGGGTGCGCCGCGGCTACTACGAGGCCGAGTTCAAGCTGATGAGCCGCCACCCGGCCGAAGAGCCCGAGTTTTCCCTGACCGACCGCTATTTCCAGCTCCTGGAGGAAACCATCCGCCGCGCCCCCGAGTTCTGGCTCTGGACCCACAACCGCTGGAAGCGCACGCGCGAGCGCTTCAACAGGCGTTTCTACGTGGAGAACGGAAAGGTGAAGGAATTGCGAGTGACGAATGAAGAATGAAGAATGAGGAATGTGGAATGAGGAGTTGTCGCCGGGGGCGATGATGAATTAAACCCAAATCGGTCATTAGACCGAAACAGGCAAAAAACGTGAGAAGTTTTTCCTCTTTCCGCCCCTTGTCACTGTTTCTTCCGGCATCTTGCTGCCGTAAGTGTTT
>CALBLK010000041.1 GCA_937895845.1 uncultured Prevotella sp. | reverse complement strand
TGTTTTGGGTTAGCATCCGTACAGCTTCCCCACAGGGTTTGTCGGCTGCGCCCAAAACTGCCATCTGGCCGAAATAGGCAACACCATGGGGCAGCCTTACTTTTTCCAAAAGCGCGGTGTTATGTCAGTAAAGTCATCGCCCGCCGCGCGTTTGTACAGGCGCTGGTTGGTGGTGCGTTCTTTCAGACAGCCCAAATGGGCTATATACGGCCCAACTTTGATGTAGTCAAAGTCTGCCTTTCGAACCGCAGAGGGCACGCGGCTACGCCCACTGTACCAAGCCACCCTCAGCGATGGGTGCTCATGATGCAGGTAGCAAGCCAATTTGTTGACGTACGCAGGGTCTGCATCACCTCCCATGAAACAGACACAGGTGACATCGCCGCCATACTCCTCTACAAGTGCCCCAAGCGACATCGGCGTGAGTGGTGTGCCGATGTCCTGCCACAGATACTTGCTGTGGCACCCCGGACACCGGCAAGGGCAGTTGGAGAGATTGATGGAGAGCGTAACCTCATCGGGAATCTCCTGAAAGACGATTCCATAGTTCACATACTTCACCATACTCAGTCGGCTTTGGCATAGTATCTTTTCGAAGCCTCTTTCTGACGGGCTTCTGAGAAATTGCTCACCCGCTTGAGATAGCCAATGATGCGCGTCATATAGTCAACGTTCGTTGAGTGGCAATGAGGACATTCATGCAGATACCGCTTGTCTATCGCACCGCAGTCATTACAGATGGTGTTGGGAATGTTGAACGTGAAATAGTTGCAGCCCTCCCTGGCTGCCACCTTGAGCAACTGCCGGTACTGCGCCTTTGAAAGATGCTCCTCCAAGTTCATGTGAAGGGCCGAGCCTCCTGTAAGGTGCTGGATATAGGGCGCGCCATGCAGCTTGAACTTATCTATGATGTTAAGCGAGTCGTCTTCAACAACATAAAAATAGCTGTTGTAACAGTCGCGCGGGACAAAATAGCCGTCCTCCCGATCCCACTTGGCATGCTTTACACCGACATTCTCAGCCGGAATCATCTCGCAGTTAAACAGCACATCCTTGGTACGGTATTCCTTGTTTTTCTGTTCCACCAGCCCGAGCACCGTCTGCACAAAGTGCAGATAGTCGGGATTGTCGTTAATCTGCAAGCCCAGGAACTCGGCAGCCTCTACCAGTCCGTTGACACCAATAGTGAGGTACTGGCGGCTGATATTGATGTAACCTGCGTCAAAGAGGGGAAGCATGCCATGTTTCCAGAGATCCTTCAAGTTCTCGTTATAAGCCAGCTGCACCTTGTGGCAAAGGTCTATCACGTCAAGCAGGAAAGCCTTGTAGTCCATCTTGTGATTCACTGCATACTGCACGCACCGGTTCAGGTTGACCGTCAGCACGCTTTTCGAACCCGTCGACACGCCGCCGGCGCCCAGCGTATAGCTGAAGCCATTGTCTTGGATCTCGTTGCGCAAACGGCAGCAGCTTGACAGCGAGTCTGCATTGTCACTCATATAGGTAAAGAACGAATGGCCCTCAGCGTACATCTCTGCCGTGAAATCGCCCCACTCCTTGTCTATCACATCACCATCCTTGCTCAGCAGTGCCATGGTCTCCACAGGAAAAGTCAGCACGGTCTTGGTGCGCTCCTTGTTAAACCATTTCATAAACCGCTTCTGCAGCCATGACAACCCATTCCAGTCCGGCTGGCTGCCGTCTGGGAAGTAAAAGTTGCCAAACAGGCTCTCGAAATAAGGTTTGTCGTAATAGGCTATGTTCCAAAATACGGCCTGGTAGTTGCGCGCGCCAGTTGGCTGGTTGATGGAATAGACAATCTGCTCGAAGCAGTCGGTTATCATCTTGTCAATCGTACGCTGCCTGGTAGACAAGTCCACAACCTTGTCCGATTCCTTATAATAGTCCCTGCCATACTCCAAACCTAAGAAATAGTTCAAGTACATCAAGAACTCGGGGGTGGCACAAGCTCCACTCAACATACTTGACACCATGAACACCATGTTGACAAAGCCGCCACAGAACGACTTGAGATTGGTAGGCGCTGTCGAATTACCGCCTATCGACGTGGTTCCGCCGACCAGCCACGGATACATCGTGATGGAGGCACAATAGTTGGCCAGGCTCGTTTCATCATTCTTATAAATAAAATGGTGGGTTAGCAAATTCAAATATTTATCGGCCAGCTCTTTGCCGTACATTTTTTTTATCCTGTCAGTCAGCAGCCTTCGGTTCAGACGGATAAAGTTCGATTTGGGCAACTCGCCTATCAGCGTCGCAATGTTCTTGTGCTCCACATTGGCATTTGCATCATACTTAGACCCTGTCGCTGCATTGGCAGCCTCGCAGTAGTCAGCCAAAAAGTTCAGCTTTTCCAACGTCTCGCGGTCCTCGGTGTGACGCTGCCTGTAAAGCATGAAAGACTTGGCCACACTGTAGTAGCCCTCCTGCATGAGTGCCACTTCCACCTGATTCTGTATGTCCTCCACCTTGATACCCTCATGGATATCCAAATGGCTGATAATTTTGGAGATACGGCCCAAGTCAACAGCCACATCTACCGACTCGAACGCCTTGACGATGGCATTCATTATTTTGTCTAAAGAAAAGCGTTCTTTCTGTCCGTCACGCTTGGTAATGGTGAAGGTTGTTACTTCCATTGTTTTCTGTTTTTGGACAACTTTTCATCTGTTGTTTTCAAAAAAGTTATCCGTTTTGTTCAACTTTAGGTGGTTTGTTTACCAATTGGGTTTACCAATTTCTTTGTCCGCAAAGATACTACAAATTTGATTACAACGCATCTTGCAAGGAGAAAAAGCACACAGCCTCCCTCATATTTTTTCGGTACTTTTACAAAAGTGCACAAATCAAATAACTATCCAGCGGCTGCAAAATCAAAGAAAGTCCGTTCGGCTGTGCCATAAAGTCCGTTCTTGGAAACGGACGGGATGACACAGCCAAACGGACTGAGATACAACGTGTGCCCCGGGGACTTAATAAGGTGCCTCTCCGCCACCCTGCGGCAAAGAAGTGTTGTCCATATCATAGGGAGGAAAGCCCTCTGGTGGCAGCAAAGCGTCACCGCCCACCGGGTCGCCATTGATTTTCGATCCTAGAATCTCCCCGCCCATATCCACCGGCGACTGGCCGAGTGCAGTGTCCTCCTCGTTCTCAAAACGGGTGAACTCGCCACGGAATGTCAGCACAACATCGCCTGTGGCACCCTTACGGTGCTTGGCAATGATAATCTGCGCCTTACCTCTGAGGTCGCGCCCGTTGTCGTCTTGATATATATGGTAGTATTCCGGACGGTGTACAAACACAACCATGTCGGCATCCTGCTCAATGGCTCCAGACTCACGGAGGTCACTCAGCTGCGGCCGCTTGCCTTCAAGACCCTCACGCGCCTCCACGCCACGGTTCAGCTGGCTGAGTGCCAGGATGGGGACATCCAGCTCCTTGGCCAGCCCTTTGAGCGAGCGCGAGATGGTGGAGACCTCTTCCTGGCGGCTGCTGAAGCGCATGCCGTTGGCATTCATCAGCTGCAAGTAGTCAATCATGATGATTTTCACGCCATGCTCTCTTACCAGACGGCGCGCCTTGGTACGCAGTTCGAACACCGAGAGGCCGGGAGTGTCATCTACATAAAGGGGGGCGCCAAGCAGGCTGTTCACCCTTTTGTCAAGCCGCTCCCACTCGTCGGGCTGCAGCTGACCGTTTAGAATCTTGCTGCCGGGAATCTCACAGCAGTTTGAAATCAGTCGGTTGACCAGTTGCACATTGCTCATCTCAAGCGAGAAGAAAGCCATCGGCACCCGGTAGTCTGCGGCGATGTTCTTGGCCATTGACAGCGCAAACGATGTCTTGCCCATGGCCGGACGGCCGGCAATAATCACCAGGTCGCTGGCCTGCCATCCGCTGGTGATGTCATCCAGCTTGTGGTAGCCGGTCGGCACACCTGTCAGGCCGTCCTTGTTGGCCGAAGCCTTTTGAATGACATCAATTGCATTTTTGATGACCGGGTCTATCTGCGTGTAGTCTTTCTTCATGTTACGCTGCGACAGTTCGAAGAGCGAGCCCTCTGCCTCCTGCATCAGTTCGTCAATGTCGGTCGTGTCATCAAAGGCTTTGGTCTCAATGCCGCTGGCAAACTGTATCAGCTGGCGTGCAATGAACTTCTGGGCTATGATGCGGGCGTGATACTCGATGTTGGCAGATGAAGACACACGCGAGGACAGCTCTGCGACATAGGCCGGTCCGCCTACTTCGTCAAGGTCTCCGTTCTTGGCCAGCCGCTCGGTCACGGTCAGCATATCGACCGGCTGCTCGGCCATGCTCAGGTCGCGTATGGCGGTAAACACCTTCTGGTTGCGCGGCTCGTAGAAGCTCTCTGGATGGAGCATCTCACAAACAACGGCATACGCGTCCTTGTCTATCATCAACGCACCAAGCACGGCCTTCTCCACGTCAAGAGCCTGCGGCTGAAGATGGCCATAGGTGTTGTCTACCTGAACCGACGGGCGCGTACGGCGTGACTGTCCCTTATTAGATTCTGCCATAAAAAAATGATTTGATTAATGGGATGCAAAGATAACATTTTGTTTTCAAGCTCCAATAAAAATATTTGCTCAAATCATGATTATGCCGTATTTTTGCAACATGATTACCTACCCTATCGCTAAAATCAACCTGGGACTGAACATTGTGGAGCGCCGCCCTGACGGTTACCACAATCTGGAGACCGTGTTCTACCCTATTCCACTAAAGGATGCCTTGGAGATTTGCCCTATGGACGAAGGCTTTCCCGCCGAGACCTCCTGTGACCTCAAGGTGAGCGGGATTGCTGTTGCTGGCAACGAGCAAGACAATCTTGTAGTAAGAGCCTATCATGCTGTGGCCCGGCACCATGCCGTCCCCCGGGTCCACGCGCATCTGCACAAAGGCATTCCCACGCAGGCCGGCATGGGAGGCGGGTCAAGCGACTGTGCCGCTATGATCACCTTGCTCAACAAGGCATTTCACCTTGGAATGACAACAGAGGAAATGGAGCGATATGCCGCGCAGCTGGGTGCCGACTGCCCTTTCTTTGTCACCGGGAAGCCGGCCTACGCCGAGGGTATTGGAGAACGGCTGCACCCCATCAGCCTCGACCTTCACGGATGGCACGCCGTCATTGTCCATCCTGGCATACCTGTTCCGACAAAGGAAGCCTTTGCCCTTGTCAAGCCCCGCCGCCCGGCAAAGAACTGCGCTGACATTGTAATGCAGCCTGTCGAAACCTGGCGCAACGAGCTGGTCAACGACTTTGAGGAGAGCGTTTTCAGCCGCCATCCCGAGTTGGGCGACATCAAGCGGAGGCTCTATGACTGCGGTGCCACCTATGCTGCCATGAGCGGAAGCGGGAGCAGCCTGTTTGGGCTGTGGAGGCAAAAGCCCGTTTTCCAAAGTGACAGATACAGGACATGGGATGTGGAACTGTAAGTTCCGCATCCCATGCCCTCTTCTTTCTTTTTTATTTAGCCCTTGTACCGGTACAGACAGCGAGGCCCTCCTATCGCCGGTCCTTTTCCATCAATGAGGCCGTGCGCACACGGCTCAGGGTCTCCGGTGTCATCTGCAAATAGCTGGCAATGTAGACCAACGGAGCGCGCAACACCAGTTGCGGCTGCAACTTCACCAATTTGGCATAGCGGTCCTGCGCCGTCTCAAAGCGTAACATGTCTGCATGAATCTGGCTTTTAATCAAAGACTCTTCCAGTATCTTGCGGTACAGAATCTGTATGTTCACGCTACGCATGGCCACCTGCTCAAGAGCAGCCCTCGGCAGGGCATAGATTAGCGTAGGCTCCAGGGCCATTATCTGCAAGTGGGTCGGCTCTTCCTTAAACAGGCTCTCTATACACATCACGATATTGTTCTCCACTGCCATGTGCTCTGTCAGCTCCTTGCCATTCTTATAGTAAAACTGGCGCACAAGCCCTTTCACAATCCAATAGATATTGGTACACACCTCTCCCTCACGCAGGATGCGGTCGCCCTTCTGAAATTTCATCGGCACAAGCACACTCTCCAGCACATCCAGCTCATCGTGGGTCATGGTACTGTAACGCCGAGCCAGCTCGCGCGCCACGTCACGCGCGGTCAATCCCAAATTAGTCATAGTTTGCTCCTCCTGTAGTTTGTTTCTTTCAATCCAGTTTTAGCACAGCAAGGAAAGCCTTCTGCGGCACCTCCACATTACCAATCTGCTTCATGCGCTTCTTGCCTTTCTTCTGCTTCTCCAACAGCTTGCGCTTCCGGCTCACATCGCCGCCATAGCACTTGGCCGTTACGTCCTTGCGGACACACTTCACCGTTTCGCGCGCCACAATTTTCGCTCCGATAGCCGCCTGGATGGCAATGTCAAACTGTTGCCGCGGTATCAGCTCCTTCAGCTTCTCGCACATTCTGCGCCCAAAAGCGACAGCGTTGTCCTGGTGGGTGAGTGTGGAGAGCGCATCAACGGGCTCTCCGTTGAGCAGGATGTCAAGCTTGGCCAACTTTGAGGGGCGGAAACTGTCTATGTGATAGTCAAACGAAGCATAGCCCTTCGAAATACTCTTCAGCTTGTCATAAAAGTCAATCACAATTTCGCCCAAGGGCAGCATAAAATGCAGCTCCACACGGTTTCCGCTGATGTATTGCTGGTCAATCAGCTCGCCACGCTTGTCAAGGCACAGGGTCATAATAGGGCCGATGTAGTCGGCAACGGTGATTATCGAGGCACGGATATAGGGTTCCTCGATGTGGTCAATCATGGTTTGCTCGGGAAGCCCCGACGGGTTGTGTACCTCTCTCACCCCACCCTGCTTGTCATAGCACATATAGGACACGTTGGGCACCGTTGTGATGACATCCATATTGAACTCGCGGTCAAGCCGTTCCTGGATGATTTCCATGTGGAGCAGACCAAGAAAACCGCAACGGAAGCCGAAGCCGAGGGCAACAGAGGATTCAGGGGAGAAGGTGAGCGAGGCGTCATTGAGCTGCAACTTTTCCAGTGACGACCGCAGGTTCTCGTACTCAGAGGGGTCAATGGGGTAAACGCCCGCAAACACCATGGGCTTCACCTCCTGGAATCCGGCAATGGCCTCACTGCAAGGGCGGTCAGTATGCGTGATCGTGTCACCCACCTTCACCTCCTTGCTATTCTTGATGCCACTGATAATGTAGCCTACATCACCTGTGCCCAGCACGCTGCGCGGTATCATGTCCATCTTGAGCACGCCGACTTCGTCCGCCACATACTCCATGCCGGTGTTAAAGAACTTCACCTTGTCGCCCTTCCGAATCTCGCCATTCTCTATCTTGAAGTAGGCGATGATGCCCCGAAACGAATTGAACACCGAGTCGAAGATGAGGGCCTGCAACGGGGCCTTGGGATCACCGTCAGGGTGAGGGATGCGCTCAACCACGGCCTTGAGGATCTCCTCCACCCCTTCGCCAGTCTTTCCACTGGCCCGGATAATGTCGGAACGGTCGCATCCAATGAGGTCGACAATCTCATCTTCCACCTCGTCGGGCATGGCGCTGGGCATGTCTATCTTGTTGATGACCGGGATAATCTCAAGGTTATGGTCAATAGCCATATAGAGGTTGGATATGGTTTGAGCCTGGACACCCTGTGTCGCGTCGACAATCAGCAACGCCCCCTCGCAGGCCGCGATACTCCTTGACACTTCGTATGAGAAATCAACATGACCCGGAGTGTCAATAAGATTGAGTATATAGCGCTCACCGCCATACTCATACTCCATCTGGATGGCGTGACTCTTGATGGTGATGCCACGCTCGCGCTCAAGGTCCATATCATCAAGCATCTGGCCCTCGGTCACCTGGATGGTCTTTGTGTATTCCAACAGCCTGTCGGCAATGGTCGACTTGCCATGGTCAATGTGTGCGATGATACAGAAATTACGAATATTGTCCATTCGGTTGCATTATGGTTTAGAGTGCTTTTAATGTGCAAAGATAATGCAAACCGAAGACAATACAAAATAAAAGGCCTCGAAATCGGTCGAATCACAAAATTATAGGAGACAAGCCTCTGTTCTCTCCGCCACTTTTTATAACTTTGCATCTGCAAAAAAGAGACAATGAAACAGCCTTTCAAAACCACCCTGATGGCAATTGCCATCGCCGCACTCCTAACGGCATTGTGCTGCTGCCAGGAGTCGCTGCCTGACCGCTGCGCCAGAGAAGCCAAGGAATACACGTCAAAGAAATGTCCCGCGCCCATTGACGAATACACGGTCATGGACAGTCTGACCTTTGACAAGGCCACCCTCACACTAAGCTACTACTACACGATGAGGGGGAATGCGGACAACAAGGCGAACATCGTGCGCGACAAGGCACACAAGGCGCTTGTTGACCAAGTGAGAAATTCCACAGCGCTTAAAGCCTACAAGGACGAGGGCTACCGCTTTGGCTACATTTACCATTCGGCAAAGAATCCCAAAGAGGTGCTCTACTCCACCGTCATTACGGAAAAAGACTACAGGTAGGCCGCGACAGCGAAGGCCTGTCACCACGCCAGTCTGTCTGCCATCAGTTCCAGTTCAAGCAGGCCCCTCTCCAGCTTATGGTAATTTCTACGGACGACTGACAGGGAATATACGTAGCGGAACGGTGTCAAGACGGTGAGGGCAAACAACATGAGCAAGGGGCGTTTGCAATGGCAGACAGCCCCAAGTAACTTGGTTTGCAGGCTCCTGACGGCTTCTGTCTCCCTCTCTGTACATGGCTGCTGCGACTCCATGCCCTTTATTTCCAGCAGTCTGGAGAGCACATTGACCAGCAGACAGCCACGTATGTTACCTTTCATGCCAAGCATGGTTGTAAGGATAACGTCCCAGCTGTGCGCGGTTCTGTAAAGCCTGTTGTCCCGGCTGTGCATGATGGACGTTGGGACCGGCCTGTAATAGTAGGTGACCTGCGGCATCACCACCACATGGGAAGCCGCAGCCATCAGCCGGTAACTCCACAAGTAGTCCTCAAAGACAATGCCCTCGGCAAAGAAAAGGCCATGCCGCAGGAGCAGTGTCCTCTTGACCAACCTGTTCCAAGGGTTAACATGGACTGCATAGGAGACCAAAGCGCGGAGCCTGTCGGCCTTGCTGCTCAGCACTACACTGCCGTTCCGCTTGGAATAAGGTGCCCCGCCAAGCCACAGGCTGTTCATCTGCACCACATCCGCCTCTGGGCACAGGCCAAGCCCTTTCAGCATTTCCGCCAGACAATGCTCAAAAAGATAGTCGTCAGCATCAACAAACAGGACATATTCGCCTGTTGCGGCCTTGATTCCCGTATTCCTCGCTGCCGAGACACCGCGGTTCACTTCATGGCGGAGCACGCGGAAAAGGACATTGCCATGATAGTTGGCCACAAACTCATTGACAATGTCCATGCTCCTGTCGGGCGAGCAATCATCAACCAGGATGCACTCAACATGAGCACCGGGATTCAGCTGTGAGGCCACGGAGAAAAGACACTCCTCAATGTATTGCTCTACATTGTAAATGGGTATGATAATGGATATGGTCATCTTGCTGCTTGCTGCTTGGGGTCTGTGAGGTTTCAGGGGCCTAAAAGGAACACACGCGGAGACAAGAAAGGCTGGAAAAGGAAAACAGGTGCCACCCAGCAAGTACACATCCGTTTTCCACTTCCAGCCCAACTGCCGTTTCCACGGCCACCGACAGCGGCCACGGCCGACAGCCTAAGGCTTCATATTGGTGTAGACTGTCTGCACGTCGTCAAAGTCTTCCAACTTTTCCACCATCTTCTCAATGGTCTCACGCTGCTCGGGAGTAACCTCTTTCAAGTCGTTGGGAATACGGGTAAACTCTGCGCCGGTAACCTCGAAGCCCTCGCTCTCCAGGTGCTTCTGAATGTCTCCGAAGCTCTTGGGGTCGCCATAGATGGTGATTTCGCCCGTCTCTTCGTCCTCATCGAACTCATCATCGACACCATAGTCAATCAAGTCAAGTATCATCTCGTCCATGTCAAGCCCTTCTTTCTTCTTGAAAGTGAACACGCACTTGTGGTCGAACAGGAACGAGAGGCTGCCTTGCGTGCCAAGGTTGCCGTTAAACTTGTTGAACACCGAGCGCACGTCACCCACAGTGCGGGTTGTGTTGTCGGTCAGCGTGTCAACAAAGATGGCTATTCCATGCGGCCCGTAGCCCTCGTAGGTCACCTCCTTGTATTCACTCTGGTCCTTTCCCATTGCATTCTTGATGGCACGCTCAATGTTGTCCTTCGGCATATTCTCGCGCTTGGCATTGGCGATGATGGCACGCAGAGAGGGGTTGTTTTCCGGTTCAGGCCCACCCGCTTTCACAGCAATGGCAATCTGTTTTCCAATCTTGGTAAACGTACGGGCCATGTGACCCCATCTCTTCAGTTTTGTCGCTTTGCGGTATTCAAAAGCTCTTCCCATAATGAAATATTGTTTCTATGTTTTTTTTACGGTTCTTGTGTCACGCCGGTGTCATCTCAGTTCAGCCCCGAGTTTGCCTTTCAAGTTGCTTATCAGTTTCTGCATGATAGCGTCAATCTGCTTGTCATTCAAGGTTTTTGTCTCGTCCTGCAAAATGAAGTTAACCGCATAGCTCTTTTTCCCGGCGGGCAGGTTCTTTCCCTCATACACATCAAAGAGTTCGACGCTCTTCAGAAGTTTTTTCTCTGTCTGGCGGGCTATCCGCTCTATCTCGGCAAACTCCACCGGGCTGTCAACCAGCAGGGCGAGGTCACGGCTAACAGCCGGATACTTGCTAATCTCCGTGTAAAGGATTCGGTTCTTGCGCACCGCCTTCATCAGTGCAGTCCAGTCAATCTCTGCATAGTAAACAGGATTGCTGATGTCTGCCCGCTTCAAGATGCGCTTTGACAGGACGCCCATCTCCAGCAGTTTCTTTCCGCCCCGGGTCTCCACGCACAAGGCCGCCGAGAAGATGTTGTTGTCACTCTTCCTGCGCACAGTCGCGCCGGGGTCAAGCCCCACCCTGCGGAGGATGTTCTCGACGTAGGCCTCAAGCTCATAGAAGCTGCTCTGCTCGTCAGGGTGGATCCAGCTGCCCTCCACGCGCTTGCCCGTCACCCACAAGGCCAGATGGCTGTCCTCCCTGTAGGCCGCCATGGGGTTGTCCTCGCTGGCCTTTTCCGGCGAGAAGTGATAGATGTTGCCGAACTCAAAGAAACGGAGGTTCGCATTCTTGCGCTTGGCATTGTGCTCGATGCTTTCCAGTCCGCCAAACAGCAGGGTCTGCCGCATCACATTCAGGTCGGAGCTCAAGGGATTCATGATTCTCACAAGGTTCTCTGCCGGATAGGCGCTGCACCCGTCGTAGTAGGCGGCCTTGGTCAGCGAGTTGTTCAGGATTTCATTGAAACCGCAACCAACCAGCTGCTCGCCGACAAGATTTTCCATCTTGTGCTTTCTGTCCTCCTCGCCTTTCACCACAAGGCAGCCTTTCAGCTGTGTGGGTATCTCCACATTGTTGTAGCCATAGATACGGAGGATGTCCTCCACCACATCGCAGGGGCGCTGAACGTCAACGCGGTAGGCTGGCACTTCAAGTTCCAGTCCCTCTGCGCTTTCGGCAGTCACCTTCATCTCAAGACTCTTGCAAATATTCTTGATGGTGTCATGGCCTATTTCCTTTCCGATGAGCGTCCGGGCATAATCATACCTCAGCGACACATGCGCGCCAGTGACCGGCGTGGGATAAACGTCACAGATATCCATCGACACCTTGCCCCCGGCAAGCTCCTTGCACAGGATGGCGGCCTGCTTCAAGGCATAAATGATTCCGTCGGGGTCGACACCCCGTTCAAAGCGGAACGACGCGTCTGTGCTCAGCCCGTGGCGGCGCGCGCTCTTGCGAATCCACGTGGGGTGGAAATAGGCGCTCTCAAGCACCACGTTGGTTGTGGTGTCGTATGTGCCGCTGCCCTTGCCTCCAAATATCCCGGCGATACACATCGGCTCCTCTGCGTTGCAGATGCTCAGGTCATGCTCGCCAAGGGTGTGCTCCTCGCCGTCAAGCGTGACAAACTTTGTGCCCTCAGGCTGGGTTCTCACCACAATCCTGCGGCCCTTGACCATGTCTGCGTCAAAGCAGTGCATCGGCTGGCCATAGGCCATCATCACATAGTTTGTGATGTCCACAATGTTGTTGATGGGCCTCAGACCTATCACGCGCAACTTGTTCTGCAGCCACCCGGGGCTCTCCTTGACCTCGCAGCCCGTGATGCTCAGACAGGCATAACGCCTGCAGGCCTCGGTGTTCTCTATGTCCACCTCGATGGGCAGGTCGTGGTTGTCCACCTTAAACGCCTTGCAGTCCGGGCGGTGCAGACTTGTCTGATACCCGTTCTGGAGCAGCCAGGTGTAAAGGTCACGCGCCACGCCATAGTGCGACAGGGCGTCAGCGCGGTTGGCCGTGATGTCAACCTCTATCAGCCAGTCGCTCTCCAAATGGTAATATTCGGCGGCGGGAGTGCCGACAACCGCATCGCCAGGAAGCACGATGATTCCGTCATGGCAGGTTCCTATGCCAATCTCATCCTCGGCACAAATCATGCCCGAGCTCTCCACGCCCCGCAGCTTCGACTTTTTGATGACAAACTCCTTGTCACCGTCATAAAGCACGCAGCCAAGGTCGGCCACAATCACTTTCTGTCCGGCGGCCACATTGGGAGCGCCACAGACTATCTGCGAAAGGGTACCACGGCCAAGGTCAACGGTGCAAACATGAAGATGGTCGGAATTTGGATGGGGCTCGCAGGTAACCACCTTGCCGACATATAGCCCCTTCAGGCCGCCCTTGACGGCTTGCACCTCTTCAAGGGCGTCAACCTCCAAGCCTGTGGATGTCAGCGCGTCACAGACTTCCTGCGGTGTCAGGCTGAAATCAACATACTCTTTCAGCCACTTATAGGAAATGTTCATTGTCTTATATAATTTTTAGACATGAGCGGCTGCCCCTTGTGCCACGGCCTTTCGCCCGACTTTGGCAAAAGCGGCAGTTGCCGAATCGCGCGCAAAATTACTACATTTCCCGCACTTATGCAAAAAAGTCTGTGTGTTTTTGGGCCAAAGCATTTATTGCTGCAAGGCATTTAGGAAGTTTTCTGCATACGCACGCTTGCCGAACAGCTTGGCCCGCCGAGCCGAGACCCCGGCCATGGCTTGCCTCTTTTCGGGATGGCCGAACAGGTATACGGCTGCGTCGGCAATTTGTTGCGGCAGATTGGGCTTGGCGGCACGCCCCCCCCGGGCCACAGCCTGCGCTGCCGGGCTTCGGTCAAGGAGTATGGAGCATTGGGGGGTCACCTCTTCTGGTATACCACCCGACCGGGTTGCTATGACGGGCAGTGACGCGGCCATGCCTTCGATGACGGATATGCCCAGCGGCTCGTCCCAGACCGAGGGAGCGACACAGACATCAGCGGCGCTCAGATAGCGCGGCACCTGTTCATAGCCGACAAAGCCTGTAAACACGATCCTTCCCGGAACAGCTTCCGCCAGTCGCTTCAGCTCTCCTATAAAGTTGTCTTCTGTGTCATCGTTGCCATAGGATTTCCCTCCGAGGACAAGCAGCTTTATTCGCCCGTCGCCGATGAGCGTCATGGCCTCAACGAGTTCCTTGATTCCCTTTTCAGGGACAAGCCGCCCGGAAAAGAGCAGCACAAAGTCGTCCTTGTCAAAATGGAGCGCCCTGCGCATGCTGTCGCGGTCGGGTTTCCGGAACCTGTCCAGGTCTATGCCGTTGTACACAGTTGTCACATACGGGCACATGGAATTGACGGTCAGCACACGGCGTTTGATGTAGTCGGACACGGTGATCACGCTGTCACAGGCATCCAGTATTTCTTGACACCGGGGAGTGCTGCTGTTCAGAAAGTCATTGTGGAGATGGAGTACCAGCCGGGCGTCTGTCACTTTGGACAGGGGCAGAATAAAAGCGGGCCTGTTTTCCACGATGATGCAGTCATATTTCTGTCGCCTGACGTGGGCGGCTATCTCTTGCAGGAAGAACGCCGTGTAATGGTTGTGGCCGGCGGAACGGCAGCTGTACCTGAAGAGGTACCTGCGCACCCTGTATCCCAACGCCCTGTCACGGACATAATGAAAATGCGTTTTCTCTCCGCCGAGGAGCGGGCTTTCGCTCACTTTTGGGTCATAGACACTGTAAACTGTCATGTCATGGAGCTTGCGCTCCTCGTTGTATTCCAGGTAGAAGTCTGTCAGATTCTCGACAGCGCCACCTTTCACGGCGGGAACGGGCAGCGTGCCAGAGGTAAGTATGGCGATTTTCATGTTGTCAGAGACGGTGTCGTTGTTTGTGAAGATAATGATGTTTATTTAAAGCGGCTTAGATGCAACTTCCACAGTATGCGGTCTTTCCACTGGAAGTACAGGGTTTCAAGGGGTCTCTTGCGGCAGTGGAACCTCAGCCACAAAGACGTGTGGCGGAGCGGAAAGTCAACCACCGAAGTTGGCGTTACCAGAAAATGACGGTAGTCTGTGACAGCATCCTTCATGAACGGCCGGTGCTGGAAATGGGCGTACAGTGACTCCCTGCGCTCTATTTTCCCATTGCTGAAGCGCAGCATGTACAGACGGCTCTCCTTATGCTCGAAAAGGACTTGCGCCCACCCTCTTGTCAAGCTGGCAAAATGGAAAGACTGCTTCGGCTTTGACACATTGTCAAAGGGGGTCTCTGTCCAGCAGTCATCAGGGCGGCAGGCCTTCCACTTGTCACTGCACCCGCGGTGGCCGTATTCGTCAAAGAACGTTATGGCCGGGGTCTGAAAGGCATCCCTGTAATATTGGAACCCTTCAACCCTTTCCATGAAATAGGTGTTGGTGGCCGTGTCGTTCATGAAAAGTGACAGATGGCCCCACCCGAGAACGAACTTGTGGCGCAGCACACTGTCGGTAATGAATGTGCGCAGGTCTCCGTAAACCAAGTCCAAGTCTCCGAACCCCCAGAAGTCATAGCCCTTGATGTAGTCTTGCAGGATGTAGCCGTAGGCCGGCTTGTATTCGCACAACTTGTAGGGCCGGTCCAGCACAATCGGGAAATCGAAAGCTCTCTGGACAACACGGCGGAACTCGCCAAAAGACATCCGGTTGACAATGATGTTTGGTGCGGGCTGAACCTCTGCGTCGGTAAAAAAGAGAAAGTCTACCGACGGATTGAGCAGGGCTGACTCGCGCCACATCTTGTACTGCGCAGGAAGTTTGCCGAAATACGGGAATATGATGACGATGGATTTCATGGCTGGCGTCTTTGTCTTTGCGTGCGGCACAGGCGGATCAGCGCTTTCACTGCCAGCGTCAGCCACTTGCGCCCGCGCGGGTGCTCGCAAATGGCGAACAGCCTGTAAAGGGTGGTCTTGTCAAGCAAGGAAAGGGTCTGGTAGTCTCTGAGTATGCCGGCAGGCAGAAACGCCTGAAGACAGGCCTCCTTTTCCTTCAGACTGCTTTTTTGCTGGCTTTCGGAGACGCCTCCGGCCTCGCGCCTGCACACAATGTCGGGGATGAACTGTACCGTCTTGCCCTCTTCGACTACCTTTTGCAAGTAGAACATCCAGTCTGAAACATATTTTTTTGTTTCGTCATAAGCTGCGTTCTCAAACAGCTCTCTTTTAAAGAATGTGCTCTGGTGGGCCAGCGTCCCCTCGTAAAAGGTCAGCATCGAGAGGCGGTCCGGGTGGGGTGAGACATACCCTTTCTTCAGAGTGTCACTGTAATGGTAGTCGTGCCCAACAACCATGTCTCCCCACAGCCGGCGACAGGAAACCTTGCGCAAGACATCCTTGTCATAGAAACAGTCGCCTGAGTTCATGAAATTCAGATAGGCACCGCGCGCACGCGCGATGCCCTTGTTCATCGCATGGTAGATTCCGCGGTCTCGCTCGGAAACCCAGAAGCTGATTCTGTCTTGAAATTCCTTGATGATACCGGAACTCCCATCTGTTGACCCACCGTCGATGACTATAAATTCGTAATCGGTGAATGTCTGGCTTACGACACTCTCAATGGTGTTGCGAAGGCCTTTCGCATTGTTGTAGTTAATCGTAATGATAGAATATTTCATTGAAGGCTCTTGGAATATTGGCTATATGAGAACAAAGATACGACAAAATAAGAAGAAAAGGAACTTTTGTCCCGATTTTTATTCCGTCACCTACTTGTCCGCCGTTGGAAAGCGCCATATAGCCAAGATCGGTTTACGCACAAGAGAATTTTGGGATTCTGCAAAGGAGAGACATTCACACTGTCTTGGCCAGCACAACCCTCCTCTCCCAAGCTTGGCGGGGTTGGATGTTATGGCATAGATGTATTCGCAGTGCTGATATTTGGAAGTACGCCTGCAGGGGGTCGAACCCTGGACACCCTGATTAAGAGTCAGGTGCTCTACCAACTGAGCTACAAGCGCATCAATTTTATGCTCACAGAAAGTACGCCTGCAGGGGGTCGAACCCTGGACACCCTGATTAAGAGTCAGGTGCTCTACCAACTGAGCTACAAGCGCATTGTCTTTCCGTTTTGCGGTTGCAAAGGTAATGACTTTTATTGGTTCTGCCAAATCTTTTTCACATTTCTTTCTGAAAAATATTTATTTGGCATTCTCTGGACAAATCGCAACTTCTGGATATTCAGCTATTTACGTTGCGTTGTCTTTGGTTGCTCAACATAAAATCCGCACCTTTACAGCGCCAAATCATCAGTGAGACGAAATATATTTCACATTTGGAGCAGTCGTAATGACAGAGAATGCCTCCCTTTTGCCCTCCGCTGAAAGACAGCGCGACAGAACGGTGCGTTCCGCACTGCAAAACGCACCGTTCCGCACTGCAATATGGGCCGTTCCGCAGCGTGAAACGGCCCATATCACAGGGTAAAACAGACCGTTTGGCAAGCTGGAAGTGGCCATATTGCCGCGCCCCACTGTTTTCTTGTGCCAAAAGGACGTGGTTTCATTAGAATTATCGTAATTTTGCAAAAATCGCATTAACTACATTTTGACAACAAGCATGGCAACACCAAGAAATACAGAAGAGCTTAAAAACGAACTTGGCTCGCTGATATGACGAATGGCGACCAACCTTGTGCATGGTGGCAAGGTGTCGCCAGTTCAGTTCATGGACTACACGCTCGGCGCATTGTTCTATCGGTTTATCTCGGAGAACATCACCGACTACTGCAACCAACTTATGGCTGATGCCGGAGTGCCTAACCCCGACTATGCCTGTATGAGCGACGAGATGGCGGAGAACGCACGCGACCAAATCGTCAACGCCAAAGGTTTCTATATCCTTCCCTCTCAACTGTTCATCAATGTTGCCAACGGAGCATCCAAAAATACGGAGCAGAACACCACGCTTGCCAACAATTTCAAGGCTATCGAACAGAGCGCAATCGGCAAGCCGAGCGAAAATGATGTGAAGGGACTGTTCAGCAACTTCAATACTAATGATAACGGACTCGGAACGACTGTTATGGCTCGCAATGAACTCTTAACTACATTGCTTGAAAATGTCCGTGATTTGAATTTTACCACATACATAGAGAGTGGTTTAGATGTTTTTGGCATTTGCTACGAATACCTAATAAAGATGTATGCCCTCAACTCTGGCACAAAGGGCGGCGAGTTTTATACACCTGGTGAAGTAAGCTATCTCTTGGCAAAGATAGCAGCAGCGGGTCGCAAAACTGTAAACAAGGTGTACGACCCAGCTTGTGGCAGTGGCTCTTTGTTACTTAACTTTAATCGTGTCCTTGGTTCTAAGAATGTTGAAGATGGTTTTTACGGACAGGAGATAAATATCAAGACATATAATCTTTGCCGTATGAATATGTTTTTGCATAACGTAAACTATGACCATTTTGATATACGATGCGAAGACACATTACTTCATCCACAACATACAGAAGATGAACCATTTGATGCTATTGTTTCCAATCCTCCATATGCAACTCCTTGGCCAGGCAATAGTGATGCCACATTGATAAATGACCCTCGTTATTCTCCAGCTGGAGTTCTTGCTCCTAAGTCAAAATCAGATTTTGCCTTCACCATGCATATGCTTTCATGGTTGAGTGCGCAAGGCACGGCAGCCATTGTTGAGTTCCCTGGAGTGCTATGTCGTAGTGGAGATGAGCAGAAGATAAGAAAATATCTTGTAAGCAACAACTATGTTGACACAGTGATACAGTTAGCACAAAATCTTTTCTTTGGTGCAACTGTTTCTACATGTATTATTGTCCTAAAGAAGAACAAGAATGACAATAGGGTCTGTTTCATCGATGCAAGCAATGAGTTCGGACATGAGGGAAATAAGAACAAGTTGACCGCCGAAAACATAGACCGCATTTACAATGCGTATATGACTAAAGAGGAAGATGCCCACTTCTGCCATGTCGTTACGACAGCCGACATCGAAGCCGAGGATTTCAACCTCTCCGTATCTACATACGTTGAGCAGGAGGACACAAGGGAGAAGATAGACATTAAGGAACTGAACAAGCGCATTGCGGAGATTGTGGCGCGAGAGCAACAGTTGAGGACTGACATTGACGCTATTGTGAAAGAATTGGAAGGTTAGACTTATGGACAATGACTTCTCTATAAAAGGGCTGAATATGCCGTCTTACACAAATAGCGGCGACCTGTTGCTTGACGCACGGCACATAATAGACGCAAGCCGCAAAGCGGCTTATCGCGCGATTAACATTGTTATGCTGCAACGCAACTGACTGCTTGGCAAACGCATACACGAAGAGATTCTTGGCGGTAAAGACCGCGCCGACTATGGGGCGGAAATCGTAAAAAGCCTTTCAAAAAGGTTGACGGAGATTTACGGCAAGGGGTTTACCAAAAGTTATCTGTATAACTTTATTCGTTTCTATACTGTTTTCCCTAACATTTTCCAAACAGCGATTGGAAAATCTGAACTACTGTCATGGTCGCACTATTATTTGCTATTGGATGTGAAGGACGACGAGGCTCGTCGTTGGTATGCCAGAGACCTACGATATACTGTCCGAGAACAACCAGAGCACGGTGGTGTCGCATTATGAACGTCCGGACACTGTGCGTGACACATTCTACCAGAGCGAGCCCGACTTGGAGCGCGAGATGATAGAACAGCTCCAACGACAGGGTTACGACTATGTGCCGATAAAGCACGAGAGCAAGTTGGTTGCCAATTTGCGTAAACAACTCGAACGTCTCAACGACTACACTTTCACAGACGCAGAATGGGAACGCTTCTTCAAGAGCGAGATAGCAAACGAGGGCAACGGCATCACCGAGAAGGCACAGACCATACAGCAAGACCACATCAAGACACTGGAACTTGACAACGGGCAGCAGCGCAATATCAAGCTCATAGACAAAGACGATGTTCACCACAACTACACGCAAGTAATCAACCAATATGCCGTGGACGACGGAACTTACGACAACCGCTACGATGTGACGATACTCGTCAACGGTCTGCCTCTTGTGCATATAGAATTAAAGCGCAGAGGTGTGGCACTGAAAGAAGCGTTCAATCAGATAAACCGCTACGGCAGGGAATCATTTTGGGCAGGCAGCACGCTTTTCGAGTATGTGCAGATATTCGTGATATCCAACGGCACGGAAACCAAGTACTACAGCAATACCACTCGTGCCAACCGCATCAAGGAGCAGTCAAAGACAGGCAAGAAACCACGGCAGAAAACCTGCAACTCGTTTGAGTTCACAAGCTACTGGGCAGATGCCAGAAACAAAGTGCTTGGCGACCTGACGGATTTCACCGCCACATTCTTCAGCCGTCACTCGCTGCTGAACATACTCACGAAATACTGTGTGTTCACGGAACAGAAAATATTGATGGTGATGCGTCCCTACCAGATTGCAGCCACGGAGAAGCTGCTCAACCAGATAGAAATTTCGCACAATGCCAAGAAATACGGCACGATAGACGCAGGAGGATATATTTGGCACACCACAGGCTCCGGCAAGACACTCACTTCGTTCAAGGCGGCACAGCTTGCTTGCCAAAAGGATTATGTAGACAAAGTGATGTTTGTGGTAGACCGCAAGGACCTGGACTATCAAACGATGAAGGAATACGACCGTTTCCAAAAGGGAGCAGCCAACGGCAACACGTCCACAAAGGCACTGACAGACCAAATCAGCTCCAAGAGCAGCAAGAAAAAGATAATCATCACAACCATACAAAAACTCGCCTCGTTCATTCGGAAAAATTCTCAGCACGAATTCTACAACAAGGAAGTGGTGATGATATTCGACGAGTGCCACCGCTCGCAGTTTGGCGAGATGCACAATGCCATCACCAAGCGTTTCAAGAAATACTACCTGTTTGGTTTTACAGGCACACCCATTTTCAAGGAAAACATGTCAAGCGGCAAGGGCATAAACCGCATGACAGCCGACGTGTTCGGCAAGCAGTTCCCGCCTTACACCATCGTGGATGCCATACGCGACCACAACGTGCTGCCGTTCCGCGTGGCATACATACGCACCATCAAGGAAAAGAAAGGCGTGGAGAACAGCGATGTGTGGGACATCAAGCGAGAGAAAGCCCTCGAAGACCCTCGCCGCATACACAACGTTACGGCATATATTCTCGAGCACTTTGACCAACAGACCAAACGAAGTTCTGCCTACACGTTCAGCAAGCTCGTGAACATAGGGGAGGTGGCTAACGCCAAGAAGAAAGATATAGAAGAAGTGAGGCAGAAGACAAGGTTGGGCGGCTTCAATTCCATTTTCGCCGTGCAGAGCATCCATTATGCAAGGCTCTACTACATGGAGTTCATGCGCCAGATGGAAACGCTGCCAGAAAACAGGCGACTGCGTGTGGCCACAATATTCAGCTATGCACCTAACGAGGAAGTGGACGACTGTGGTGACACCGAGGAAAACAATGACTCGGCCAACGGACTCGACCAGGGCAGCCGTGACTTCTTGGAGAAAGCCATTGCCGACTATAACAAGATATTCAACACCAACTACGACACTTCGGCAGACAAGTTTCCGAACTACTACAAGGACGTGTCGTTGCGAATGAAGAACCGCGAGATAGACATACTTATTGTGGTCAACAGGTTCCTTACCGGTTTTGACGCAACGACGCTCAACACTCTCTGGGTAGACAAGAACCTGCGCTATCACGGACTGTTGCAAGCATACAGTCGCACTAACCGCATATTGAACTCCGTAAAGACCTTTGGCAACATTGTTTGCTTCCGCAATCCTGAGGATGCAACAAACAAATGCCTCGCACTCTTCGGAGATCCTGACGCCAAGGACGTGACAATACTCCGTCCTTTCGATGATTACATGAACGGCTATACCGACTACAACGGCAAGCACCGTATGGGCTACAAGGAAATGGCAGACACGTTGCGCGAAATGCACGCACCAGGCGAGCTGCCACTTGGCGAAAAGGCAGAGAAAGCGTTTATACGACTGTTCGGCGCGGTGCTGAAGATGCGCAATCTGCTGTCGTGCTTTGACCAGTTTGCAGATGCCGACTGTATTCCGGAACGTGACATACAAGACTACACCAGCATATACATTGACCTTGCCGACAAGTACCGCAACAGAGAGAAGCACGACAAGACCGACATCAACGATGACGTGGTGTTCGAGATGGAACTGGTAAGACAGGTGGAGGTAAACATTGACTATATCCTGTTCCTTGTAGAGCAGTATAACGAAGGGCACCAAAACAACGCCGAGCTTATGGTGAAAATAAGCAAGTCCATTGATGCCAGTCCCGACCTGCGCGACAAGAAGGAACTCATTGAGCAGTTTATCGAATCGCTGACACCCGACAGCGAGATAAACGGCAAGTGGCAAAAATATGTGAACAGGCGCAAGCGCGAGGAGTTTGAGGCTATCGTGAAAGAGGAGCACCTAAAAGCCAGCGAAGCGAAAGAATTTATGGAAACTTCGTTCAAGCGCGGCTATGTGGCAGAAGGCGGACTGGAACTCAACGGCATCATGCCGCCCATCAACCCGTTTGACCCGAATGCCAACCGCGAAGGCAAGCTGCATCAAATGCTCGAAAGGCTGAAAGCATTCTTCAACAAATTCTTTGACATAGCCAACGGCAACTTCTGACACTGAAAGTGTGGAAGAAGCCAAAACCTTCCAGAAAGGCTCGCACGGTCACTTCAAGAAGCGGCGGATGCAATCTTTGGCCCCTTTGGCAAACAACAGGTTCAGGGGGAAAGACAACAGCAGAAAGAGAACGGTACCTATGGATGCGTAAAGCATCCAGCTCACAAGACTCTGATAAGGACTGACCGGTGTCTGGCGCAAGATATACGTCGGAACTGCGATTGACAAGGCTGAGATGACATAGTTTCTTGACACACCAGCCCAGTAGCTGGATGCGGACGCTTTGAAACCTGAATGGAAAAGGTAGTACGGCTTCCACAGCACTACAATGGCGAGCAGACTTGAAATTTTTCCAAGCAAGATGCCTGCAATGCCCCATTTGAGACCAAAGATGACTGTTACAGTGAGGTTGATGACCAGCTCCGTCCATGCCGACCACACATCGGCATAAAGTCCATAGGCATAATTGAAACAGTCAACTGAGTTTCTGGAATTGGTGATATAGATGAACACCAAGAGCAAAACCAGAATGCCATGGTCAAGGATGTACTTGTCGCCAAGCCAGAGGGCGACAAAGGGCTCTAAATAATTGTACAGGGAGAAGCACAGAAACGCTGCTATGAAATGCTGCATGGTTGTGACCTGCCAGAACACGCGGAGAATGTGCGGCCTGTTACCCTCGGCAACAAGGTTGCCTATGCCAGCCCCTATGCTGCCGGTAATGGAAGAAAACAGGGAAATGAGCTTGGAAACAATGATAAGATAGTTGCCATAGAGCGCTACCATTTTCAAGGATACAAAGATGAAAATAAAGAGTTCATCGCTCTTGACAAGCAGGAAGTCCTTAATCTTGTGGATGAAAATCTGCCTGGTCTTGCCAGTGATGTCGGGGTATTTGGACAGCAAGGCCCTGCCATTCTTCCTGTTCACCCGAAGCCACGGGTATTCCCTGTTGATTTTCCAGTTGAGGATGACACATCCAAGCAGGCCAAAGACAAATTCAACAGACACCCAGAGATACAGGTCTTTATAGGTATAGGCGAGGAAAATCTGAAGGGCGGTCTTGGCCAGGGTGGCACCTTGGGTGTAGATGGCCACCAGGTAGGTCTTTTGGTCGGCAGCCAGAAGAATCTGGCGGTAGTTGATGAAATATCCGACAAGGGCGCTGCCTAAAAGAGAATAGAATGAAAAATAGACGATGCCAAGGCCAAGGCTGGTGTTTGAAAACACAAAGGGGAAAGAGAGGCTGACCAGAACGCCGACGGTGAGGATGAGCAAGCCTATTTTGCTGTACAGGTAGCCCAACACTGACAGGATGTCCTGAATCCCTGCCCTGTTGCCTGACTGTATCGGCCTGAACAGAAAATAGCCCACCGATGCCGATATGCCCAATTCGGCCAGATTCAAATAGCCAAGGATATTGCCGAGGGTTCCTGTCAGTCCGATAAAGTCAGCCCCAAGGCAGTCAAGGAATATCTTTCTGGAAAAGAAAGCGAGAAACAGAGTGAGGAAATAGAACACCACATTCACTCGCGCGTTCAGCAAACTCTTATGCACTCTGTCGCCCATCTCTTCCTGCCGCTCTGTCTGTGTCACAACCCGGGGACACTCCTACCCTTGCCAAAGAAACATGGAACTACTGTGCAGCGGGCACAACCAAAAGACAGTCTGCATTGATTGCCTCAACCACGCGGACTAAGGTGCCAGAGGCTATCTGCCCGCCATCTGTGCATGCCGCTACCTCGTGGACTGAACCGCGCACACTCACCTGAACCTTGCCCATACCCGAGCGGGCGGCAGGAATGCGGAGGTAAACGGTGCCCGTCTGTCCCACACAGTCACTGATGGCGAAAGCAGCGTTGTACTCCAGGCGCTTCATCTTACTGTAGAGGAAAAGGATGACCCAGGAAAACAGCAGCCCAGTGGCCACAGCTATTGCAACTGTCAGGGCTGCGCTGTCAACAACTTTGCCAAAACAGACGCCCGACCAGCCAAAACCAACGAGAAAGTTGACCAACGCCCGGACAGTAAACAGTGACATTCCCCCACCGAGGTCCATCGTATCAGGACCGTCAAAGTCTACGTCGATATCGCTCGCATCCATTCCCAAAAGTGTTAGCACAAGCTGTATGAGGAATATCAAAGACCCGGCAACAGCGCAACACCAATAGACTTGCGACATCACGGGCAAGGCGGAAAACCATGTGGCAAACATTTCAAACATAGCAGATTCTTTTTATAATAAACGGACAAAAAGGCCGAATGTTGTTTGGCAAGACAGATTTAACCCAAGGCACTGACAATTGTTCATTTCGGCTCGACGACCGGTTTTGGGTTTAAATTTGTGTCTGAAGCACAAAGAGGGTCCGGACTCTGAAAAATCTTTCCTTTACCAAAAGCCCGAACCCTCTTCTGTTCATTCACAGCGCATCACTATTCATCGCCCTCGCTCTCGTGCTCCTTGATGAGCTGCTGCTGGATGTCATTGGGCACAAGTTCGTAGCTGGCAAACTTTGTGGTGAACGAGGCACGCCCGCCGGTAATCGAACTGAGCGAAATGCTGTAATTGGCCAACTCCTTGAGTGGAATCTTGGCCTGCAGCTTTTGGTAGCCAGCCTCGCTGTCCATTCCCATGATTAGTGCACGGCGCCCCTGAAGGTCACTCATCACATCACCCATGAAATCAGACGGAACATAGACCTCAAGGTCGTAGATAGGCTCAAGAATCTTAGGTCCGGCCTCGCGGAAAGCGGCAGAGAAGGCATTGCGCGCCGCCAACATGAAAGAGAGCTCGTTGGAGTCAACCGGGTGCATCTTGCCGTCATAGACAATCACACGCACATCACGGGCATAACTGCCGGTGAGCGGCCCGCGCTCCATACGCTCCATGATGCCCTTGAGAATGGCCGGCATAAAGCGTGCGTCAATGGCTCCGCCCACAACAGAGTTCATGAAAACAAGCTTGCCGCCCCACTCCAGGTTCACCTCCTCGCGGCTCTTGATGTTCATACGGTATTCCTGACCGCCAAACTTGAACACGGTAGGATCGGGCATTCCCTCTGCGTACGGCTCGACTATGAGGTGTACCTCGCCAAACTGACCGGCACCGCCCGACTGTTTCTTATGCCGGTATTCTGCCCTTGCTGCCTTTGTGATTGTCTCACGGTATGGGATTTTGGGTTCATCAAACTTGACCATGATTTTCTCATTGTTCTCCAAACGCCACTTCAACGTGCGCAGGTGGAACTCTCCCTGTCCGTGCACAATGGTCTGGCGCAGCTCTTTTGACTGCTCGACAACCCACGTGGGGTCTTCCTGGCGCATCTTCAAAAGGGCAGCCATAAGCTTTTCCATGTCACCCTCATTCACCGGTTTGATGGCACGTGCGTATTTGGAGTTGGGATATTTGATAAAGTCATAGCGATAGTCACAGTCTTTCTCGTTGAGGGCATTTCCAGTCTTTACATCCTTCAGCTTGACAGTGCAGCCAATGTCTCCGGCACAAAGCTCGTCTACAGCAATGCGGTTAGCGCCGGCGCAGACATAGAGCTGGGCCAGTCGCTCGCGCGAGCCACGGTCGGCATTGACCAAGTCGGCCCCCACCTTAACCTTTCCACTCATCACCTTGAAATAGCTCACCTCACCGATATGAGGCTCCATTCCGGTCTTGAAAAAATAGAGTGACGTGGGACCGTTGCTGTCTGCGGGCACCTCCTCGCCACGGGTGTCGTGGACTTTAGGCATTTCACTGACAAACGGAACAACATTGCCAAGGAATTCCATCAGCCGGCGCACGCCCATATCCTTGCCCGCACAGACACAAAACACGGGGAAGATGCTGCGTGTAATCAGTCCCTTGCGGATGCCCTCACGGAGTTCATCCTCAGTAAGACTTTCCGACTCAAAGAATTTCTCCATCAGTGTCTCGTCGTTCTCGGCGGCCGCCTCGACCAATGCCTTGTGCAGTTCCAAAGCCTTTGGCATCTCTTCCTCGGGAATATCCTCAATCGTCGGAACCCCGCCCTCGGGCTT
Organism: uncultured Prevotella sp.; assembly: GCA_937895845.1. Taxonomy (GTDB): domain Bacteria; phylum Bacteroidota; class Bacteroidia; order Bacteroidales; family Bacteroidaceae; genus Prevotella. The sequence continues at coordinate 952 of CALBLK010000041.1, read as the reverse complement.
CCATGAGTATTTTTTCATCAGCAGCACATCAATCAGCGAGTGAAACTCAGGCCCGGTTTCCAAAGGATACTGTATCTGCATACATTTCGAGCCATAGATGTCCTTCATGTTGGCTATGATGCTGTCAAAGTCACACTTATCAGAGTCAAGTTGGTTTATCAGAAAGATTACCGGCTTTTTCAGTTTTTCCGTATAGCGGAAATTGTTCTGCGTGCCGACCTCGGGTCCATACTGTCCGTTTATCATGATAACGGCCTGGTCGGTTACATTAAGAGCGGTAATGGCACCACCGACAAAGTCGTCGCTACCGGGACAGTCTATAATGTTCAGTTTCTTGTTGTTCCACTCAACATGAAAAACCGTGGAGAATACAGAATAGCCATATTCCTGCTCCACAGGAAAATAGTCACTAACAGTGTTCTTGGACTCCACTGAGCCGCGGCGTTTGATAATGCCGGCCTCAAAAAGCATTGATTCGGCAAGAGTGGTCTTGCCGCTACCCGCACTGCCAAGCAGCGCAATGTTCTTAATCTCGTTTGTCTGGTACACTCTCATGCTGTTATAGATTTAAGTTGTTTTTAGTTATTGCGACGGCTTTTCGCCATTCATTTCGGCCTCTAAGTTATGAAAAAACGCCGAACGTCCAAAAAATATCCTCGCAAACTTGAAACCCGTTAAATAAAATTAGTATTTTTGCACCAAACCCACCAACCTCATGTCTGGTATATATATCCACATCCCATTTTGCAAAAGCAGATGCCTGTACTGCGGCTTCTACTCCACAACGCTCCTCAGTCTGGCACATGACTATGTGGAAGCTTTATGCCGTGAGATCACACTGCGGCATGAAGAAGTGACCGAGCCTGCAACCACCATATATATTGGTGGAGGCACCCCGAGCCTGCTGGGCGGGCAACTGCTGGGAAGGCTTGTACAAGCGGCAAGGCAGACA
>CALBLK010000040.1 GCA_937895845.1 uncultured Prevotella sp. | reverse complement strand
AATTACAGAGCGTCAAATTTCGCTCCTGAAACGTCGCAGCAATAAGGTTCAAAAAGACTTGTACGACTATGCGAATGTAAGGGTGTCAGCTGACCAGGGCGCAAATTATCTCCCCGTGTACGAAATTTGCGGCTTGGAATATATAGCCAATAGCCGGAGAGGGAAAATATATGTAATCGGTTAAATTTCAAGACATTAATATATGAATATAATTACAGAAATTACCGCGCTTGAAGATTTTGACGCTTGGCAAGGCGGCAAGGCGAGGAAAGACGATGCTATTTACTTCGGAGTTGCGGAAAAGTTTGGAAGTATATCGAAGAGGTGACAAACGGGCAGGCGACAGAAGGGGAAATTAATGACTTACTATGGTTCGATGAAACCATTAACGACATGATATATAATGATTTAGACGATGAAAACGAAGATATTTAAGTGCACAGCACAGCAACGCAAGGACGCGGCTAACATATTCTATATCAATTGCATAGCGGCCACGCGAATGGAAGAAACAAAGAATCAAACTAACATTTATAACCGAAATGGCAATCTAATAGCGTCATTTATAGTAGGTTAAGCCACAAGGAGAAAAAAGAAAGGAAAGGCACAACTCTTATAGGTTGCGCCCTTTCTCTCTTATATAACCGCAAGACAGACGTTTGTTTGATTGAGTGAGCGATAAAGAGATGAAATAAGGCAAAAGGGCGAAATAAGGTGAAAGGCGAAATAAGGCAATAAGGCGAAATAAGGCGAAAGGGCCGCGCTTTTGTCCGAAAGCGTTTAACCCCTCACGCGCCAAGTCTCGTTTTCTCGTATTTAAACCCTTGTTTTGCAGCCTTATAGCCCCTTTAGGTACTCCGATACCTTGAGGGGCTTTCGCGTGCGAAATAGGGCCACTTCTGCGGTTTTCTTCTTGGGCAGGAAGGGACATGCGCGGCAACATTTGGTGTCGCGAAATTTCGCGGCGGTGTGCAAATAATTTTCGGAAGTGGTCAAATTTTTCACGGGGGGCAGACTTGCTGTGTACAAATTGCGCTGCGAAATTGCCCCTTTTTGCCCTCATTTTGCACCCCTCTACCGGCCTAACTCTTCCAGTGTGCTGACCTTTTTCGCCCCTGCGGCCTTGATTTGCCGCCTTTCGCCGCCTGCCGTACCCTCGAAATTATACATTTTGTCGCTTTTTGCCCCCGTGGGTGTCCGAAAATACGGGGAAAACACTTTGGGGTACTTACATTTTGTCGCTTTTGGGCGGTTTGGGATACCCCCCCCTGCGTTTTAGGCAGGCGCCCCGGGTATCCCCTTCAAAATTCGCGGTATTCCAAGCCTCCAAAATTCGCGACAATTCCAACCACCGAAATTCGGGGTAGTAATTCGTCAGAAGAGGGTATCATGGAAGAGGTGGGCGAATCGGGGCGTGGTGTAGAGATGTTCGGGTGCTGCGGCTTTATTGTTGGTAGCGGAGAGGGGGGATACGCGTTTCAATTCGGCCACGGTGACGAAGTCATTTGGGGCGTGGTATTCGGAGATGAGGATAGGGTGTATAGAGTTGCGTGCCCAGTTCCAGAAGCTGTCGGAATCGAAGCGCGTATGTCCATAGTGGTTGGTGTTTTGATAGGGAGGGTCGGCGTAGATTATGGAGTTTTCGGGGATGGGGACGGAGCGGTAGTCAAGATTCGTGGGAGAGAACATATCGTGGGGCAGTCTATTCAGTCTATTCAGTCTCTCCAAGCCTTGCAAACAGCGGTGTCTGTCAGGGATAGGCAACGGCAAGCGTTTCAGTGCTAGTCGTCTTTCCGTTAATCCTTTGATGTTGTGCAGGGCGGTTTGCAGGAGAGTGGCGGCCTCGGGGTTGAGTTCATTGAGGAGGGCGAAGTCGTTGTATACGATGGCGAAATGGAGTGCTTTCTTGTAGGGTTCGATTTCTTTGGAGAAGAGGTAGTCGCGTCCGTTGTTGCCGAAAGACCACAAGTAGCGGACGTAGGGGTCGGAATCCTTGAGGCGGAAGAAGTCCTCGCGTGAAATCCACCGTGATTCGTTGAGGTATTTTCCGTTGATGGCATCGAGGAAGAGTTGAGGGAGGCAGTTTTCGGTGTCATTGATGATGATGTGTTGGAATTTGCGGGAGAGTGCGGCTGCGTGAGCCACGGCGCAACCGCCGCAGAAGATGTCCACGAGGGTGTGGGCAGGGGGCAGGAGTTCCGCTATGCGTGCGGCGAGTTTGTTTTTGCTTCCTTTGTAGGGCAGTCCGAAGGTCATGGTGGTGGATGAGTTTGAAGCCCGTGCGTTCCGGTTAGAGTGGGGGCGGCACGGGCGTTATCTGTCAATTGTTTCTGAGTTGTTCCTGTAGGTAGTTTATGTCGAGAGCGTAGCGGTAGTAGTCGATTGTCCCGGAGCGTTTCGCGAATTGCAGTCCGATGGAATCGAGGTTGTGGATTGTGCGGACGTTGGATTCGTTGAGCACGAACTCGTCCTTGAGGGAGTAGAGGGTGTCGAGGTGTTGCCGGATGAAGTCGTCACGGAGTTGGATTTGTTCGTTGAGGCGTTGTCTTTCCTTGTCGCGGAAGTTTGCTCTGACGGGGATGAGCGTGAGGGCTGCCAGTCCGGTTATTGCGGCGGCTATGATTGCCAATAATGCTGTCTTGTTCATTTTGTTTTGAGGTATTTGAGGAAAAGGTCGTGTAAGGCGACATTGAGGGCGTTGATGACGTGTGAGCATTCTTCCTTGGACATATTGTGGATGTCAAGGATGCGTCCTTGGCTGTCGTTGAGTTCGCAGCCGATGAGGTTGTCTTCAAGGGTGATGATGATTTTAGACGGTTTCATTGCTTGTAGGGTTGGGTTTTGAGTGATATGAGGCCTGTGTCGGGGAAAGCGAGCACATGGACGAAATAGTCGCCGATGATGGCTATGGCGTAGGGCGTGTCTCCGTTCTTGGGGATGTAGACGGCCTGTTTGTCGGTGAGGAGTTCGTTGTATACGGTTTCTCCGGCCGGGGTGACGATTTTGATTTGTGTGATTGTCCCGGCAGAGCCGAACACTTGATGTTGGATGGTGAAAGTACAGCCATCGATGAGTTCATGGTAGTCTCCGTTCTTGTCGAGGACGGTGACGGCCTTTCCGCCGATGTTGAAGTCGGTGTCAATGATTTGGGCCTGTACTGCGATGGGCAGCAGGAGGCAGAGGATGGTGATTAGGTGTTTCATTTTATCGAGTTTTCTATGTAGTCAAGGATTTCTCCGATGCTGTAGGGGAAAGTGATGCGACAGGAGCGGGCGCGCATCAGCATGGAATCGTAGTCGGCGCGGATTGCCTTTTTCTGTTCTTCCAGTTCTGAGAAGAAGAGGTAATCGATTTTCGCGTCATCCATGTAGGGGTATTGGTGTTTGTAGTCGGTCATCCGCTGTGTCTTTGTCGTCGCCATGACGTGAGCCACTTCGATTGAGTGCAGCAGTCTGTCCAGATTGGCGTTAAGCAGTTCGAGGTCTTTGAAGTCTAAATCTGTCATGTCAGAAGAGTTGGTTTGGGGTGAAACATTCGAGATAGGTATCGAGTTGAGATATGGCGGTTCGGATATAGGGGATTATGGTGACGTTGGGTGGTGAATTTTCCTCGTGGTCATCGGGTCTTGTTGATAGTTCACGGAGTTCTTCTCGGGCGAATTTGAGGCATTCCTCTATAGCAGCCGCCGTTGCGTGGCGTTGGGAGGGATAGCCGCTTGACATGTTGCGACAGAGCAGGACGCCGAAGCCCCGGGAGGAGTGGTGGACGGTGCAATCGATACCGGAGTTCCACCTTCCGTTTGGGGATTGTGCGGTCTCTATCACGAACCGGCAGGCCTTGTTGCTCCAATCAACGGTGCGGTCAGGATTAGTGCATACGTTATGAGCATTGAAGACGTAGGTTTTCATTCTGATAGTGATTTGTTGAATTTTATCATTTCTTCTGTCACGGAGAACATTGCTTGCATGTCTTCCGGCAGGCGGGATTTGAGTTTGCGAATGGCGTTCTCGAAGCTGACCATGGCCTTTTGCCTCATCCAGTCCGCTCCGTCGAAGAACGCGTTCCTGCGCATGGTAGTGTCAACACCCTCGTCCAATTCGTAGGGGTGCCCGATGTATTCATCGGCTTTCTCTTTTATGTTCATGGCTATTTCATTGTTTTTATTGCTTGATAGAGAGTGCCCGAAAGGGCATCCACAAATCGCTCGTTGTCATTTAGTTCATCCTCGCCGATAGCGTCGAGAGCCGCGTGAACGAGTTCGTGAAAGAATGTCTGTTGTTTTCTTTCCTCCGACAGCTTTTCTCCACCTGCGGTTTTGGCTATATGTATGGTGCATGTCGTGCCGTTCCAATGTCCATATTCTTCACCGTATCTCATAGATTCTTCGTGAAGGATTTTGTAGTAAAGCCCTCCGACTGAGAAGAATTGTGGTATTTCAAAGTTCATAATGCTATTTCTTCGATTGTTTCTATATCTTAAAATTGTCTGCTAAATCATTAAATCCAAGAGTTCTTAAAATATTCTGCAATTCATGAACTGCGGAAAATGAAGTTATGTAATCACTATGCATATACTGGTCGTGGCTGTCACTAATATACCAACATCCCAGATTGTCATTATATGAAATATGCAGCTCTTTGGGGTTCTTATAATATCCTTCAAAGTACCTTTCAAATCCGTTCTTTTTAAGAATCTTTGGAGTAACAGGTATTTGACCCACCTTGTCTATTTCTATGCAGATACTGTCGTTTATTGTATCTACTGTAACATAGCGTTCAGAAATTTCTATAACCTTACCGTAAAGAAATTCCGTTGTTGAGGCCTCAAATTCCACCCAATCGTTCAACATTAACTCATTTGCTTTCATAACTTATTTCTTCAATTCTTTAATAAGCCCATCTGCATAAGCAACCGCTAATTCCTCTACTTTTAAAACTGGAGTCGTTTTTGGAATGCTGTCACTTATAATCAATGCACACATTGTGTCCTTTGCAATTTCATATCTGCGTTGTTCCCAGTCAATTCGTTTGCGGCAATATTTCGTGGCCGCCTCGAAAAAGTTTTGCTCAAGCTGTGTCATAACTCTTTTACAGATTTATTCTTCCTCCGTTTCATCTTGATTCTCTTCCAAGCCGCAGAGCACTTCCATGTATTCGCAGTCTTCTGGGTCAACCTCTATCCCGTGGAAATACTCGCATCCGAGGCAGCTCCCCGGGCCGCCCGGAGGGCAGCCCCACGGGGTGATTTCACATACTTTCCTGTATTCCATGATTTCATTTTCTGATTAAGAGGTAGTCGGCCCAGATGCCGATGAAATTCCTGCCACAGTAGGCAGACAGTTCAGCACTTTTCAAGCATAGGCTACACCCGGCAGTCGTAGGAGTACGTCGGGGCGAAAAGCCGAAGCCCACATATTCCGTTTTATAGCGGTCTGCGATGACCAACAGCCGCCTGTCTACCACTTCGTCATTATCCATATTCGCGACCTCCTCGTCTGTAAACAACAGAAACCACGGAGAGTATTTCAGTTCGTCCCTTGTGTAGTTCGGTTCCCAACCCTCATTTAAGGCGGCGCAGATGATACGGAGCTTGAGATATGCATTCAGATTGTCATCTTTCGGTCCGGAATCACATCCGAACCTGAACCATGACATGACAAGCGGATGTTCCGGTCCAAGAACATCACATGCGTCTTCAAATGTCTTCACACGTTCCGTGATGGGACGTGTGTCCGATTTTGCGTTTTCTTTTTCCAGTTCAGCCGTAATCAACTCTGTGAGTTTGTCCGACAATCTTTTTGCAAATTCCTTGTTTTCCATGATTATTCCTCCCATTCTATTTTCACCGTAGCCTTGTAGTACTTCGAATCCGGATTCTTTTTCGCGAATCTGACCGCTTCCTCAAAAGTGTCGTAGACGCATTCGTCTGTCCTCGCCCCCGAGGCAAAGTCGAAAACATTGACATAGCCCTCTTGCTTCACAGGAGCGAAGAAAAGGTCGCATCCCTTTACTAATACTGATTCTCCAGTCGCTTTCCACAAGGAAACGGTGTCGTCATCGGAAAGTAGTCCGACAACAACGAATCCGTTCTCCTTATCACGCCTGTCGGTGCATAGGATTCGCACCGGGCGACCATTTCTCGTCACTACCTGCCTTGAGGGGTTCTTTAGGTATTCTTCTAAACTGAATTGTTTCATGGTTTGTTCTTTTTGTCGTCATTATTCTCGTCGATGTCCACCCGTGCGCTGTAGCACAGCAGGGCGGATACCGTGGCCACCGCCACAAGGAGCATTATCACCGCGAAGCAAATCATTTCGCATCCTCCCACCATCTGTAATACTCCGGGGCTTCGTTAGTTGTGCCAAAGAGGTTATGCGTAGCCTCGTTGTAGGGAACAACGAGAGCGAATCTTGCGCAAAGATTGACAGCCTCGACAGGATAAGCATCATCTGGGACAAATTGCTCGAAAAAAGCAGGAATCCAAGGCCTGCCAGTATAATTCCTCACCAGCACCCTGTCGAACGGCTTCAGCGTCTTCGGGTCGAACCGCTCCACCTTCGGCTTCGGGTTCACCCACGTGCTCCAGTCGCGGTTGTCCTTTGACGGGAAGATGAGGCACTCCTCGGAAGTGCTGAAGAAGCGGCCGTCATCGAAGAACGTGTTCAACCCCAGCTCGTCGGAACGCACCCAGAACTTGTCTTCGTCCGGGTCTTCATCCACGTCCTTTGACAACCCGATGAACTCGCACTCACCGAACATCGGTGACCACAGCCTTGTCCCTTTCGGGCATCCTGCGAGCTTCTCGCAGAGATGCAAATCATTGATTCTCTTTTCCATATAACAAAAACGTTTGTGTGTCAGTGACCCGCGAGGGACTTCAACCCTCCTTTGCACAAATAACCACATAATGCAAAACGATGCAATCCTTATGACTGACTGCCGCAAATCCGGCGTTCGGGTCATCACGCGCTTCACAGCGCAATCTTGCTTGGCTTCCTACGGCCCTCTCCGTTTCCGGAGGTTGGTGAGATGAGGCGGTATCACCCTGCCTCATCCCGAAGACATATAACAACGCAGCACTCCGGCGTTTCTCAACGAATGATAGTGTGCTTTGCCCCCTGCCGGGCTTTTATGTATCCCCGGCTGCGTGGCAGGCCGCAGCCGCAGTGGGCGTGGCAGGAATCGAACCTGCCCGAATGCGCCAGCAACGCCCTGCCCGTCTTTCCGGGCCGCCAACTAATAACATACTTACAATGTCGATTGCGCTTCACAGCGGTGGGCGGCCACGGGGGAATCGAACCCCCGGAGGATTGTCCGGCATCCGCTTGCATACAGATTGACGCCGTGTCCCCGTCATCCGGACGGGCCGCTTGTTTGCCAAAATTCTTGAGTGTCGCCCTCGTGGACGCTATCGTGGGCAGGCGGAGAGTCGAACTCCTATGACACTATAACCAATCTCCATCGCGGTCTCCTACGGCCCAATGGATTGCTATGAAAAGAAGCAATTAATCCTTTGCCGCACCCTGCGGCCATTCCTGCCCGGGGAACCGTCACGGCTCCGTTATCTGTTGCCTATTGTATCTGTCCCGGCAGATTCTGATATATTTGACTTTCGGATTGTAATTTTTCGCCAAGAGCATCGTCTTATCGTATGGAAGAAAGGGAGCATCATAAAGCATGAATCCCCGAGCATCGCCCTGCCTGTCCCCGAAGTTACGCAACGGCTTCCAACCGTCACGCCGTACGGGGTCGTATGCGCTGACAACATAGCCGTGGTCTGTGTTTTCTACTTGAAATAGCATTACATGAATCATTTTTGTGTTTCCGAGTGCAAAGTAAAGCATATTTTTCCACATTTGCAAATTTATTTTATGTTTTTGTTAACCGTTTCTTGTTATCTTTGCGCAAAAAGACAGATATATGGGATACAGTGTACCGAAAAAGGCCTGCCGCAGCAAGCTTGTGGTGGCGAAAGGCAACTTCCGGAAGAGGAACATGCTGGACAGGGAGAAAGACGCGTGGTTCGCGGTCTCCGAACTGGCGAGGGGCAAGACGTACCGGGAAATCGCCGAAGAACTGAACGCGAAGAACGGATATTCGCTCTCCCACGTGCAAGTGTGGCACGACATAGAGGACGTGCTCGTGGAGTGGAAGCGCGAGAATATGGCCAACATAGACGCGTTCATAGCAAAGGAGTTGGCACGTCTGGAAGAGATAGAGGCTATCGTGATGCGCAACTTCGAGAAGAGCAAGCTGCCGCGCCCGATAGAGTATGCCGCCCTCATCAAGCGCGGCATGACCCCCGAGGAGATAGACCAGATGTACGAGGAAAGGGGCGGCCTCGCCGGCAATCCGGCATATCTGGAAACGCTCCTGCACCTGCAACGGCAGCGTCTCGACCTGCTCGGCATCCGCAACGGCAATGACGTGCCACAACAGACCATCGTGAACTACAACTTCGGGGATACGAGCCTCGATGACTTGGCGAGAGTGGCAGACACGCTACAAGACAACAAACGCATAGAGATTGAAGCACAATGACAGAAGAAGTGATGAATCAGATAAAGGCCAATCCGGAAGCCCTCGTCCGGTATGTGGCCTCGCAGCGGTTTCCGACATTCGCGCGCTACATGAAGCCGCAGCTGGAGATGACGGAGTTCCACAAGGTGTATTACGAGATTCTCGACCGCTTCGCACACAAGAAGATAAAGAAACTCATCATATCCTGCCAACCGCAGATAGGCAAGTCCGAAGCGAGTTCAAGGCTTCTCCCGGCATTCCTGCTCGGGATGAACCCCGACGACAAGATAATCATCGGCTCGTACAACGCAGACCAAGCGAAGAGCTTCAACAGGGACGTGCAGAGGATAGTGAACTCCCTCGCATACAAGGCCGTGTTCCCCGACACCTACTTCAACTCGGGCAAGGTGAGGATGGACAACGTGTACCAGTGCAACTCCGAGGTGAGCGAACCCGTGGGGCATAACGGATTCATCCGGGGCATAGGACGCAGCGGAGCGCTCACGGGCAAGGCCGTGGACATATCCATACTCGATGACGTGTACAAGGACTTCAATGAGGCCAATTCCGTGCTCATACGTGAGCAGGCGTGGAAGTGGTATACCACAGTCGTGCGCACCCGTCTCCACAACGATTCGCAGGAAATCATAGTGTTCACGCGATGGCATGAGGATGACATCATCGGGCGTATAGAGAAGTCCGGGGAGAAGATAATAGAGGCGAACTCGTGGCAGGACATAGAGGACGTGCCGGGCAACGCATGGGTGCGCATCAACTTCCCTGCGTTCAAGGTCGGGAAGCCAACGGAGTTCGACCCCCGGCACGAGGGGGACGTGTTGTGGCCGCGCAGGCATTCCAAGACGCAACTCCTTGAGGCGCAGGCCCTCGACCCCGTGCAGTTCCAATGCCTGTACCAAGGCAATCCGATGAGTGAGGAGAGCAAGCTGTACGGGACGTTCAAGACGTATGTCCAGAAGAGCGACTACGGGACGTTCATAAGGCGCGGCGCGTGCGTGGACGTGGCCGACAAGGGCACGGACTACCTATGCTCCATCTGCTACGACATATACAAGTCGCCGAACATGGTGTTCAACGAGAAGACGCACCGTTATGAGCCGATACTCTACGCACTGGTCACGGACATCCTGTTCACGCAGGAGGGTACGGAGATAACATCTTCCACGCTCCCCATGCAGCTGTCAACAAACGGGGTACAGAAAGCCTACATCGAATCCAATAACGGTGGAGAGCTGTTCGCGCGCGAGGTGGCCAAGAAAGTGCGCTGCCAAGTGGAGACGTTCTTCTCCCACGGCAACAAGGAGGCGCGAATCATATCCGGTGCTAACGGCGTGATGCAAAGCATCGTATTCCCGATGGGATGGGAGACGCGGTGGGAGAAGTTCTTCAATCAAGTAGACCACTTCGTGCGGATGTTCAAGGCCAATTCGCATGATGACGCAGCCGATGCACTCACCATGGTATGGGAGAAAGAGATAGCCGGGGGCAACACACGCCCGTACGGCCATCAGAGACGTGGAGTGAGCCGCAGGAACTGAAAAAGGGGTGCGTCACCGCAGCCCTTTTTCGCTAAAGAAGTAATGTCTGAAACTAAAAGTTCAACAAAGATACCCTTTTCTCCGGAATTTCGTTACCTTTGTGCAGGATTATTGATTCTCTTGTGTTTCTTGTGTGTCTCGGGGCACGTCCGTCAAGGGCGTGTCCTTTTTCTGTGGCGGAATCAGCGGCAGACGCGCCAAAGCCCATTCCACAAGCACGCCTATGTCCTCGAAAAGGGACTTCAGATACTCCTCATCCGCCCATTCGGCCAAATCCCTTATGGACTGCTTTATCTGCTCGGGGTGCAGATGCAACTTCAGAATCTTCTTCCGGCTTCCCTTGAGCATCTTCTGGAGTTCCTCGGGACTGATTTTCATTTCGCTCATAACTCTATCTTTTTGTTGTTTATCCTTGATTCGAAGAACGCGGCCCATTTCCGCGACATCGTGAACCTCCGCAGGGCAATGGCCTCCTCCGGGGTTAGAGAGTTGAAGAAAGCGGCTATTTTGGCCGCAAAAACCTTTTCATTGACCATATCGACTTGATTTAGCTAATCCTTATCATTCTCCTCGGTGCATATCCCCCTGTTCCTCATTTCCCGCGTCACCGCATAGTATAGTCCAACGAGTTCCAAGTCATCGTACTTCCTCAACGGCTTGCGGTGCTTCTCCATAGGCCTCTCTTTCTTCCTGTATTCCGCGTTCAAGTCCATGCCTGCCACTTCATCGCACATCCTGTCGCACATTTCATTCCATTGGTTGCCGCTATGGCCACGCACCCATGTGAAATGTACTTTGATGCGTTTCTCGAAGACTACATACTTGAAGTCGTCTATGATGTCGAGATTGGCTTTCGGTGTCCAATTTTTATTCCCGAGGACACCCAAGGCATATTGGCTGTCGGAGCAGATGTCGGCGGAAGAATTTTCCGGCAGTTCCTGCACAGCCGCGAGTATAGCTTTCAGCTCTCCCCGATTATTTGTCTCATGCTCGATAGGGAAAGCGGCCTTTTTCCATATTTCCCCGTCTTTCAAGATGACATAGGCGTATCCCCCCTCCAAAGGGACGATACACGGGCGGACTGTTATGAGCCGTTTCGACTTCATCCTCCGGATGATGTTGTCTGCGGAGGATTTCGACATACTGACCATTTTCGCTATTGACTTCTTCGTCATAGTCCCGAGTCCGGTTTTGTCTCCGTACACATAACTGCGACACTCCTTATAGGCTTTCATCTCCTTCTTGGAGAGAGGCCTGTCAGGAATGCTTGCCTTATCAATTATATCTTTGACGAACCGGGCTTGGCTTGCCCTATTGAGAATCAGCCCCTCGCGGAGGGCGGCCACAATTTCCTTGAACGTGGAATCTTTCCTTATGCGGATGAAACGGTAGTTCCCGAAATGCACTTTCCGCACACGGATACGTCCGCGCTCTTCGGAGTAGAGGTTCAGTTTGAAGCCGTTTCTGATGCACCGTTTGATTTTGTCCGTCCCGAGATGGGTGATGGATTTCATCTCCCGGGCGGTGTGCTTGTAGATTAAGGAGTTGCCATATCGGGCCTTGAAAAGCACGGCCAAACAGAAAGCGTCAAACGCGTCCTTGTTCCGGATATGCTTCTGTGCAAGCTGTATGTCTACCTTAATGTACATAAAAAAATAAGTCCCGGGAAGCGGAACTTTCCCAGGGCTTATTGGCACTCCCGAAAGAGCGTTATATTTCTGGAACGTTCCGCATTTCCCGAACACAAAGATAGTAATTATTTTCTTTTCCGCAAATTTTTTCCGTCTTTTTCGCACTTTTTGTATGCCTCCCATATTATGCAGGCGAAAGTCAGCACGAGGCCGACGATGTAATAAAGGATAGTCAACAGCAGTTCCATGTCTTCAATGTTTTTCGACAAAGGTAGGGGCTAAAAAAAAGAATAAAAATACGTTATGGTGTTTGTTTTGTTGAAAAAGTTTTATATTTGCATTGTCATCTGGGCAAAGGGTTAGCCGTAGACAGCAAAAGAAAACTAACAAAAAAGAAAAAGTTATGAGCATTTGTACTTGTCCGGTCGGAACTTCTTTGCCAAGTGTACCGAACTCCACCTGCCCGTCAGACTTCGGTCAGGTGCAGAAGATTATCTTCCAGCGCGTGTTCAAGTCCGGAACTACCAAGAACCAGTTCACCTCAGTCGCAGCGATTACCAAACTTGCGTCATGGACACCCCTCATGTCCGCGAATGACGGCACAAAGGCCGTCATCACCCCTTATGTTGAAGCCCCTACCTCCGATGGCGGAGATGCCATCACCTATGGAGGCGGCAACGACACTGTAGGCGGCGTGACCAAGACCATAGGGCGCAACCCCGTCACCATGACATTCTCGCTCCGGCAGGTGACGCAGGATGTCATCAAGGCCCTCAAGAGCCTCATGTGCGAGACCTTGGGCGTATACCTCGTGAACGGTGACGGCCAAATCATGGCCATCAAGGGCAGCGCGTCCGGCGCATACATGCCGATTCCGATAGACAACCTCTTCGTGGGAGACCTCAAGCTCATGGGACTTGAATCACCGGATGAGAATGCCCTTTCATTCGCGTTCAAGCCGAACTGGAGCGATGACGCTGAAATCGTGACACCGGAGTTCAACCCACTCACCGACCTTGCCAACGCATAATGGGCGCAAAGGTGTCCACGGTGCGGCTGCAAGTGGGCGACCGCATCGAAGTCTTCGGAGTGGAACACGCTGAAAGGCTGTTGAGGATGCCGAACAACGGGGGTTGGCGCATAGCGGATGACGAGAATAAGGAACTGACGGAAAATGGCTTTAGGACAATCAGAAATAGAAAGGGAGGTACTTCAGCCGAGTAAGCGGCCGGAGATACAGAAAGCGATAGCGCATCAAGATTGGATAAAACTCCATGCGGACACCAATCTTGATGTGATAAACAGCGTCCCTTTCCGCAAGTTTGTCCTTTTTGTCCGCAGCCAGTTGCCGGAAGACAAGTTCCTCACCACGATGAACAACCTCAAGTTCCCTTTGCCGACAAACTCGATAACGAAGTCGATATTCGTGAAGCTGTCGAAGTTGTTTGACGGACGGAACCCGGCATTCAACTATCAGTTCCACAATACGGGGGAAAGAGACGACTGGGAGTGGTATAGGCAGGAAGTTCTTGACGAGCCTAATTTGTGGTCGCAAAAGGCTTGGAGGTTCTTCCAGACTGAAATCAATTCCGTCCTTGTCGTGGACATGCCTGCGAATCCCGACCCGACAGACAAATATCCGCAGCCTTATTCCTATTTCGTACCGATAGGGGATGTCATTTCTTATGCGGTCAACGACAGGAACAAATGCATGGACTGGATTATCTACCGGAACGGCGGCAGGATAATCGTCATAGACGACTTCTCATACCGCACGTTTGCATCGGAAGACGGACGCTTGGGGATGATGCTGTCGGACAATGCGCACGGGCTGGGCTACTGCCCTGCGAAATTCCTTTGGAACGAGCCGTTGTCCCTCGGATGCCCGGATGTCAAGGAAAGTCCTTTGAGCAAGAAACTGTCTGACCTTGATTGGTATCTGTTCAAGAGCCTTGGCGTGAAGCATCTTGACACGTATGCAAGTTATCCTATATACAGCGCATACGAGGAGGAATGTGACTACATGGACAAGGACGGGGACGTGTGCCACAAGGGACATCTTCAGAAGCCGGACGGGACGTACCTTACGGATTCCATGGGGAATCTTGTGCCGTGCCCGTTGTGCCACGGCAAGAAGCAGCTTGCAGGCGCAGGCTCATTCATAAGCGTCCCTATCCCTGCCGAGGGGCAACCCGACCTGCGCAACCCCGTGGACATAACCACGATAGACAGGAAAAGTCTCGATTACAACATCGGGGAACTTGAAAGGCTTGAAGTCAACATCATCAACGGATGTGTGGGCGTGGACAACACCATACTCAACGAGACCTCTCTTGCCGACAAGCAGGTGGACGCGACTTTCGAGAGCAAGGATTCGGTCCTTAACCGCATCAAGAAAGGGTTCGAGGAGATACAGGAGTGGCATGATGCCACTTGTTGCCGTCTCCGCTATGGCAGCGCATTCATAAGCGCGAATGTGAACTACGGAAACGAGTTCTACACCCTCACGCCCGAGGTGCTGCAAGCCCGTTACGCCAATGCGAAGCAGAACGGCGCGAGCGAAGCCGAACTGGATGCCATCCGACAGCAGTTGATTGAGACGCAGTACCGGCACAACCCTACCATGTTGCAGAGGATGATAATCCTTGACGATTTGGAGCCGTTGCGTCACAAGACTTTCGACCAAGTGCAGAGGATGAGGGCTGACGGTCTTGTGCCGGACGAGGTGGCAGTACTGAAGACAGACTTCATGAGTTTTATCGACAGGTTCGAACGGGAGAACGACAACATTCTTGAGTTCGGGACAAGCATCCCGTATTCGGAGAAGATAAAGAACATCTATAATACGTTATTGAGTTATGCAAAACAACGGACAGTCCCTTCTCTTACATAGAGAAAACTACGAAGTTCCAAAGGGGCAGGAACAAAGCGTCCATTGCAAGGTGGCCAAGTTGGATGAGAACGGCAACTTCTATGAGAAGCCGAGGCTTCTCCATTTCGGGGTGAAGTCGTTTGACACGATGGACAAGGTGAACCTTGAGGCGATGGGGTATTCGGTTGAAATCCTCTATCATCCCAACGGGCGTTACACCAACGTGCGCATCACGAGCAGGGAGGAAGACCTCGCGGCGAAAGACGCGGAGATTGCGCGTCTGAAGCAGGAACTTGCGGAGGCGACAAAGCCGGAGGTGAAAGTCGGACGCCCAAAAAAGGAGGCATAGCATGCTGAGCAGAGAGACCATAGTCGCCAATGAATCCCTCAAAGGATTGACCAATGAGCAGATAACCGCCATAACTACATTGTCGGAAAACGATGAGGCGGCGGTGATTGGTTCAAAGTTCGGGGAAGTCTACCGCCAGATGGATGCGACCATCGAGAAAGCCACGGGCATCAAGCGGCAGGGTGACGAGAAGACCTATCTGTATCTTGAAAGGGCGGCGAAAGAGTTCGCAGGCAGATATGCCGACCATGATGAGTTGAAGAACAAGGTCACCGAACTTGAGGCTCAGATAGCCAAGGGCGGAGACGGCGCGTTGAAGACGCAGCTGGAGAATGCCACAAAGGAGCTTGCTTCGACCAAGACGCAGTTCTCCGCACTCAAGGACGCGTTTGACACTGAAAAGGCCAAATACACAAAGGCCTTGAACGACTATAAGATAGACAACGAGATTGCCCGTGCTCTTGACGGGGTGAAACTGAAATCGGGATACAACGATGCGGTTCTATCCACCCTCAAGGCGCAGGCGATAGCGAACATAAAGGCCAAGAACCCCGTTTTCGAGGAAAGGGACGGAAAAGAAAGGCTAATTTTCCATGACGAGAACGGCGCGCCGCTGAACAATGCGGAGAACGCTCTCAACCCTTACACCGCACGGGAACTTCTGACCAAGGAGTTCGCATCAATGGACATCTTGGAGATGCCCAATGCAAAGGGCGCAGGCGGAAAGCAGGCGAAGATTGACAACGGCACTCATCTTGGAGCGACCACCAAGGCCGAGGCGACCGAGATAATCAACAAGATGCTTTTCGACAAGGGCATATCCAAGACCGATTTACGCTTCAAGGATGAATATGACAAACTTTGGGCGGACAACAACATTGATGAACTCCCACTGACCAAGTAGGCAAAGGGTAAGCCATACGAACCATAAACAATAAAAAACCAAAAAGTTATGAGTTTAGCAGCAACCGTACTTAACGACATTCGCATCAGGAACGACCGTTACGACAAGAACGAGAGCCGTCTGAGCGAGTATGGCGCACTCGATTTCTTCCTCCAGCAGAGCAAGTCCAATCCGCTTCTGACTGAATCAATGAAGAAAGCCGCCATCGATTCCATGGGCAAGACCCTCAAGATGCCCGTCATCAAGTATGACGGAACCATTGCAGTGTCCAACGCCCGTTCCTGCACCGTGGCTGACGCGGAGAACACTTCCGCTCTCGCCACCGTCACTTTCGTGACCTACTCCGTAGGTTTCACCGTAGTCCCTGCGATGTACTCCAACAACGAGATTGACAAGCAGACGGACATCACCAAGAAGTATCTGAAGTGTGCCCGTGTGCTTGGTGCTGCACTTGACAGCGCAGCCGTGACCGCGCTTTCCGCAGCCAAGTCGCAGGTGTTTGCCGACACCCTCATCTATACCGAGGCGGATGACGTAATCGGCGTGCCATGGGATTCAAGGGAGGACATCCTCTCCGACATCGAGCCGATTATGAACGCAAACGACTTCTACGGTCGCGTCCACATCATCGGCAACAACGGCGTCCGTTCTCTTCTGAACAAACTCATGGAGAAAGGCGAGGCCAACATCGTGGACAAGCGTCTCGAATGGGCCGGAAAGGAGTTCCATTTCTCCAACCGCGTGACCAACGAGGCAGGCAAGTACGCGACATTCTACGCTGTCGAGGACGGAAATGTGGACATCCTCTTCCGTTATGACCGCGATGCCGCCATGGGCACGACTTCCAAGGTCGGCCATGAGTGGGACATCGTGACCATGCCGTATATCGACATTCCGGTGGGTCTCCACTACTACGAGGCCGTGGGTGACTTCAAGGCCATCGGCGGAGACGCTACCGCAGACCTCACCTGCACCAAGAAAGAGTACTACGGGTTCAGCGTCGATGTGGCGTTCGTGACCGCATACAACTCCGACCTCGCCACAAGGGCGAACCCTGTCGCCGCCGTGGCAGTGGCCAAGGGTGACACCTATGCGAACCCTGTTGTCGTAGTCAACTCTGCGGAGAATCCGGTCAACACCAAGGCAGTGGCCTAATCGGTTAAGAATATAAAGATTAGGGGGTGGAGGGATTTTCTTTCACCCCCTTTTTATTATCTTTGTCACATGTACAGACTTAAGGACATACTTGACCGTTTCTCCACCCTCGTGGGATGGAGGGACAGTGCCACGCTCACCCGTTCCGACAGCGGCCTCTATTTCGAGGAAGCGCACCCGATGCTAACATGCAGGGCCATGCGAGGCATCATGCCGGAGAACCTCGCCTCGAAATATCCCGAATATGACGCAGAAGAGGCCTATTCCAAGGGCGACAGAGTCTCCCACGGAGGATTGGCCTACGAGAGCCTTTCGGACGCGAATACAGCCCCTTTGACGGACAATTCCGCGTGGGCGGACTACGACTTGCTCGATGACTATCTGAAAAGCATCACGGAGGGCGGAATCAAGCGGCTGCTCGCACGTTTCGTGGGGGACAAGATGTCGGACATGGAAACGAAGAACCTCGTGGACAGACGCACTCTCTTTGACGGTGCAGGTCGTCTTGAAGCACGGAACTCCAACGAGGGCCGTCTTGTGGGATTCGAGTTCGTGCCTCTCCGCTCCAACGGAATCACGACCACGCTGAACAAGGTGGGATTGCAGTTCACGGGGAACATCGGAAAGGTCAAACTCTATCTTTTCCATTCCTCTCAGCCCGAGCCGATAGCCGTGAAAGAAGTGGAATACACGTCAGAAAAGGGCGCGTTCATGTGGTTCGACCTTGAGGACTGGGTGATGCCTTATGTGAGCGAGAAGATAAACGCCGGGGGCAGCTGGTATGTGGTGTACAACGAGGCGGAACTGCCCGACTACATGCAGAGCATCAATTTCGGGCGCGACTGGAGCCGCGAGCCGTGCGGCACTTGCAACAAGGGGGACGCGATGCTGTACCGTCTTATGCTTCAGTATCTGACCATTTCCCCGTTCTATGTCGCGGTCAGCGATTGGGACGGCCAGTTATGGGACATCGAGGACAACATCTACACGAACTGCAATAACTACGGGTTAAACTTCATGGTCACCATGGCCTGCGACATCACGGACACGATACTTGCGGAGAGTGACATCTTCGCAAACGTGGTGCAGTTGCAGGTGGCCACGGACGCGTTGAGGGCCTTGGCTCTGAACCCCGAAGTGGCGGTGAACCGTGTGCAGTACAACGCAGACCGCAACGACATCCTCTTCGAGGTGAGCGGCAACGGGCAAGGCATACGGGGGCTTCAAGGGGAACTCGACCGTGCATATAAGGCGATAGCCGTGGACACCAAGGGCCTTGACCCGGTGTGCATGGGATGCCACAACAAAGGGGTGAGATACAAGTCGATATGACACTTGACGGCCTCATAGACAAAATGGAATCCTTGCAGGGGCAGATGAACGCCTTTGCAAGGGTCTCTCTTGAAGAACGCAGGGATGATGTCCTCACGCTGCAACGGGAGCAGCTGTTCTCGGGCACGGACAGGAACGGGCAGGACATACGCCCCTACTATTCGGAGGATTTGAAGTCGAGAGGCGGTTATTTCAACACGCCGCAGGGGGCGCAGAGATATGCGCAGTGGAAAGCCGGGCTGACATATCCGAGCGGCGCATCGCGGAACGCTGACGCACCGAACCTGTACATCAATGGACGTTTCCATTCCGAGATAGGCGTAGAGTTCTCGGATGATTCCATGCTCATAAAAGGAGACACCGCCTATGCGGTTCAGATTATGGGGAAATATGAGGCGGCGTTCGGACTTTCGGAGACATCGATGGAAAAACTCAAGCCCCTGCTGACGGAAAAGATTGTAGAACTGATGAAATCATACATCTATGGATAGGATAGTGACACGGACAAACCCGAAACTCTTCGACAAGGAGGTCTACAAGATACAGAAAGCCTTGGCGGACGCGCTGCCGTGGCTCGACCATGTGTTCGGGATATGCGAAAGCCTCACCGACATCAAGGAGGGGCGCAAGTTCACCTCTGCGAACCTGTATCGTGGACGGGGGAAATACGAACAGATAATGCCGTGCGCGGAACTGGGAAATTTCGCATTCTTCACGCTTCGAGACCCACAGGAGATGGGAAAAAACAAAATGCTCATTAAAAGCCCTTTTTCGCTCATTGTATGGTACGACACGAGGAAAGTGTCGCTGCCGCTCGATGAACGCAACACAGAGGAGATAAAGGGCCAAATCCTGGGCGTTCTGGCGGCCACGAGGTTCTCGAACATGGCCATAACGAAGATTTATGAGAAACCGCAGAACGTGTTCTCGGATTATTCGTATGCGCACACCGACAACCAATATCTGATGTCCCCGTATGCAGGATTGAGGATTGACGGCTACATTGAAGCATACATACCTTGCATAGAACAATAAAAACAGAAAGATATGGTATTCGATTGTCCAAAAGTGATTCCGTCCCTGCCGAACCTCAATTGTAAGGTCAACTACGGGCAGGTTCAGAAGATAGCCTTTCAACGGCTCGGGAATAAGTTCGAAAAAAACAATTGCATAACAGACAAGGCTTCGTGGACGAAGTTCCTTTCGGCTGTTGACAGCACGAAAATCGCGATTACCCCATACGTGGAATCCCCGACTTCGGAGGGCGGAGACGAACGCACCTTTGGCGGAGGAAACGACACCCTTGACGGCATAGAACTCGTGATGGGGATAAAACCCGTGAAGATGTCTTTCGCCTTGAGACGCTATCCGCAGGAGATAATAGAAGCCCTCAAAGTCCTTACACGCATCAAGGACTTGGGCGTGTATTTCTTCAACAGCAACAACCAAATACTCGCTTTGAGGGACGGATACGCCTATGCTCCGATTCCGATACGTTCCCTTTTCGTGGGCGACCTGCTTCTCAACGGCCTGTCCGAACCCGACCGGAACTTGATGTCATTCTCGTTCAAGGCCAACTATTCGGACAAGCTCGCTGTGGTTGCGGTGAACTTCAATCCCCTTGACGACTTGGAGAACATCGACGTCCAAGTAGGTGACGGCTCATTCAACAAGGCATTCAATACAAGTTACGACATATGATAGAGTTCGTCTGTTACATATTCGCGGTCGCGTGCGCGGTGATGTTCCTGCGCACGCTTGCGGTGAAGTGGGGAATCCTTGAGAAACTCCAAGTGAGCGCACCCAATGAGTTCTTCCACAAGCTCTTCACCTGCGACTTCTGCCAGTCATTCTGGCTCGGCATGGCCATCTGCGTGGTGCTTGCGTTTTGTGTTCATTGGTGGCTGATATTTGTGCCATTTTTCAGTTCGGTTGTGAGATGGTGAGCAAGACGGTCAACGGGCACACACTGGTCTTCTATGATTCCATAGAGGACTTGCCGATAACGCAGTTCCACCGCTATTCCAAGCACCTGCTTGTGGCCGGTGGTGTGGGGGATTCCATTGCCGATATAGACAGGCATATAACCCGTGTCATCAACTTTCTGAACGACCCGAAGAAAGCCTACCAAGAACTCATCAACCTGCGGCAGTGCATCTACCTCGTGGCCACGGAACAGGATGTGAGGAACAAAGCCACTTTGTGCCTTGTCAAGAACGTGGACGGGAAGCGGTGGACGGACTACTCCGACAGCGGGCTTGAGGAACTTTATCAGATGATAAACGATGCCACCAAAAAGGACTTGGACACAATCGCAAAGGAGGTGGGCGACAGGATAGATTCCAATCTGATGCAATATTTCCCGTCAATCTTCGAGGATGCATCACAGAAGAACTATGTGGATTTGCTCCGGAAGAGGGCGGTCTTGCAGATAGGGGCGATTGTCAATGGCGATGACAACGAAGAACAGATAAAAGACGTGACGGCCAAGATGTACGCGATGCAGAACCCGAAAGGGTTCGCAGGTCCGGAGAGCGAGGAAGTCCGGTTCGACAAGCAGTTCGAGGACATGTGCCTGCTCATGGCCAAGGAGTTCGGAGGGGGGATAAAGCAATACACCACGACAGAATTTTACACCGCTTTCGAGCGGTTGACACGGCAGTACAACGAAACAACGAAATTAAGAAGACGGAGGGGTAAATAATGGACAATCCAATCAGTTTCAGAGACTTATTCGCCGATGACTTAAGCGGCGGTATTGGCGGCCTTATAGCGCAGGTTGAACAGATGAAGAAAAGCCTGCTGTCGATGTTGCAGGAAGTGAAAGCCGAGGCGGCCGCAGTAGGGAACGCGCTGTCGGGTACATCAAGTTCATCGAAGCCCGACCGGGATGCCACGGCGCAGTATGCGGCGCAGATACAGCAGTTGATGGAGGCCAACACCCGGCTGCAAAAGAGCGTGACAACGTTGGAGTCCCAATTGGCCTCGCTGAGAAAGACACAGGCTTCGGGCGCGCAGTCATCCATAAGCTTGTCGCAGGCCTACCAGTCCCTTGACGAACTGATACGGGAGACGGGGGTGGACGTGAACTCCTTGTTGACATCCCAACGGCAGTTGACGATAGCTGACAAGAACGGAGTGACGGCCAATTCCGCCCTTGAGGGGTCGTACAACAAACTTTACGCCCAATACAACCTCATCAAGAACGTGCTGAACGCCATGGGTGCGGAGATGCGCAACAACACCACCATAGGCGGCAAGTGGGAGGCGCAGGCGGCATCCCTCATGGCCACGATGAAACAGATGCAGGAGGCTACGGGAAAGCATACCCTTTCAGTCGGTGACTATACCAAGGCATTCAACGGTCTGAGCCTCTCCACGCAGCAAATCATAAGGGAACTGCCATCGCTCGCCAATTCGGCATCGCAGTTCTTCATAGCCATATCGAACAATGTCCCCATATTTACCGATGCGTTCAAGAGGGTGAGGGAGGAGACCGGCTCATTCAAGACAGCATTGTTTGGGACGCTGAAATCCGTATTCTCTTGGCAGACGGCGTTGATTGGCGTGCTCACAGTATTGCCGGGGTTGGCGCGGGCTATCCACAACAAGCGCAAGGCGCAAGAGGAGGACAACGAGGTCACCAAACAGGCCATAAAGCTCCAGAAGGAGCTTTCCGAGGAGTATTTCGAGACGTACAAGGCGATAGAGAAGAGCCTGTCCCGGACACGCACCCTTTACAATGTGGCGCGCGATGAGGAGAACCGCACACTCGCAGACCGCATCAAGGCGGCCAATGCGCTCAAGAAACTGCATGCGGAGGAATTGAAGAACATCACGGCGGAACAGATAGCGACGGGGGAGGCTGACGCGGCGGTGCAGAAGCTCATAGACACCTTAGCGGCCCGTTCCGAGGCCGAGGAGAACATAAGCAAGATAGAGAAGCTGGAGCAGGCCATGGCCGACTTGAACCATGAGCGGCAGAAAGCGGATGAGGAACTCACCAAGTCGGGGCAGAAGCGGAACGCCCAACTGAAGATTTACAACGAGTTGCTGCATGAGGGGAAAACAGATGCGGCCAACGCTTTCTACTTGACCAACATCAAGGCCGTGGAGGAGCAGATGGCCGCCTATCGGAAGCAAATCGCGGAGGCTGACGCCGCTCTGGATGACACCAACAAGAAGATACAGGAGATACGCAATTATCTTCCGGCGGAGGGGCTGGATTATGAAATCATAAACACCGGGAAAGAGAAAGAGAAGCTCGACAAGCTCAAGGACTACTATTGGGAATATGTCGAATCCAAGGCGCGTCTCCTTGAAGACGACAAGGACAGGGAACTGGCGTTGAGCAACATCAGCTATGAGCAGAAGATTGCTGAAATGCGTAAAGTCCTTGAGGAATACAAGGCCACGGGGCAGCTGACGATAGATAATGAGAAGTACATCAACGGCATAATCGAGAACCTAACTCGTGAATCCGCTCAAAAACGGGGGGAGATTATACGGGAATACTATCAAGAGGCCGTGCCGGAGGAAAGCATCGATGATTACAGCGTCTCCGCACAGTTTGCCCCGAGCCTTGCAGAGAACGCTAACGCCTTGCTCGCGTCCCGTACCCGTCTGAACAAGGCGTTGGAGGACGGCACCTATAAGGAAGCCAAGACGGAGGGACAGACGTACAAGCAGCTGATGATAGAGAAACTTCAACTGGAGGAGCAGTTGCAAGAGGCCTTACTGAAGATGCGCTACGATACCGGGGAGTTGACGCAGACGCAATATGAGACGGAACTTGCCAATCTGCAAACCGCACTTGGCAAGAACATAGCCAAGGTGCAGAAAGGTCGGCGCAGCAAGTTCGACATCTGGACATTGTTGTTCGGAGATACCCAGAAGGACGGCAACGGCAATGTGTACAAGGAGCTGTCAGCCGAGGCGCAGACCTTTGTCAGCGAGTTCCTAAACTCCATGGAGCAGGCTTTCGATTACATGGATGAGTGGATGGACAAGCGCATAGAGATGGCCGAAGTGGCTGTAGAGGCGGCGGAAAAGGAGAGCGAAGCGGCAAAGACAGCCCTTGATTATGAAATGGAGGCGAGGGCCAACGGCTATGCGAACAACGTGGACTTGGCGCGCAGGGAATACGAGGAGAAACTGAAGCTGGAGCAGGACGCGATAGCCGAGAAAGAACGTCTGGAGAAGATACAGGAGGCCATAAACAGCGCGGCACAGGTGAGTTCGTTGCTTTCGGCCACGGCCAATCTGTGGGCATCCTATTCCGCTCTCCCCGGCATCGGACAGGCGCTGGCTTTGGCCGCCATTGCGACCATGTGGGGCAGTTTCGCGGCAGCAAAGATAACGGCGGCGCAGATGACCGCCACGAAATACGGAGAGGGCGGCGTGGAATACCTCAATTACGGGGGCAGCCACGCAAGCGGCAACGACATAGACTTCGGGCGCGACAAGGACGGGCGGCCACGCAGAGTGGAGAGGGGAGAGATAATCGGTGTCATCAACAAGAGGAACGTGGAGAAGTACGGCGTGAGCAAAGTCACGGACGTCATCCGGTCATTGAACAAGGGTACGTTTGAGGAGAAGTACGGCGTGAGCAAAGTCACGGACGTCATCCGCAACGATTCCGTCCGGCAGTCCCTGTTGCAGGAAAGCATCCTGCGTTCCATCGGATTGAACCGTCAGTCAAACGTCATTGAAAGCCTTGAACAGAGCCATTTCAGCGACAAGTACGGCCTTGCTTTCAGCGGCTTCGAGGGGAGGGACACCGACCTCACCGCCGTGGAACGCGGCATACGGAGACTGATAGAACAAGGAGAAACAAGGGTCGTCTCCACGCCGAATGGAAGAATTGAATACAAAGGAAATAACAAACGTATCATAAAGACCTCATAATGAGTAAGATAATAGTTTATATAAACGGGGTGGACATCAATGCCCACCCCAACTATCCGGAGGACTTCAAAATCAGCATGGAAAGGGAGAGCGGTGAGATGTATTACCGCACCAAACTCGACCTCTCGCTGACGTTCTTCGGGGATGATTATGATGCGATATATGCCGCTTCGATTGACGCGGAGTTCAAGGTTGAGGTCAAGACGGATTCCGGCACGCTCCTTGCCACTGGCACATTTGACAAGACGGACTGCACCTTTGACACGGACAACGGCATCTGTGAGGTCAAGGTGACGAGCGCAGACGAATACGACAAGATAATCAACGGAAAGGATGACGAATATGACCTCGTGGCCCTCGCTCCTGTCAGAAAGAGCATCACTCTGCTGAAGCGTCCAATACTCCAGATATATTTCCAAGGGGATTCCAAACTCACGAACATCATAGGGAACGTGTCCTACGAGGTCAATTCGAATTCGGAGGTCAATGACGGGGGCACGCTCGGGAACATGGGGTTCGTGGCAAAGAACAAGTTCGCTACGTTCCATCTGGAGATTGAGGGGATGTTGACGGCATGGCTCGGGGATTATCAGGCGAACTATGAGGGCACGTCCACGAAATTCACGAATGAATACGGATATTGGTTCCAGTACTTCCCGAATACGGCCACGGGAATAAAACAACAAATACATGCCAAGGACGGGACTACCGTTCCGACTTATTATCTTGAGGCAGGGCAATATGACCTTACTAACTTGGGGGACTTGAACATTGTTCAATACCCCGCATCCGGAACCGCCGGAACTACCGTAGGGGAAGCCACGGTTGACCGCAAGTTCTGTTTCGCCCGGATTCTCTTCGACAAGGACACCCCGAATGTGCATTACGGAGATGTCGTGGACATCGGAAGTGACGACATCGCAGGCACGAACCTCAATTACCATTATGCGATGAAGCCCGACACCCTGCCGATAGAGACTCATCTGGTTCAGAGCCTAAAGGTGCAGGATACCCCGACAGAATGGGGCGTGAACGGCGACGGCAAGTACTATGTGCAGCCCGAGCCGGAGACGGGGGCGAACATGATTCCAATCGGCTGGGACAAGTGGATACCGCAGTCTTTCTGGTATGAGGCCATCCCGATGTTCAGCCTCCACATGGAGGGATTATCCGACAAGTGGACGCTTAAGGATGCCTATCCCCTTTGGAGCGCGATAGACGTGCTTCTGAAGAAGATAGACCCGACAATCACTTTTGCCGGAACAAGCGAGTATAGTGAATTCCTGTACGGTTCAGTGGAGACGATTCCCGACTGGATAGAGAACATACTTTACATCACGCCAGTCACCAACGTGAAGAAGACCTACTACAATCAAGCGGCGCGAAAAGGGAAGATAACCTTGGGGCAGATATTCGACATGCTCAAGAGCACCTGTCAGCTGTATTGGTTCATCGATGGTCAGAAGCGGCTGCGGATAGAGCACATATCATGGTTCAAGAACGGGGGAGCATATACATCCACGACACCGTTGGTAGACCTCACCGCCATCAGAAGCCCCATGTCCCGGAAGACGTGGGACTACGGTGTCAACGAGTTTTCCTACAACAAAAAAGACATCAATAAGAGATATGAGTTCGGGTGGGATGACGACAGCAGCGATGTCTTTGACGGGTGGCCGATTGACATCAAGAACAGGCATGCGCAGAACGGAAAGACACAGAAGTCCACGGCGGCCAATTTCATGTCTGACGTAGATTTGATAATAAGCACGCCCGACAACGTGAGCGATGACTGTTTCGCCTTGATTGGGACAGATGCCCAAGGGAATTGCCAACTGGCGGTGATAGACAACCTGGACACGCCCTCGATTCCGGCCACGCAGTTCCTGCTCCAGAATGCCTATCTGTCTTTCTATTTCCTCGAACTCGCGTATTGGACTTACGACATGGGCGGAGACAACGCCTATATCAACGGCCCGACCGCAGGTAGCGTGTCCGGCGGCGTGGTGAACGTTCACGGGACGCAACGGATAAGGAAGCAGAGCGTCCGTTTCCCTATCGAAGCATCAAAGGTGGGCAAGCTGGGGCTGTACAAGACGGCGTTGGGGAGCGGAGAATGGGTGAGCGCGGAATACACGCCCGAAGATGGGATGATAAGTGCTGACATAATCTTGGATTAGAAAAAATGGTTATATTTGTGGCAGAGAAAGGGTTACTCTGATTAGAAGATATATTTATGCAGACGAACAGCAACCTTTCTTGTATACCTTTCTACGAAAATCTTGAGGAACAGGATTTCCGCAAGTGGTATGCCTACGGAGACAAGTACATAAACCGCGTCCCCAACGACTACCTCCTGCCTTTTTTCTTCCCCTTGCCCATCACTACGGCCTCCCGTGAATGGGAAATCGTTTCATCCCAATTGTACCGCCTTTGTTGTGACGAGGAGGAAGTGGCGTACAACGCCTCTTATGATATGGGCGCGTTCAGCAATGCTTTCGCCGTCACGGAACTCCCCGTGGAGGGCCTGCTTGTCTTGAACGGGCTGAAGATTACGAGGTCGGGCACGAAATCCGTATGCACCTATCTTGCGGACACGTCCACCCCACAATCGTCATTCCACTTGCCGCGCGGATTGTACTACCTGCATCTGAAATTCGCCACGCAAGGAGAAAGCACACGGTACTACGAGGTGTATTCAGATGTGTTCCTTGCCGAAAGCCGCGAAGACATCGCGCGCCACGTCAAGGTGGAATGGTACAGCATGGAGAACCAAGCCTACGAGGGCGGAGTGATTCCGTATGAGGAACATGAGGGGAACGTCTACTACAAGAATGTCCTGTACCTTGACACGGAAATCGGAATGCCCGAATACACGTTCACGGAGGAGGGCGAGGAACGGAACGGATATTTCTTCCCAACGAAGCAGATAAGCGAAAAGGTGTTCAGCATGAAGTTCGTAGCACCGGAATATCTCTGCGATGTGATGCGCTTGATTCGGATGTCGGATGTGGTGAAGATTACGGACGGCATCGGCAGGACATACGGCGTGGAGCAGTTCGAGATGGAGGTGGAGTGGCTTGAGCAGGGCCATTACGCGGAAGTGTCCTGCACGTTCCAGACGGACACCGTGGTGAAGAAAATCGGAAAAGCTTATACCAACATAACGGATAGATGATATGACGAAACAACAAATCAGAGAACTTGTCCATAAGACCATAGAGGGGCAAGGGACGCAGGTCGATGCAGGGAGTACCCTGCCGGCCATTCTCTATGGCATAATTGACGGGATGTCGGAGACATCGGAAGTCGATGACTTCGAGGATTTCCACGCGGCCACGGCCTATGCGCAGGGGGACATCGTACGCTACGAGGGCAAACTCTACGTCTTCACCGAAGACAAGGATGCAGGCCCGTGGGACGCGACCAAGGTGGAGGCGACAACGGTGTTCAACCTGCTGTATGACATGATGCCCATAACGGTCACCACCACCATCTCGGCATTGGAGGCGGCCGACTTGACGGCGGAGCAGGCGGCGGCGGCAGGATTCACCACGCTTGCGGTGAACTCGCTTTTCATGGCCACGAACCCGACCATACACTTCAGCGACATGAGCGTGACGTTCAACACGGTGGACGTGATAAGCCACGAACTCGTCAACCTGTCAACGGTGATAGTGCATACCACCACGGACGGAGGCGAATTGCTCAAGGCGATACTCTCCGTGAACATCAACGGCAGCGTCAGCTACCATGTGACCAACCTCACAAATACTGCGGAGAAATGAGCGAGATAATCAAGGAACGGCTTCTCGGGAACGTATCGTTCTGGGTATGCCTCTGCACGAGCATCGTGCTTCTTGTTTTGGGGTTTATCGTGCCCCCGATAGGCAACATCGAACCGAGCATCCTCACCGCAGTGGGGGAACTCCTCGGATTCGCCACGCTTGCGGTGGTGGCCAACGCAGTACGCGAGGGATATGATGCGCGAATCAAGAAAGGGGAACTGGAAGTAATCATAGACAACAACAATAAAAACTCATAGGATTATGGCAGAGTATTCAGGACTTGTGGAGTACATAAACTCCAACGTCTACGAGAACACGGAACAGAAAATCACGGGAACGGCGATGAACAACACGCTGAATCGAATGGTGGCGGAGTTGGGCAAAGGCTATCAGTTCGGGGGACTTGTGTCCCCCGGTGACACGTACACCCCGGGGGATGAGAAGATAATCTTCATGGCGAGCGAGGCCGGGGTCTACCAGAGCTTCGGGGGCTTCTCCATCATGGACGGGGAGTTCGCGCTTTTCGTGTGGGACGGCGCATGGCGCAAGCAGGTGGTGTCCTACTACAAGAACACGGACATCTACGGCGTGCGTCACCATTACAATGACGCTTCTCCCGACCTCTCAAGAATCGGGGAGGGTTCGCTCCACAGGGACTTGCCGGTGCAGAGCCTCATGCGCAGGTGCGTGGCTGACGATGCCGGCAACGTGAAGTATTATCTCGGGGCATACGATTCCACCAAGAAAGCGGACGGCTCGGCGGCGCGCCTTGACGGAACAGACGGGCAGGTGATGGTGGAAGTGCCAGCCCATTACCGCAGGACAACGCTCAATGCGGCCCAAGGCTATATGGACGTGGAGATTTCCCTCTATCCGTTTGAGGGGGCGTTCCTCGTGCCGCGCTATCTCGTGTCCGCTTACGAGGCCACTCTCGACCGCGACAACAACATCCTGTCTTCCGTGGTGAACGCATCGGCAAAGTACCGTGGCGGCAACAACACGGCGGATTGGGATGGCACTTACCGCTCGCTCCTCGGCTTGCCGGCCACGGCCATATCCTTGACGAATTTCCGTACCTACGGGCGCAACAGGGGCACAAACTGGGGATGCTACGACTTCAATATACACACGGACATCTTCTGGCTGTTCGCAATTGAGTATGCCACGCTGAACTCGCGGAAAGCGTTCAACGGAACGCTCGATGCCTCGGGGTATCACCAGGGCGGCCTTGGAAGCGGAGTCGTGAACTTCTCGAATTGGAATGAATACAATTCTTATAATCCGGTTGTCCCGTGCGGATTCACCAACTCCCTCGGGAATCAGACGGGGGTCAAGACATTCACTTTATCTGAAGCGCAGGCGGCGGCTTACGGCAGCGAACATTCAGAGAGCGTGCCGTCTTATCGCGGCATCGAGAATCCTTTCGGGCACGTATGGAAGTGGTCTGACGGCTTCCTTGCAGTGGGAGACGGCACGAAGCAGGCCTATTACATGTCAAGGACACGTGGACAATATGCGAGCGTCCTCAATGATTCCTACGTCAAGGTAGGAGAATCCGTCGGAGAAAACGGATACATAAAATCCATCCTCGGCAGCATGCAGTCCATGGCGCAGGCGCAGAGGAACTACGGCGACATCCTTGCAAGAGACGTTACGGGCAGTGCTTCCACATACTTCTGTGACTATAAATATGCGGACTTTGCTTCTGGTGCCGTCTACGGTGCGCACGTCGGCGGCAGTGCGGGTACTGGCGCGAATGCGGGTCTCGCGTGCGTCAGTTCGATTAATGCGCCTGCGAGGACGAATGCGCGTATCGGTTCCCGTCTCTGTTGGCAAAAATAACGTCAAACGGCTATCCCTGCCCGGCTCCCGTCGGGCAGGTTAAAAATCACGATATATGGATAAAAACATAAAGTTTGAAGACGGAGATGACGGCTCACTCGCCTGTCTCGGGTTGGACACTGACAGGGAGCGCAAGAATTTCTCCTGTCCCGTGAAGCGTCAGTCCGACCTTGTCGACAGGACGTTCTGGGTAATCGACTATTTCCCCGACATTATGGGAAAAGACGGGAAACGGAAGTATCTGTTCAAGGCGAAATCCACCCTTGATGACCCCGACAGCGAGGCGTTCAAGGTGTGGACGGGGTCTCCCGAAATCTTCTATGTCCTTGACAAGCTGGCCGAACTCGGGAAGTTCCCACGGAAAGTGACCTTGCGCAGGCTGTCGAGAGGCGCGATGAGGTTCGAATGATGAAGAAAAGGTTGTCCACAGTGCGCGGTGCGAACGTCGGCGGCAGTGCGAATAATGGCGCGAATGCGGGTCTCGCGTGCGTCAATTCGAATAATGCGCCTGCGAATACGAATGCGAATATCGGTTCCCGTCTCTGAAAGCATATGAACAATTACAACGGGATGAAAAAAGCCGTGCACGTGGAAACCCTACCTCTTGGTAAAAAAGCACGACACGGGCAAATCGGATTAGTAGCGAGGATGAAAGTCAGATTAATTATGCCAACACGATGAAGAGACACGACAATCTCATGGCCCAGATTGCGAGCATGGAGAATCTTCTCCTTGCGGATGAAAAGGCGAGAAAGGGCAAAAGATGCAGATGGGGAATACGCATCCATGACAGGAACAAGATGCAGAACCTTGAGAAGCTGCAACGTTGGCTGCGAGAGGGGACATACCGGACATCACCTTACAGGACGTTCTTGATTCATGACCCCAAGGAAAGGGAGATATTCAAACTTCCGTATTTCCCTGACAGGATTGCGCATCATGCCATCATGAATGTCCTTGAGCCGATATGGGTGAGCACTTTTGCGAGCTGTTCATACGCCTGCATAAAGGGCCGGGGGATACATGCCGGGGTCAAGGCCGTAAAAAGGGCGTTGAGAGACGTCGAGGGGACGGAATACTGTCTGAAATGGGACATCAAGAAATACTATCCGTCCGTAGACCATGACATAATGAAAACAAAAATCCGGAAGAAGATAGGAGACGCGCGTCTGTTGCGCGTCCTTGACGAAGTGATAGACAGTTCTCCCGGGCTGCCGATAGGGAACTATCTGAGCCAGTATCTGGCCAATGTATACCTGTCGGACTTCGACCACTGGATGAAAGAGGCGAAAGGGGTGAAACATTATTTCCGTTATGCGGACGACATGGTCGTATTGGGGGACAAGGAATATCTCCGCACCCTTTTCGGGGACATAAGGGAATACACGGAAAAGGAGTTGAAGTTGACCATAAAAGGTAACTGGCAGATTTTTCAAGTTGATGCCCGTGGGATAGACTTCCTCGGATACGTCTTCTACCACACCCACACGAGGTTGCGGAAGCGCACGAAGCGGAACATATTCAGAAAAATCGTATCTTGCAACCGGAAAGGCATGACGGAAAAAGAGAAGCAGAATGCCATGGGCAGCTATTACGGGTGGCTCAAGTATTGTGATTCGGGACATTTGATAGAAACGATAAATGAAAAAGGAAATGGGAAAATCATCAAGCAAAGCGCGTCCTGCGGTCGTGGAGAGGTGGGACGCGGAAAACTATTTAGTCCGCTACAACATCGAAGAAGTTGCGGACATGGACGCAGACGGCAAGGAGCAGGGTGTCAAGTATGAGTACGAGGAAGTGCTCGTGCCGGAAGTGACACGTAAACGGATTGTCGAAGCCCTCGTGCGTCTGAAGTATGACATCTATGACGAGGTCACACTTGCATTCGACAGGGAGAACAATGCGGAGGACAAGGCCGAGCATGAGGCCTATGTGATTGAATGCAAGGCGATTGCTGATTCCGTTCTCGGGAATGAGTAAGAATTTCTCTCTCAAAGAACTGACGTTCAGTGCCACGGCGGAGAGGGACGGGATTGACAATATCCCGTCCCCCGAAGTCGTTGAGCATATCAACGAGTTGTGCGACAATCTGTTGCAGCCTTTGAGGGATGCGTGGGGGAAGCCGATAAGGGTCACGAGCGGCTACCGGTGTCCGGAACTCAACAAGAAAGTGGGGGGCAGCATGACAAGTGCGCACCTTTGCGGCTATGCGGCGGATTTGCAGACCGACGACTTTCACGGGTTCGTCAGGTTCGCGGTAGGATGGCTGCAAGGCAAGGCGTATGACCAGTGCATAATCGAGAGGAACGGAAAGACCGAGTGGCTTCATTTGGGCTACAAGGACGGACAGGGAAGACAACGGCATCAGACAACAACAATAAACAAGAACTGACATGAAGAAGTTGCTTTATTTTTTCGGCTCGTTCCTCGCCCTCATAGGGGCGATAGGTTCGTTGGGCTATCTGCTGTGGATGAGACAGTATGTGATAGCCTTTGGCGTGGCGGTGCTGATAGATGCCGCCTATCCGACAGTCAAAGGCTGGGTCAAAAAGCTCATTGATGAGTAAAACAAGCATCGGGAATGGGGCGAAATCTCTTGTTTTCGCCCTTTTGTGTATTTGGGCAGGGGCACTCGGCTCTTATTTTCCCTTAAAACGGCATTTTAAGGCCGAATTGGAGGCCATGAAGCCCGAAGTGATAGAAGTTATCATCCGTGACACTTTGCGCGTCCATACGCCCGCCTATCGTGATGTCATCAAAATACGGAGAGACACGATAAAGGTGTCCCGGAACGACACAATCGTGAGGGGGGACACGGTATATCTCCCCAAGGTTCAGAAATACTATGAGGAAGAAGATTATCGGGCATGGGTTTCGGGATACGAGCCGAATCTTGACAGCCTGTATGTCTATCCCAAGACGATAACGAAAACCGCCATCCGGAAAGAATGGCGGAAATTCGACTACGGCTTGCAGGCCGGGGTGGGGGTGGTGCTCCCTGCCGGGTCAGTCCCCGGCTTCGGCGGATATGTCGGCTTCGGGTTCACGTGGCATTTCTGAACGCTCGCGTCCCCGGCGGAGCATCTCGATGAAGTCCGCAACACGCTTCTCCCTCATATTCCCACGGCACACCGGGATTACCTCTATTTTCACGGTCGGCCCTTTCTTGTCGAGGTTGATTCTCAATTGGGAGTTCTGGCAAAGATAGTCATATCGGATGCCTGTTTGCGTGGACAGTTGGTGGTAGATTGCGCTTGCAAGGTCTTCAAGCACGCCGGCCATCGGGGCGTACATCATTATCGGCTCTGACACTTTCTTCATTTGTCCGTCCTCCCTTTCTGAACTTTCAGTGATTCCCAATCGACTTCATCCCCGTTCCATCGGCGGTCGGGACACCCGGCCTGTTCGTTGCACGTCATGTTGATTCCGTCAAGGTTTTTCGACAGGCTGCAATAGCCTCCGTTATAATATATGCATTTCATTCTCCTATCATTATCGGTTTGCGGCATTCCTGTGCCATCTCAAGATTCTCCCTGCTCTCGTTGGCAATGAGGGAGACCACTGGATACTTGCTGCTCTGCCCGGGTTTCTGGGATTTCGCCATTATCACCGACAGGTCAAATATGACGCCGCTGACTTTCCCCTGCTGCTCGTAGAACTCATCGAAGTAGTCCCGTATCTGCGGTATCGTTGATGCCACGCCTTTCGTCTGGAACTGCCACACGCCCATCACTCCACGGATTTTCGGGATGATGAAATTCAGCGTCAGAGTGACTTTCCACTGGCATTTCGGATGCCTGCTTGAAACCATGTCCATGATGTCGGGATACTGCTCCGTTGTGAACACGGCATAAGTGGATGTCTTGGTAGACCACACCTTGAACGTCTCTCCATCCCCCGAGGCCACGAGTTTGCCTGCTTCGTCCCGGAACTCGTATTCCTCCCGGCACACCATGTCCGCATCGTCAGACGGGAACACAATCTGTATGACATCGGGTTTTGCGCCATAGGCCTCATCGAAAAGGCGCGAATATTTGCCTGTCGCCACGAAATAGTCCGTGGACATGGGATACCCCCTGTCAGACTTCATTCCGCACTTTATGTGGCCTATTATCGGCAACGGAAGCCGCTTCGGCCTCTCGTTGTTCTTGATTCTGCCGCCCATGGCCACTAAAACAACGGGGTGTCATCCGCCGCCGAATCTTCGCTCATTTTCTCGTTGCCCTTTTTGACAAGTTCCTCCATGGTGAGCACGGCCACGTTCTTGTCAACATCATCGGACAAGTCTACCATGCCGCCGCAGACGGCGATTTTCCTTGTCTCCTCGGGGAGCAGCTTATAGAGTTCGAGCAGATAAGGAATCTGTTTCAGAACTTCGTTATCAGTCTGCCACTCGAAGTTGTAGGACACCTGCTTGCGTGCGGTGTTCCACCACGCTTTCGGAGACACGTTGCCGATTTCCGTTATCGGCACATCCGGGAAAGACAAGTTCCACATGTCTCGGTAGAGGCCCAACTGAATTGCGTGTTCGTCACGGAAATCCTTTGTGGTCGTCTTGAAGTCCACAATCGCAACAACTCTTTCATCCCCGTGCTTGTCTCCTACGGGATATTTGCGCATTGAGCATACGCAGTCGAGCATACCGGCGTATTTGAGCAAAGGATGATAAAGGGCTATCTCCACGGCAAGGGGACGCACGTCATATTCCCTCATCCATTTCGCGAATGAGAGCATGTCGTATTTCGCCTCGTCAAGATGTTCCTCCACGAAAGACAGCGGTAGGCTTTCACGCTCTGCATATTTGGACAGAGTTTCACGCATCATGTCAAGATTGTACCTCCTCTCAATCATCAGCGATTGGAGTTGCCCATGGACAAACGAACCGAACCTCGCCCTTTCCATCGTGTATGCTTCCGCCGCGTCCTTTCCAAGGGCAACTTTCCAGTCTGTGAGAATCTTGTTCTCCGGCATCACTTTCTTCAGAATGGTGGTGACTGACGGGTAGAGTTCCACGCCCTCGCTGTCCGCTACATAGTAGTACCGTTGTCCACGGGCATTGAGCTGACAGAGTTTGTATGACGGCTCACGGAGAGCGTCTTGGTCGAAAAATACGGCCTTAATCTGTTCGGCGGTGACATTGTTGGCGAGTTCATACACGCCCATTTTAGTTTCAGTATTCATAATGATATTATAGTTTATAGTTTGTCTATGATTTCAATCATCTGTTTCGCCAGTTCTTTCAGCTGAGCCTTGCTTTCCTCCCTTGAGGGGATTTCGGACATGCCAAAGAGATATTCCGGCGTGCATCCGAGCCTTTCGCATATCAGCGGAACGGCCTCTATCTTTATCTTCTGCGTCTTCCCGTCCTCAAGGTTCGAGAAGTTAGTATAAGCCGCGCCCAATGAAGAATCCGGCCATAATTCTAACGCGAAGTCTTTTTTCCTCCGCACGAGGGACAAGTCGCGCGCCCTCGCAAACGCTTCTTTAAGTCTCAACATATTTGTTCCGATTTGTCTTGCAAAAGTACAAACAAATTTTGGCATTTCCAAATTTATTTTCTTTTTTTGCCTATTGCATGAATAGAAAATTCTACTTATCTTTGCAGTCGGGAATCAAGAAGTTTTCCATTGCTTTGTGAGGCCGGAGTACGGCCTCTTTATAAGAGCCAAATCCGCAAGCAGTCCACAGCCTGCAAGCGCAAGATATAAACTACGTCAAAGTAGCCAACCCTTGGACAATGAGTTGTGGCGTTGTTCAAGGGTTATTTTTATCAGCATGAATTATACGACACATTCATTCAGCGTGGAACTCGCTGCCAAGGTAGGTCTCGAAGAGGCCCTCCTGCTTCAGCATTTCTACTATTGGCATCAGACCAACAGAGAGAATCCCGACATGGTCAAGGACGGTAGGGTGTGGAGCTATTCGAGCCGGAAGAACATCCTTTCCGTATTCCCGTACTTGACGGACAAAAAGATTCGCAATACAATAGATTCCCTTATTGGCGGAGGTTATCTTATAAAGGGGGATTATGCTAAGGATTTTACATATAAGGCTTCGTGGTATTCTCTCACGGATTCCGGACGTTCGTTATTTGAGAATGAAGAGGAATTGCCAGACGGAGGTTCTAAAAGGGCCAACACATTGGCCGAAAGGGCCAATCCATTGGATGAAAGGGCCAATGTATATAATAATAATAATAATATTATTAAGAAAGATATTATCCTAAAGGATAATATAGAAAGAAAATTGACGGATGAGGAGATAATTCAGGCAAAACGGGAAAGTCTGCGCAAAGCCTGTGAGCCTTATATTGACAAATACGGCCAGAAGATGATAGATGATTTCGTCTTCTATTGGGGTGAGGCTTCGGGCAAGAATCTGAAGTGGGAAATATCGAAGAAGAAAAGCGGATGCTTCGAGATAAGCCGCCGCCTCGCGACATGGGCAAACAACAATAGAAACAGCGGAAGCAACCCTACCCCCCGGACAGCCGCCGCCCCCCTCCCCAAGAAGAAGATATGGGAGGAAATGGGCGTGACCGAGGAATATTACAGAACCGTAATACTGAAGAAATGAAACAGACGCTTGCGATATCAGACTTTCCTATGCCGGACACGTCAAAATTGGAGACGAAGTTGCTCGCAACCATGATTGGAGACCAATCCACCATCGGGCGTGTGATGAGAAGCATAAAAGCTGACATGTTCACGCATGAGGAGAACCGGAAGATATGGGAGACCATAATCGACATGTATAATTCCGGAGAGAACATAGATTTGACCACGGTGCTTCCTCGCGTCAACCGTTCCTACTTCCTCTCCACGATAATAGATGAGACGCCGGAATATGGAGAGATGGGGTTGCAGGGCCTCATAGGGGCAATGGTTGACACCTGCGTCAGACGGGCGGCATACATTACAGCCGTTGATGCCCTGCAACGGATAAACGGCGGGATGCCTTGCTCGGAAATATGCCGCATGTTCGGCGATTTCTCGAAGATGACGGCAGATGGTCTGAGGGATGACATGGCCAAGACTTCCACAGAAGTGGCTAATACCCTTTCTGAACGCCTCGAAAAGGGGGAGACGAACAGAATCCCCACTTCGATACGGACGCTTGACTTCTACACCTACGGGGGGTTCAACGGCGGCAATCTGGTGATACTTGCGGCGCGCCCAAGCGTGGGCAAGGCGCAGCCGATACATACGAAAGTGCTCACCCCTCAAGGATGGCGCGAAATGGGAAGTCTGAAAGTCGGCGACAAGGTGATTGGACGCGACGGGCGTGCGCAGGATGTCTTGGGCGTGTATCCGCAGGGGGTGCGTCCGGTTTACCGCGTGGAAATGAATGACGGGGCATCTGTCCTTTGTGACGAGGAGCATCTATGGACGGTCACGGATGTCACCTCGTCCCGACACCGCGAGCAGGAATTGACGTTGAAAGAAATGATGCGCAGGGGCTTGAAGACGAAACTCACTCCGTCAAGGGCGGCGAGCAACAGGAAGCCACTATCGAAATACCGGATTCCGAAAGTCGCCCCCGTGGAGTTCGCTGAACGGCAACTCCCGATAGACCCCTATCTTTTGGGCCTGCTGATAGGAGACGGCTACCTTTGCGGCAACGCCGTAAGCATTTCAAACCCTCTCATGGACGTTGAGATGATAACGAGGGCAAGCGGCCGTCTGCCGGACGGCTACGAATTTCACAAGAACTCATCCCCTGCCTGCCCGTCCTATGTCATTGCGCAGAAAAGAAAGGGCGGCAAAGACGGGTTCGCACGGAGAATCAGAAGACTGGGGCTTGATGTCCGTTCAAGGGACAAGTTCATTCCGCGGGAATACCTCCTCGGCAGTGTCGGACAGCGACTTTCGCTGTTGAGGGGGCTGATGGACACGGACGGCACCGCCTCAGACGGGGCGACTTCGTTCAGCACTACAAGCAGGAGGCTTGCAGACGACATGGTGTCCTTGGTCCGCACCCTCGGAGGCCTGTCCTACGTCAAGGCCTATGACCGGACGGAAGAGGGGAAAGGAACGGAGTACAACGTGGCGGTGAGCATGACTGTTTGCCCGTTCCATCTGCGTCGCAAGGCCGAGAAATGGCGTCCATCTGACCGCTCACGGTTCATAACATCAGCGGAAAAGGTGGGCGACATGGAATGCGTGTGCATCTACGTCAGCAACGATGACCATTGCTATGTCACCGAGGACTACATCGTGACGCACAACACCACAATAGCTCTCCAGATGGCCCTGCACGCCTCGAAATCGGGGAAGAAAAGCATGATATTCTCGCTGGAGATGACGGCGGAGGAACTTGTGCAGAGGCTGATTCTTTCCACCGGATACATTTCTCCGGCGGCCTTGTATTCCAGACGGTTCGAGTGGGCGGATTACGAGAGGGCCGTAGCGGAGACGTGCAATGACAACCTCGTAATCAACGACAAGGCAAACGGGATAGACGAACTCTGTCAGCGGATAAGGATAGAGTGCCAGAGCGGACATTGCCGCTTTGCGGTGATAGACTATTTGGGATTAATACCGGTGACTAATCAACGGCAGAACATGGCCACGGCATTGGGGGAATTCACGCGGAAACTCAAGACGGTGGCAAAGGAGTGCGACATCCCGATTCTGCTGCTCTGCCAATTGAACAGGGCAAGCGCGAGCGAAATGCGGAGTCCGCAGCTGTTCGACTTGAGAGACAGCGGGGCAATCGAGCAAGACGCGGATTTGGTGCTGATGCTTGAGCGCACACGCACCTCGGACGGTGACATTGTAGACAACTCGATAGATTTGTGGATAAGGAAAAACAGGAACGGGAAATGCAACTTCGATTCTCCAATTCGCCTTGTCGGCACGGGGGGATTCGCTAACTTTGAGGAACATGGGGATGAAGACTGAGGATTTAATCAACGCTTATCTGAAGCCCAAAGGGCTTACGGCGCATTGCCGGGACGGCAACGAGGTCGCCCCGTTGCTTCCGCTGATTATCATGGATGCGGCATACCAATTGTTCTGCCGCAATATCAAGCCGGTGGAATGCCATCATAACCGTTTGAAATGGAAAAACGAGTGGTTGCGCAGCTATGACAGGTTCAACCAGTCCTTTTTCCGGTGTTTCAGCCCCGAACAGACGGACTATATGTGTGACATGA
The DNA here is from genome assembly GCA_937895845.1 of uncultured Prevotella sp. Lineage (GTDB taxonomy): Bacteria > Bacteroidota > Bacteroidia > Bacteroidales > Bacteroidaceae > Prevotella. The sequence goes on along the minus strand of CALBLK010000040.1, from coordinate 8,683 downwards.
TGGATGACTTCGACAAGCACATGGAACACGACCTGCTGATAACGCTGATACAGGTCGAGAATCTTTTCCCGTTCGAACCTTTGGAGCGGCAAGAGGTGCTTGCATCCGCCGTGCTGATTAGCATCCTTTGCCAATGCGCGGAAATCGTATGGCAGGACACCTACAGGAACGCGCCGCGAGAATACCGCATGTATTCCGACATCACGGCTTGCCGCGTATTGATACGCCGTTGGCTCGATGCCTACTATGGCAAGGGCAAACCGGAAATTCGCCCGAACAACGACAAGAACGTGACCGCAAGCGTGAACATCTTATGCCGCAAACTTGTAGAATTTTTACAGAAACATGTTGAAGATTGAAAATGTAAAGGTCTATGACCTCAGAGAAAGCATCATAGCATGCAGGAACGCCATGAGGCTTGCTCCGCCGGAGTATACGGAGGAAGAATTCGGAAAGTCTATGGAAAGGGCCGTGAAATTGGCCAATACGCCTAATGGAAGCGGACATCAGACGTTCCTTTCCGGGATACGGGTGAGTTTCGACTTGACATATCCCAATTACATCAGCCCCGAATTGCAACGCTATCACTGGATAGACATTGTCTGTTCCTCAAGCAAGATGCATCGGCTTGCGATGATGGACATGGATGCGTGCTTCAACAAGTATGTCACGGAAGAAAGCATTGCGCAAATGAAGTCTCTTTCCGAAAAGTACAATGCAAAACCCTCATACGCGAATTTCATGCGTCTCTTGAGCAACTGTCCGCAGGGCATAGAGCTGTTCATGAGAGTATCGACAAACTACCTGCAACTGCGGAGCATCTATGCGCAGCGATGCAACCACAAACTCAAGGAGGATTGGGGGGAATTCTGCCGGTTCATCGAAAATCTGCCATACGCACAGGAATTGATATGCGGAAATACAGGAACCACAAGATAACCAACTCGGAGGGGGTATTCGATTCCCAGCTCGAGTGGAGCAGGTTCATCTTCCTGCGGAATCGTCAATCAGAGGGCCAAATCAGCGGCCTCAGACGGCAGGTGGAGTATCTGCTCATCCCGGCCCAATACAAGGCCGAAACGAGGCATTTGAAGACGAAAGACAAGGAGGTTCAAGTCTTGGCGGAAAGGCAATGCACCTATAAGGCTGACTTCGTCTATGTCAAAGACGGCGAGACAGTTGTGGAGGATGTCAAGGGAAGCAAGTTCATGATAGACCAGAAGTTCCCGATAAAGCGCAAACTGATGCTTTATATACACGGAATAGAAATCAAAGTGGTGACGCGTGCAACCGAATGGGATAAAAAGTGCAAATAATTCTTGGAATTTCCATTTATTTGGCTTACCTTTGTCCCAACAAAAACAAGAAACATGCAAATAGACAGAGAATTAATCTTCGGCCTCGTGCGAGACAGGATGCTTGCGTTCATCGAGAACCGTGAATGGGATGAGCTGGGTGCGCACCACATCTTTGAGGTCGCCATTCCGGAAAACATGTGGGCGTATGCTACCGTATGGGTGAGCGGCAACGTCACCCGTATTCCTGCCACTTATCTTCAGCCGGAGGAAGAGTACGGGCGCGTGGAAGCGGAGGTTGAAGAGATTGAGGTCTGCACGGCGACAGACTTCCCGGTTGTCACGTATTATCACCCCGACGGGCTGAAAGCAGGCATAGAGGTGTAGAATCTTTCCCTACACTATTGCGAATGTGGAATATTATACTTATCTTTGCAACACTTTAAAACAACAAAGCACATGGAACAGTTTGATTTCTTTTTTCTTTCCGCGCTCTTTCAAGAGTGCAGGGACATCAAGGCCGAAGCCGAAGAGAAAGGCTACAATTATATATGGAGCCTCTCTTTCGCTTCTTACGGGACGGATTTTCTCTCCACCTTGTACTCCAAGGACAATGTGCGTCTTGAGGGCATCTGCGGAAAAATGCGCTCAAAGGGTGAAATAAAGGCGCATTTCTTGAGGGTGCGCGCTTTTCTTGAGGAGGGTGCGAAATGAGGATGTGGTTCGTGACGGCCTTTTGGGAGGTCGAGGCCATAAGTGTGGATAATAAGATGAACAGTCTTGCCCTCAATGACCTCAAGAGGGCGGGGAATCTGTTCCCCACTGAAAGGCAGGCGCGGCAGGCGCTCCATATAATCAAAACCGAGATAGGAAGAAATGCGGAAACTTTATACGGTATATGCGACTAACCTCTATGTGGTGGCATCGGTGCTTGTGAACAACAGGATACCTTTCACATTCCGTCCGCACAAGATGTATAGAGTGGACGGTTTCAGAAGTCCTTTTGGGCGAAGCACGATAGACATGGAGCTTGACATGAAGTACATGACCATAGCGGACATATTGTACTGCCTCAACGAGAAGTATGGCTCGACATTTGACTTTGAAATCATAAGCGAGATTGATTTATGAAACCGGAAGAATTGAGAATCGGGGACTGGGTCTACCACAGCGGCAACTACAACCAGCTGATGAGGGTTTCTCTTTCATCCTTTGACTATGCCGGGTTCTTCACGCCCGTGCCGCTGACTTCCGGGTGGTTGGGCGGATTCTCCAACTATCGGGACGGAGTTTATACATGGGAACATGGCCCGGAGTTCGTGTCGGCAAGACAAGTTCCGGCAGGATGGGACATCGAGATGTTCAGACATGCCAACGACTTCACAGCCCGAATCCGTTATGTACATGAAATGCAACATCTGATAGCAGATTGCGGAATAAAACTTGACATCAATGCGCCTGCGAAGAAAGACAGTAATCGGTAGAATCGGAGACGACGGCAGGCTCGACCTCCCCATGGAGGCGCTGGAGGACTTCTGTTCCCTGCACAAAGGGAAAGGCATAATCCTGCGTGCGGAGATACTCGCCGCTGAGCCGAGCGACAAGGTCACCAACTACTTCTTCGGGTATGTCGTGCCGGAGATGCAGGGGATGTTGATGCAGGAGTACGGGGAGAGATACACGAAAGAGCAGACCTACGAATGGATGAAGCGGCAGTGCCCACTCTTCGCACGTGAGGAAAGGATTGACGGGAAGTGGAGAGTGGGTTACAAGGACTTCGAGGAACTCGACAGCGCGGAGGCAAACGAGGTGATAGAATGGGCCGTCCAGTACGCTGCGGAGAATTTTTATCAGATATTGGATTATCCGAAGATATGACAAGTTTACAGTTGATGTACTCTGTCGCGTGCAAGGCATACGGGGAGAAACTGAACGAGATGTGGGAGACTGACGGTGAGTGGACGGGCGATGGCTATCGCACATTCGATGTCGCAGACCTCTTCCTGTCGAACTGGGAATTGCGTTATGTCGTAGACAACGGGATAGATTTTGATTCGTTTCTCGAATGGTACGATTATGACATGCAAATGCTGTACGGTATTGATTTGGGGAAGAAAGAAGCCCGGAGAATCAATATCGACCATTGGTTCGAGGGTTTCCCCGAGGAGGCGAAAGTCCCCAAGGCGGAACGCGAGCGTTGGGAGAGGGATTATTTCAACGGCATCAAATGATAGAGACACGGGAGGAATACGGCTATGCCGTGGAACGCGGTTATGAGCCTTTGATTGATGAGCGGCTTCCGATGTCGCACGCGCTCCGTGTGGAGGTGCAGAAAGAGCGGTTCGGGAAGAACGATGCGGTGGGAAACCACAAGTTCTACCGCTTCTGCCTTTCGCGCCTGCCGCTCATCTGCGAGGAATGCCGCAGGCCGATACGGACTCCGAGTGCCTACAACGTGAGCCACATCATCAGCCGTGGCGCGGATGCGAGGATGGCCCATGACCCGAGGAACGTGAACATCCTCTGCGAACACTGCCACGAGCGTTGGGAGCATTCCACGACAAGGACGGGGATGCGGATACTTGAAAAGAACAACAGGAGAATAGAACAACTGAAAAAGGAATACAATGGAGTTGAATGATTATCAAACGCAGGCGATGTCCACGAGGATGGACAGTTGCGACAATCATCTTTACATGATGCTTGAGATAGCATCGGAGGCCGGGGAACTGCAAGGGAAGTTCGCTAAGGCGATAAGGAAAGGGAGGCTGAAGTTCAGCGACAACCTCATCAATTCTTCAGTGATGGAGACGCGCGAGGAGATGGACTTCGACCTCGGGGTGATACTTGAACTCGGGGACATCCTGTGGGGCGTAGCAGGCATGGCGGCATCCATGGGCTACTCACTTGAGGAGGTGGCGAAGTTCAATCTTGAGAAGCTCGCGAAGCGGAAAGCGAACGGGACGATAGAGGGGAACGGGGACGGCGTGACAAAGGAGGAAAGGCATGTTTGATTTGCTGATAAAGCTGGTCACGTGGATGATGCGCAGGTGCGACTACATGCTCGTGGTGCGCAGACGCGGCAAGGGCTTCTTGGCGGTCAACACGGACGAGGATGGGCGGAAGCACCTGTCGGCGATAACCGTGTGCGCAATCAAGAACGGATATGAAGATGCTAAAGACTACGTACTCGACACGGCGGCTGATTATCTTCAGCCGTTGGAGATAGAAAGCAGGGAATTTGCGGAGAGAATCAAATGAAGATAAGAATATACAGATATGGCAACTACATCAATTCGGTGACGAACGATGAGCAGCTGCACAAGTGGATAATGGACAACGTGTATTATCCCGTGGACGGGGCAATCCCTGCCGGGACGGATTACGGCTACTGCCGCAGCATAGCGGAGGCGCGCGGATATGAATTCCGTGAGGACGGCGAAATCGGCGCGGCGAGGGAGCTGTGCAGGCATGCACGGATAGAAGAAATCGTCTGCGACACGCTTCCGGCGGAATTCCGTGGCAAGAACTACATCTGCGACTGCCCGTTCTGCGGCAAGAAGAATGTTGCGTATACAAGTCCGAAATATCAGATTTTCGGCTGCTTCCGATGCGGTGCGAGAGAGAACGCGGTGTCTTTCGTGATGCGCACGCGCCAGTTGGACTTTCCGATGGCGAAGCGGTGGATAGAGAAACGATATGTCAAACAATAATTTATGGCAACAAAACTGACAGGGTTAATCAACCTCACCAAGATACCGAAGCGGTTGATTGGGGAAACGAAGAAAGGGGACAAGTGCATCTTCATCGACATCGTCCCGAACAAGAACGGCGAAGACGAGTACGGCAACACGCACTCCGTCTCCATCTACGATAAGGAGAATCGGGAGACAATCTACCTCGGCAACCTCAAGACTAAGGAGTTCGGGGGCGGCAATTCCGCGCCGCAGGACGCGGAGAAAGATGACCTGCCGTTCTGAAAAAAGTCTAAAAATTATGGTCAGCGAAAAGGAACTAAAAATTATCGTGGGGGCGTTGGACTCCGCCTGCATGGAGGTGTTCGGCGCGCCCTTGGCCAACTACCAGAACAGGTCTCACAAGCGAAAGTACGCTGACGTGCGGATGATGTCCGTGCGGATTCTCCGGGAGAACACCTGCATGACCTACGTGGAGATTGCGGAGCTTTTCGGGATGCACTACACAACGATAGTATACTCCTATTACCGCGCCGGAGACCTGCTCCTGGTGGATGGCGCATTCGGTGAGAAATATGAGGAGTACGAAAAACATTTCAAAAATTCACTATGAGGAAAATCGGTTATGCGGCATACGTCCTTTGGGTGACGGCCGCTTTGGTTCTGAAAATTCTCGGCCTCGTCTCGTGGGCCGTGGCCCTCTCTTGGCTGTGGTTCCCCGCGGCTTTGGTGACGACATTCGTTGCAGGCTTGAACTTGTCCGTCTGGATAGGCCGGAAAATCAAGGAGAGGGAAGATTCGAAAATCCCCGACACCTGCGACACCTGCCTTTTCGGGCAGATGTCCGAATATTCGGCAGACGGCAAATGCTTGGGCTGCGAACTCAATCCCGAATGGAAATACGGGCATATCTGTGAAACATACAAGCGAAACATAATCCGTAAATAGCCGTATTTGCTGTTTTGATGCCGTTTTTGGCGCGGTAAAGAACCTTTTGGTATAACTTATCATCCTATCCCGTTGGCGCGCCTAAAATAGGCCTTATTTCAAAGAAAGGGGCTTCCAGTTCGGAAACCCCTTTCTTTCGTCTAAGCAAGACGGGATTTTATGAATTTGAGACTAATCAGATGTGACGCCGCTTTCGCTTGCTCCTGCGGCTTCCCCGCGTCTTTGAGCGCAATCTCCGCCTGCCTTATCAAATCGTCAATGAGAAAAGGATAATCGTGGATTCGTCCGGAAAGGTCAACATAGGCGAATGCCGGATAGGCCGGCATGATAGCGAACTCGTTGCCGTTGCCGTCTGTCAGATATGCGGAAGAATACGGCCTCGATTCTGATATATGCATTTCCTTGATGCCGAAACATTCGCAGGCGGTGAGAATCTTTGACAGAAGAGTGCGTTTGAAAAGCAATTTTTGATTGTCCCCGAAAGGGATGGCGACAAATTCCACCGCGCCCATTGCTTTGCCGCTATCACGGCAGACTTTGCAGGCGGCCTTAAGTTCCGCAATAGGTAACGATACTGCAAGCGTTTTGGCGCGTCCTTGCTCCAATACCATTTCGGCAGGGATGGTTTCATCGAAAATCCGTACGTCTCCGGCATATATGCCGCCCTCGTATTCCGCCGGATAATCCGCTTTGACGGATGCAAGCACAAGCGTGTTCGATGCTATCATTTTGCCGTCCTTGTAGCTTATTCCCCAAAATTTGGACGGCACGGGGTCCGACTTCTTTGCGCAGAACGCGCTGATATTAAACTTTTTCATTGCGTTGTTATTTTTGTTGTGTTTACTAAAAATTCACGTCCTAAAAATTATTTGTTCCTCCGCCTTGCCCCTATTGCAAGCATCATGTCGGAGTACAACTCTTCGGGGTGCTCCTGCGCTTGCTCGAAAGTGTCGCAGGTGTCTACCTGGAAGAAGTAACGCCCGTCGTTCTGCGCCGAACCCACGAAAGGAACCCCGTTTGCGTTGACGCCTGCGCAGCGCACTGCGAAACGCCCGTTGTAGTCGTATCTGACCACGTACTCAATCATTGTGTTTTGTGAGGTTTTCCGCAACTTATAGAAGTGGCTTGCGTGGAGTTCCTCAAGACTTTTTTCCCGAAAAATTTTGCTTGTTTTCATTTTAATCGTTTTGTTTATAAAAATTCACACGGCCTAAAAATTCACGTCAGCCGCTTGGCGTCTGAAAATTCATGCCCCGTTCCGGGCAAGGTCTAAAAATTCACGGCCCTTTGCCGGGCGCGTCCTGCAAGTGCTCTAAAAATTCACGCAGTCCACAAGAGCACAGCAAGGGCGAGGGGAAATACTCCGCCCTCTTTCCAGTGGAGGGCAAGGGCCACGAGGGCGGCGGTTGCAAGTAGCCGAAGGACGTGCGTCGCGAAAAATTTAGTCGCTGCGTGTAGAAATTTAGCTATCATAATGCTATAAATTTGATAGTGCAAAGGTGCGCTATAAATTAAGATCGCGCAATAGCAATTAAGATTGCGACTGCTGAAAGTTGTAAATAACGCGCGCGTGAACTTATATATACGCAAAGGGAAAAATACAAACGCTATCGTAATTGTTTGAAAATCAAGGACAAAAGGAAAAGGATGAAAAAAACTCGAAAAAAGTGCAAAAAAAATTTGTAGTTATCAAAAATCGTTGTACCTTTGCATTGTCCGAACGAGACAAACAAGTTTTAATTTTTGATGAGAAAATGGAAATGATAATTAACGGCCAATTTTACAGCTGTCTTCGTGACTTCGAACTTTTCGGCGTTGCTGCAGAGAATAGGAAAGCAGCATACCGCAGACATCGGGCGGCCGCCGTGTGGCAAATGTTGTGCGATATATATATAGAGTGCGGCGACTCTGATGAGATGGATATAAATTATCTTCTTTCTGCCGACCCCGTGATTTATGAAATAATTTACAAATAAGATTTAATTTTAAATATTTTAGTAAAATGAAAGATGCAAAGTTCTTAAAAAGGTTCGATTTAGATGACTTCCAAAGCTTGGAAGAGGCTATTGCCGAAGCGGAAATTCTTGTCAAAAGGTTCGCGAAAATAGGCGGGTGCGTTGTGAGAATTTACGGCCGCAATGGGTCAAACCATTGTATACGAGCTATTAAATAATTTAAATATTAAAATCATGCAAGTACTTACAATCAAGAGCGGAGCTATTGATTACCTTGAAATTGAGGTAAAAAAAGTCGAATTTTATGGTGATAGAATTATAGTGTGCGAATGTTGCCCGTCTCTTGAAATTTATAACGCAGTCGTACACGGAGATATAAAAAGTGTTACAAAGTGGGGCAATCGCTGCACAATCTCAATCTCTTTTGATAAATTTATGTCTCTGGAAAATAAGTAAACTTTTTAATTTACAAAGCAATGAAAACTGAAATGATTTTGAAGGAAATCGCCGCGAAAGGCGAAATTACAGAGCGTCAAATTTCGCTCCTGAAACGTCGCAGCAATAAGGTTCAAAAAAACTTGTACGACTATGCGAATGTAAGGGTGTCAGCTGACCAGGGCGCAAAGGGGCTGAACTGGTTGCGCTCCCTCCTGCGCCACGACGGCACACCGCGAAAAGGCATTTATCTTGGTTCCCGCGAGGTCGAAATAATCAAGAGCGCAGAACCTAATCAATTTACCTTCGAGGGGTTCTATGATGATGGATATGGTTGGCGCGCAAATTATCTCCT
>CALBLK010000039.1 GCA_937895845.1 uncultured Prevotella sp. | reverse complement strand
GCTTGGCGAGCGTTTTGGCCTGGCCATCTCCAAGCGTGTCCGTCCTGAACTTTTTGGTGGCATTATCCTTATCCTTATCGGTGTAAAGATACTCCTCAGCCATCTGTTCGGGTGACCGATGAGTGTTTCGGCCGGCCATGGCATTCTGCTGTGTTCTACCGTGTCTGCCCGACAGCCGCGCACCTGTTCATCACCGTTCCGGGGCAGCCAACAGCTTTTGAAGAGGCCGTGAACGCGGATGCCACATTCGCCAGCCGCCAACGTTGCACACGCGGTCATTTTTCCGTGGGCGGAAGCATGAACCCCAAAGCACACCGCCTTACACTTCGCACATGAGCAAAAAGAAAGCGCCGTACCATTATTCAAAACAGGGTCTGGTGCGCACACGCAGAAGTAAAACAGCGGTATTGTAAAAAAACAAAATTATTCAAGCTTTATTGCGCTTGTTTTGAAAAAGAATTCGTATTTTTGGCAACAGGCATAATAGGCTCGTTTCCCCAATGTCACTGTCAGGTGTATTCAGCCAAGCAGAGTTGGCAAACAGGCTTGGAAAGACTTTTAATGGTCAATCTGTATGCCACAAACAAAGTGCAGCCTCCCATATCTGTACTATACCAGATAGCTGATATTTTAGAAAAGGATGTCAGAGAGTTATTATTACCAAATAAATATCAAACACTGTAATATGGCACAATGCATAGATTTATTTGCCGGTGCTGGAGGATTATCTGAAGGACTGTCTGAGGCAGGATTCCATTGTCTCTTTGCAAATGAGGTCATGCCCATATATGCTCAGACATATATGAGAAACCATGTCGGCACCAAAGTAATGACATCGGATATACGCACTGCTGATGCTTATGGTGTCTTGCAGGACTTAGGCCTAAAGAAAGGGGAGCTTGACCTCATTGCAGGCGGGCCACCTTGTCAAGGCTTTTCTATAAACGCCCCAATACGCAGCAACGAGGACAGTAGAAATCATCTCTTTCGTGAATATCTTAGATTTGTGGATGCTTTTTCTCCACGGGCTATTCTTATTGAAAATGTACCTGGTCTTGTGTCTTTTGAAAAAGGGGCAACGCTTCATGCCATAATTGAAGCATTGGCTGATTTAGGATATGGCGCAGATGTGCGTATATTAGGGGCTGCTTACTATGGCATTCCTCAAATGAGATGGCGTACTATTATTATAGGCTTGAGAGGTAAGGAAGTGCCAACAGACGCTTTCCCAAGTCCTTTGTTTCATGCTCCAATTCGTCCGAATTTCACAACTACTTTTGATGGTAAGCAGTTGGTGAAACTTCCAACTTCAGAAAGCTTGGCTAAATTCACTACTGTGGAAGAAGCGATAGGAGATTTGCCTCCTTTGAAATGTGGAGAAAAAGGGGAGGCGGTAAAAGATTACTTCATGGAACCTCAGTGTGAATACCAGCAAATGATGCGTGTAGGTTCAGGGGGCATATACAATCATGAGTCTCCAAAATTGTCAGAAACGAATCTGAAACGGATGAAATACATCAAACCCGGAGGAAATTGGACAGACATACCTGACGACCTGCTTCCTAAGGGAATGCAGAAAGCTCGCAAGTCAGACCACACCATGCGATATGGCCGTGTCCGTCCTGACGGTCTTGCATCTACCATCTTGACGAAATGCGATCCGCATTGGGGAGCATATTTCCATTACTCTCAAGACAGGTCGTTTACGGTGAGAGAAGCAGCAAGAATACAATCCTTCCCCGACCATTATGTCTTTTATGGGAATACAGCAGAACAGTTTGCTCAGGTTGGAAATGCTGTTCCGCCATTGTTGGCTAAGGCTATTGGTTTGTCCATTATTAATCTTTTAAAACAAGAATAAATGTCAGGTTATATATCAGAATTTTTCGGTTATAGGGCAGAAGATAAATCAGAGGCTGCACTTAGAGCCGCTGCGAAAAAAGTATGTCCGTTTACAAATTCTGCGTGTGTTAAATTCCTGTCTCGCGCACAAGTTCCATCCGGTGTATGCACTATCCGACAAAAAACATCAGGCTCTCCAAGTGTAATATACTGTCCCATTCGGATTTATGCAGACAATTATGCCATGCTGCACGATATAGCATATAAGGCGTTTAAACAAAAATTCAACTTGTATGCAGGGAGAATTGCGGTTGCGAAAGCGAAACAAGAATGTGGAGCCATAGCTGTTTTCGGCAAAGGATGGGGCGGTGAACTTCGTTTGCCTCAGAGAAAAGGAACAGGAGCTTATTTTGTGGATTGGGTTCTTGCTCGTCTTGACGGGCATGGAGATTTGGTCGAGTTTACGGCTATAGAGGTGCAGACGATAGATACTACAGGAAATTATCAAACGGCGAGAAAAGCCTTGATTGATAGTAGGGAGATTGTCAGTGACACCGTTGGGTTGAATTGGGAAAATGTAAATAAACGTATAATTCCACAGCTTATTTACAAAGGGCAAGTGCTGCAACGAGAAGATTTGTGCAAATCAGGACTGTTCTTTGTATCTCCCAAGCCCGTGCATAACCGTGTACTTGAACGTTTAGGAGGAAAAGAAAAAATCCCATCATTCCCATATCAACCCGCATCAATTCATTTCATTGCATATGATGTAATTTATTCGGAGGCCTGTAAGGATGGAAAAATATTACCATTAGGCATGATTGAAGAACATTGTACGACAGTCTATAAAGTCCAAGAAGCATTCTCGGCAGTTACACTCCCAGAAGGGAATGTTTACAGAGATGCAATAATGCACAGCCTGTATTCAGATTGACATTTGATGCTTTCGGAATTTTCAGAGTTCAGACCAATGGGATGGTAAATCAGTTTTGGTCTGCACAAAACACAAACTTGCTATCGTTGAACAACAGAGTTCCGACTTTGGAGCAACTTATCTTCTCTTCTTTGTATAACCAAGGGAAACTTTCCGCTCCATTCAAGAGCAAGCAGGGTGTCATGAGGGGAGCGCAAGTCTTTGGCTCATGGGGGCGTTTTAGCAAGAGCTTCAGCAATGCGTGAGTAAAGTGCCCTAATGAGCTATGGCTTCTTGCCTTCCAAAAACCTCTTGCTGTCTTCTTTGTATGTTGCATCTTGTTTGAGAATTTGTACCAGTCTCTTGTCATCATCCTGCTCATCCCTTATTCTATGATTGGTATGTTCCTCACATATCATTTTGGGGACTTCCGGTTTGGTGCCGGAGGTTTCGCTGCAATGGTTATGCTATGCGGACTTACCGTCAATGCAGGTATATACCTGATGAGTGAGTACAGTCATAATGGGCATCGGTTTGTGAAGGCGTACAACCACAAGATCATCCCTATTCTCCTTACGGTTCTTTCCACTGTGTGTGGCTTGGCTCCTTTTCTCATTGATGGTCCGGGGGAAGAATTTTGGTTTTCCTTTGCCGTTGGGGCTATAAGTGGATTGGTTTTCTCCATTGTTGCCCTTGTCTTCGTCTTCCCTATGTTGATGAGGCGCGTAAAATGACCAAGACAAGAAGCGGATGATTGTGCCTTGCAACATGGATAGGGGAGGAGATAGAGGTTCTGACAAGTCTGCAAGCTTGTCAGAACCGTATTCGGAAAGATGTTACTAACACTGTTTATAGGTACGTTCCATCTGCCGGCCCTGCCATTGGGGCGGGCGGCAGCGTGGGGTTACAGCAGGGTCAGTGTATAGAGATAGATGACGGCGGCCGGGATGGCGAGCAGTGATGAGTCGAAACGGTCGAGCATGCCTCCGTGGCCGGGCAGGATGTTGCCGCTGTCCTTGATGCCGAGCGTGCGCTTGAACAGGCTCTCGACCAAATCGCCCCATGTGCCAAACACGGCGACAACCAGTCCCAAGCCTATCCACTGGGCAAGCGAGAGACGCAGGTCGTTCATGCCATGTTGCTCGGTGACATACCAGATGGCAGCGGCCACAGCGGCTACAAAGATGAATCCGCCGATGGACCCCTCCCAGCTCTTGCCCGGGCTGATGCGAGGGAACAGCTTGTGCCGGCCAAGGAGAGAGCCGCAGCAATAGGCTCCGGTGTCATTGGTCCAAAGGAACACGAAGACGCTGAGGGGAGTGAGGTAGGTGTAGATGATGCCGGCTGGCGTGACACGGAAGGCCAGTACGCTGACAAGCGACAGCGGCAGGGCGATATACAGCTGGCTCATCATGGTGTAGGCCCAGTTGTTCACAGGGTCTGGGGCCTTGGCATATAGCTCTGCCACAAACAGGTAGACAAGCGTGATAAGGTAGGGAATGAACACTGTTGGCGGTGTCAGTCCGCTGTTGAACCCCACCATGGCAAGGAAGAAATAGACACCGGCCACGGTGCAGATGAAGCGGTTGACACTTACACCAGGCCGGGCGTTCACCAGTCCGGTAAATTCCCATACAGTCAGTCCGGTGACCAAGCCGAACAGCGCACTCATGGCTGTGGGGTCGATGAAGCACACCACAATGGCAGTCACAAACAGAATGCCCGTGATGGTGCGGGTGATAAAGTTCTTCATATCTCAGTGTGTTGAGCGTTTAAGCTTTGTTTTCCTTGTTCTCCCCGCCGTTGTCGGTGCCACCCTCCGCCTTCTTCCGGGCCTGCTCGTCAAGCTCCTTGGCGCGGCGCTCGGCCATGGCCTCTGCTTCGGCACGCTGCTGGGCCTCCAGAAGCTCTTCCGAGCGGCTTGCCCATGGGCGCTTGCCAAAGATGCGCTCTACATCCTCGGCAAACACCACCTCACGCTCAATGAGCAGCTGGGCCAGCTTGGCGTGTCCATCGGCATGCTCAGTCAGAATCTGCTTGGCGCGTTCGTACTGGCTGTTGGTGAGCTTGAGCACCTCGTCGTCAATAACCTTGGCTGTGGTCTCCGAGTAGGGACGCTGGAACTGGTATTCCGTGTTGTTGTAGAAGCAGACGTTGGGAAGCTTTTCGCTCATGCCGGCATAGGCAATCATGCCGTATGCGCTCTTGGTGACCCGTTCCAGGTCGTTCATGGCACCGGTAGAGATGTGCCCGGTGAAGAGCTGTTCGGCCGCGCGCCCGCCCAGCAGCGAGCATATCTCGTCGAGCATGGCCTCTTTGGTTGTGATCTGTCGCTCCTCTGGCAGATACCATGCTGCCCCGAGCGCCCGCCCGCGGGGCACGATGCTCACCTTGACGAGGGGGTTGGCGTGCTCCGTGAACCACGAGATGGTGGCGTGCCCGGCCTCGTGGATGGCGATGGAGCGCTTCTCCTCATCGGTCATAATCTTTGTTTTCTTCTCCAGTCCGCCGATGATGCGGTCAACGGCATCCAGGAAGTCCTGCTTGCCCACGGCCTTGCTGTTGTGGCGCGCGGCGATGAGCGCAGCCTCGTTGCACACGTTGGCGATGTCTGCCCCGGAGAAGCCCGGGGTCTGGCGGGCGAGGAAGTCAACATCCACAGTGTTGTCAATCTTCAGCGGTTTGAGATGCACCTTGAACACCTCCTTGCGCTCGTTCAGGTCGGGCAGGTCTACATTGATCTGCCGGTCAAAGCGCCCGGCGCGCAGCAACGCGGAGTCAAGCATGTCTGCGCGGTTTGTCGCGGCCAGGATAATCACGCCACTGTTTGTGCCGAAGCCGTCCATCTCGGTGAGCAGGGCGTTCAGCGTGTTCTCGCGCTCATCGTTGCCTCCCATTGCCGGATTCTTTGAGCGGGCGCGACCGACTGCGTCAATCTCGTCGATAAAGATGATGCAAGGGGCCTTTTCCTTGGCCTGCCTGAAGAGGTCGCGCACACGGCTGGCGCCAACGCCCACAAACATCTCGACAAAGTCGCTGCCGCTCATCGAGAAGAAAGGCACCCCGGCCTCGCCGGCTACAGCCTTGGCCAGCAGGGTCTTTCCCGTCCCCGGAGGCCCCACAAGCAGCGCACCCTTGGGAATCTTTCCACCCAAGTCCGTGTATTTCTTCGGGTTTTTAAGGAAGTCGACAATCTCCTGCACCTCCTGCTTGGCGCCCGCCTGGCCGGCCACATCCTTGAAAGTGACTTTAATTTCGTCTCCCTTGTCATACATCTTGGCCCTGCTCTTGCCCACATTGAACACGCCGCCAGGGCCGCCGGCACCGCCACCGCCCATGCGCCGCATGAAGAAAATCCAGATGCCCACAAGGAAGATGAAAGGCAGCACGTTGATGATGATGTTCATCAAGTCGCCCGAGTCCTTGTTCTCGTAGCTGAAGTCTCCCAGAAACTTTTTCTGTGAGCGGGCCTGGTCTATGAAGGTCTCCAGCTTGTCGACGGAGCCAAACTCCACCTCGACACACGGATTCTTTCCCGTCTGCCGCACGCCCTGCTTGAACACGTCGCGGATGTGCTCTGTCTTTACATACATCAGCAGGGTCTTCTCGTTGTTGTTCACGACAATGTCGCTTGCATATCCCTTGAGCACCATCTTCTTGAAATTCTCGTATGAGGTGGTGGTCTTCACGCTCGATTCCGTTCCTCCCTGTGAAAAGTAGAGGAATATCAGCGTGCAGATGGCGATGATGTACAGCCAGTTCATGTTGAACTTTGGCATGTTCATCTTGGGGTCTTTCTGTTCTTTGTCCATTGAAGATTGTGATTAGTCTAAGTTGGGTACATGGGTGACCGGGGCGTCCTCCCACAGGTGGTCCAAGTCGTAATAGGCGCGGGCGTCGGGCACAAAGATGTGCACCATCACCGTGCCGTAGTCCATGGCCACCCAGATGGTGTTGTCGCGGCCAATCACCCGGATGGGCTTCTCGCCGGCTTCCTTGCGGGCGAACTCCTCTACGGCATCGGCTATTGCGTCGACCTGCGAGGGTGACGACCCTTGGCAGATGACAAAGTTGCGGCAGATGGCGCCCTCTGTCCCGCTGAAGTCAACCACAGAGATGTCGCTTCCCTTCTTCTCCTGCACTCCTTTTATAATTGCGCTGACTAATGCTTTTGTCTGTTCCATTCAATATTTATATGTGTAAGATTGAGTTGCAAAGGTAATGGAAAAGCCTTTAACGGCAAAATAAATCGGCTGGCGGTCACTGGGTTTTATGATTTTTTCAAAAGTGGCCACCCGGGCTCACTTCCCGCCTATCCGCCTGTTGGGATTCTCCTTGGCACCGAGGTCTACCAGTTCCCTTCCCTTTTTCACCACGCTTTGCGCCCCGCTCGCCAGTTTGTTGTCGGCGTAGTCATACTGCTTCTTTACCTTTTCGATGGCATCCCCAAGGTCGTTGTAGCGTTTGATAAAGTCGCCCAGGCGGTCAAGCAGCTGCTCAGCCAGCCCAAACACCTTCTCCTGGTTCTCAGCCTGCTGGTTTTGCACCCATGCGATGTGGATGATGTGAAGGATGCCCAGCAGGTTCTGCTCGCCCGTTACGAACACCTTGCGCTCGAAAGCCTCGCGCCACAGCGTGGGGTCGTTGGCCAGTGCCAGCTGGAGTGACGACTCGAAAGGCACGAACATGATGACAAAGTCAATGGCTTCGCGTGGTGCCCTGACATACTTGCTGTAATCCTTGCGTGCCAGTTCGCTGACATGGCTGCGCACGCTTCGGATGTGCTCCTGGAGATAGCGTTCCTTGTCCTCGGGTGTGTCGGCATTGACATAGCGTTCGTAGGCTACCAGCGACACCTTAGCGTCGATGATGGCATCCTGCCCCTGGGGGTAGTGCAGGATGACGTCAGGCTGCATCTCCCGCCCTGTCTCGTCGTTCTTGATGGGGCGTCCTGCCTCGTCGCGCAGCCGGGTCTGCATCTCGTAGTGGATGCCCTCGGTGAGTCCCTGGCTGGCCAGCAGGTCGCCGAGGATAATCTCTCCCATGTTGCCGGCCACCTTGTTGTCGCGCCTCAGCACGTTGGCCAGCGTCTCGGCCTTCTCGCCAATCTTCTGGTTGCTCTCCACCATCTGCCTTATCTGCTCGCGAAACGAGGCCGAGTGGTCTGCTGCGTCTTTCATGCTCTCGCTGATGGCCTTGCGCACCTCGCTGATGGCATCCTTGATGGGCTGGGTGATGTGGCCCATCTCCTCACAGTTCTGCTCTTTCAGCCTGCTGGCATTCTGCTCGAGCAGCTGCCTGGCCATGTTGGCCATCTGCTCCTTGGCTGTCTGCAACTGCTCGGCAAACCGCTTCTCGTGCAGCCTGGCTTCCTCGGAGGTCTGGCGGTGCAACAGTTCTATCTCGCGCTCGGAGGCCTCCACGCGCGCAGTCTGCCGCTTGTTCTCAGCTTCGCTGTCAGCCAGCTGCGCCTTGGCCGCGGCTATTTGCTCCTCTTGCTTTTGCAGTTGCTTTTCCAGGTAATCATGGCGGGCCGAACTGACAGCCAGGTCAGAGCGCAGCTGGTTTGCCGCTGCTTCCGACCGGTCTAAAGCCCTCTTCTTTCCGTTCAGTTTCCGCTGGAACAGCCACCCGGCGAGGATGGCTCCAAGCGCGGTGCCCATGATAAGTAATAATGTCTCTTGCATGGTTGTCTATTGTTGGTTGCAATTTGAATCTTGTCAGGGTTCCTGCCCGTATTCATTCAGCCAGCGTGCAGATGTAGCCGGCCCTACTGTTGATGACTGTGTGAAAGTGTGCGTTTCGGCTGAGCACATCGGCCAGCGGCCCGCGTATGCCCTCGCCGCTGAGCTTGAGCAGGCTTTCCTTCATTGTCCACAGCCTGGTGAAAGCGGCAGAGGGGTTGGCCGAGGTGACAACGCTGTGCAGCTCGTCCGCGTTTAATACGCGCCTGGCCAGTTCCTCGCTGAAGGGCCTTATGGTCTCCACATCAACCCCGACAGGGCTGAGGCCTATGGCGCAGGCAGCAGCCTGACGGCAGTGGCTCAGGCTGAAATGAATCTCTGGCCAGTCGGCAAGAAAGGGCTTCCCGCCCTGCCGGTAGCCGAACACAGGAGGCTCGCTGATGGCAAATTCCTGCTTGAGGGCTTCGCAGAGCAGCCGGTAGACTGCCACAGAAAGCCGTCTGTCGCGCTCGCTTTTGAAGGCCATCGCTTTCTCGCGCCTTTGCGGTGGCAGGTCTGCAATGGCCCTTTCCAGGTCAAAGTCGCTGATGCGGTCGTTGATGTATAACATGGTATGGTTGCTTTTACTGTTCACCCTTATTGTTTCCAGTTCACCAAATACAGCCGTTCCGTGGCTCTGGTGAAAGCCGTGTAGAGCCAGTGGATGTAGTCGGGGGTGAGCATGTCGTCGGTCATATAGCCTTGGTCAATATAGATGTGCGCCCACTGCCCGCCCTGTGCCTTGTGGCAGGTCACCGCATAGGCGTACTTCACTTGCAGGGCGTTGTAGTGCGGGTCTTGCCTGAGTTTGTCTAACCTGTCCTTTTTGCGTGGAATGTCGGCATGGTCTGCCATCACCCCGTTGAACAGCCGCTCGTGCTGTTCGCGTGTGAGTGCCGGTGCTTCGGTGGTGAGCGAGTCAAGCACCACGGTGGCTGTGAGCTCCTGGTCGTTGTAGTCGGGAAAGCGCAGCGTGATGTCAGCAAAGCTGAAGCCATAGAGACTGCGCTGGCGGCGCACCCTTCTCACCAAGGCTCTGTCGCCGTTGGCGATGAATGTGAGTTTTCCGGCTCCCATCTCTTTGTCGAGTCCAAGCGCCGCGGCCCAGTGGTAGTTGTTCTTCACGACCATCAGCATGTCACCCGTTGAGAGTTCCTCCTCACGGTCAAGGATGCGGGCCCGGATGCCCTGGTTGTAGATGTTGGCGCGCTTGTTGCTCCGTGTCACCACCATGGTCTCGTCCAGTCCTACGGCCGAATAGCTGGAGGCCAGTGTCTCAATGAGCTCGTCCCCGTTTACAGCCACAATGTCGGCGAAGCCCTCGAAACGGATGCAGGGCATCCGGGTCACCTCGTCGTGGGTAATCATCTGGCGGATGGCAGTGGCGTTGTAGAGAATGCCCGAGGTCTCGCTCTGCCTCACCACCTCGTTGAGGTCGGCCTCATAGGTTGCCAGTCCGTAGCCCCTGACGGTGGCTGTCTGCAAGGCCGGGCTCTCCTCCTCGCCCACGGGGGGCAGCTGCGCACTGTCGCCTATCAGCAGCATGCGGCAGTTGCCGCCGCTGTAGACATACTGTACCAGGTCGTCAAGCAGCCGTCCCGAGCCAAAGTTCGACTCGCCGTAGCCTTGGTTGGCTATCATGGAACATTCGTCAATGACAAACAGTGTGTCCCGGCTCATGTTGTCGGCCAGGGTGAAGGCCGAGAATGTGCCGGCCACCTTTTGCTGGTAGATGCGCCGGTGTATGGTGAAAGCACTGTGACCGGCATAGAGCGACATCACCTTGGCCGCCCTTCCTGTGGGTGCCATCAGTACTATTTTCTGCCGCAGCATGGTGAGCGCCCTGACGATGGCACCCGCCAGGGTGGTCTTGCCTGTGCCGGCGCACCCACGCAGAATCATCGCCGCCATGGGCGAGCGGTCTGTCATGAAATGGGCAAACACGTCAATGGCCTGCTGCTGCTCGGCTGTGGGAGTATGGGCGAAAGCCTGGAGAATGCGGTGGGTAAGTTCGTCGCGCGTCATCTGAACAGCGAGAAGTTGACACTGCCGTAGGCGCGGTGCTCCAAGAAATGGGGGTGCGCGCTAAAGTCATAGTCCTTTCCATGCTCAAAGACAAACACGCCTTCTGGCTTGAGCAGCGCCCGCCCGAGAACCAGGTCGGGGAGGCCGGGCAGTTCTTTCAGCGCGTATGGGGGGTCGGCGAATATCAAGTCGAACTGCTGCCTGCACGACTTGGCAAAGCGGAACACGTCTCCCCGCAGTGCGATGCAGCGGTCTGTGCCCAACTTTTTCACGCAGTCGGTGATGAAACGGTGGTGCTCACGGTCAGCTTCCACACTGATCACCTGGCTGCATCCGCGCGACAGCAGTTCCAGCGAGATGCTCCCGGTACCCGAAAAGAGGTCGAGCGCCGTCGCCCCCTCAAGGTCGATGTAACCTTTGAGCACGTTGAAGATGTTTTCCTTGGCAAAGTCTGTCGTTGGCCTTGCCTTGAATGTGCGGGGAATGTCAAAGTGCCGTCCCCTGTATAGTCCGGTGATGATTCGCATAGTCTCTTCCTCCTGTTTATCTGCCTTTGGCATAAAACGCCATCATGTCGAACGGCATCCCTGCGACCCGGGTGGCCGGCGCGCGGTTGAAATCGCTTGAAGGGTTGATGACGTACACCCGCTGCACATAGCGGTGAAGTTCGCTCACCAGCCAGTCGCGCTCGGGCAGCTCGCCCACCAGGTAGAGCTCGTCCCTCTCCGCGTTGAGCATCAGTTGCTTCCAGACATAGAGCATATAGTAGAGCGCATCGTGCGCGCTGGCTGTCCCATCGGGCGTGTGGCTCAGCGGAAAGGCGTTGCAAAACTTGAAACGGTTTTGCGCGAAGCTCATCACGTCCATCTTGTCATCATGGAAATAGGTGTACACCTTGTTGCGCTGGCTCGCAAAGCTGCGCTGGTAGAGGTGCCGCCACACTGGAGCCAGCGCGCACATGAACTGGGCGTTGGCGAAACGGTCGGTCACCACCATTTGCAAGTCTTTGTTGACGGCATAGAGGGCAACGGCATTGAGGTCGGGAAGGACTGTGCCCTCCACCCGTTCGGCATCCGTGTCGGGGTAGGAATGGCGGTAGAGCTCCTGCCGGCGCCCTTCGTCGTACAGCCCCACAGGCACCATGAGGACAGGCGACTCTACCATCACCGACACGCGCGGACAGCCGGCGGCGGGCAGTCTGGCTGTCTTGAACGCCTCGCGCAGGTTGGCCGCCGGCGATATGCCGCTCTTCAGCGGGTACGGCTCGAAGTCCGGGGGCTCCGGGCTGAGCGGGCTGTTTTGCGCGGAAAACGACAGCGAATGGCGGCTCACACGGATGACAAGTCGCTGGCATGCCGGCCGTGTGGCGGTGGTCTCGGTTGGTGTCATGTGATTGTTGTTTCGTGCAAAGTTAGCACATCTTGCAGACAATGCAAAGAAAAAGCCGGCCAATCAGAGTGAAAGGGACTAAAATGTCACACGGCCCCTAACAGCTGGCGGACCCTGTCGACGCTTTGCTTGGCTGGCGGGCGCACGCCGTCGAGAGGGTAACTGAGGCCCAGCTCCCGCCATTTGAAAGTGCCCAGCGTGTGGTAGGGCAGTACCTCTACACGCTCCACGTTGTGCAGCGTGCCAATGAAAGCGCGCAGACGGCGCAGGTCGTCTTCGCCGTCGGTGATGCCGGGCACCAGCACATGGCGTATCCATATGGGCACGTGCAGTTCGTCCAGGTGGCGGGCGCAGTCCAAGATGTTTGTGTTCGGATGGCCGGTGAGCCTCCTGTGTGCCTCGCTGTCTATATGCTTGATGTCCAGGAGCACCGTGTCGGTAACTTCCATCAGACGGTCAAACTTGCTGATGAAGGGCTCGCTGCGTGTGAAGGGCTGCGCGGCGGTGTCCAGGCAGGTTCCGATGCCCCGCGCCTTGGCCTTTTCAAACAGCTCTGTCACAAAGTCGGTCTGCAACAGTGCCTCGCCTCCGCTCACGGTGATGCCCCCTCGCTGCCCCCAGTAGCTGCTGTAGCGGCATGCGCGGTCAAGCAGCTCGTCGGTTTCCACGGCGTCACACTCCACGCCTTTTGCCCATGTGTCGGGATTGTGGCAGTACTGGCAGCGCATGGCGCAGCCCCTGAGAAAGATGATGAAACGGATGCCTGGGCCGTCAACCGACCCGAACGATTCGGTGGAGTGGATGTAACCTTTCATTTCATTGGGGTGTTAAACCAAAATCGGCCTTCAGGCCGATATGGGCAATATCATGGGCGTTTTCAGCGCACTTGTCAATTAGGCTTCAGACCGACGGGGCTTCCGCTTCAGGATGCAGGTCTAGGTGACTGCTGCCGCCAGACAACGGGCTGTTCTCTTTCTGATAGACGCTTGGCGCCTTGCCGAACTGAGCCTTGAAGCACTTGTTGAAGTATGCGGGGTCTGAGATACCCACCTTATATGCTATTTCAGTGATAGTCATGTCGGTGGTCAGCAGAAGTTCGACTGCCTTTTTCATTCTCATTACACGAAGGTACTCTTTCGGTGCAAATCCAGTCACCCCTTTCACCTTGCGAAAAAAGATTGTTCTGCCAAGTGCCATCTCGGCAGCAAAGTCATCGGCTGAGAAAGCAGAATTGCCAAGCTGCTTTTCTGCTGTTGCGGCAAGCCTGTCGGCAAATTCCCTGTCTTTGTCGCTCATCGGCAGCTGAGGCCTTGCCATAGCCGGGCTTGCGGAAAGTTTGGCAAACAGATTCTCTCTCAGCTCAACAAGTTTGGCAACCCTTGTCTTGAGATACCTGAGGTTGAACGGTTTTGTAACATAGGCATCAGCGCCACTGGTAATGCCTTCTATCCGGCCACTGTCATTGCTGAGCGCAGTGAGCTGTATGACTGGAATGTGGCTTGTCGCAAAATCTTCTTTGAGAAGTCGCGTAACCTCAAAGCCTGACATATCGGGCATCATCACATCACAGATGATGATATGGATATCGTTGTTGCGCGCGGCGTCAAGTCCCGACTTGCCGTCACTTGCCGTCAGCACCTCAAAGAGGTTGGAGAATTCCGACTTCAGAAAGTTGCGCATATCCGCGTCGTCGTCTATGATGAGCATCCGCTTCATTTTTGACTTGTCTGTCACCGCTGGGGCGGTTTCCTGCTCTTCCTTTTCCGCTGTCAGGAAAAGGGGGCTGGATGAAAGGCATCCCGTTCCCTCAAAAGGCTTGCTCTTGGAAGCTGGGAGATTTGTCGGGATGTCTACGGTGAAAACCGAACCTCCCCCGGGATTGTCGGAGTGCCTGATGGTGCCATGGCTCAGCCCGACAAGCCCGAATGTCAAATGCAGTCCGACACCGGTGCTGTTCCTTGACACTGTGCTCTGCATAAACCGCGAGAACAGCTGTTCCCTCTTTTCGGGAGAGATGCCAACGCCATTGTCCGCCACCTTGATTTCCAAGTTGCCGTTTTCCTTGTCATCATTGACTGAGAGCAGCACCCTGCCTCCCTCTCTGGTATATTTCAATGCATTCGAAATGAGATTGTTCGCTATCTTCTCAAGTGCCCCCCTGTCAACATTCATTGTCAATGAGTCAACATTCGATTGGAAGTCGAATGAAAGGTGCTTTGACATGGCTTCATCTTTGAAGTTGTCGAATATCTCTTTCAAGAATGAAACCACCTCGGTCGGTTCGGGGTAAAGAACCATCTTGTTCTTTTCGACCTTTCTGAAAGTGAGCAGCTCATCGATTAGCCTGGACATTCTCCTTGCATTCTTCTCAAGCGTTGCCAAGGGCTGCGTTACACTATTTAAGGGAAGGCCGGAATTCTCCTCTTTTAAGACGGCCAGCTTTTCATGGAGCTTTTCCATTGACAGCAGAATCAAGGTGAGCGGTGTGCGGAACTCGTGAGAGATATTGGTGAAAAATTCTAGTTTGTAGTCAGTCAGCTGCTTCTCCATCTTTATCTTGCTGCGGAGCGTACTTATTCTGTTTATGGCAGTGAATGCGAGGCAGGCGCCGGCAATAGCGAGCAAAACATACACTGTCTTGGCCCACCACGTTGCCCACCATGGTGGCGTGATGACAATGTTACATTCAAGCCGGTTGTTCCACGTGCCGTCTGGCCCTGACGCTTCAACCAACAGTGTGTATTTGCCAGGACTTAGATTTTTCAAGGTTATATGGTTGTCCATCGAGGGGCTGCTCCATGCCTTGTCAACCGAAATCAGTTTGTACCTGAACCTTGTTTGCTTGGGCCAGCCGAAATCAAAGGTGGTAAAGTAAAAGTCAAGACTGTTGGATTCGTGGGGGAGCCTGAGTGTGTACACGCCATTGTCTTTACAAAGGTAATCTGTCCCTGTGATGAAGGGCAGCGACTCTCCGTTGACCTTGAACGTGGAAACCTCGAGATTCCGCTGAGGGGAGCGGTGTCCAATCTTGGCCAAATCGACAAGGTATGCTCCCGATATGGTTCCAAGCAAAAGGCGGTTGCCGTCGAGCAGCACCGCGCTGTTGGCTGTGTGGACGTTGGCTGACGGCACTGACTGAAACACAAACGACTCTATTGCGAGGGTCTTGGTGTTAATGCTGCTTACTCCGTATGCAGTGGCAGCCCAGATGCAGTTGTCGCTTCCCTTTACGAAAGCCTGGACATTGTCGTGGCTCAGGCCGTTGCCTGTCCCTATATTTGTTATCTTTGGGCTGACGGCATGCTGCCGGAAGTCGAGGATGGATATGCCGTCATTGTTCTTTCCTATCCAGATTCTCCCATACGAATCTTCTGCGAAGCAATGGATCTCTTCCGAGCCAAGGACATTTTCAGAATGGCCGAAGCGTTCCCCCTGGTAGCCGCTGTCAAAAATCCTGCGAGGATCAAACTTGTATGCGCCCTGGTTTGTGGCAACCCAGACATAGCCCTTACTGTCTTCGAAGATGTCCCTGACACGTCGCTGGGCATAATTCTTGTTGAGGAAAGTCTTGACCTTGAAACAGCTGGCACCCAAAGATGGCACAAGAACATTCAGGCCTGAGCCAAAAGTTCCAATCCAAATTCTGTCTTGAGTGTCAATGTGAATTGTGAAGATGTTTCCAGATGTCAGGCCAAGTCTCCTGTAATCAATCTTTTTTCCATTGAGAAAGATGCCGCTGTTTTTGGAAACCTCCCATCTGTTTCCCTTGCTGTCAACGGCGAAGTCATAAATGACCGCCTCACGCGGTATTCTGTTGACCGATTTCAGATTGTCAGCCAATTCATACAGATTGCCGTCGCGCGTTGACATGATAATTTGTCCGCCCGGCAGTTTCTTGATCATCCTTATCGCACGGGCCTGTCCTTTCCTGTCAGACAGGTGCAAAATGGACGAGACGCCCTCCTGTGACGTCTGAAGCATTGCCGCCCCGGCATTTTCCATCCCAATCCAGATGTTCCCCTGGTTGTCAATGGCCGAACACAGCAGATTGTCGGTTGGAAGAATCTGGGTGTTTCCACTTGAAGTGTCAACGTGGTCAAGCCGTTTTGTCTTCGGGTCATACACATACAGACCGTTTACGCCGGTCGTTATCCAGGCGCGTCCCTGTCGGTCGCGTGTAACCGTATAGCGTTCCATGTCTATGAACTTCATCATTTTTTCCGGAATCACTCTCAGAGGCACAAGCGCATTGGCCGAATCATTGATGAAATACAAGACCCCGGTTTCGTTATGCACCCATATATCTCCCAGGTTGTCTGCAATCGTTTTTCCTCTCCTCAAGTCTGACCGGGAAGGAACTGGCGCCACCTTTAACGTTGTCATGTTGACACAGCGGCCACCAGAAGAAGACGATATATACCACTCGTTACCCTTAGCTATTGACCCGGGCAAGTCATACCTGCTGCCTACTCCGTCAATTCTTCCAATCTCGGCAAGTGAGCCATTTGGAAGCACGCGCATAATGCAGCCATCAGTCGCCACAAGCGCGGTGTTTCCTGCGGCAGTGTTTATCCATTGGTATTCACGACCGTCAAGGCAATGAAGCTTATTCCCTTTCCAAGCCCATAGCCCGCGGCCAGTGCCGACCAGAATCCGTCCCAGCATATCAGCCTCAACCCGTATGATGTTGTCCGTGCCAAACAGTCTGGTCTCGATTTTTTCAGACTTGAGTCCCTCCGCTGTATGGGTGATGCGCCTCAGCCCAGATTCACCCCACAGCCACACCGACCTGTCGGGCATTTCCTTGGCATATCTGTACCGTTCCTCTTTGCCTTTGTCCGGCAGGAACCGCTCAAACCTGTCTTTTTCCAGGTTAAGGCAGCACACGATGTCATTATAGCCCATAATCCAAAGGTATCCCTCGCTGTCTTCAAAGAGCGAGCGGACTTGGGGTTCACGCCCTGCAAGCCGCCCGTCAAGAGGCATGTATTTCACCATGTCGTAGCCATCATAGCGCGTGAGGCCGTTAAACGTTGCAAACCAGATATAGCCCCGGCTGTCCTGGAGAATCTGGCGCACATTGTTGTCGGACAGTCCGTTGGGGGTCGCAAACTTTGTGCTCCGAATATCTAAAGAAAGTGCTGTTACATACGCAAACATAGCCGCTACTATCAAGACGAGAGCTGTCCGTGCTGAAAATGTGTGGGTTGTTCTTTGCATATCGCCTTTTATCTAATTTGCAAAGTTACACAATTTATCCCAAATCTGTCATCAGATTTTGTCCAAGGTTGCTGTTTGCTTCGGACTGCTTGTCCGATACAAGCCCCCGCGCAAGCCAAAAAAGTGGCCGTTTTGTAGGGAATACTCATTTTTTTACCGTACCTTTGCACAAAACAACACGGGGCAGCAGCTTACGTTACGCGCGCCCAAGCAAAATTAAAAAAGATGATGACAGCTAACGAAATCCGTGAATCGTTCAAGAATTTCTTTGAATCGAAAGGACACACCATCGTGCCTTCAGCACCGATGGTCATCAAAGACGACCCCACACTGATGTTTACCAACGCTGGCATGAACCAGTGGAAAGATATTATTCTCGGCACCCGCGACCCGGAACCACGCCGGCGCGCCGACTCGCAGAAGTGCCTGCGCGTGAGCGGAAAGCACAACGACCTGGAGGAGGTGGGCCACGACACCTACCACCACACCATGTTCGAGATGCTGGGCAACTGGAGTTTTGGCGACTATTTCAAAGAGGGAGCCATTGACTTGGCATGGGAGTATCTGGTGGACGTGCTCAAGCTCAACCCGGCCGACCTTTACGTGACCGTTTTCGAAGGCTCTCCGGAAGAAGGGCTGGAGCGTGACAGTGAGGCTGAAGGCTACTGGCTCAAGCATGTGCCCGCCGACCACATCATCAACGGCAACAAGCATGACAACTTTTGGGAGATGGGTGACACAGGGCCTTGCGGCCCCTGCTCGGAGATTCACCTTGACTCGCGCACTCCCGAGGAGAAGGCCAAGGTGCCAGGACGCGACCTGGTGAACAAGGACAACCCCCAAGTGATAGAGATATGGAACCTGGTGTTCATGCAGTTTAACCGCAAGGCCGATGGGTCTCTGGAAAAGCTCTCCATGAATGTCATCGACACGGGCATGGGCTTCGAGCGCCTTGTGCGCGCCCTGCAAGGCAAGCACTCCAACTATGACACCGATGTGTTCCAGCCCGTTATCAAGGAGATGGAACGCCTTACCGGTATGACCTACGGCAAGAACGAGAACACCGATGTGGCCATGCGTGTGATTGCCGACCACCTGCGTGCCGTGGCATTCTCTATTGCCGACGGACAGTTGCCCAGCAACGCCAAGGCTGGCTATGTGATTCGCCGCATCCTGCGGCGAGCAGTGCGCTATGCCTACACTTTCCTTGGACAGAAAGGGGCTTTCATGTACAAACTGCTCCCCGTGTTCATCCATGAGATGGGCGGGGCCTACCCCGAGCTCACCGCACAGCGCGAACTCATCACAAAGGTGATGAAAGAGGAGGAGGAGTCTTTCCTGCGCACGCTCGACAAGGGCATCAGTATGCTCAACGCGGCCATGGACAGTCTGAAAGCCGAGGGCAAGACTGAACTTGACGGCACCCGGGCATTCCGCCTGTTCGACACCTACGGGTTCCCGCTTGACCTCACCGAACTGATTTGCCGTGAAAACGGCTTCACCGTTGACGAAAAGCAGTTTGACGCCGAGATGCAGAAGCAAAAAGAGCGCGCACGTAACGCCGCGCAGGTGGAAAGCGGTGACTGGGTGGTGCTTCGGGCCGGCGAGCAACAGTTTGTAGGCTACGACTATACAGAGCATAACTGCCATATCCTGCGCTACCGCAAGGTGACCCAGAAAAAGAACACCTACTATGAGCTGGTGCTTGACTACACGCCTTTCTACGGCGAGATGGGCGGCCAGGTGGGTGACTGTGGCGTGCTCGTGAACGAGCAGGAAACCCTGACCGTCACCGACACCAAGCGCGAGAACAACCAGAGCATACACATTGTGAAAGAACTGCCAAAGAACCCGGAGGCCGAGTTTATGGCCTGCGTAGACACAGAGAAGCGCGATGGCAGTGCCGCCAACCATACAGCAACCCACTTGCTTGACTATGCGCTAAAGCAGGTGCTTGGCAACCATGTGGAACAGAAAGGCTCGTTCGTGAGCGCCGACACCCTGCGCTTTGACTTCTCTCACTTCCAGAAAGTGACCGACGAGGAGCTCCGCCAGGTGGAGCGCATTGTCAACGGCATGATTCGCCAGGACCTGCCGCTCGACGAGCACCGCGACATCCCCATGGAGGAAGCGCGCAAGATGGGGGCCATCGCCCTCTTTGGCGAGAAATATGGAGACAAAGTCCGTGTGGTGCGCTTCGGTCCAAGTTGCGAGTTCTGCGGCGGCATCCATGCCAGTTCTACCGGCCGCATAGGCATGTTCAAGATTGTGAGCGAGAGCAGTGTGGCCGCCGGCATACGCCGCATCGAAGCCAAGACTGGCAAGGAGTGTGAGGAACTGTTCTATCGCATCGAGGATGGCATGAAAGCCATCAGGTCGCTGTTCAACAACGCCAAGGACTTGAAAGCTGTGGTGACCAAGTTTATTGAGGAGCATGACAGCATGAAGAAAGAGATAGAACAGTTCCAGGCGCAGGCTGTGGAGCGTACCAAGGATATGCTCGTCAGCAAGGCCCGTGAGGTGAACGGCGTGACCCTGATCACCGCCACCCTGCCCATGGATGCAGCCTCGGCCAAGGCCCTTGTGTTCAAGATACGCCAGCAGATATCAACGAACCTGCTCTGTGTCATCGGCACTGTGCATGAGGGAAAGCCCATGCTCAGCGTGATGATGAGCGACGACATGGTGAAAGACCACGGTCTCAACGCCGGACAGCTGGTGCGCGAGGCGGCCAGGCTCATTGAGGGCGGAGGCGGCGGACAGCCCCACTATGCCACTGCCGGCGGCAAGAACGCAGACGGCTTGAGTGCTGCAATAGACAAGGTGGTGGAACTGGCGCAACTCTGATGGGAAAGACAGCCGGCATCATCATAAAGATAGCACTGCCATTGGTTCTTGGTGGTGCTATACTTTATTGGATGTACCGTGACTTCGACTTCAAATGCATTGAACAGGTGGTCACCCGTGAGATGGACTGGACGTGGATGCTGCTGTCGTTCCCCTTTGGCATTATGGCACAAGTGTTCAGAGCCTGGCGGTGGCGGCAGACACTGGCCCCCATCGGCGAACACCCCCGGCAGAGCACCGCTATCAATGCCATTTTCCTGTCGTACGCGGCCAGTCTGCTGGTACCGCGCATCGGAGAGTTCACGCGGTGTGGGGTGCTGAGACAATATGATGGCATATCGTTCTCCAAGGCTATCGGCACTGTGGTTACCGAGCGGGCTGTTGACGCACTGTTCATCCTGACCCTCACCGCTGCGACGCTGCTGGGCGAGCTGCAAATGTTTCACGTTTTTTTCGACAAGACAGGGACTAACCTTGACACCATTCTCCACCGCTTCTCGCCAACAGGCTATGCGGTGACTGCCATCTGTGCCGTGGCAGCACTCGGTCTAATCCATTTGCTACTGAAGAAACTGACTATATATAATAAGGTGAAATCCACCTTCGGGGGCATCTGGCAAGGGGTCAAGTCACTCAGGTATGTTGACAGCATACCGCGCTACCTCTTGCTCACCGTTGGCATCTGGGCCAGCTATTTCCTGCATTACTACCTCACATTCTTCTGCTTTGACGCAACGGCCCATCTGGGTGTCACCTGCGCGCTGGTCACATTCGTGGTGGGCAGCGTCGCTGTCATCGTGCCCACTCCCAACGGAGCCGGTCCCTGGCACTTCGCCGTAAAGACCATGCTCATTCTCTATGGTGTGGCCGATGAAAGCGCCCTCTACTTTGTACTCATTGTCCACGCGGTGCAGACCATGCTCCTCGTGGCTCTCGGTGTGTGGGCCTGGATAGCATTGGCCCTGACCAAGAAAAGAATCAATAACCCTTTAACTCATTAACTATGATTAAAAATCTGAATCCCGAATGCATCTGGCGCAATTTTGATGCGCTGACACAGGTGCCACGTCCGTCAGGACATCTTGAGAAAGTGCAGCAATTTCTGCTTGACTTCGGCAAGCGCGTGGGGGTGGAGGCTTTCAAAGACGAGGCTGGCAACATCGTAATGCGCAAGCCTGCTTCACCAGGCATGGAAGGCCACAAGGGGGTTATCCTGCAAGCCCACATGGACATGGTGCCGCAGAAAGCTCCCGACAGCAAGCACAACTTCGAAACCGACCCTATCGAGACCTACATCGAGGACGGATGGGTGAAAGCCAAGGGTACAACCCTGGGTGCCGATGACGGCCTGGGCGTGGCAGCCATCATGGCTGTGATGGAGGACAGCACACTGGTTCACGGCCCTGTTGAGGGACTGATTACAGCCGACGAGGAGACCGGGATGTTTGGAGCCAACGCGCTGCCGGCAGGCGAACTGCACGGTGACATCTTGATTAACCTTGACTCTGAGACCTGGGGCAAGTTTGTGATTGGCAGTGCCGGTGGCATCGACGTGAACGCCACCATTGACTACAAAGAGGTGAAGACCGATACCAGCGATGCCGCAGTGCGTGTCACCCTGAAGGGCTTGCGCGGCGGCCACTCTGGGCTGGAGATTCACGAGGGGCGTGCCAATGCCAACAAACTGATGGTGCGCTTTGTGCGCGAGGCCATCGCCGAGTGCGAGGCACGCCTGGCCTCGTGGCACGGCGGCAATATGCGCAATGCCATTCCGTTCCAGGCCACGGTGGTACTTACTCTGCCCAAGGAGAATGTGGACGTGCTCAAGGAGATGGTGGCCGAATGGAAGGCTGACTTTGCCGATGAGTACAAAGGCATTGAAAGCGGAATCGATTTTTTCACGGAGGATGTTGAAACACCCGACACCGAGGTTCCCCGTGAGATTCAGGACAATCTGGTAGATGCCATCTATGCCGTGCATGATGGTGTGGTGCGCATGATTCCGGCCTATCCTGATGTGGTGGAGACCTCAAGCAACCTGGCCATCATTGACATTGAGAATGGCAAGGCTGACTTCAAACTGTTGCCGCGCTCATCGCGTGAGGACATGAAAGACTATGTGACCACCATGATAGAGAGTTGTTTCAGCATGGCGGGCATGAAAGTGAAGACCAGTGGAAGCTACGGAGGATGGGACCCTAACCCGGACAGCGAGTTGCTACAATTGCTACAGAAGAACTACAAGGAACTCAATGGTAAGGAAGCTGTTGTACAGATTGACCATGCCGGTTTGGAGTGCTCCATCATCTTGGGCAAATATCCCAATCTTGATGTGGTGTCTATGGGCCCGACACTCCGCTCGCCCCATACCACCAACGAGCGCGCGCTTGTTGAGACGGTTGCTCCTTTCTGGGATCTGCTCAAAAAGACATTGGCAACGGTGTAACACGACCGGCACCTGAATATGGCAGAAACGGTGTCTGGAGAGCAAGTCTCCGGACACCGTTTCTTTATGATGCCAACCATTTAGTGCAGACTACGGCTCACGCAGGACAGCGCCCGCGATACGCCCCACCATTACTGGTTGTCAATGGCCTTGATTTTCTCCAGCACAAGGTTCATGTCATCCTTGAGCTTCTGCACCTTGCGGTTCATCTCGTCAATCAAGCTGTTGCCTTTCTTGCTGCTGGCATTCAGGAAGCCAAGGTTGTTCTCATAGGTCTGCACCTCCTGCTTGATGGCCTCATACTGGCGCACCAACCGGGCGCGCTCGCCGTCAATGGCGCCCTCTCCCTGCTCGGCAACCGTCTTCAGTTTGTTCTTGAAATTGTTCAGACGGCGCTTGGCAACGCTGACATGAAGTTCCTTGTAGAGCTTGTG
>CALBLK010000038.1 GCA_937895845.1 uncultured Prevotella sp. | reverse complement strand
AAAGCGGGAAACGTAATCACCAACATCAAGTAAAACATATCAAGCATTATCATTATGAAGAAGAAGAAAGAATACTGCAAGCCTCGTGCAGACGTGGTGCGAATGGAGCCGGATGCCATCCTGGCCTCGTCCTCAATTCAAGTGGATCAATCGAAACCGCAGGATGCGCAGGATTTGGAAAATGCCGGTCTGCAGCGCGATGAGGAGGGCTTCATCTGGGGTGACTGACCTCCCGCGGCGCCTGTGCGCTTGCCTCGCAAGGTGGCAGGGAAAATGATTTCAAGATATTTTTATAGACAAGTAACAAGTGAAATGAATACTTATTTTATGACAAGCAGAAACAGGGCGGCGCGCAGGCTGCGCGCCATCCCTTTCTTGCTGGGACTCCTGATGCTGCTGCCAGTGGCGGCCCATGCCCAGCGCGAAATGTACGGACGACTGAACACGGCAGACAGCACCCTCACGCTGTATTATGACGAGAACATGCAGGGTGGTGACTATCCGGCCAACGCTGGAGGCGGCGGTTACAACCAACCACATTGGCAAATTGACCAAGTCCGCACCACAACAAAAACTGTTGTATTTGACCCCGGTTTCAAGGACGCCCGTCCCACAACTTGCTTTAAGTGGTTTTGTGATTTCGAAAAACTCGAACACTTTCAAGGCATGGACAACCTCAACACCTCGGAGGTGACCAACATGAATTTGATGTTCGCCGGATGCAAAAGACTCGATAGCCTCGACCTCAGCAACTTCAATGTAGAGATGGTTGAGGACATGGGTAATATGTTCCTCAGCTGTGAAAAATTGACTTCACTTGACTTGTCACACTTCAACTTAAAAAACTTGCGATCCATGCACGCTATGTTTGACAAGTGCAGGGCTATGACAAGCGTCAAACTGCCAAAGTCAGACACAAAGAACGTGGCAAATTTGGTAGGCTTGTTTTATTATTGCCAGAATCTCGAGCACATTGAAGGCCTGGAGAATCTCAACACCTCGGAAGTAACCAGCATGCGAAATATGTTCCAAAGTTGTGAGAAACTGACCACACTTGACCTGTCCCACTTTGACACGGGAAAAGTGACAGACATGACATATATGTTCAATAACTGCTATAGTCTCAAGAGCCTCGTCATCGACAGCTTCGATACACGCAACGTTACCTCTTTTGAACAAATGTTCTGTGAATGCCATAGTCTCACTTCGCTCAACCTCTCCTCTTTCGATACAGGAAGTGCAACAGATATGATGAGTATGTTTAGCGGTTGCAAGAGTCTCGAAAGCCTCGACCTCAGCAGTTTCAATACCGGCAACGTAACCGAAATGCGAGGAATGTTTGAATATTGTTCCAGCCTTGAGAACATCAACCTCAGCAGTTTCAATGTGGAAAAGGTGCAATCCATGAACAGCATGTTCCATGGATGTAGCAAGCTGGCTTCGCTTGACCTGTCTCACTTCAACACAAAAAGCCTGTCGTTTATGACAGCTATGTTCTCTGGCTGCACTTCATTGGGCAGCCTCGACCTCTCCAGTTTCAACACTGAAAGTGTATATAGCATGTCATACTTGTTCCGTGGATGCACTTCCCTGGCCAGCGTCGACCTCTCCAGCTTTGTCACCGACAAATTGAAATATATGGCTTATATGTTTCAAGGTTGCGGAAACCTAAAGACCATTTATGCCAGCTCTGCGTTCACGACAGCCAATTTGGATCAGTCTGATGTAGCTGATAAGGCATTTGATGGTTGCACCTCGCTTCCGAATTACGACAGTAACAAGACGGGCAAGGAACTGGCCCGCATCGGAGAGGGCGGCTATTTCACCGTGGCCCCGGCCTGGGTGCGCTTCGACGAGGGCACGGGCACGCTCACGTTCCACTGCAGCACAGCGAAGACTGACGCCGCCACCGACTACAGTCTGAACGAGGGCCGTGACACTCCCGGCTGGAACGCCAAGGCCGGCGACATCAAGACGGTGACCTTCACAAGGAGCTTCAGGGACGTGCGCCCCACCGACTGCTCCATGTGGTTTTACAAATGTGAGAACCTCACGCGCATCGATGGGATGGAAAATCTCAACACCTCAGAGGCCACCGACATGCAGTATATGTTCAATGGCTGCAAGAAGCTTGACTCGCTCGACCTCTCGGGCTTCAGCACCGCGAACATAACCAGTATGCAAGCGATGTTCAAGGGTTGCAGCGGTCTCACCGCGCTCAACCTCTCGGGCTTCAGCGGCAGCCAGGTGACCACCACAGTGGAGATGTTCTCGGGCTGTACAAGTCTCGCCGCGGTCAGCCTCGCGCAGTTTGACACACCCGAGCTGAAAGAAATGGACAAGATGTTTCAGAACTGCTCGGCCCTCACTTCGCTTGACCTCTCCAGCTTTAGTTTAGGTGAAGTGAACTTTGACAAGGGCATAAGCGGAAACCAGCTGTTCGACTACTGCACAAGCCTCAAGACGGTCTATGTTGGTGACTCTCTCAAATTCAAGGATGGCCTCTATATGTTTCGTGGCTGCGGCAACCTGCGCGGTGCGATTGCCTATGTTGACGGAAAATATGGTGTGGAGCAGGCCAGCTACGTCTCGGGCTACCTCACCAAGAAGGTGGGGACGAACGGCGACGATATCATCGGCGCCACGGGCGAACCGCTCACTGTCGAGACACTGCAGCTGGACGACAGCAAGGCTTACGCCCTTAACGAACCGTGCCGGGTGAAGAATGCCGCGTACACCCGCCCGATGAAGGCGGAGTGGGGCACACTCTGCCTCCCCTATGACTTTGATACCGATTCTGATGGTGACAGCTGCCTGTTCTATGCGCTGTCGGAGGTGGGCGAGAACAGTGTCACGCTCGAAGAGCTGCGAACCAGTCGGGTAACCGCCGGCTATCCTGTGATTGTCCGCAAGAAGGACGCGGGGCGGGAGG
>CALBLK010000037.1 GCA_937895845.1 uncultured Prevotella sp. | reverse complement strand
CCGTTCCGCAGTGCAAAATGCACCGTTCCGCAGTGCAAAACGCACCGTTCCGCAGCGCAAAACGCACCGTTCCACAGCGCATTGAAGCCCGCATCGCGAGGTTAAACGCTATGGAATATTATGGTATGATTGAGGTTATGCGATTATCTCAATAGAAAAACGAGGCCAGACACAGTCGGTCCCGGCGAACAAACTAACAAGCTGCGCCTATGATGTCTGTCACGTTTGCGCATCCATGCGCATCAAGCCAGTCATTGATGCCGTGGCTGACTTTCAGGCAAACTTCAGGGTCAATAAAATTGGCCGTGCCTATCTCTATCGCGGAGGCCCCGGCCATCAAGAACTCAATGGCATCGTGCGCGCAGGTTATTCCCCCCAAGCCGACGACGGGTATCCGCACAGCCTTGGCCACTTGCCACACCATCCGTACCGCGACAGGCCGGACGGCAGGACCGCTAAGCCCACCAGTCCCGATACTGAGTGCCGGGCGGCGGCGTTCAATGTCTATCGACATGCCCATAAGCGTATTGATGAGTGACACGCTGTCCGCCCCCTCGGCCTCACAAGCCAGGGCTATTTCAGCGATGTCTGTCACGTTTGGCGACAATTTGACAATCAATGTTTTATGGTAGCGGGCACGAACGGCTTTGACTACCGATGCGGCACCAGAGCAAGTCACGCCAAAAGCCATTCCCCCGTCATGAACATTGGGACAGGAGATGTTGAGTTCTATGGCCGGAATACGGTCAAGCGCATCTATGCGGGCCGCGCACTCTGCATAGTCTTCTGGAGAGGAACCGCTCACGTTGACAATCATATTGGTGCCGATGTCCTTGATTTGGGGGTAGATGTGAGCACAGAAATAGTCAACACCTTTGTTTTGAAGGCCTACACAGTTCAGCATCCCTTGCGGGGTCTCGGCCATACGCGGGTAGTCATTGCCCTCGCGCGGCTTCAAGGTGGTGCCTTTAACGATGATGCCTCCAATTTTGTCAAGCGGCACAAGGTCGGCAAATTCCAAGCCATAGCCAAATGTGCCCGATGCGGTCATCACCGGGTTTTTCATTCTGAGACTGCCTATCTCAACATTTAAATCTGCCATAATAGTCGGTTAATATCAAAAACAGGTCCTTCTTTACATACACACAGGTTACCTTCTGCTGTCTTTTCCACACAACAGAGACAGGCTCCCACACCGCATGCCATCATGTTTTCCAATGACACCTCGCATTTAACGCCAGCCTTTCTGGCATACTTTGCCACCGCAACCATCATGGGCTTGGGCCCGCAGGTACAGATACGGTCAAACGAATCTGACAGCACTGCGTGACCGGTCACAAACCCACGTTCGCCGGCAGAGCCGTCCTCGGTGGTCACCATCACCCTGCCATATTTTTCAAACTCTTTCAGTTGCAACAGGTCTGCGCCCGTTCGCGCCCCTAACAGAAAAGTGGGGGTGCACCCCATCCGTCTCACCTCTGCACCCATGTAAAGCAGCGGAGCGACACCAACACCTCCGCCTACCAGCAAGACACGTTCAAGCGCGGCAGAGGGCATAGAGAATCCGTTGCCAAGGGGAAACACACAGTTAAGCGTTCCGCCAACCGGAGTCCCGGCGATGTGGCGCGTACCGTCACCGACAACCGCCACCAAAAGCCAAAGTTCATTGTGCACACGGTCGACAAAGTGGATGGAAATGGGGCGGCGCAGCATTGTCCGGCACGAGTCACGGACAAGTACCTCAACAAACTGGCCTGGACGCATTTCCGGCAAAGGCGTGGTCTGGGTTAGCTTTATCAAAGCTGTCTTATCGTTGAGCCGCTCAACCTGACAGACCTCCAAATCCGATATGTATTTGTTCATTCGCTGTCTTACATTCAAAATTTGTGCAAATGTAATGAAAAACAATGAAAATACACCTTGCCATTAGCCCCAAATCGGCCAGGCACATTACTTTTTCTTGTATTCCAGACCATAATTCAAAAAATAATATGTAAGTTTGCAGGAAATATTATATGCCACAGATGAAGAGCAAGAATATCATCATACCACTGTTACTCGCACTGGGCGTGGCCGTTCCGTCACAAGCGCAGCGCACAAAAAGGAAAGTTCTGAAGAAGCCTGTACATACAGTGACAGCAGAAGAACGGTTAGAACAGGAACGGCAAGACCAAATGACAGCCTCAACCCAGAAGATTGTCGTGGTAGACAGTGTCGTTGTTCCTAAAGCGTCGTTCCTGGAACATTACAAGCTGAACCCCGAGGTTGGCTCAATCAGAAATTACAATGAGTTTTTCAATGTCAACGGCTATGCTGACACCTATGTCAACATTGACCAGATGGGCGGGAAATGCTTTTTTTCAAGACAGACAGCCGACGGCAACACGGCACTGTTCAGCAGTGACTATATCGGCAACAAGTGGACAAGGGGGACGATGCTGAAAGGTATTGACACCACAGTCTACAAACATCCTAACTACCCTTTCATGATGACCGATGGGACAACTTTTTACTTTGCAGCAAAGGGGCCTGAAAGTATAGGCGGATACGATATCTTTGTCACACGCTATGACGCGGAGACCCAAAGTTTCCTCAAGCCCGAGAACGTGGGCATGCCTTTCAACTCTACGGGCAACGACTATATGATGGCGGTGGATGACATAGAGCACCTGGGACTGTTTGTAACAGACAGGAGACAGAAGAAAGGAAATGTCTGCATCTATACATTCATCCCAAACGAAGCGCATGATGTCTATCCGGCAGAGTCAATGCCGCCCGAAAAGCTGAAGTCATTAGCCATGCTCAACAGGATTGCAGACACATGGGGGAACGGCAAGGAAAGGCTGCAGGCATTGACAAGGATAAAAAAGATTGAGGAGAGCCGGCCACGCACCAGGCACGGGGCTTTCGCGTTTGTCGTCAACGACAGCACAGTGTACACGCACTTGTCTGAGTTCAAGCGCAAGGGCAACAAGGAACGGTTTGGCAAACTGCAAGAGATGAGAAAAGGCATCAAGCTATTGCAGAATGACCTTGACCGCCAACGGGACCTTTATGCCACGCAGAGCCCAAAGGGGAGACAGTCTATGAAAAGCGACATACTGAAAAAGGAACAGCAGCTTGAAAAACTTGAAACCCAGGCCAAGCAGCTTGAAAAAACAATTAGAAACTATGAAATACAAGGAATCTGAACTGATTATCAATGCGGATGGAAGTGTGTTCCATCTGCATGTCAAGCCCGAGCAGCTGGCAGACAAGGTTGTCCTTGTTGGAGACCCAGGCAGAGTTGATTTGGTGGCTTCCCACCTTGAGTCAAGAGAGTGCGAGGTGGCAAGCCGCGAGTTTAGAACAGTTACAGGTGCTTGCCACGGCAAGCGCATCACTGTGGTGTCAACAGGTATTGGCTGTGACAACATTGACATCGTGATGAACGAACTAGACGCGCTGGCCAACATTGACTTCTGCACGCGTGAAGACAAGCCAAGCCACAGAACCCTGGACATTGTCCGTGTGGGAACCTGCGGGGGGTTGCAGCCCAACACGCCAGAGGGGACGTTTATATGCTCAGAGACCTCTATTGGCTTTGACGGCCTGCTCAATTTCTACGAGGGCAGAAACGCCGTATGTGACCTGCCTCTCGAAAGGGCGCTGATTGCCCATCTTGGGTGGACGGGCAATATGTGCATGCCCTACCCTTACGCCATCGATGCAAGCCACGAGATGGTGGAAAGGATTGCGCAGAAAGACATGGTCAGAGGTATCACCGTTGCCTGTGGCGGGTTTTTCGGCCCGCAGGGCCGCCAGTTGCGCGTTCCACTGGCCGACCCACATCAGAATGAGAAAATTGAGAGCTTTGAGTATAACGGAAGGCGAATCACCAACTTTGAGATGGAAAGTTCAGCCCTGGCCGGCCTGTCACGCCTAATGGGCCACAAGGCCACGACAGTATGTATGGTGATAGCCAACCGCGTGGCCTGCAAAGCCAACACAGGCTACAAGGGACAGATAGACGACCTTGTAAGGCTTGTACTGGAAAGAATCTAACGGCAATCCCTATGTTTCTCACGCTTATTGACCATCTGCGACGGTAAGCGTGAGAAACCAATCTTTCAGCATTTTCTTATATCCGTGCTGAGAGTCGCTGACCAGCACAACAACCCTTTTGCCATTTTTCAGCCTGGGGCCAAGGCACATCCCCTCATAATTGGCAAGACTCCTGTTTGTCAGATTCAACCTGGTATGGTTCTGCCACAGCAAACTTTTCGGAAGTACAGTTTCCGGCTGTGCAGCCTCGGGATTTACAACAAACAACTTGCATTCTACCCATGCCCCTATCTTTCGTCTGGGCACAAAGAACTCACGCTCCAAGACCAAAAGTCTGCCATCATCAAGGGCACACATCTCGCTGACACCCATGGCATAGATGGCAGCAGCCCTTGTGGCCTTGGGTTTGTCCATCTTGTAATAGTAGTATTCTGCTGGTGACAAGCTGGTCTCGAAAGACTGCAAGCGCAACAGGTTAGAGGTGCCGTTGGTGGAAGAAGCCCGTTCACCATCATCCGGCAGTGTGCTTTCAGACGTTATCCAGAAGCGTTGTGTACAGGCATTGTAAGTTAGCGACTCAATGCCAAGGTTTGAAGAGGAAGACTTGAACACTCCGGGCATCTGAAGCCTGCGCCCTGTTGGACAGCCGCCAGCATCATATTCCAACACTTCATTGTCTTTCTCCCCACAAATAAACACTGTGCTGTCTGGCGGGAACCAAGCAATCCCCTCTTGGTCCCTGCAAGGCAGGCCACACGACTTGAACCCTTCATTGCTTACAGAAAATATTCTTCCAGACACAGAGTCAATCCTAATGTCAAAGACAAAGAAACCGGCCTTTGACTTGTCGCAGGCCACGGCAAACCGGCTCCCCCCAAGCCACGCTATTCCACTGTAATCTCCAGGTGGAACAGTCTTAGGGAATGTCAAGGCCTGGCTATAAGACAGCACTGGCGACCCAAAGGTCGCCAGTGCCAACAATATTATAACCTTTCGGAAATCATTTAGCATAGGGCTGGATGATAAAGGTGAAGTCGTAATTCCCATAGGGGAGGCAATACTGATGGAGCGGCCATGCTCCCCAACTGTTTACACAGCCCAGGCCGAACTGTCGCTGCTGAATGTGAACCTGTGTGAACGGACGTTCAGTGAGGTCACCACTGTGCCGCCCCCAAGCCTTATCCTTGTCCGCGCCATCGTCTAAGTCCTCGGTAAGATGGTTAAGGGCAGAACATTCCATCCGCCCTGTGGCAAGAACAGTAACCCCCATGCCTCGCTTGCTATCATAAACTGTAAAGCGACGCACATCGGTATGATTGCCGCTCTCCTGCGGACGGATATAAGGGTAATACTGGTCTTTCACAGCCTCGTCACTGGCAATGAGGTTCTGACTATGGTTACGGTCAATGTAGTTCTCAATGGGGCCACGTCCATAGTAATTGATTCGGTCAAAGGACTTTGGCATTATCATTTGCATACCGAAGCGAAACATATCGGGCACCTTCTCACCCTTAGTAGCCTCCAGCCTCTGGTTAACAACCAGCTTGCCGCCGGCTGTCAGCGTATAGGTCATTTTCAGCACCGATTTCACCGATGGCATATCAAAGGTGGCGGTCACGCGCTGAGACGCGCCATCAGCTGCTCGCTCCACATGGCGCAACCTCATCTGGGGGTTTTTCCATACTGACAGTTTCCGCTGGAGGCCTGCGCCGTAGTCATTGTCTGTCGGTGCGCGCCAAAACTCGGGCACAAGCGAGGTACGGTTCTCCAGAACAGGCTCGCCCTTGATGTCAAGATAGTCTATCCAGCCTGTCCACTTGCCAATCATCACCTTGGTGTCTGCTGCCTCCAGGCTGATGTAGGAGCTTGTTTCAACTACGTCTACCTTTGCCCCCTTTTCAGCAACCAGCGTCTTAACATCAGGATAGACATACGGTTTGACCGCTATCTGACACTTAGCTATGACCTGCCCTTTCTTGACCAGAGGCTCAGCCTTTGCAGTCTTAAAGACGAAGTTAACCACAACCTCTCGCTCTGGACAGCTGGCAGTCACCTTGGCGACAGCCTCTTTCAGCCGGTCAGACTTGATGATGCGACGTTCACCAGGCTGAATGCCACGGATGTCAAAATCATTTTTCAGCACATAAGCACAGTTGGTGTCAAGGGGTACGACAGTACAAACCAGTTCCAAGTCATCAAGTGTCTTGAAAAAATTCTCGTTGTAAATTTCAAAGACACCATTCTTCAAGCCCTTGTCTTCAACCCACACGTTTTGGTAGAAATACTGGACTTCGTAAGCATGGGGGTTCAGTCTCCTGTCGGGAGCTACCAGTCCGTTACAGTTAAAGTTGTAATCGCTGGCTGGATAGCGGCCATAGTCGCCACCATAGGTAAATATCTCTCGGCCTGTAACTGGACTCTTGTCGCGCAGTGCCTGGTCAACAAAGTCCCAGATATAGCCACCCTGGTACTTGGGGTATTTCCTTACCAAGTCCCAGTACTCCTTGAAGCCTCCCAAGGAATTGCCCATGGCATGCGCATACTCGCACTGGATAAGCGGACGTGGATTGCTGCCCTTGGCATAAGCCTCGCAGCCATTGTAGTCATAATACATCGGACAGAAGATGTCAGTCTTTCCATTCTGCCCAGCCTGTTCGTATTGCACGGGGCGAGTGACATCGTAGGCTTTCACCCAATCATAGGCTTCCTCGAAGTTGGGTCCGTAGCCCGCTTCGTTGCCCAAACTCCAAACGATAATAGAGGGATGGTTGTAGAACGACTTTACATTAGCCTCATTACGCTCAAGATGCGCGTTCTTGAACGCGGCGTTCTTAGCCAATGTCTTGTCCCCATAGCCCATGCCATGGCTCTCGATGTTGGCCTCGGCTGTCACATAAAGCCCATACTGGTCACAAAGGTCATACCAGCGCGGGTCGTCTGGATAATGGCAGGGGCGCACAGCGTTGATGTTCAGCTGTTTCATGATTGCAATATCCTGAATCATACGGTCTACGCTGACAACATATCCGCCATCAGGGTCCATTTCATGACGGTTGACCCCTTTTATCAGGACAGCCTTGCCGTTGACCAGCAGCTGTCCATTCTTAACCTCAACATGACGGAACCCCACTTTCAAGGGGACTGCTTGCAATGTCTGGCCTCCCTTCTTGAGCACCACTGTCAACCGATAGAGGTGAGGGGTCTCTGCACTCCAGGGACGCACCCCATCAATCGTTGAACTGAGTTTGGCCGTATAGCCTTTCTTTGTGTTGGGTATCCGCTGCCAGTCGCTACCCAGCTGGCAACCCTGTATATGGGCCTCCACCGTGGTACCCTGCCCATTGGCCACCTCAACCTGAAGGTTGAACAGGCCGTTGACAAACTGTTTGTCTAAGTCTGTGTCCAGTTTGATGTTGGCAATGTGTGCCTTTGGGCGACTGTACAGATACACCTCGCGGGCTATTCCCGTGAAGCGCCAGAAGTCCTGGTCTTCCAAATAAGACCCATCACACCAGCGCATCACCTGCATGGCAATGAGATTGTTTCCTTTTTTCAGATATTTCGTGATGTCAAACTCTGCGGCCACCTTGGCGTCCTCACTGTATCCCACATATTTTCCATTGACCCAAAGGGTGAGGTTGCTTGTGGCCGACCCAACATGAAAAACGACCTGCTGTCCGTTCCAGCTCTCAGGCAGGCTGAATGTGCGCCGATAAGACCCCGTGTAGTTGTCACGCTCGCCGATATAGGGAGGGTCGGTCTTGAAGGTTGTCGCCCAGGAATAGCCGGCATTCTTATAGATACGGTCACCATAGCCATTGATTTCGAAAAGCCCTGGCACAGGGAAATCCGTCCATTTGGAATCATCGAATTTCAAGGATTCAAAACCCTTTGGACGGTCAAAGTGGTTGCGTGCAAAAT
The DNA here is from genome assembly GCA_937895845.1 of uncultured Prevotella sp. Lineage (GTDB taxonomy): Bacteria > Bacteroidota > Bacteroidia > Bacteroidales > Bacteroidaceae > Prevotella. The sequence continues at coordinate 4,498 of CALBLK010000037.1, read as the reverse complement.
GAAACTTCCACGCCCCCTCCATTGACAGGTAGCGCGAGGAGGCAGACTTGTCTCCCTTGGCTGCCTTCGCCTCACTCTCATAGGCGAAAAAAGCGGCATGGCGCTCCTCGCGGTTCTGCTGGTTAATCTCTGGATTCTGCCACACTGGTTTCACCTCTTTTTTCGAGGAAGCCATCAGTTGCGGAATAGAAGCCACAAGCATGGCTGACATTAAAACAATTCTTAAATTCATAGTTGTTAAGATAATTAGTATTATTGTAAAGGTAATTGTATCGTATGCCTTGTCTCTTTCTCAAGTTTTCCGACCATATTTCCGCCATCTATTCGTAGTCATCAACTACACTGTTTATGAAATCGCACACGGGTTTTCCGGCCTTGAATATCTTTTCCATATCCTCAAGCCAACCGTCACCCTCAAAAAAGTTATCCTGCACACGGTGCCAGCAACAGTAGTCTTTCAATCTAAGGTAATCTATATATTTGTAGTCACGCGGGAAGCCAGCCGGACATGTTTTCAGCTTTTCAAAGCCGAAGCCCTGCGGATCCTCCCACTTTGCCGCTGCGGGAGCCCCAAACCAGCGCAGGAACTCCTCGCTCTGCACGCACCGCAGCCACTCATCCTCATTGCCAATTATTTCATTGCGACAGGCAGTAAGAATCTGTGTAGGCAGACAATAGTCGCCACAGGCCAGCAAGCACTGGCCAGGCTCAAGGTGAATGTAGTAGCCGCCATGATGTGACTTTTTCCCATGAGCTGCTATATAGGCTCCGAAATGCCGCTTGTAAGGTGCCTTGTCTGGAGAGAATCTGATGTCACGGTAAAAGCGGTACGTAGCATCCCTCACAGTGACATGCGCCACAGAGGGGTCAAATTCTGTGATACGTGCGATGGCTAGCGCAACCCCCCTTTCAAAATTCTCACGCGCAGCTTCATATTCCTCCCTGTGTTCTTGAAACCACGGTCTGCTGTTGTTGGCTGCTATGCGTTTTAAAAAGCCCAGAATCAGCTGTGTATCCATTTTTATTCTTCCAATAGAATCTTGACTATCCTCTCAGCAGTCCTGCCGTCCCACCTGTCAGGCAGTCTGCCATCTTTCCATTTTCCGTCCACCATATTGTTGAGTGCCTTCCGCAGCACGCCGGCATCCTCGCCAGCCAGCACATTCGTTCCGACCTTGACGGTTTCGATGTGCTCGGTATAGCTGTTAAGTGTAATGCAAGGCACGCGGTTGAAAGTGGCTTCCTCTGCCACGTTTCCCGAATCTGTCACGACACCCTTCGCATGGGCTGACATATAGCCGAACTCCAAATAGGGAAGCGGGCCGGTGATAAGGAACTTGGCGTGGTCACCGGGAAGCAGACGGGAGACGGCACTTTGAGCCTCATTGCGGAGCACGGCCACAACAGGCACCTTTTGAGAGATTTCCACCAACTGGTCGAGCATGGGAGCAAGCCGCTGGTCGTCCTCAGTCAGAGCCTTTCTGTTTAAAGTGAACAGGATGTATGCTCCGTCTGCCAGTTGCGCACTGTCCATCAAGGCAGGGCGCCTCAGCCGGTTTTGGAAATGGCGCAGTGTGTCCATGAGGATATTGCCAGCCATATATACTTTCGACAGGTCGCCGCCGCCCTTTGACACCACAGTGCTACCACCCTCGCCAGCGGTGAACAGCAAATCACTGAGGCCATCAATAACCAAGCGGTTGATTTCCTTTGGCATCGTGATGTCAAACGAGCGCGTTCCCGCGACAAGATGAGCAAGTCGCAGTCCACGTTTCTTGGCCACAATGGCCGTAGCCATAGTGGAAGCGAGGTCGTCCACAACAATCACGACATCAACCTCGTGGGTATCAAGCCACTGGTCAAAGGCCTCCATCACGCGCCCCGTCAGTTCGTTAATTCGCTTTGCGTCCACCCCGAGCCAGTCAACCTCCCCGTTACTGAGCTCCAAGTCTGCCAACAGGGAGGCTTCGATATCACCGTCGCCAGCCTTGCCTGTATACACAATCTGGCACGTAACAGGAACGCCAGAGGCCGCCTCTTTGCGGACAGCCCACACCAATGGGGCCACCTTGAAAAAATTTGGCCTTGCGCCAACAATGATACATATTTTCAACATCTTTCGCATAGCTAATTATTTTCCACAAAGTTACACAATTTTTTCAGTCACGAGGTTCCCTGACACGTAAAAACTGCCACTTTGCCACCTTTTCACCGTCAAAGCGACCTGATGTAGCGGTCAAGGCGCTCCACCCCCCTCAGTGTGCAGACACCGCGCAGGGAGACGATGGTTGTATTGAAATACAGTTCCTTGAAAGAATGGTTCTTGTACATCTGTTCGTTCATTACATATTTGCGCTGGCCAATCCACAGGTTGATAACCAGGTCATAGTTGACCGTTGTCAGAAAATAGCCCTCCTCGACCCCACGCCGGATAAGTTCCTTTGTAAACGCAGTGACATTCTTCTCCTCCGTGTGGAAATACTCGAGAATCCTGGGGTAGCGGCTGATATCAGACACATACTGGAGCGACACGTCATTGATGTCTTCGGTCTGAATCTTGCAAAGTGCAATGATGGCATCCATCACGTCGCAACTCGTGGCCACAATATGCCTCACCCTGCACAACTTTTTCTGGTCGCCCCTTTGCAGCCCTGCCAGCAACAAGTCCTCCTTGTCTTGAAAAATCTCATAGAGTGTCCGCTTGGACACAGACAAAATGGAAGCGATGTCGTCCATCTTCACACTGCGTATGCCATTCGCGACAAACAAGGGCATAGCCACATCCAGAATCTTATCCCTCAAGGACAACTTGTACACAGTATTACATTTTAAATCTTGCATAACCATGAGTTTTCCCTTGCAAAGTTACTAAATTATTTAAAAAAGCGACCGTATTAAAGTCCTTTTTAGTAACTTTGCCTACCAAATCGGAGTTGTCAAAACAGCCGTTTCGCTACCTCATCTCGAAAGAAAAGACAATGGATGGGGTTGAAAGATTGTAAAGTAACAATTAAATCATAGTATCACAATGGTAAAAATCACGAAAGAGGCCGCTCTTAAATACCACGAGCAAGGACGCCCCGGAAAAATCGAAGTCAAGCCAACCAAGCCCTACCGAACCCAGACCGACCTCAGTCTGGCCTATTCTCCCGGCGTTGCGTTCCCTTGTCTTGAAATCCAGCAGAATCCTATCAACGCTTACAAGTACACAGACAAAGGCAACCTTGTGGCTGTTATCAGCAATGGCACGGCTGTGCTGGGTCTCGGTGACATCGGGGCCCTGAGCGGAAAGCCCGTGATGGAGGGCAAGGGACTGCTTTTCAAAATCTACGGCGGCATTGATGTCTTTGACATTGAAGTAGCCGAAAAGGACCCTGTGAAATTCTGCGAGGCCGTTGAGAAGATTGCCCCGACCTTTGGAGGCATCAACCTTGAAGACATCAAGGCTCCCGAGTGCTTCTATATTGAAAGCCGCCTGAAGCAGACACTTGACATCCCCGTGATGCATGACGACCAGCACGGCACCGCTATCATCAGTGCAGCCGGCTTGAAAAACGCATTGGAAGTTAACGGCAAGGACATTGAAAAGGTGAAAATCGTTGTCAATGGAGCGGGAGCGGCCGCCATCAGCTGCACAAAACTGTATGTTGCCCTTGGCGCCAGGAAAGAGAACATCATCATGCTCGATTCCAAAGGTGTGATTACCAGCGACCGCCCCAACCTGACCGAGCAGAAGAAACTGTTTGCAACCGACCGCCGAGATGTGCACACACTGGCCGAGGCTGTCAACGGTGCCGATGTCTTTGTAGGGCTGTCCAAGGGCAACGTCCTGTCACAGGACATGATTCGCTCAATGGCCAAAGACCCCATAGTCTTTGCATTGGCCAACCCCGTGCCAGAGATTAGCTACGAGGATGCCATGGCCAGCCGTCCCGATGTGCTGATGTCGACAGGGCGGTCAGACTATCCCAACCAGATAAACAACGTTATTGGCTTCCCCTACATCTTCCGTGGCGCGCTCGACGTACACGCCTCCGCCATCAACGAGGAGATGAAGATGGCCGCAGTCCACGCCATCGCCGGCCTGGCCAAACAGCCCGTACCCGATGTGGTTAACGATGTTTACCACGTGAACAACCTCACTTTCGGGCGCGACTACTTCATCCCCAAGCCCGTTGACCCGCGTCTGATCACCGAGGTGAGCGCCGCCGTGGCCAAGGCCGCCATCGAGAGCGGTGTTGCACGCAAGAAAATCACTGACTGGACGGCCTACAAGAACCACCTGCGCGAACTGCTCGGACAGGAAACCAAACTGACCCAGAAGCTCTACGACACAGCACGCAGCCATCCACAGCGGGTTGTCTTTGCCGAAGGCATCCACCCCAGCATGCTCAAAGCTGCCGTGCAGGCCAAGGCTGAGGGCATCTGCCACCCAATACTCCTGGGCAACGAAGAGCGCATCGAGAAACTGGCCAAGGAACTTGAGCTGTCTCTTGAG
>CALBLK010000036.1 GCA_937895845.1 uncultured Prevotella sp. | reverse complement strand
AAATTACAAAAATCGTCAAAGGACGGTGGCAACCAGTAAATGCTCACGGTAAGGTATGTTGTACCCTGCTGTGATTTGCCGTATGTACACTTGTCGTGTATGAACGGCTGCTCACGTGTGGGAGTTATATATACCCATGCGTGGGCTTTCAGCGTTGTCCGTCTCGACGATTTGGGCAATGCGAGAGCCTCGAGCTGTGGGATGGGCAAAAGGCGAATCCCACGCTTTGTTTTTGTAGAGGCAATGGCTTGATTTAATAACCGTTCGATATGGGGGATTCTATCGGAACAATATGGATATGATCCGGCTCATATATAAGTAAATGTTCAAAGTAGTATGGGACCCAAAATACAATGGTGTCCGCCTTACCATGTCGGCTGCGGGAGAGGCTCTGAATGTTTCTCCTCGTCCTGTGTTTTGGGAGGAACTTGACTTGCTTGGGCTCAACAAGATGGGATGGATATACCCTCATGTTGACGAACCGCTGCTTTGGGCTTGCGACCGGCGCTACTTTTTCAAGGGACAGTTTGTGCTAGAGGTAAAAGGTGGCAATATCTTTGACGCCCCAACTGTCATTCAGCAAGAAGGTTTTGAAAGTTTGACCTTGTCACCCGTGGACATGGAGAAACTCCGCGAACACAATGAGGACACGATGTTCATCATTGAGCACGAGGCTATGGATTTCATCAACCAGACCTATCGCCGATACAAGAATAGCTGTAAAGTGGCGGCAGAAAATCCTGATATAGATTTTCAGTCGCTTGCCGCTCATCTGGAGAAAAAGACCAAGCAAAAGCATGTTGTCGTTAAGGAAGATTGCGACAGCTTCGAAGTCATGCCATTGAACAAGGCAGAAGAATTGGGGAAGGCACCGATACTGACGAGTAAGGTTGAAATATTTGTTTCCTCTTTTAGTGGAGGAAAAGATTCACAAGTTGTCTTGGATTTGGTTTCAAGGGTCATTCCCACAGAAGATTTTGTTGTTATATATTCAAATACAGGCTATGAACTACCGCCTTCTTTAAAACTTTATGATGAGATAAAGGAATTTTACAAGGAGAAATATCCCAATATACGTTTCTATGTAGCTCAAAATCATCAACAGATACTGCATTATTGGGATGAAATTGGAACACCGAGCAGAATACACCGTTGGTGCTGCGGTATAATGAAATCTGCCCCTCTTAGTCGTTTGCTAAAAGAAATTGTAGGCAAAGGAAAGCAACCCAATGCAGTTCTGTTTGATGGGGTAAGAGCCGAAGAAAGTGCTAGCCGTTCTTCTCGGTCACGAGTTGGGAAAAATGTAAAGCATAACAATATAGTAAATGTCAGTCCTATTTTAGATTGGAATGCAACGGAAATATATCTGTATATCTTGCTAAATAAGCTTCAAGTAAATGACGCCTATAGAAAAGGGCTGTCAAGGGTTGGATGCGTAATATGCCCGTATTCGTCATCATGGAGTGAAGATTTATGTGGTCAATTATACCCTCAAACATTAAAGCCATTTGTTTCAAAGATACGAGAGGGCCTGGAGAATGCAAAGGTTTCAGGTGTCGATAACTATATTAAAACTGGACGGTGGAAAATGCGTGCTGGTGGCAGGTATCTTCATTGTGATGCCAATGTGAGTTTTATGAGTGTCTCTCCAGAATTTAGAGCAGTCATGTCTAATCCAAAAGAAAACTTGTTGGCATGGCTCACGGTTTTGGGAAATTTTTCTTGTGAAAGAGAGGGTAATAAAATTACCGTAAATCTCAAGCATAAGAATCAAATATATAAATGCATTCTTGAGGACAATGGAGACACACAGGTCTTTTCTGCTTATGAGATAGATTCAAAAGACGTTGTTTTCATAAGTCATCTAAAAAAGGTTATATATAAGGCAACTTATTGTGTGCATTGCGAAGTATGTGAGGTAGAATGTCCTACTGGTGCATTGTCAGTAGTTCCTATCGCAACAATTGATAAAAACAAATGTGCACACTGTATGAAATGTATAGATTTTGATGGAAAAGGCTGTCATGCAGCTAGTTCTATAAGTACATCCGACACAAGTATAATGACAAATCAACTTAAAAATATGATACAAGGTACAAAATCTGGCATAAATCGTTACAATGACGGTATGGGACTGCGCCGTAATTGGTTAGAAAAATATTTTAGCAACTATTCTACGTTTTTCGACAACAATGATCATGGGTTAAATCCCAAATATCAAATTCCGCCATTTATAAATTGGCTAAGAGAATCTCTTATATTAGATTCAAACGGAAAGAGCATAACAGAAACAGGATTGCTGTTGGCAAATGTGTATTTGCAAAATCCGATAATAGTATGGGAGGTTATCTTTATAGGACTTTGCGAGAACTCTGAAATTTGCAATTGGTATCAAGGTTCTATAGAGTTTAACCGAAAATATACAAGAGAAGAAATAGATATTGTTCTTCAGGACAGTTATCCTGACCTTAAAGACAGAACATTGCGTAATCCTATGAATTCTTTAATGAATACATTTAAAGATAGTCCATTGGGTACGGATATTCATGTGGGAATTGTATCAAAAGAATCAAATAAAATCGTATTGTCCCGTCTCCCTCACAACGACATATCTCTTGTAGCTGCGGCCTACTCCCTTTATCGTTATGCAGAGCGTCAGAAGCGACACATGCTTACAGTTTCTGAGTTTTACGACGAGAACCAAAAGGAGGGGATTTACCGGCAGTTCGGCATCAGCAGGGACACTTTGGAGAAATTGCTGCTGAGTTTGCAGGAAGAAGGCAACCATGTGTTAAGAGCGGAGCTGAACATGGGACTTGACAACATCATTCTTCGAGAAGACCTTACATCAAAGGATATATTGAAACTTATGCTCAAATAAAGGAAAAAGACTATGGCAACGAGATATGCAGACTTTATCAAGATGCAGGATTTTCTTCCTGTATATGACATGACGGATGAAACGCCCAACCTGTGGCAGACATTCATCCCTACGAATCAGTTTTGCGACTTGCTCTCACGCAGCATTACAGCCATTACGTCCTCGGACATAAGCAAGCGCCGCTCCATGTGGGTGCGTGGCACTTTCGGGACAGGAAAGAGCCATGCAAGCAGTGTGGTGCGCCACATCCTCTGTGACCCATACGAAGACATTGAAGGATATTTGAACAGCATCCCCAATGATGCACTTAGAGAACAGGTGAAGGCAATGCGCAAGAACAAGCGCTATTTCCCTGTTGTGCTGAAAGGTGTCGAGGGCGCATACAACATATCCCGTTTCCGCCTGTCTCTTCAAAGAGAGACCAAAAATGCTCTTGCCAAAGCAGGATATGAGATGGTCGTGGACTCTGACTTTACGGAAGCGCTCAAATGGGTGGAAGGGCACCGGTCAAGAATCCCGGAGCTGCTGGAGAGCAATGACGAGCTGGCATCAGAGGCAAGCACCTGTGATAAGCTGGTAGCAAAGCTGAATGCCAACGACATTGATGTGTTCTTGCATTTGGAGGAAGCCCTTGCCGCAGACAAGACTTATTTGACAAGTGACAACATCAGCGACTGGCTGGTGGATGTGCAGAAGAAAATAGCTGAAGAGGGCATTGCCGATGGCCTGATTATCTTTTGGGATGAGTTTACCAGCGTGATGGACACGCTGCAAAGCGACCGTATCAATGTCCTCCAGAACATTGCTGAAAAATCACAGAGGAACAATGTGTTCCTGTATCTGATTTCACACCGTACAGAACGTACAGGCATGGATGCCAAAGGCAAAGACATCACGAGGATGAGCGACCGCTATGACAGTGTGGACTACAAGATGGACGAAATATCAACTTATCTCATTTTGCGCCATACTTTTAGCATAACAGACAAGCGGAAGCTGGAAATCACAAGCTGGAACCTCAAACACAGTATCGCCCCGGAAGTGTTCGACTATCTTTGTGAAAGCAATTCTTCAGAAGAAAAAGAACATATACAAAGTCTTTTCCCCCTGCACCCTTACACAGCTTTCCTGTGTTCCAAGATGGCCAACATTATGGGTTCGGCAAACCGTTCTGTCCTTAAATTTATGAACGACGAGAAGAGTGGTTTTGCCTGTTTCATCAATGATGACACAAATTACAGCTTGAAGATGATGCTTACAGCCGACTGGCTTTGGGACTTCTTCTATTCTGAGTTTGAGGAAGACCCTCTGTGTGCGGCTTTCATCAATGTGTACAACTCCAACAAGGGCAAGGTGAGCCAAATGGGGGATGACTATCTGAGAGTGTTCAAAGTCGTCCTCTTGCTGAATGCCCTTGGCATGAAATTTAAGGGTACACCGGAAAAATATGCTCCTAACGACAAGAACCTTGGCTATATATTCTCTGCTGACAGATGCGAGGACAAGATACAAGGAATACTTGACTGGCTGGATGAGAGCCGTATCGTTGCCCGTGACATATTGGGTGAATTCAAGATATCGGTATCCACTTACAATACCGCAGAGCTGACCAAAGAGAAAAAGCAGGTAGCTGTGAGTTTCAAGGATGCCGTAAGCTTCTTGAAATACAATGATGCGTCAAAGAGAGAAATCAGCAAGATATTCCTTGTTGGTGAAACGCTTATGCGCAAATGTGAGCCGCAATTTTACTCATGTGAGGAGTCGGAGCCTGTTCTTCGCAGCAGGCTGAAGAAATACACGTCGGAGAAGCCAAACTTCTTGCATGTGGCATTGCTGTTAGCTATAACCGATGAGGCACGTGACATGATGGAAAACCGAGTGAAGGAATTTTCGGAGGAATTTCCTGACACCTTGTTTATCATGCCATCAGAGGTCTTCACGGAAAGTGCGAAAAATCACTTTATAGATACCGTGGCACAAGCCAACGTAAGTCGCTCGCACTTCAACAATGACGAGGTGAGCCAGCTGGAACGTGCAGCAAACGAGTATGTTGTCAAGTGGAAAAACCGCATGAATGGCGGCACTTATAACTTGTATTATAGAGGTGAACGTTCTTCAGACGGTATCTTCAGTAATGTTTATAATGTTATCAACAGGAGATACAGTGCCCAACTATTCCCGCAAGGCATGGAGAGTGTAAAGCCCCTTCATAAGGAGTCTCTGACCTTCTTTGCCAACAAAAACTATAAGAAATTGGCTCTCCAGATGCTTCAGAAGCGCACAAGGGACGAAATGCTGAGGTTCAGCGGATCTGACATTCCGGCCAGACTGATATTCATGGATGGAGAGAACAACCTTGTTACGGATGCCTGCGAGCTGACAGGCTCCGCTGCGAAAGGCGACTCCTGGCTGAATGCCATTTGTCAGAAAGTGGATGAGCTTATAGCAAGCGCAAAGAAAAAATATACAGACAGGTTCTCACTAAGTGAGATTCTTGCCCCTTTGATGAGGCCACCCTACGGAATGTTTCCTAACCATGCCAACTATGTGGCCTTGGCTTTTGCGCTGCGCAAACACAAGGATGACCTGTTTAATCCAAGCACGTCGCAGCCAGTAGGCGACGAGAAGCTGACAGATATGATAACCGCATTGCTCCAAATGTGGGATGATGGCGTATCTGAACCGAGCAACAAGCTGCTGCTTAGATTCGGCTCTGCCGAGGAAAAGAACTTGTCCAAGCTTCTTGGCGAGGTGTTCTGCCTTCAAGATGTGAAAGGTGTCAATATGGCGGACTTGAAAAGCTTGCGTTATGCAAATTGGGCTATAACGGAATTCTGCAAGCAGATAGCAAAATATCCATTGTGGTCTTTGCTGTATTGTTCAGCCATCAAGGAAAAGCCCGAGTGCGAGAAAGCATTGAATGACTTGATTTATCTTTTCAGTCAAGACAGTTACACCCTGCCAAAAATCAAAGAGCTATACAGTGAGGTTAAGGGTGAGCAAATAGACCTTTACAAGCTTTTGGCAAAGCAGGGCAACTATCATGAAGGATTTGTCAACTTCATCAATAGTATAAATAACGTAGATATAAAGGATGAATGGTGGGATGAGCTTGAGGAAGAACTGAACCATTTGCAGTCTGAGATTGCATTCCGCAAGAGAGAGGATGTGAAAGATTGCGTCAATGCATTCTATATCCAAAAGATCAAGGAGCAGAGCAAGCCTTCAGCAGAGCGGGGGCAAAGGCCAGATGGGACTTCTGTGCCAGATGTGGCTTCCGAGCCTTCTGCTACTGTGGTTAGGGCCGCCCCCGACACCATAAGGCATGCAAAGAACTATGTGAAGTCGCAAACCATGCCAAGCATGATGTGGCAAAAGGTTGTTCTTGACCTTATAGAGGAGCATCCAGAAGTTTCCGACTTTCTTATCAGATACTTAGGCAGTTAAGGATATGGCACATATAGATACGTCTGACAAGGTAAAAGTATTTGGCTCTTTTGACGGGCTTGCAACAGAAATAGCCAACGACATGAAATCTAACGACATGTTGGCCCAACGGTATGCCGTCAGATTCATCATGCTCAATAATTTTGATGAACTAAAGGAATTGGCCAAACTGATGGTAAAGTTTGGCGTGGAGGCTTTGGACTTGGAGGAACTTATAGATGAAGATGACGAGTGGGTCACAAAAGACATGCTGAGGGATGCTTTGATGGCATGCAAGACATCTACGTTTGTGACACCGTTTTCCGAGGTTGTCAGGTTCTATAATGACGATGACTTTAGGGGGTTCTTCAATGACATCATGTTGATAGAGGATGTTCGCAATCCGCAAAAGCGTATCTATGTGCCGTTGATTGGCCTGCAGAATCGTTTTACTGATTTCTTGAATCATTTTGCCCGAATTGGAGAAAGTGCGCCTGTTTGGAGATACGATGCAGAGAAACAAACTGTTGAGGTGTATTTTACGAAATACAAAAACTACGAAATACCCCAAAACGAGATACAGTGCAAACTGTCTTCATTGCGAGACTGGCTGAAATTCTGGAAGGTACAGGCACCGCAAGAGCGGATTGTCTGCACCTCTCTTCCTATCTCTGCAAAGTTTAAGTATTCCAAACCTGACAATATCTTTAATTTTATAAAAATAGACAGCGCATACGAATTCATGACAAAATTCATGGATTTGTCTTTTCCTTTTGGTTATGAAGAAAAAGACAAACCGTACTGGGAAGAATTATTGCGCTCACTTGAAAATGGCAAAGGTTCGTCTTTCTCATACATATCTTATGTTCATGACATATTCAACAAGAAAATACTGAATGTGTCTGAAATCCTTGAAGAATGGGTTAAAGATGATACAACTCCTTTTCACCGTTGGCTTTTGTACCATTACGTCCTGCATACTAAGATAGGAGAATGTGACTCTTATTTGAAAGTCTGTATGCAAACTGTTACAGACATGAATGACGCAAGGCAACTTCCATATTATATAGCCACGCTTATCCTATACAATATGCCAGCAAGCAAGAGAACCGAGTATGCACAAGAAAGGCGCAAGCTTATCAGAGAGAATGCCGATTTTTTCAGAGCATTTGTCACAGACCAAGAGCAGCAATGGCTTTTGCAACGCACCAAAGAAATCTTCCAAAGCTCCAATAATTTCTCAAATGCCTTAGATTTGTGCACAGGCGTATTTGACTATGAGCATATTCTTCTGATGGGATGGTATGCACATAATCAACAGAACAAGCCTGTAAAGGATGCCGTGAAAACTACTTATCCCGAATTGGAAGCATATCTTAAAGATACGAAGCCATCCTCTTTTGCAGTAGATACCCAATGGTGCTTCGAATATCTTCACGAATACAAAAAGGCGAAGCTGCTGGACGCATACACAAACGAGATTGCAACATTCATAAAGGAAAGGAATGCCACATCCAAGACATTCTACCAATGGTATTATTCGTTTGACGGATCGCATGATGTGCTGGCGGAGGTTAGCCGTAACTCTATGTTGTGTCCTGATAAAGTATATTGGATAGACGGGCTGGGAGCGGAGTTTTTGCCATATATCCAGTGTCTTATCGAGGAGAAACACAGCAACATGAAAGTCGTCCGTTCACAGATAACCCGTGCCAATATACCGTCGTCAACTTCACTCAACCGCTTTGATGGAGAAAAAGTGATTAAGTATGGCGCCTTGGATGAGTTAGGGCATGATGCACATGGTTATAAATATCTGTTTACGCTCAATGAAGAGTTGGCCGTATTGAAGAGTATAATAAATGAAATCATTGATACTTGTCAAAAGCAGAAATGCACCATTTCCATAGTTTCAGACCATGGATTGAGTTTCCTTTCAAGAAAGGTGGCATCTAAAAAATACGATGGAAAATTTGAACATGAGGGGCGCTATATCAAGACAACCCCTGAGGCTGAGACAGACCATGATTACTTGGTACACAAGAATGAGAAAGATGGGCAACTCTATAAAGTGGCCCTTACTCATTCTTCATTGGCTAAAGTGCCTACCCATGAGGTTCACGGAGGATGCACTCCAGAAGAGGTACTTGTACCATTTATCTTGTTGTCCAACAAAAATGTGGCAAGTAACATCGTATATCAAGTGAATTTGATAGAATCGGAAATCATGTTGTCTAAACCTGTTGTCAGGTTATCTGTCATTCCTGAGCCTGCGAGCGTGTCACTAATATGTGAGGGGCATACTTATGAGATGAAGCGGGAAGGGACAACTTGGGTAGCGAGGTTGGACAATGTAGCGGAAGGCTCGCATATCCTGGACGTGAAGCCTAAAGACGCCACAAGCATTCAATTAGAGATAAAAGTCATTGGAGTTGGAAACAACACAGACATTAACGACATGTTTACTTTGTAACAATGAGCGAGATAGGGAATAAAATAAAGGGAGTGTTTGGCGGAGCCGCTGTCTACAAAGATCCTGCCAATTATGACGTGTTCAACGGGAGGAATCTGCCTTCTTTCGTCAAGGACTACTTGATTTCTACCCATATCTCAAGTGACGGAACTTTTCAACGGGCAGCACTTGCTCGTTTCTTGGATGAACACATACCTAATGATAATAGTGCTATTGTTGCTCGACTGAGAAGAGGAGAGACTTTGACACTTCTGACTCGTTTTGATGTCTTGACAAGTTTGGCTCAAAATAAGACCATGTTTCAAATACCAGACATGGGAATAAAGGCAAGTGACACGCTGATTCCTGATTATTTGGTTGAGGAATACCCTGATGACTTGATAGATGGCGAGAAATGGGGTATAATGAAGATAGTCTATATGATGCCTCAAGAGAATAAACGAGGATATGTGGAAATGGTAAATTTCAAGCCTTTCCGCCCTATGAAAAAATTGGATATGGATTATATACGGCAATGCCGTTCAAAATTCACATTGGAGGAATGGGTTGATGTGCTAATCTCGGCAATGGAATACACACCTTCTGCGTTTAAGAATATGACACAGAAGCTGGAATTTGTCACACGGCTGTTGCCGTTTGCCGAGTCACGCCTGAATCTTATAGAGCTAGCCCCGAAAGGAACAGGCAAGAGCTATGTGTTTGGCAATCTTTCAAAGTTTGCCTGGCTTGTCAGTGGAGGAAAGGTATCCCGCGCCAAATTGGTTTACGACAAATCAACTAAGGCTCCTGGTATTATGCGATTCTATGACCTTGTGGCATTTGATGAAATCTCATCCATTACATTCTCAGATAATTCAGAAATGCAGTCATTCTTGAAGAATTATTTGGAGTATGGTCGTGCAACAGTTGACAATTATGAGTTTATGTCCGAATGTGGTTTGATGTTGTTGGGCAATATATTGTTGTCACTAGACAATCAGCCGTTGGACTATCGCTATTTTGACTCTTTGCCAGAAGTCTTTAGAGAGTCCGCCTTGCTTGACCGTTTTCATGGTATGATAGAAGGCTGGCTGCTACCTCGTGTCAATGTGGATATGGCATTGCACGATTGGACTCTTAATGTTGAGTTCTTTTCAGAAGTTCTTCACCATCTACGTACAGAGTCTGTCTATTCTCAGATTGTTGATGAAGTGGTAGTTGTGTCTAGAGGGGCAGATATGCGACATACAAAAGCTGTAAAAAGAGTGGCTACTGCCTATTTGAAGTTACTTTTTCCTCATGTGATATCGTCAGATATGCTTAATCTGGATGATTTCAATACATATTGCTTGCAACCAGCTATTCGCAGGCGTGATATTGTTAGGGAACAGTGTAGCAATATTGATGCAGAGGCTTCATTCTCGAGACCAATGCCAAAGTATTCGTTGATAGCCCATTAGCGCAACCATCTTCCCCATCCGGGATAAGAAAACCCAAATTAACGGGGGGGGAAACCGGAAGTCTAACAAAGGGCGCAGCTAGGGTTTTGGCCACTCACATGCGACAGTCTTGAGGGTCAGAAACTAGCGACTGCAATCACCCGGCGTGCCTTGTTGAACTTGACAATCTGGCCGTTGCCATAAATCCAGTCCATGCGTCCGCTGCCCGACTTGACTTTGCGGCGGGGCTTCCCCTTGGCCAGCTGCACCTCTGCGGCGGTGAAGCCCTTGGCCACACGGCCCTGACGGATGAGTTCGCGGTGGGCGGCACTCACGTTGTAGCGTTTCCACACGTCACCCTCGCCAAAAAGGAAAGCGTAGTAGTCCTCGCGCTGTCCGTCAATGTCTCCAATCACACTCTCGTTGGCAATGGCCACATCCTTGGTGTAGAGTTCGCCGGTCTTGGTTGACTTCAGTGTCATCGTCACCCGCTTGGAACCCGCCTTGGGGCGTACCTGCACAATCCTGAAGCCAGACAGGCGGATGATGTTCACCTCATCGCCACTGGCATTCTGCATCGTGGTGCGGTATTTGGTATAAACGGTCTTGTTGACATAAGGTGCGTATTCACCAGCCAAAGCCCCCACCTCATCGGCAAGTTCAAACGCCCCCTTGAATGTGTGGTGCACATTGCCTCCGCCAAACTCGTCCTCGCGCATTCCGCTGTTGGTGCGACTGATGGCCACGTTCTGGAAAAACTCGCGGCCCTTGCTGTCGGCCACAATGAGCTTGACCGGAAAGCGGCGCGTGCCCACACCGACGGCAACAACCTTCACCTCAGTGCCCTTTGGCACAGAAACCTCCTCGCAGCCATCGCCGTTCAGCTCGGTGTCCTCATAGTAGACGGTGCCGTTGGTAAAGAGCGTGGCTCCCTTCAGCTTCTCGCGCGCCACGTCGACATCACCCAGATAGGCCAGCGTGGGCACGCCCATCTTGCCACCGCAGTAGTTCTCGAAAGAGCCGCTGGGCACCTGGTAATAGTAGTCGTTGCCATCATCAGGGCAGCGGAAATTGATGTTGGCATGGCCGTCGTCTGTCTCCGTATGCCCCTTGTACACCATAATGTGGTGGCGAAGCTTTCCGTTGCTCACCTCGCGCCCAGTCGAGGCGTTGCAGAAGGTGTTGACAATCAAATCGTATTTTTCGGGCATCACCATGAACTTCATTCCCGGTTTCCAGTCGCACAGGCTGTAGAACCTGAAGTTCTGCGCAATGAAGTCCTGCGGCTCCTCGGCGGTCACACCACGGTCTGCCTTCACACCGTCAGCCCTGGTCACGACCTTTGCGCCCTTTGTCTTTACAAAATAGTCATTCTGACCGCATACAGAGAGCGCGGACAGCAGCAGTGTCATACTGAAGAAGAGACCTTTCATAAGAATATCAGCTATTGGTTGCGTTGCAAAGATAGGTATATTTTTTTATAATTCCAAATCGGCCATTAGATTTCGTCCCAGGTTGCTGTTTGTGTCGGACAGCTTGCTGTCGGCAGTGCTGAAGCCAAAGCGGGCCATGGTGATACGCCGACGGCAGCAATATACCGAAAGAAACAGTGGCAAGAGGCTGACAGACAGGGAAATAATCTCGTGTGAATGCTTATTTCGGTCTAACGACAGATTTGGGATAATATGACAAAATGGCGTGACAAAGAGGCACCAGCAAGCAGAAAAAAATATTTTGGCACGCGCTTTGCAATTAAAAGACCGAAGTGTTCCGCCGGGCACTACAAAACCGGCACAGCATTCACACTTGACAATAACAAAAATAAAATAAACAGAATTATGGGAAAGATTATTGGAATCGATTTAGGAACTACGAACTCATGCGTTGCCGTGTTTGAGGGCAACGAACCAGTAGTTATCGCGAACTCGGAAGGCAAGCGCACAACCCCTTCAGTGGTAGGTTTCGTCAAGGACGGCGAGCGCAAGGTGGGTGACCCTGCCAAGCGTCAGGCCATCACCAATCCGAAGAACACCGTTTACTCTATCAAGCGTTTCATGGGTGAGACCTACGAGCAGTGTGCCAAGGAGGTTACACGCGTTCCGTTCTCGGTGGTGAACGAGGGTGGCTACCCCCGTGTTGACATTGAGGGCCGCAAATATACGCCGCAGGAGATTTCGGCAATGATTCTCCAGAAGATGAAGAAGACGGCCGAGGATTATCTTGGACAGGAAGTGACAGATGCCGTTATCACCGTTCCGGCTTACTTCTCAGACTCTCAGCGCCAGGCCACCAAGGAGGCCGGACAGATTGCCGGCCTGAACGTCCGCCGTATTGTGAACGAGCCTACGGCCGCAGCCCTCGCCTATGGCGTGGACAAGTCAAACAAGGACATGAAGATTGCCGTGTTCGACCTCGGTGGCGGTACATTCGATATCTCCATCCTTGAGTTCGGTGGCGGCGTGTTCGAAGTGCTTTCGACCAACGGTGACACCCATCTGGGTGGTGACGACTTCGACCAGGTTATCATAGACTGGCTGGTTCAAGAGTTCAAGAACGACGAGGGCGCAGACCTCAGCAAAGACCCGATGGCCATGCAACGCCTGAAGGAAGCTGCCGAGAAAGCTAAGATTGAGCTGTCAAGCTCCACCTCGACCGAGATTAACCTGCCTTACATCATGCCTGTCGGCGGAGTGCCCAAGCATCTGGTGAAAACCCTCACGAGGGCTAAGTTCGAGCAGCTGGCCCACAATTTGATTCAGGCTTGTCTTGTACCTTGCCAGAATGCCATGCGCGATGCCAAGCTGAACACGTCAGATATTGACGAGGTAATCCTTGTTGGTGGCTCGAGCCGTATCCCCGCAGTGCAGACACTGGTGAAGAACTACTTTGGCAAAGAGCCTTCGAAGGGTGTCAACCCCGACGAGGTGGTGGCCGTAGGTGCAGCCATCCAGGGTGCCATTCTGAACAAGGAAGAGGGCGTGGGCGATATCGTGCTGCTTGACGTTACGCCGCTGACCCTTGGCATCGAGACCATGGGCGGTGTGATGACCAAGCTGATTGACGCCAACACAACCATCCCGTGCAAGAAGAGTGAGGTGTTCTCTACCGCAGCTGACAACCAGACGGAGGTGACCATCCATGTGCTTCAGGGCGAGCGCCCGATGGCCGCACAGAACAAAAGCATTGGACAGTTTAACCTGACAGGCATAGCTCCCGCACGCCGCGGCATTCCGCAGATTGAGGTGACATTCGACATTGATGCCAACGGCATATTGAAGGTGTCGGCCAAGGACAAGGCAACAGGCAAGGAGCAGGCCATCCGCATTGAGGCTTCCTCTGGCTTGAGCAAGGAGGAGATTGACCGCATGAAAGCCGAGGCCGAGCAGAACGCTGCCGCCGACAAGGCCGAGCGTAACCGCATCGACAAGCTGAACCAGGCTGACTCGATGATTTTCTCCACGGAGAATTTCCTCAAGGACAATGCCGACAAGATTCCTGCCGACAAGAAGCCGGGCATCGAGCAGGCTCTCCAGCAGCTCAAGGATGCTCACAAAGCAGGTGACGTAGCAGCCATTGACTCGGCCATCAACAACCTGAATACCGTGATGCAGGCTGCAAGCCAGCAGATGTACGGTCAGGGCAGTGCCGAGAGCGGGGCAAACAACGCAGGCTTCAACGGCCAGCAGGCCGACAGCAGCCAGCAAGCCCAGAACAATAGCGGCAGCAACAGCACTGGCACAGACGATGTTCAGGATGCAGACTTCGAGGAGGTTAAGTAATGCCGAAAGGTAAACACGTAACAACAAGCAAAAAGCGTGCAGCTCATTGAGTTGCACGCTTTTTGCATTTATGGGGTTCATGTTTCTTATGCCTTTGTTATGCGCTTGTTTATCGCTTATTTGCAGCACATTGCAACACAACAAAAAAGTAGATAATGTGGGACTTGTTCAAACATTCAAGAAAATTCAACAAGGAAATCGGGCTTTTGCCACTAAAACCAACACAAGATTCAAATGAAATTCGTACTTTTGCACCAAATTCGCTCTGTCAGACAGTTTTTCAATTCTTTTCGTGAGGTTCACCTGTGCGATAAATTTTGAGCACCTGCCTTGACAAGATGATAAAGATATATAATTACTGGTGGCATTATAATATGTGCCTGGCATATACACAACTTGATTGCGTATGGACACGAAAAGTGAATCAACCAGACTGTCGCAGCCGTCATGCATGGTTGCAGCCAAGGACATAAAGTAGAGCAGGGTTTATGAAACCGGACGGTACGAATCCTCTTTCTACAGCCGGCTGGAAACAAACAGCGCCAAGGGACATCCGCATTACTGAGCCAAACGGAAAGAATGGCTCAGAGATAGAGAAGTGCCTTCAGCCAGGCTGCACCACATGGTCTTACCTCTTCGTGCATAACAGCAAGGTGAAAGGCATCGAGGAGCAGCTGGCCAAGGATGGCAGAATCTATTTCGTACACAAGACTGTAAGGTATTTCAAGAAGACTGGCACGAAAAAGGTGCAGCACCAAGAGGTGCCGACAGTGAGCGGCCTCATCTTTTTCCAAGGCCTTCCGACAGAAATCCAGTCCTATTTGGGCGAGAAGTTTCCACCCCTCTACCTCTGCAAGAACTGCAGCACAGGCCGGGTGGCAGTGATTCCCGATGCGCAGATGCGCCCTTTCATGCGTGTCAACGGCACAGATCCCGAGCGCATCCGCTTTCTGCTCAAGCCCTTCCACTACTATGCACGCAACCGCACCCTGCTCCGCATCACCTCGGGAGAGCTGGCCGGTCTAGAGGGCTATGTCATCCGCATTGACCGTGACCGCCGTCTCGTGATGGACGCTGGAGGCATCAGTGTGGCCATTTCGGGTGTCCATGCCGAGCATTTTGAAGAAGTGAGGCGCGAAAAGATGACGCAAGACGAAGAAAGCCCGTTCTACAAGCGCAACCTGCAAGAGCGCGAGGCCCTTGTCGACCGCTATTTCCAGCCGGTGAAGACCGCAGGAGATGCCGTTTTGCAAGCCGAAAACATCGACTTCCTGCGCGAACACGTACTGGCAGAGCAGGCGCAGCGACGCATGAAAACCAATGATGTGTGGAACACCCTTGCCTTCATCATCAAGGAGATAGGCTACTACTATTCCCCGCTCATCGACCATTACGAGGAACAGCTCGCCCCCATCATGAAGGCGGGAGGCAAGGTGTTCCAAGAGATGGGCAGCATTCTTGAGGACGCGCAGACAGACGAAGAAATAAAGAAAAGGTACCAGGCAGAGCACCAGGAATTGCTGATGAAATACAGTTATATGTTCTGAAGCCCAGTAAGCACTCAAATTAGGGCTTAAAAATGAAAACATTATCTTTGCTGCCGAACTTTAAAACATCAGATTTATGTACAGCAGCGAAGATTTGGAAAGATTCTATTTCCAGTACCAGACGGAGGCAATGCCGAACGGCATCTCCATTGAGCAGTTCTGCTCACGCAATAAAGTACCTTATAACATATTCTACAAATGGTACAAGGATACACGTACCAGAATAGTGGAAGTAAAGGTGGACGGCATGCCCTCCTCGGTTCAAGAAAATCCGAAGAGGGAGGAATGTCGTCAGGAGCGTCTGCAAACCGGTGTTCCAGCTGCCGTGCGTATACTTGTGGAGTTACGAATGACCAATGGGTTGCACATATCTCAAAAGAACCTAAGCTATCAGGAGTTGAAACAGTTGATAGAGAAACTGGAGGGCTTATGCTGGGCGTGACAGGTATCAACCGCTTCTTTTATTTGCGTGACTTCACCGACATGCGCTGCAAGCATAGCCGTGTGTTGTCCATCATCCGTGAGCAACTCCATCGCGAACCGTGTGATGGTGATGTGTTCATCGTTATGTCACGTGACCGCCGCATCGTACGGCTGTTTACATACGACAACCGCTCTTACAGTCTTTTCGAGAAGAAATTTGTAGCTGGTCACCAGTTCATGAAAGTGGAGCGTGAAGGCAATGAAAGAGTGTACAGAATAGACTGGAAAGATGTCGTTTTGTTATTGGAAAATCCAATAGTTAAAACATTGAAAATCAAATAATTATGTTGTTTGTTTATTCGTTTTTCTCATATATTTTTACTATCTTTGTAGTTGAAAATCAAGGCATTACGAATGGACGAACTGCAACATATCATAGAACAAAAGCAAGAGCTGTTGACACGGGAGGCAATCTCGCGCCCAGCTGTTGATTACAGTAAAGATATGACAGCAGAAGAACAAAAACATTATATAAACTATCTTGCCGAACGTGTTCGTAAGGCGGATTTCGATTTGCGTGTCAGAGATGCTGTGCTCCAAGATTTCCTTGACAAGCAAAAGGATTATGACGAGCGATTGTCCAGACTTGATGAGGTGTTGTCTAAGGTGTCGTCTTTAGAGTCGTCATTGAAAGAGAAGGAACGTAAGTTGAAGTCGGCAGAGCGCAAGGTTTCAGAACTTACCGCCAAGCTTAAGTTTGCCGACAAGAACCGCTTTGGCGACAAGAGGCAGAAAGTAAAGAAAGCGGAATCTACAAAAACTGAAGAGTCAGACCGTGGTAAGGACGAGGATGATTTTGACGGCACTTCATCTTCTCTTCCTGACAACTCCGTTTCCAAGAAAGAAGTTTCTTCCAATGAAGAAAATCCCTCAAAGAAGGAGCGCGACTTGTCTAACCGTCCAGAAACACACAAGACTATGTGCGTTAAGGGACCGTCTGAAGAGTACAAATCAGACGAGGCGAAAGTGCCGGGAAGAATCCTTGGCAAGAAAATGGTCTCCGTTTTCCATCTTGAGATGAGCCTTGTGGAGAAACGATTCGAGATGGTGCATTATGTTGAAAAAGGCAAGAAACCCAAGTGGGGATATTTCCCGAAGTCTGGAAATCCTGAATTTGTGACGAAGTTTGATGGCACAAAGGCAACGCCGGAGTTTCTTCAGGCAATAGCCTATGAGGTTTATGTGAAGAACGTCACATTCGGTCTTCTCCACCAGTGGCTTACGGATATGGGTATGACCGTTTCTGCAAACACTCTGCGCAACTGGCTGAAGAAAGGCAAGGTCTATCTTGACCAGCTCGTTGAGTCGCTGAAGGAAGTTGCCCTGGAGAAGGACTCCATCGTGAACTGTGACGAGACTTGGTGTAAGGTGCGTAAATACGACCACTACAAGAAATGCTACATTTGGGTGCTTGTGAACAAGGCTGAGCGTGTTGTCATTTTCTTCTATGACAATGGCTCTCGTGGCCGTGACGTGCTTACCGACTTTATCGGTGACGCAGAACTGAAGAGTATCATGTCTGACGGTTACAATGCCTATACATTTATAGGAAATGAGTTGAAAACAGCAGACACTCCCAATTTCTCAAAGACAGAACATCAGGTGTGTCTTGCCCATGCTCGTGCTAAGTTTGTGAAGGCAAGTGAGCAGGCTGGTGACAAGAACGCGGACATCTTCATTAAATACATTGAAGATTTGTATAACTTGGAACGGCAGTATACAAAGGACGATCTCACAGATGAAGAACGAGGTAAACAACGTCAGAGTCTTGAGACGAAAGGCATCCTGATAAATCTCCGCACTCATCTCGGTATTGAGAAAGCAAAGGATCCTGCAACGGTTACTCCTTATTTGCAGAAAGCGTTGAACTATCTGGATACATTTTGGAACAACATCTTTGCCTACACGAAGGACGGCAGTTATCCGATAGACAACAATGCTGCGGAGCGTGCCGTTCGTCCTTTGACGACACAGAGAAACAACATGCTCCACTTCGGCAGTGATGAAGGTGCGAAAATGGCAGCCACTTACCATAGCATTATCAGTACTGTGAAGATGCAAGGTCGGTCGGCATGGGACTATCTGGGAAAGTTTTTTGTTAATATCTTTAACGGTTGCAGAGATTTTTTCAGTCTGCGACCAGACAATTTTCGTGCCAGCGAGAGCAGAATAAGCTCGCTTGATTTATGCCGAGTGCAGCCGAAAATCATAAAATAATATCGGATTGGCAACATGCCAACATTTTCGATAAGTGAGAACAATTAAAGCTTGCTTTTAAATTGTCGAACGAAGAAAATGTATGCAATAGTTAATAAACACATTAAAAAATTAACAACTCAATATATAGGCACTTGCAAAAGTGCCTATACAAAGGGGTATGCCCTAATTTGAGTACTAACTAACTTTTGAGTACTAACAAATTTTAACGAACTATTGTATATAGACTTATTTTCCTTTTTTAAGTTATGGGTTGTTTGAAAAAAAATTATTATTTTAGTTCATTTTTCTGGAGTACTCTACAAAAGATTCTTACAGCAATAGTAGGTTTCGTATCTGTACCATTGCTCCTAAAATATTATGGTTCGGAAAACTATGGGATCTTATCACTTGCAGTGGCTTGCAATGGATATATGCATTTATTAGATTTAGGTATGAATGTAGGTGCTGTTCGCTACTTCTCCTTATGGTGGTCACAAAATAACACAGAAAAAGTGAACAGGGTTGCTCGAACGAATATAACATTCTACTCTATTATTGCCTTCGTGAATGCAGCACTATTGGTATCGTTGGCATATTGGGGTGAAAGTCTATTTTCTACAAGCCATGATCAGTTTTTGCAATTACGAACATGTTTGTTTATTCTAGCATTATTTAGTATGTTAAGTTGGGGGACTACAACTTTTCAACAATTACTAATTGCCGCAAAAAAATTAGCTTATACTTCACAAATACAAATTTTTCAAACATTACTCAAGTTAGCTTTAGTTGGATTAGTATTTAAACTGGAACTTTCATTGACTTCATATTTTTTTGTATTAACATTGATTATATCATGCCTTATAATTCCATATGCATTAAAATGCAGGAAGGATAAGTTGATAGATTCAATAAAGCCTGCTTTCTATTGGAAAGATTTTAAGGTAGTAATCATATTTTGTCTTTCAATTTTTTTGTTGTCTCTTTTTCAAGTAACAGCATCACAAAGTAGACCTATTATTTTGGGTATTTTTTCCACTGATGGTCCGTTAGTAAATACAGAATTTAGAATATTAGAGGTTGTTCCACAGCTAATTATCACTATTTCTGCAACTGTTTCATCAATGTTCTTGCCTAAGACAACTGAGCTGATTGCAAAAGGTGCACAAACTGACATTTGTAAATTTGCTTACAAATGGACATTTCTGACAACTATAATAACATGTTGTTTATGCTTTCCATTCATATTAGGGGCTAATGAAGTATTATCTGCATATGTTGGCAATCATTATTCTTACTTGTCAGCATGGTTCATGCTTTGGGTGTTTATTACTTTTATTCAAATGCATTGTACTCCAGCTTATTCTTTAATACTGGCAAAAGGTGAGACGAAAGTACTAATCTGTATTACTGGATGTTCATGTATATTGTCACTTATACTAAATATTATATTTGCGGAACGCTATGGCGTCGGTTCAGCTATTATTGCTTATTCAATATATGTCATGCTAAATATGATTTCCTATTATTTTATATTCTATTCAAGAATATTGGGGCTAAGTAAAATTAAAATTATTGTTTCTTTTTTTAAGCCAACTTTGTTAGCTTTCATTGCTCTTGTCATCGTTTATTTGTTGCATCTTGAAAACTTTTTCAAAGGCAGAGATTTACGCGTTACATATATTGTTGTATTTATGTTAAAGACATTTTGTTGGGTGCTACTCTACTATATTCTTATGGTATTGTTTAAACAGATATCAATTAAAAATAAAGAGATAATTACCATTTACGATTAAAAAATAAAATAATATAAAATGAAGATTAAAACTATTAGAGATTTATCATCTCAAATGATAGAGACGTTGGTTCTCTGTTGGAATGATTTTTTGTTCCTTGTAAGAAATTCTTACAATTTTCAAGTTAATACTCGTGATAAGGTAATGGTGAATGTAATGTTGGGAATGCATTCATTGGAAAAAGGGATGTCCTTTGCTGTCAAAAAGAAAAATTGGGGTAAAGAAAAGGCATATAAACTCTGTACTCTTATAGATAAAGCTTTCAAGTTGTATGGTGATGATGAGCGACTTCAAATAGCAATGTCTGTTCTAGAAGCGTATGTGAATGATTCATATTCATGCAAAGACGAAAAATTATTAAATACTATCAAATCATTGTTGGATAAATTTTATAAGAATAATATAAAAGCTGGTGTAAAGGAGATTAAAAAGCCGAACTTTACAGCAACAACAGATCAAATATTAGATTTTTTCAAAACCAGAACTTCTATTCGATATTTCTCTAAAACCCCCATTAGTGATGATGAATTTGCGAAAGTGGAGGAACTTATATCATGTACGCCAACCGCTTGTAACAGACAAACTTGTAGAACTTATGCTTTTAGAGGTGACATTGCAAAAAAGATAATAGCCAACCAACTGGGAGATCAGGGATGGTGCATGAATGCTGATACGATTTTTATTGTGACTGCAAACGGCTCGTATTTTAATTCAACTTATGAATCAAAAGAGGCATACATTGATGGAGGTATGTATGCAATGAATCTATGTATGGGACTCCATATGTTAAGAATCGGGTCATGTTTTAAAATGTTCATTCGAACTCCAAAAATAGAGAAAGAATTTAAAAGAATTTGCGGTCTGCAAGAAAACGAGATTCCTATAGTACTATTACTAGCAGGACATTATGATGAGGAACACTTAAATAGACAACCTATATCTGTTCGTATTAAGTCCAAAATATTAAGAAGAAATAGATAAATGTTCAATTCAAATTACATACTGTTATTAGTGCCATTGGTGTTTTTATTCTGTTCGTATAGAAAACGAAATAATAAAATGTACTGGTCTATGACATTATTTTATAGTATCGGAGGATTATTCGCTTTTCTTTTGACACAACAAGATTTCTTTTATGAATCTGTTAATTCTGGACATCAAAATGTTTCTTTTTCTGCAACAATATATTATATATGTTGTATGAGTCTGTTATTTGAACCGATTAGAAGAGAAAGGTCTGGTTATGAGTACAGTGGAAAAGTAAGTTCTATCAATCTAAAAAACTTCTGCTTGCTTTTTATTATTATAAGCGTCATGTATATTATTGCTATTATACCATATGTTAATGGTG
>CALBLK010000035.1 GCA_937895845.1 uncultured Prevotella sp. | reverse complement strand
TGCCGCGCTCGATGAGCTTGCGGATGATGAACGGCTTGTAGAGCTCGGCGGCCATCAGCTTGGGAAGGCCGCACTCGCCCATCTTCAGCTCGGGGCCTACCACAATCACCGAGCGGGCGGAGTAGTCGACGCGCTTGCCCAGCAGGTTCTGGCGGAAGCGGCCCTGCTTGCCCTTGAGCGAGTCTGAGAGCGACTTCAGCGGACGGTTGCTGTCGCTCTTCACGGCGCTGCTCTTGCGCGAGTTGTCGAACAGACTGTCGACAGCCTCCTGCAGCATGCGCTTCTCGTTGCGCAGAATCACCTCGGGGGCCTTGATTTCAATCAGCCGCTTCAGGCGGTTGTTGCGGATGATGACACGGCGGTAGAGGTCGTTGAGGTCGGAGGTGGCAAAGCGGCCGCCGTCCAGCGGCACGAGCGGGCGGAGCTCGGGGGGAATGACGGGGATAATCTTCAGGATCATCCACTCGGGCTTGTTGATGTCCTTGCTCGAGCGGAAGGCCTCGACAACCTGCAGGCGCTTGAGCGCCTCGTTCTTGCGCTGTACGGAGGTGTCAGTGTTGGCTCGGTCGCGCAACTCGTAGGAGAGCGAGTCGAGGTCAATCCTTGTGAGCAGGTCGTAGACGGCCTCCGCACCCATCTTGGCGATGAACTTGTTGGGGTCGCTGTCGTCAAGGTAGGCGTTGTCGGCCGGCAGCACGTTGTCCAGGAGGTTGTTGTACTCGTCCTCGGAGAGCAGGTCGAACTTGTTGGAACCCAGCATGGGGTTGCCCTCGCCGTCAACCTTGCCGGCCATCACGCCGGGCTGGATCACCACGTAACGCTCATAGTAGATGATGGCGTCGAGCTTCTTGGTGGGCAGTCCGAGCAGATAGCCTATCTTGTTGGGCAGGGAGCGGAAATACCAGATGTGGGCCACGGGGACAACCAGCTCGATGTGCCCGGAGCGCTCGCGGCGCACCTTCTTCTCGGTGACCTCGACACCGCAGCGGTCGCAGACAATGCCCTTGTAACGGATGCGCTTGTACTTTCCGCAGGCGCACTCGTAGTCCTTGGTGGGGCCGAAGATGCGCTCGCAGAACAGGCCGTCGCGCTCGGGTTTGTAGGTGCGGTAGTTGATGGTCTCGGGCTTGGTCACCTCGCCATAGGAGCTTTCCAGCACCTCCTCGGGAGAGGCAAGTCCGATGGTTATCTTGGTGAAATTACTCTTTATCTTTGATTCTTTCTTGAAAGCCATATTTTCTGATGATGTATAATGATATGTAAAGAGTGACTAAATCTAATCCAGTCTGACACTCAAGCAAAGCCCCTTCAGCTCGTGCAGCAGCACGTTGAGCGACTCGGGAATGCCGGGTGTGGGCATGGGCTCGCCCTTGACAATGGCCTCGTAGGCCTTGCTGCGGCCGACCACATCGTCAGACTTGATGGTGAGAATCTCCTGAAGCACGTGGCTGGCGCCAAAGGCCTCAAGGGCCCAGACCTCCATCTCTCCGAAGCGCTGGCCGCCAAACTGGGCCTTTCCTCCGAGGGGCTGCTGGGTGATGAGTGAGTACGGGCCGATGGAGCGGGCGTGCATCTTGTCCTCAACCATGTGACCCAGCTTGAGGAAGTAGGTGATGCCCACTGTGGCCGGCTGGTCGAAACGCTCGCCGGTCTCACCGTCATAAAGGTGGGTGGAGCACAGGTGGGGAAGCCCGGCCTTTTCTGTCCACTCTGCCAGGTCGTCAAGTTTGGCTCCGTCAAAGATGGGGGTGGCAAACTTCACGCCAAGCCTCTTGCCCGCAGCGCCAAGGATGGCCTCGAAAATCTGCCCGAGGTTCATGCGCGAAGGCACGCCCAGGGGGTTGAGCACGAGGTCAACGGGGCGGCCGTCTTCCAGGAAAGGCATGTCCTCCTGGCGCACCACCTTGGACACGATGCCCTTGTTGCCGTGGCGTCCGGCCAGCTTGTCACCGACACCAATCTTGCGCTTCTTGGCCACATAGACCTTGGCCATCTGGAGGATGCCGGAGGGCAGCTCGTCACCGATGGTAATGGCAAACTTCTTGCGCTTCATCTCGGCGTCAAGCAGCTTGTATTTCTTCATGTAATTGATAATCAGCTTGGCAATCAGCTCGTTGTTGTGTTCATCATCAGTCCACTTGCTGATTTGCACGTCACCATACTCAAGGTTCTTCAGGTTTGTCATGGTGAACTTGCTGCCCTTGGTGATGATTTCCGCGCCGGTATAGTCCTTCACGCCTTGCGAGGTCTTGTTCTCGGTCAGGATGAGCAGCTTGTCCACGAGGATGTCTTTCAAGTCTTCCACCTTGGCGGCATACTCCTCGTCAATCTTGGCGAGCACTGCCTTGTCCTGCTGCTTGGTCTGCCGTGTCTTGATGGCACGCGCGAAAAGTTTCTTGTCAATCACCACACCTGTCAGTGACGGATTGGCTTTCAGCGAGGAGTCTTTCACGTCGCCGGCCTTGTCGCCAAAGATGGCGCGCAGCAGCTTCTCCTCGGGCGAGGGGTCGCTCTCCCCCTTCGGGGATATCTTGCCAATCAGGATGTCACCCGGCTCAACGCGGGCACCCACACGGATGATGCCATTGTCGTCGAGGTCCTTGGTGGCTTCCTCGCTGACATTGGGGATGTCGCTGGTAAACTCCTCGACACCGCGCTTGGTCTCGCGTACATCGAGCGAGAACTCGTCGACATGGACAGAGGTGAGCACGTCGTCACGGACAATGCGCTCGTTGAGCACAATGGCGTCCTCGTAGTTGTAGCCCTTCCAAGGCATATAGGCAACGAGCAGGTTGCGGCCAAGCGCCAGCTCGCCATTCTCGGTGGCGTAGCCCTCGGTCAGGATGTCGCCCTTGTTCACACGCTGGCCCTTGTTGCAGATGGGGCGCAGGTCAATGGTCATGTTCTGATTGGTGCGGCGGAACTTTGGGATGCGGTACTCGCGCAGGGCGGGCTCGAAGCTGACAAACTCCTCGTCGTCGGTACGGTCATAAAGCACACGGATGGTGGTGGCGTCCACGTACTCCACCACGCCGGGGCCCTCGGCCGCAATCATGGTGCGGGAGTCCTCGCACACCTGCTTCTCGATGCCGGTACCCACGATAGGCGCCTCGTTGTGAAGCAGGGGGACTGCCTGGCGCATCATGTTAGAGCCCATCAGCGCGCGGTGGGCGTCATCGTGCTCGAGGAACGGAATCAGAGAGGCTGCAATCGAGGCAATCTGCTGGGGCGAGACATCCATCAGGTCGACCTGGCTGGGCGGCACAACGGGGAAGTCGGCGTCCTTGCGGCACTTCACGACATCACGGATAAAGGTTCCGTCATCGTTAAGCGGCGCATTGCCCTGGCCAATCATGTGGTCCTCTTCCTCCTCGGCTGTCAGATAGACAACATCCTCGTTCTTCAGGTCGACCACGCCGTTGACCACTTTTCTGTAAGGCGTTTCGATGAAGCCGAGCTCGTTGATCTTCGCATAGACGCAAAGCGAGGAAATCAAGCCGATATTCGGGCCCTCGGGGCTCTCGATAGGACAGAGGCGGCCATAGTGCGTATAGTGAACGTCGCGCACCTCGAAGCCGGCGCGCTCACGCGAGAGTCCGCCAGGGCCAAGGGCTGACAGGCGGCGCTTGTGGGTGACCTCGGCCAGAGGGTTGGTCTGGTCCATAAACTGCGAGAGCGGGTTCGTTCCGAAGAAGGAGTTGATTACGCTGGAAATGGTCTTTGCGTTAATCAGGTCGGTGGGTGAGAACACCTCGTTGTCACGCACGTTCATGCGCTCGCGGATGGTGCGGCTCATACGGGCGAGACCAATGGAGAACTGGTTGCTCAGCTGCTCGCCGACAGTGCGCACGCGGCGGTTTGACAAGTGGTCAATGTCATCGACGGTGGCCTTGGAGTTTATCAGCTGAATCAGGTACTTGATAATCTCGATAATGTCTTCCTTGGTCAGGACGCGCACGTTCATGTCGGTGTTCAGCCCAAGTTTCTTGTTGATTCTGTAACGGCCCACATCTCCCAGGTCGTACCGCTTGTCCGAGAAGAACAGGTTCTGGATAACCTCACGGGCCGAAGCGTCATCGGCCGGGTCGGCATTGCGCAGCTGGCGGTAGATGTAAAGCACGGCCTCCTTTTCGGAGTTGCTGGGGTCTTTCTGCAAAGTGTTGAAGATGATGGAGTAGTCCTGTGCGAGACTGTCATCCTTGTGCACCAGGATGGTATGCGCACCGCTTTCAAGAATATCCGTCATGTTTTCCTCGGTGATTTCGGTCTCGCGCTCCATAATCACCTCGTTGCGCTCGATAGAAACGACCTCGCCGGTATCCTCATCGACAAAATCCTCGTTCCAGCTCTTCAAGACGCGGGCTGCAAGCTTGGAGCCAATCACTTTCTTCAAGTTGGCCTTGGTCACCTTCACCTCCTCAGCCAGATTGAATATCTGGAGAATGTCCTTGTCGGTTTCAAAGCCGATGGCACGCAACAGTGTGGTAACAGGCAGTTTCTTCTTGCGGTCGATATAGGCATACATCACGTTGCTGATGTCCGTTGCAAACTCAATCCAAGACCCCTTGAAAGGAATGATACGCGCGGAATACAGCAGCGAGCCGTTGGCATGGACGCTCTGGCCAAAGAAGACTCCGGGAGAACGGTGCAGCTGCGACACGACTACACGCTCGGCGCCATTGATAACAAAAGTTCCATTGGCAGTCATATAGGGGATAGGGCCGAGGAACACATCCTGGACAACAGGTGCGAAATCCTCATGGTCAGGGTCTGTGCAATAGAGCTTGAGCTTGGCCTTCAAGGGCACGCTGTATGTAAGGCCGCGCTCCAGACACTCTTCAATGGTATAGCGCGGCGGGGCTATATAGTAATCCAAGAACTCAAGAACGAAATTGTTGCGCGTGTCGGTTATGGGGAAGTTCTCTGCGAACACCTTGTACAAACCGTCATTCTTGCGTTCCTCGGGCGGTGTGTCCAACTGCAAGAAATCCTTGAAAGACTTCAGCTGCACATCAAGGAAATCCGGAAACGGCATCGGATTCTTAACGCTGCCAAAGTTTACTCTGTTATCTACTATTTTTGAAGCCATATAATTGATTGTTATCTAATGGGACAAACTGTCTGTCATGCCAGTCGTTGTCAAAATGTGTCCTGTAGAAGACACAAATGGTTAAGAATCTCCTACCTAGAGATTCTTAACCATTAAAATATTGTTGCCAACTAAGTTACTTGAGCTCAACCACGGCGCCAGCGGCCTCGATGGTCTTCTTCAAGTTTTCAGCCTCCTCCTTGGCCAGGCCCTCTTTCAAGGTCGAGGGAGCACCGTCAACGAGATCCTTGGCTTCTTTCAAGCCGAGGCCGCAAGCCTCCTTGACAGCCTTGACAACCTGCAGTTTGGCAGAGCCAACCTCCTTGAGCACAACGTCAAAAGAGGTCTTCTCCTCTGCTGCAGCGGCGTCGCCACCGGCAGCAGGACCGGCGGCAACAGCAACAGCTGCAGCAGCGGGCTCAATTCCATACTCGTCCTTCAGGACTGTTGCCAACTCGTTTACTTCCTTCACTGTAAGATTTACTAACTCTTCAGCAATAGCTTTAATATCTGCCATTTTATTCTAAATTTTATTGATTTTTTAATGTTGATTATTTGACTTTTGAAACATCACCAGCCAAAACCGGCAATTATTCAGGACGCTCGCCTAAAGTCTTCAGCACACCATGTATAGTGTTTGCTCCTGACTGCAGAGCAGAAACGACATTCTTCGCAGGAGACTGCAGCAAAGCCACAACGTCCGCAATAAGCTCGTTCTTGCTCTTGAGAGAGGCCAACTCCTCAAGTCTTTCAGCTCCAACAAAGAAGCTCTCCTCAGCATAGGCTGCCTTCAGGGAAGGCGTGCCATCCTTGGCGTATTCCTTAAGCAGTTTGGCGGGCACATTTGCTGTATTGGTAAACATTACAGCTGTAGTACCTTTCAAGCAACCATAAAGTGGTTCAAAATCAATGTCCGAAGCCTCGAAAGCCTTGTGAAGAAGCTTGTTCTTCACAACAACCATCTTGATTTCACTCTTGAAGCACTTGCGACGGAGCTCACTTGTCTTACCTGCATTCAGTCCGGTGGTGTCCACCAGATAAAAATGAGGATATTCCTTCAGCTTCGCCCCAAGCTCAACGATGATAGTATCTTTTACTTCCTTTTTCATTTTACTAAACTTTTAACGAGTTATTCAACTGATTTCGGATCTACCTTGATACCTTTGCTCATCGTGCTTGAAATGAAGATGCTCTTCAGATAAGTACCTTTTGCGGCAGCAGGCTTCAGTTTGACAATGGTCTGCACAAACTCCTTGGCATTCTCATAAATCTGGTCTTCAGTGAATGAAACCTTGCCTATCGAAGTATGCACAATGCCAGCCTTGTCAACCTTGAAGTCAATCTTTCCCTGCTTCACCTCTCGAACAGCCTTGGCAACATCCATCGTCACGGTGCCGCTCTTGGGGTTAGGCATCAAGCCACGAGGGCCAAGAAAGCGGCCCAAGGGACCAATCTTGCCCATACATGAGGGCATGGTGATAATCACATCAACATCAGTCCAGCCACCCTTAATCTTCTCGATATATTCGTCAAGACCTACATAGTCGGCTCCAGCCTCTTTGGCGGCAGCTTCAGCATCGGGGGTGCACAGGCAGAGCACGCGGACAACCTTGCCGGTTCCATTAGGCAGTGTCACCACGCCACGGACCATCTGGTTAGCCTTGCGCGGGTCAACGCCCAAGCGCACGTCAATGTCAAGTGAAGCGTCAAACTTGGTTGTGGTAATCTCCTTCACCAACTTTGCGGCTTCCTTCAAAGAGTATGCTTTCCCTGCTTCAACCTTATCAGCTACCAACTTTTGATTTTTTGTCAGTTTACTCATTTCTTAATTGAAGTTTGTTAATTATTTACCAGGGAATTCCCCTTGAACTGTGATGCCCATACTTCTCGCAGTGCCGGCAACCAGCTTCATGGCCGCCTCTACTGTGAAACAGTTCAAATCGCTCATCTTGTCCTCAGCGATAGCCTTTACCTGCTCCCAAGTTACGGATGCCACCTTCTTGCGGTTAGGCTGAGCAGATCCGCTTTTCACTTTGGCTGCCTCTTTCAACTGCACAGCAGCAGGAGGAGTCTTGATTACGAAGCTGAATGATTTGTCGGTGTAGTAGGTGATAACGACAGGAAGAATCTTTCCGGCCTTATCCTGGGTTCTGGCGTTGAACTCTTTGCAGAATCCCATGATGTTTATGCCCTTGGAACCAAGAGCAGGACCCACTGGGGGTGAAGGATTTGCAGCGCCACCTTTAATCTGTAATTTGATTAATCCAGCAACTTCTTTAGCCATTTCTTTAATGAATATTAAAATTGTGTTTAAGCCTCGCGCACAACACGCTCAGCCAAATATAAGGAACTCCACACACCGTAACATATTGCGCATCATTCCTTCTCAACTTGCATAAAACCCAGTTCCAATGGTGTTTTGCGCCCGAAAATCTTCACCATCACCTTCAGCTTGCGTTTCTCGGTGTTCACCTCCTCGATGACCCCGCTGAAACCGCTGAAAGGACCTTCTGTAACCTTGACTGTGTCGTCCACATTGAAAGGAATGTTCATTTCGACATTCTCAACCTCAGCTTCCTCCGCATTTCCAAGGATCCTGTTGATTTCACTTTGCCTGATAGGAGTAGGGTTATCCAAGCCACCCAAGAAGCCCAAAACATTAGGGATAAAGCGGAGCATATGCGCCACCTCACCCTGAAGGTTTGCCTCCACAAGAATATAGCCGGGGAGAAAGAGCTTCTCCTTGACCACACGCTTGCCGTTACGCAGCATGGCATACTTTTCCGTGGGCAGGAGAACCTGTCCCACATTGGCAGCCAATGTGTCATTGAGTTTTACAGCCGCATCAATATATTCCTTGACCTTGGCTTCCTTCCCACTAACGGCGCGGAGCACATACCACTTCATACCAGTTTCAGACATTTCAGATAATTGGGATTAGTTAGGATAGATGATACTCATCACAGACTTGAACACAAAATCCATAGCCCACACAACCAAAGCGATAACAAGGGAAGCAGATAAAACTATTACCGCACTGTGTGTAAGCTCGCCAAAAGTAGGCCAAGTGGTCTTATGCGCAAGTTCGTCGTAACATGTCTTGCAATAATCTACAAATTTCTTAAGCATAACATTTTTATTTTGCACGGGATGAGAGACTCGAACTCCCGACACCTGGTTTTGGAGACCAGTGCTCTACCAACTGAGCTAATCCCGTAAAAGAGGTTCCCGTCAAGCCGGCGGGAACCCCCAAGGTATTTCGATACTGATGATTACTCGTCAATAATCTCTGTAATCTGACCGGCGCCAACGGTACGGCCACCCTCACGGATAGCGAAGCGCAGACCGACGTTGAGAGCCACAGCATAAATCAGGTCAACTGTGATAGTCACGTTATCACCGGGCATCACCATCTCTACGCCGTCCGGAAGGGTAATCTCACCGGTGCAGTCCATTGTACGGAGATAGAACTGAGGACGATACTTGTTGCCAAAAGGTGTATGGCGACCACCCTCTTCCTTCTTCAGCACATAAATCTGAGCCTTGAACTTCTTGAAAGGCTTAATCTGTCCGGGATGGCAGAGCACCATACCACGCTTGATCTCCTTCTTGTCAATACCGCGGAGCAGCAGACCTACGTTATCACCAGCCTGGCCCTCGTCAAGGAGCTTGCGGAACATCTCGACACCGGTAACGACAGACTTCTTGTCCTCGCCGAGACCGAGCAGTTCAACCTCGTCGCCTACATGGATAACGCCGGTCTCGATACGGCCGGTAGCAACGGTACCACGGCCCGTGATAGAGAACACGTCCTCAACAGGCATCAGGAAAGGCTTGTCGGTGTCACGCGGAGGCAGGGGAATCCATGTGTCAACTGCATCCATCAGCTCCATAATCTTGTCCTCCCACTTCTTAACACCATTCAGCGCTCCAAGAGCGGAACCGCGGATAATAGGAGTGTTCTCACCGTCATAGTCGTACTGGTCAAGCAGCTCGCGCATTTCCATCTCAACGAGCTCGAGCATTTCCTCGTCCTCAACCATGTCGCACTTGTTCAGGAACACAACCAAGCGGGGAACGTTCACCTGACGGGCGAGCAGCACGTGCTCACGGGTCTGGGGCATAGGACCGTCGGTAGCGGCAACCACGATGATGGCGCCATCCATCTGGGCGGCACCAGTAACCATGTTCTTCACATAGTCGGCGTGTCCCGGGCAGTCAACGTGAGCATAGTGACGTGTTGCAGTCTCATACTCGATGTGTGAGGTGTTGATGGTAATACCACGCTCTTTCTCCTCGGGAGCGTTATCAATCTGATCGAAAGACTTGACATCCTCGCTGCCGAAGCCTCTCTCATGGAGAACCTTGGAGATAGCAGCGGTCAGAGTAGTCTTACCGTGGTCAACGTGACCGATAGTACCAATGTTAACGTGCGGTTTGGTACGGACGAATGTCTCTTTTGCCATAGCTTTTTTGTTTATTTGATTTTAATGAATAATCCTCTTATAATTATTAAGAGCTGTATCTGAGAGTTGAACTCAGGACCTCTTCCTTACCAAGGAAGTGCTCTACCACTGAGC
>CALBLK010000034.1 GCA_937895845.1 uncultured Prevotella sp. | reverse complement strand
GACTCGAACCGGGGACCTATTCATTACGAATGAATTGCTCTACCAACTGAGCCATATCGGCTTTCAAAGTTCTCTTTTGCTTTTTGCGGTGCAAAGATAATGTTTTTTTTCTGTTCTTCAAAATTTTCTTTAATAAAGTTTGTCTTTCAGATACAGGCCAGTTACACTTTCTTTGCATCCACTAACAGCTTCGGGGGTGCCTGTTGCAACAATCTTCCCCCCGCGGTCTCCTCCTTCCGGCCCCATGTCAATGATGTAGTCCGCACATTTGATGACATCAAGGTTGTGTTCTACAACAACCACTGTGTGTCCCCGGCCAATGAGGCTGTCGAAAGCCTGGATTAGTTTCTGAATGTCATGAAAGTGGAGTCCTGTGGTGGGCTCGTCAAAGATGAACATTGTGGGCTGCTGGCGTTCCTGGCCGATGAAGTAGGCCAATTTCACACGCTGGTTCTCACCGCCAGATAATGTTGAGGAGCTTTGCCCAAGACGGATATAGCCCAATCCCACTTCTTCAAGAGGGCGAAGTTTGTTGGCTATGGCGTTTTGCCCATTGCATTCAAAAAACTTGCAGGCCTCGCTCACAGTCATGTTGAGTATATCGGCAATGTTTTTCCCAGCAAAGCGCACTTCAAGTATGTCCTTTTTGAAACGCTGTCCATGGCAACTCTCGCAAGGAAGTATGATATCTGGCATAAACTGCATTTCTACGACAATCTCGCCGGCTCCCTTGCATTCCTCGCACCGTCCACCATCTGTGTTGAATGAGAAATACTGGGGAGTAAACCCCATTTGTCGAGCTAATGGCTGGCTGGCAAACAAGTCGCGTATGGCGTCATAGGCTTTCACATACGTTGCAGGATTAGACCGTGAGGTTTTGCCAATGGGGTTCTGGTCAACCATTTCAATACGCTCAATGGCATCTGTGTCTCCGTCAAGTCCGAGGTATTCACCTGGCGGGTCGCACACGTCACCTAAAAGACGCTTGATGGCTGGATAGAGAATGCCTTTGATGAGCGTTGACTTGCCTGAACCGCTGACACCCGTAACGGCTGTAAGTGCATTCAGCGGGATGGTGGCGTTGATTCCCTTCAGGTTGTTCATTCTCGCCCCCCGTACTGTTACGCTCAGATTCCAGCTCCGCCTACTTTTGGGAATCGGTATGGCCTCCAGCCCCAACAGGTATTTTACAGTATGGCTGCGGGGGTATTTTAGGGCTGTGTCTTCTGTGATGGTTTTGGGGTCTCCTTCAAATACTATTTCACCTCCCTGTTCGCCGGCTTCGGGGCCAACGTCTATCAGATAATCAGCGGAACGGATTATGTCCTCGTCATGTTCGACTACAACAACGGTGTTACCAAGATCCCTCAACTTGTTGAACACTCCGATGAGGCGGTCGGTGTCGCGACTGTGAAGACCAATGCTCGGTTCGTCTAAGATGTAGAGCGACCCGACAAGACTGCTACCCAGTGAGGTGGTCAGGTTGATACGCTGGCTTTCTCCTCCAGAGAGTGTGTTGGCCTGTCGGTTAAGCGTGAGGTAGCTCAGGCCCACCTCGGTAAGAAAACCTAAGCGGGTGGTAATTTCATGGAGCAGTCTGCGGCCTATCTCTGCCTCATGTTGCTCTAATTGTATGTTTTCAAACCATGACTTCAATTGTGCGATGGGCATCTGGACCAGGTCGGTTATACTTTTTCCTCCTACCTTTACATACTGCGCCTCTGGCTTGAGCCGGGTGCCATGACACATCGGGCATACGGTTCTTCCGCGATAGCGGCTCATCATCACCCGATACTGTATCTTGTATTGGTTTTCTTTTACCATTTGGAAGAAACCGTCTATGCACACCTTGTCTCTTTCCGCTTTGCCGGTATCTTCAGGTAGCCCATGCCACAGCCAGTCTTTCTGTTGCGGTGTCAATTGATGGTAGGGCTTGAAAATAGGAAAGCCGTAATGGGCGGCTTTGTGGCAGAAAGCCTCTCGCCACGTTTTCATTTTCTCGCCATTCCAGCATACAACGCAGCCATCGTAGACACTCAGTGTCGTGTTGGGGATAACCAGTTTCTCGTCAATGCCGATAATACTTCCGAATCCCTGGCATTCTGGGCAGGCACCTGCCGGGGAATTGAATGAGAACATATTGTCATTAGTTTCCTCGAAAGTCATGCCATCAGCTTCAAACCTTGTGGAGAAATCGTAGGGTATCATGGATGGCATGAACATCAGCCGACAGGAGCCATTGCCCTCGTAGAATGCGGTTTCAACCGAGTCGGCCAGACGTGCGGTCGCATCAGTTGAGAAATCCACTGACATACGGTCAATCACCAAATATGGCAGCTCTGAGGTTGTTGTGTCCGATGTCTCAAGATAGTCACTGATGGTGGTGAATGTGGAATGGGCAAACAAACGGGAGTAGCCCTGTTGGCGGTAGGCTTCCAACTGGTCGGCCAAGGTACGGTTGTTGCTTATATAAATAGGAGACATCACCACAAACTTTGTTCCTGGTGAGTACTGTTTCAGACACATGAGCACGTCATTTACAGTGTGCTTCTTCACCTCCTGTCCGCTGACTGGCGAGTAAGTGCGCCCTATGCGGGCATAGAGCAATCGCAGATATTCGTAAATCTCCGTTGAAGTGCCTACTGTCGACCTCGGGTTCCGGCTTGTCACTTTCTGCTCAATGGCTATGGCAGGCGGAATGCCACAGATAAAATCGCAGTCGGGCTTGTTGATGCGGCCTAAAAACTGGCGCGCATAGGCAGACAGACTTTCAACATAACGGCGCTGCCCCTCAGCATAGAGTGTGTCAAAAGCCAGCGAAGACTTGCCGGACCCACTTACTCCTGAGATTACTATGAACTTGTCACGGGGAATGTCAACACTGACATTCTTTAGGTTGTTAACTCTTGCTCCTTTGATTGAGATAACTTGGTTCTTGTCTGCCATAGTCGGAATAATATTTTGCCTGTCTTGTTAATTCACCCCAAATTGGTCTTTAGGTTTTGTCCCAGGTTGCTGCTTGTTTCGGACAGCTTGCTGGCGGCTGTGGTGAAGACATGACGGGCTATGGCGCGAGACACTGACTGCAGCAAGATGTCGAAAGAGACAGTGACAAAGGGCGGAAAGACTGGAAATAATCTCATGTTATTGCTTATTTCGGTCTAATGACCGATTTTTGTTTATTCGTGATGGTAGGGCTCCCCTCTGGCGATGGTGCAAGCTCTGTAGAATTGCTCAACAAAAAACAGGCGAACCATTTGATGGGAGAATGTCATGCGCGACAGCGCGATTTGACTGTTGGCACGCTGATAGACAGCTTTTGAAAAGCCGTATGGGCCTCCTATGATAAAGACAAGCCGGCGCGTGTTTTGCTGTTTCTGCTCTATCCATTGTGCAAACTCAATGCTGCGGTACTCTTTTCCTCGCTCGTCAAGTAACACAACGGTGTCACTGGGCTGAATGCTTTTCAGTATGGCATCTCCCTCCATCTGCTTCTGCTGTTCAGCACTAAGATGTTTGGTAGATTTCAACTCGGGTATAACATTCACTTCGAATGGGTGATAGTGGATGATTCGCCCCATGTAGTCTTCAATACATACAGACAAGCGCTTGTCTGTTGTCTTCCCTACAAGGATGAGGAGAACTTTCATTTCTTTGTCCTGGGCTTTTTGGGAAACCAACCTTTCTCAACACGCTTGCGCTGTTCGAAGAGCTCTCCGATTGACCACAGAAATGATGCTCCCAATATGCCGAGAAAGGCAGACACAACAGTGTTCTTTGTAAACAGGGCGGCCACAACCGACGCTATTCCGCCTAATAAGAACAGCCACCATGGGCGTGTGCCAAAATGGTATTCGGTCTTTATAACTATGGGGTGGAATATGCCAATAGTCAGAAACGTGACGATAGCGATAATAATTCCTTCAAAATACATGTTACAGGAGTATTTCTAAGTGGTGATGTGAAAAGTCGGCCTTCTCTTTTATCTTAGGTCAATTACCTCCGCCTTTGGGTAGTCTTTCGCATTGAAACGAAAATGACTGTCACTAAGACTTGCACGCCTGAACTTACTGATTGTGAAAATTGTCCATTGGCCGTTTTGGCATAGCTTGATGGTGGATGGCGTGTAAGTGCGTTTGTTTGCTACGATTACCATTTTCTGAATCTTTTGTCTGCCGGTTGCCTTGAGGGTTACTTCGTAGTTGTTGCCCTTTTCTCGCCTTGTCAGTGCATAGCCCTTTTTGTAGATGTTGATAAACGAATATGGGTTGATGGCTTGCATCTGTGCCTCGTTTGGGGAACTTACACTCACCTCTCCATTCCTTTTGAGGTAGGTCCATTGGGTTTTTCCGTCAAACCAAGTGACAGCCTGTAGCGTGACTGCATGAAACTTACGCCCTTTAATCGAAATGTTTCCAGACACAGAGCCGATACCTTTGTTTGACATGTGAAATGTTGCAGTCACTCCACCTTTGTTGCTCAACGTGGCAGCAACTTTGTCAAGTATCGCTCTGGCTGATTGGCCAAACGACAGTTGGCTTATCAAAGACATTACTAGTAAAAGACAAATCTTTTTTCTCATATTACATAATCTGTTAAAAAAATATGGTATGTTATTCTGCTTGACGGAAAGGATTAGCTTGGTTTAAAAGGGTTAGCGCAAGGAATTCAGCAGATTGTTAAGGCTAACCTCATCTTGGATAAGTACCTCGCGTGGCTTGCTGCTGCCTATGGACGAACCCACCACACCGGCTTTTTCCAATTGGTCCATCAGTCGCCCTGCTCTGTTGTAGCCAATAGAAAATTTTCGCTGAATCATACTTGTGCTGCCCGATTGGTTGATGACTATCAGTCGTGCAACATCTTCGAACAGAGGATCAAGGTGTTGCATGTCTACATCAGCGGCATTTCCCATTCCTTCACCATCTCCCATGTCGGGTTCAGGTAGTTCAAATGGTGATGTGTAACCCTGTTGCTGAGCGATGAACCGATTGATGCGCTCTACTTCGGGTGTGTCAACAAATGCACATTGGACACGGACAGGCTCGTTGCCCTGCAGGAACAGCATGTCCCCCCGGCCTATCAGCTGGTTGGCTCCTGGACGGTCAAGGATGGTCTTCGAGTCAATCATTGCACTGACCTTGAAAGCAATGCGCCCGGGAAAGTTGGCTTTGATGTTACCTGTGATGATGGTAGTCGTGGGCCTTTGGGTGGCAATAATCATGTGAATTCCTACGGCACGTGCTAACTGTGCTATACGTGCTATTGGTAGCTCAATCTCCTTGCCGGCTGTCATTATCAAGTC
The DNA here is from genome assembly GCA_937895845.1 of uncultured Prevotella sp. Taxonomy (GTDB): domain Bacteria; phylum Bacteroidota; class Bacteroidia; order Bacteroidales; family Bacteroidaceae; genus Prevotella. The sequence goes on along the minus strand of CALBLK010000034.1, from coordinate 27,650 downwards.
TCCAAACTCGTCAATGACCACCACAATGTAGGGCATATAGCGATGGCCATGTTCCGGGTTGAGACTGCGAGCTACGAACTTCTGGTTGTATTCCTTGATATTGCGCGCTCCGGCCATTTTGAGCAGGTCATAGCGCGTATCCATCTCTTTGCAAAGACTGTTGAGGGTGCGCACAACCTTGGTCACATCAGTGATTATCGGCTCGGCATCGTCATCGGGCACTTTGGCTAAGAAATGGTTGGCAATTGGTGCATAGATGCTGAATTCAACTTTCTTGGGGTCAATGAGAACAATCTTCAGCTCGGCTGGATGTTTCTTGTAGAGCAGCGAGGTGATGATAGCATTCAGCCCCACAGACTTTCCTTGTCCTGTGGCACCGGCTACAAGCAGGTGCGGAATCTTGGCCAGGTCAAACATGAACACCTCGTTGGTGATGGTCTTGCCAATGGCGCAAGGCAATTCCATCCGTGCTTCCTGGAATTTTTTGGAGTTGAGAATGCTTTCCATCGAAACAATATTGGCCTTGGCATTAGGAACTTCAATGCCAATGGTGCCTTTGCCTGGTATCGGGGCTATGATACGGATGCCTAAGGCGGCGAGGCTTAGGGCTATGTCGTCTTCCAGATTTCTGATTTTGGATATTCTGACTCCCTGTGCAGGCGTAATCTCGTAGAGTGTGATAGTGGGGCCAACTGTGGCTTTGATGGAACTGATTTCCACACCGAAAGTTCTTAGTACCTCGACAATGCGGTTTTTGTTGGCATTCTGTTCGGCCATGTCAATGTAGGGCTTGCCGTCATTGTCATATTTCTTCAGCAGGTCCAGTGTGGGGTAGTGGTAGTTTTCCAGATCACGCTTGGGGTCGTAGGGTGCCATTGGCTGCCCGCCGACATCTACAAGTTTGCAGCCTGAGGCCTGCTTCTCATCCTTGGCCATCTCTATGTGCATATCTACCTCGTTGTTGGCTGGGGTATGCATTTCTGCGGGATGGGCAGCCTCTTGTGCTTTTTCATCTGTGACTCTGTTCTTCGGGAGGTCATTCTTGATAGGCTGGGAAACTGTTGTATCATCGAAAGTGACCACTTGCATCTCTGGATCGTCAAACACCTTGGGGTCTTCTATTGTCTTAACCAGGCGCTCCCCATTGTTTTCCTCTTGGTCTTTGATATGATTGTTGGTTATGGAAAACTTCACCCTGTTTGCAAAATAATTTACGGGGTTAAGCATCCTGCGGATAAAGTAGATTGTTTCTGCGCTGAGGTATGTGAAAAATGCCAAGGCTGTGATGATGAGGATGCCAGTGAGTCCGGGCGCCCCGATTAGGTTCTCTGTCCATTGGCATATAAAGAGCCCGTGGTCTCCACCGGGATTGTAGCACGTGTCGGTAAATACTGGTGACAGAAATTTGGCTAATGTTACAGAAGACCATACCATAAGCACCATCATGCCCATGAAGCATTTGAGCAGATTGGCATTGTATGCCTTTATCATTTTGCAAGCTGCCAAAATGAGAAAAAGGGGGATGAAAAAAGCTGGAATGCCGAAGCACCGTTTGATAAAAAAGTAAGCCATATAGGCACCAACTGAACCGCAACTGTTTAGAAACTCATGCTTCTCGTTATAGATGTCGTTAGGACGTGGCGACTCAATAATGCTCTGGTCTGCGCTTCCCGCTGAGAAAAATGAGATAAACGCAAGAACCATATAGACAGCGAACGCCAGAATAAGTGCACCTGTAATGAAATTGATTTTTTCGTTATGGAATATGTTGTTGATGCCTATTGCTTCCTTAAAGGTTGTCCCTTTGGCTGTTTTCTTCTTTTTGACCATTTCTACTGTCCAAATTATTTTGCAAAAGTAGCGGAAAAAACTTATATTTCACCATAAACTCCCTTTTTTTTTGTAATTTTGCAGGCCAAACTAGCATGGGTTTGACGCTATTTTGCTAAATGCCTTTGCTCCATTGTCATTGAATGAAAAAACAAATAGCCGCCAAGTTTGATAAAAAGCAGATTCCATCGCTTCCTCGTGTCGTTTTTGAGGGGCGTGTGATTGTTGTCATCTCGGCGCAGGAGGCAGAAAGAGCTGTCAGCTTCCTGTTGGCCCAACCCATTTTGGGAATTGATACTGAAACCAGACCATCGTTCAAAAAAGGAACTGTTCACAAAGTTGCGCTCTTGCAGGTTTCCACTGCTGATGTCTGTTTCCTTTTCCGCTTGAACTATATCGGTATGGCCGCTCCGATAGTGAGGTTACTTGAGGATACGACCGTGCCCAAGGTCGGGCTGTCGTTGCATGACGACCTTATGATGCTCCATAAATTGGGCAAGTTCACGGCCGGCTTGTTCATTGACCTGCAAGATTGTGTGAAAAAGATGGGCGTGGAAGACCAGAGCTTGCAAAAACTTTTCGCCAATTTCTTCGGACGGCGTATCAGCAAGGCACAGCAACTGTCTAACTGGGAGGCTGATGTGCTCAATGACAAGCAAAAATCCTATGCCGCTACTGATGCATGGTCATGTGTCATGCTTTACAATGAGTGGAGAAGATTGGAGGAAACCGGTGGATATGAATTAATTAAAAATGAAGAACATGTACAAGCGAGTGATTCTCAAAAGAGGTAAGGAGGAAAGTTTGAAGCGTTTTCATCCTTGGGTGTTTTCAGGGGCTATCCAGCAGATACCCGAACCTGTTGATGAGGGGGAAGTTGTACGTGTGCTTAGTTCCTCGGGGCAATTCATTGCTGTGGGACATTACCAGATTGGCTCGATTGCAGTCAGGGTTCTTTCATTCAGGGACATTGTGATTGATGAAGGCTATTGGGCCTCGGCCCTGCAGTCTGCCCTGACCATGCGCAAAGGCATAGGCGTTGTGGACAATCCCAATAACAATACCTACCGTCTTGTTCACGGTGAGGGAGACTATTTGCCCGGTCTTGTGATAGATGTTTATGGAAAGACTGCTGTAATGCAGGCGCATAGTGTGGGCATGCACATCTCCCGTCATGAGATGGCCAGGGCACTAGTCAATGTGATGAGGGGGCGCGTGGAGAATATCTATTATAAGAGCGAGACAACTCTGCCGTTCAAAGCCGAACTTGGACAGGAAAATGGATTTATATATGGAGGCTGTAAGGATGACACTGCCATTGAGAACGGATTGAGGTTTCACGTAGATTGGTTAAAGGGACAGAAAACCGGTTTCTTTGTCGATCAGCGTGAGAATCGCTCGCTTCTTGAAAGTTATGCACATGGACGTAAGGTCCTTAATATGTTCTGCTACACCGGTGGGTTTTCTTTCTATGCTATGCGTGGCGGTGCGAAAATAGTCCATTCTGTTGACAGCAGTGCCAAAGCTATTGAGTTGACAAAGAGTAATGTGGAACTGAACTTTCCAGATGACTCCCGCCATGAGGCATTTTGTGAGGATGCATTCAAATTTCTTGAACGGCTGGGTAGCCTGTATGACTTGATTGTGCTTGACCCTCCTGCTTTTGCCAAGCACAGAGGGGCTCTTCACAATGCGCTCAAAGGATATATCAGACTTAATGCCGAGGCTTTTGAGAAGATTGTGAGTGGAGGAATCCTTTTCACCTTTTCTTGCAGTCAGGTGGTTACCAAAGACAATTTTCGCAATGCGGTGTTTACGGCTGCTGCCATGACCAGTCGTAAGGTGCGTATCCTTCACCAACTTCATCAGCCCGCAGACCATCCTATTAACATCTACCATCCAGAGGGCGAATATCTTAAGGGACTTGTTCTCTATGTAGAGTAAATGTTTTTTATGCTGAGCAAAATTCGCGGCTTCATTCAACAGAATCACCTGTTATCCCCTGACAGTCTTCATCTGGTGGCATTGAGCGGTGGGGCAGACAGTGTGGCTTTGCTCTGTGTCTTGCAGGAACTGGGATTTCGTGTGGAAGCCGCCCACTGCAATTTCCATTTGCGTGGTGAGGAGTCATGCCGTGATTCTGCGTTTGTCCAGCGGCTGTGCATCGAGCGTGGTGTTCCTTTACATTTGGCTCATTTTGAAACATTGGACTATGCCAACCTGCATCATGTCAGTGTTGAATTGGCTGCTCGCAGTCTCCGTTACAGTTATTTCCGGCAGTTGTGCCGAGACCTTGATGCCGAGACTGTTTGCGTGGCCCACCATCGGGATGATAATGTGGAAACAGTGCTGATGAATATTGTTCGGGGAACTGGTCTTCGTGGGCTCTGTGGCATTCGTCCTAAAAATGGTATCGTTGTGCGCCCGCTACTGTGTGTCTGCCGCCAGGAGATTTTGGACTATCTGTCGTCGCGCCAACAGTCTTATGTAACTGACAGTACCAATTTGGGCGATGAAGCGATGCGCAACAGGTACCGTCATCATGTTGTTCCATTGCTTCGGCAACTCAATCCAGGAGTGTGTGAACACATTCAGTCCATGTCAGAACGCATGAGCAGTGTCGCAGAACTTTATTCCGCGGCAATTGCGGCTGCGCGGGAACGGGTGCTTTCTCAATGTGATGGCCACTGGATTGTTAGCCTTGAAAACCTGCGCCGTGAAGTGGCTTGGCCAACAGTTCTTTATGAGTTGTTGAAAGGTTATGGCTTTTCTCCGTCGCAGGTAAGCCTGATTGGTAAAGCCGCTGCAGGCCAGTCGGGGCGAATTTTTCATGCGGGCAGCTACGATTTGCTGATAGATCGCGGTCGCTTGATTATAGAGCGGTGCACCAATCCCATTGTACCTGTATGCCTACCGGAATGTGGTTGTTATGTTCTGTCTGACGGAAGGCGTATTCGGATTGCAACCAAACAGCGGACAGCTGACTTTATCATCCCTCGTGAAAAATTTACAGTGTGTATGGATGCCGAAAAGGTTAGGTTCCCACTTACGCTTCGTGTGGCAGCAGAGGGTGACCGTTTCGTTCCTTTTGGTATGAGAGGCTCAAAATTGGTCAGTGATTTTCTTACTGACATCAAGCAAAACTTGTTAGAAAAGCGCCGTCAGCTTATTCTTTGTGATGCTGACGGCACTGTGATATGGGTTGTTGGCCAAAGATTGGACAACCGTGTGCGCGTTGAGAAATCGACGGTCACGCTGTTGCAAATTTCTTTGCAACATTAGACAATAACAATTTCATCTTTTTTCTCATCAAAACCTACGGAGAATGGAATGCCTGGCTTCAGTTCTCCGTTGACAATCTTCTCACACAGTAAGTCCTCAATGTGATTTTGTATAGAGCGTTTCAGAGGACGTGCACCAAACTGAACGTCATAACCTTTGGTTGCAACAAATTCCTTGGCCTTGTCTGAGATGCTGAACGAATAGCCCAATGCCTCCATTCTTGCCATGAGACCATGCAGCTCAATGTTGACAATGCGCTTGATGGCATCAAGACTAAGTTGGTCGAATGTGATTATTTCGTCCAACCTGTTCAGAAATTCAGGAGCAAACTGCTTGCTCAGCGCTTTCTGTATGATGTTGCGCGCGTAGGCCTTGTCGTTCTCGTTCATGTCAAGTCCCAGCGATCCGGCGTTGAATCCAACTCCACGGCTGAAGTCCTTCAGCTGTCGTGTTCCTGCATTGCTGGTCATGATAATGATGGTATTTCGGAAGTCAACAAATCGGCCGTTTCCATCGGTCAGTCTCCCCTCGTCAAGAACTTGTAGCAGCAAGTTGAACACATTGCCATGTGCTTTTTCCAACTCGTCAAGCAACACGATAGAGTAGGGGTGCCGGCGTACTTTCTCTGTCAACTGTCCTCCCTCGTCATATCCTACATAACCCGGAGGGGCTCCAACCAGTCTTGACACATTGAAACTCTCGGTGAATTCACTCATGTCAACCCTTATAAGGGCATCTGCTGTGCCGAACATTCGTTCTGCCAGTTTCTTGGCAAGATAGGTCTTGCCAACTCCAGTCGGACCGAGAAACATGAATGCGCCTATCGGATGGTTAGGGTCACGCAGTCCAACACGGTTGCGCTGTATCGCTCTGACCATTTTATCTATGGCCTTATCTTGTGCTATCACTTCATGCTTAAGGTCATCTGCCATGGTCCGAAGCCGTTCCGTCTCCGTCTCTTCCATACGTTCAACAGGTATCCCCGTCATCGTAGCAATGACATGGGCCACATCGGTGTCAGTGATAGGCTGGCACTGTTCGCCATCCTGCTGCTGCCAAGATTTGTTAAGCTGCTCAATCTCACCCTCAGTAACAGTCTGTTGGTCACGGTAGGTTGCTGCCAATTCAAAGTCCTGCCGTTTTACAGCAGCATTCTTCTTTTCCTTTATCATGGCTAGTTCTTTCTCCTTGTCAACAATTTCTTGTGGCATCCTTACGCTGACTAAATGCACATGCGACCCAACTTCATCGAGTGCATCAATGGCCTTGTCCGGGAATTGGCGGTCTGTAATATACCTTTCTGTCAGTTTTACACATGCGTTGATGGCATCGTCCGTGTAGGTTACGTGGTGGTGGTGCTCATAGCGGTCTTTGATGTTGCGGAGAATCTGTATGGTTTCATCCTGGGTGGTTGGTTCAACCATAACTTTTTGAAAACGTCGCTCCAAAGCCCCATCCTTTTCAATGGATGTGCGATACTCGTCAAGTGTCGTGGCACCAATGCACTGGATAGTGCCCCGAGCAAGTGAGGGCTTGAAAATGTTGGCTGCATCCATAGCCCCTGGGGTCGCGCCTGCGCCAACCATTGTGTGAATCTCATCAATAAACACAATGATGTCTGGGCTTTTCTCTATCTCTCGAATTACAGCTTTCACCCGCTCTTCAAACTGCCCCCGATACTTTGTGCCTGCAACCATTCCTGTCAAATCAAGACTGATGATACGTTTGCCAAAAAGCACAGGTGAAGTGCGATGCTCTACGATGAGTTGCGCAAGCCCTTCTACTATAGCACTTTTTCCAACTCCAGGCTCTCCGATGAGAACAGGGTTGTTCTTCTTGCGCCGGCCAAGTATTTCAATGACGCGTTGGATCTCATGCTCACGGCCAACAACGGGGTCAAGTTTTCCTTCAATGGCGGCCTGCGTGAGGTCAATGCCAAAATTGTCCAGCGCTGGCGTACTACTCTTCTTTTGCGTTTCTGTCTTTGTTCCCCAATTGTCTGTTGGACTCATTTGTTTCGATCCACGCTCGGAAAGGTCGTCATCGTCAAAGTCGCTGTCGGAGAGGGGCAGCTCGTTTACCATCTCTCCATTGTGCTGGATGGTTTCCGCCAGTGTGTGATAGTCAAGTTGCTGCTTTTGCAGTGCCTTTTTGGCATTGTTGTCTGTGCTGTCATGAAGCATAGCCAAAAGCAGATGGAGTTCTTCTACTGTGTCAGAATGCTGGATACGTGCTTCAAGCACTGCCAGTTTCAGCAGGTTGCTGGCTCCTTCGTTAAGTTCTATGTCATGCGGATTATTTTCTGTCACTGCGTCTTGTTGTGCGTTGGCCTCAAGGTCGTTTCTTACGGCTTGCACATTGACATTCATCTGGTTGAGCACACTTTTCACTGGACCTTCCTGCAAACGTAACATGGCTAGCAGAAGGTGCTCTGGACGAATAGTCTTGCTTTTTAAGCGGAGAGCTTCTTCACGGCTGAATGCCAGTATTTCAGAAACTCTAGGTGAGAAATGACTTGTCATATTTTCTTTTTATCCTTTCTTGTTTAATACCTTCATTTCCTAATGTCTTTACTTTTTATTGGCAAAAGTTATGCCAAGCCAAGACTTATAATGCTGATTGTATACATAATTTTAAGTGTCTCTAAAAATTTGAGGGTGACAATCAAGCCACCCTCAACCAACACAAAAACTAAACTAGACTTAACTAAAACTAAAGGGGATTTGTCACAAACCCCACAGAAGTCTTGCAAAGATACTAATTATTTGTCTTTCAACAAGTGTTTTGAAGTTAAATTTAGACTTTCTCCACTTTTTTTATCTTCTTTAATCAAGTGGCGACAATATGTCAGTTTATAAAAGATGTACAGTTTTGTTCATCAGCCAGGCGTCAAGCAAGGTCATGGCTGTCATGGCCTCAACAATAGGGACAGCCCGTGGTAATACGCAGGGGTCGTGGCGACCATGCACTGTCAGCGTGGTGGGGCTTCCTTTGCTGTCAACAGTGGCTTGTGTAGTTAGCAATGTTGCAACAGGCTTGAAAGCTACGCGGAAATAGATGTCTTGTCCATTGGCAATGCCACCCTGTATTCCTCCGCTATGGTTGGTCAGAGTGGCTATCTTCCCATTTTTTTTTATAAAAATGTCGTTCTGCTGCGAACCTCTGGTTTCCGCGCCTCCGAATCCTTCACCATACTCAAATCCTTTTGCCGCATTGATGCTCAGCATAGCATAGCCCAGCATGGCATGGAGCTTGTCAAATTCAGGTTCGCCTAGTCCGGCTGGACAGCCTTTCACCACACAGCTGATTACGCCTCCAATTGTGTCACCCTCGCTTTTCACCTTGGTAATGAACTGTACCATTTCTGCTGCTATCTTCTTGTCGGGGCAACGTACAGCATTGGTTTCTGACTGGTTCAAATCATAGTGGGTGTAGTCAGAACTTAGGGCGATTGGACCAACCTGCGATGTGTATGCCTGAACTGTGACACCAAGTTGTTTTAGTGCCAGTTTGGCCAATGCACCTGCCACGCAGCGGCTAATGGTGATTCTGGCAGACGAACGGCCACCTCCGCGGTGGTCGCGAATGCCGTATTTTGTGGTGTAGGTGAAATCTGCATGTGATGGGCGAAAAACATTGCGCATATTCTCATAGTCCTGCGAGTGCTGGTTGCTGTTTCTCACGATGAAGCCAATAGGGCAGCCTGTTGACTTCCCCTCAAACACTCCGCTGAGCAACTCAACCAGGTCTGACTCCTTGCGGCTGGTTGTGATGGCACTCTGTCCGGGACGTCGACGGTTAACCTCACTTTGGATATACTCCATATCAATGGACACGCCTGCAGGCATACCGTCAACAACACCCCCTACTGCCACACCGTGACTTTCGCCGAATGTGGTCAAAGTGAATACGTTCCCCCATGTGTTACGCATCGTTCTCTTCCAATTGCATATAATATTTGTATGTCAGTGGCAGTGCCCGCATCCACAGCCTCCTTCATGGTGATCGCTGCCGCAGTCACAGTCATCGCCACAGTCGTGGCATCCACATCCACATCCCTCCCCGCTCAGACGGTTAATCATTCCTTGAATTTCGTCTTTTGTGGCCTCGCGCTTCTCAACAACCTGCCCAACAAAGTGTAGGGTCTTTCCTGCAAGCGGGTGGTTCAAGTCCATTTTCACTTTGTCGTCACTCACACTCAACACACGGCCGTAGAAATGGTTTCCGTCCTCGTTTTGCAGGGGGACGATGGCATCCTTGTAAATGTGCTCATGGTCAAAATGGCCGTTGATAGTAAAGATGCTCCGGTCAAGGTCAAGTATCCGCTCCTTTTCGATGTCTCCGTAGGCATCGTCCTTGGTGAGTTCAAAGTCGAAGTTTTTTCCTTTTTCAATGGGAAGAACCTTCTGCTCGAAGGCATCAAGGGTGATACCGAAACCGCTGACAAACTGAAAGGGCTTTTCCGTGGTGGCCTCCTCAACAAGTTCTTTCTTTCCGTTGTTGTCTGTGTATAGTTTGTAGGCCACTGCAATGTAGAGATTTGGTTGATGTTCCATTTTTCTTCTGTGTTTAAATTGTTTTAAAATAATGTGTGCGCATTAGGGATGCTGTCAGTCCCATTGCCTTTGTCTGTTAATGTGCAGCTTTTGCTGACTTTGCAAAGGTAAGCATTTTTTGCTGATACAAAAAAGGCTGTGCCAACAAAATTGGCACAGCCTTTTATTCTTTCTCTCTCAGATAGTTGCTTTTACAGCTAAATGTCAGTTGTCCTCATTCAGTGCCACTGCAAAGTAGGCTTTGCGGCCAGTTGGGTAAATCCCCTGAATGTAGAGCACTGGGTCTTTGCTGGTTGACGCATCCTTGACAACTTTCTGCATATCATCTATTGTCTTGATTACCTGGTCGTTCACGCGTTGTATAATGAAACCTTTGCTGATTCCGGCATCTTTGAGGCGCCCATTGTTCACCTTGATAACTTCAAGTCCATAGCTGATGTTGTATTGCTCTTTCTGTGCTTTTGTTATCTCCCTGAAATTGGCTCCCAGCACATCAAGGTCCATATTCTTCACTACCTTTGTGCTACCCTGTTCATTCTTCAGAGTCACTGTCTGGGTGCTCTTCTTCTTGTTGTGCAAGTAGGTGAGTGTAATCTTGTCGCCAGGGCGCTTCTTGGCGATAACCTCTTGAAGTTCAGCCATGCGCGTCACTTTTTGCCCATCGGCGGCGACAATCACATCGCCCTCTTTGATGCCAGCTTCCGCAGCTGCACCGTCATCGCTGACCTTGTTAACATAGATACCCTCCATGGTGCCTAGGTCGATGTCCTTTCCCTCGTCCTTCTGACTGTCAACATAGTCTTTCACATCGCTGCCTTGAATACCGATGAGCGCACGCTGTACTGTTCCATATTTTTTCAAGTCGTCAACCACTTTGTTCATGATGGCTGTGGGGATGGCAAACCCATAGCCGCTGTAGGATCCTGTTTGCGAATAGAGCATGGCGTTTATTCCAACCAGTTCACCGCGTGTGTTAACCAAAGCTCCGCCAGAGTTGCCCGCGTTGATGGCTGCATCAGTCTGTATGAAAGATTCCACTCCATTTGCACCAAGTGAGCGTGCTTTTGCGCTCACGATACCTGCTGTCACGGTGTTGTTCAGCCCTAATGGATTGCCAACGGCCAGCACCCATTCGCCAATCTTGATATTGTCGCTGTTGGCAATGGTGATAGCGGGCAGGTTCTTGTCGTTAATTTTAATCAGGGCCAAGTCTGTTGTCTTGTCCGCTCCGATGATGCGAGCCGAATACTCTTTGTTGTCGTTGAGGGTAACGGTGAGCTCATCGGCACCGTCAACCACATGGTTATTGGTCACAATGTAACCATCGCTTGAGATGATGACCCCCGAACCTGTTGCTGTGCGCTTGGGGGTTTGCACCTGCCGCTTTTGTGTGCCACCGTTTCCCCTGCCGAAGAAACCGCCGAATGGGTCGCTAAAGAAATCGCTGAATGGGTCACTTTGCACGTCAACGGTCTTAATCTTGCTATTCTGTACGTATTTGATGTGTACAACAGAGGGCAGAGCCTTCTCTGCCGCATAAGTTAAGTCTACCGGTTGTCCTGCGGGGACGGCTGGAGCAGCATCAGCCTTGCTGAATGCTGCGACCGAGAAAGCCATAGCTATCAGGCAGACTGCCATCGTCAGATAATTTACAATCTTTTTCATCTTGGTTTGATTATAGTTTATTTTATGAGTTGTTTTCTGTATGTCATGCAGCCTTCTGCATCTGCTTTTTGCGGTGCAAATATAGATGCAAAATATGTTTCTCCGTCATTTTGTCATGATTATTTATCGCATTTTAACAGTTCTATTTCTTTGCTTAACTGCTGTTTACGCTTCACTGTTAGTCTTTCAGTATGTATTGCTATCCTTTGCGGTTTTTCATGGCATATTCGGATGGCTTGTCTCCATACTCATTGAAGAAGCACTTTTCGAAGTAACAGGGAGGGCAGAAGCCTGTGAGATTTGTTATTTCTGCAACTGTTTTGTCGGTATTGGCAAGCATTGTGGCTGTTTTTCTTAGGCCTTTACTGTGTAATGTCCATTGCTTACCACCTTGTTGTCGTGTAAAAGACAGTATCTGAACATCGTTTGTGTAGGCAGGTAATAAGAACGGTATAAGTGAACGAAAGGTCGTTTTGGCTGCTACAAAAACAGAGATTTTTCCATCTTCGAGAGATTCTCCAGCGTGCGTTTTGGAAATGGTGATACGAATTTTAGGGAAAATTTAACTGACAACTGATAATAATCGTCTAGAATAATTTTGAAAGCCCATTAACTTTTTTGTAACTTTGCATTTGGAAAGCAGCGCCACGGTTTGCCGCTGGCCTCCATGTGGATGGCGAGAGGAAAGTCCGGGCAGCGCAGGGCGCTCCACTTCTGAAAATGGAAGCCATTGGTGACAGTGGGAGCAGGCAGAAGAGAATGACCGCCACGTGTAGCTGTGGCAAGGGTGAGAAGGTGGTGTAAGAGACCACCAGCCGTCTGGTGACAGGCGGGCTGTGCCTTCTGGAGGCTGTAAGTTCATGTAAACCACCGTCTGAGGGTGCCCGCCCGAACGTGTTACGGTGGAGGGTAGAACGCTTGAGCCATCTGGTGACAGACGGTTTAGATAAATGGCAGACACTGTGGTGCCAAGGCATTGCAGCACAGAACCCGGCTTATAGGGGCACTGCTTTCCTTTCTTGTTGAACATAGTTTGAAAACCGCTGATAGGTTGAACATCCGGTTATGCTGAAAGAAAAACTGTCAAAATTTAGGGATTTCTTGCGGACGGACATCTGGCGGGTGAAGGCTGGTGACGTTCACCCCATGCAGTTCTTCCTGGTGGACGTGTGTAAAATGCTGCTGCTTGCGGTGCGCTTCTTTACAGCTAAGAGGGTTGTCAATGAGGCTGCTGCACTTACTTATTCCACGCTTTTGGCCATTGTGCCCATCCTTTCCGTGGTGTTTGCCGTAGCCAGGGGTTTTGGATACAGCAAGTACATTGAAGTCTGGTTTTGCGATGCCTTCAAATCGCAGCCCCAGGTTGCCCAGGCGATAGTTGGCTTTGTCAACAGTTATTTGGTGCATACGAAGAGTGGGGTTTTCCTGGGCTTTGGTCTGGTGTTCATGCTCTACACGGTGCTGATGCTGGTGAGCAACATTGAAAAAACCTTCAATGGCATCTGGCAGGTAAAGAAGCCCCGGAGCATTTTCCGAACTTGTACAGACTATCTGGCTATGCTTCTGGTGTTTCCTATCTTGATTGTGCTTACCATGGGTGTGAGCGTCTTTATGGCCACTGTGGCAGAGGCGGAGGTCTGGCAGTCCATCATGGCTCCGGCAGTCGGCCTGCTGGTTGACTTGCTACCTTATTGTGTGATGTCAGTAATGTTTGTCGCTTTCTATGTTTTTATGCCAAACACCCATGTCAAGGTGCGCTACTGTGTGGTGCCGGGCATTCTGGCAGGTGTTGCCATGCAGGGCCTTCAGCTTGTTTACATACATTCTCAGATGTGGGTGTCAAGCTATAACGCTATCTATGGCTCCTTTGCAGCCCTGCCCATGTTTATGCTGTGGGTGCAGATTTCCTGGACTATCTGTCTCTTTGGCGCGGAATTGTGCTACACCAGCCAGAACCTTGACTTTTACGACTATGACACCCATACCAGTGACGTTAGCCACCGCTACCGCATTTTGCTGTGTGCCTTGCTGATGCGTATTGTCTGCCGGCGTTTTGACAAGGGACAGCGTGCTTGCTCGGCAATGGAACTGCGCCGTGAGACGGGCATTCCCATCCGCATTGTCAACGAGTTGCTCTATCGGTTGATAGAGGCGCGGGTGGTTGTCGAAATCTCCGGCGACGAAAAAGGGGAGGCCTCACTCTTTATGCCAGCTGAGAGTGTGGCCCATCTCAGTGTCGGACTGATGGTCGATCGTCTGGAAGCTCTGGGGGAATGGAAACTGTCTCTGTCACTTGATGCCTTGCAGGGTGAGGGGTGGAGGAGGGTGGTCTCTGCCCGGGCCGCCTATTTGAAAGAACTTCGAGGTGTGTTACTCAAAGACCTTTAGTTTTCACCGCTTCCCCCCCCATACTTCTACTCAGCAATACCGGCTTCAATCCATCGGGCTGCAATTTTACGCGCATCTTTGTTGGCAGTTCCCCTGTCCACCTCATATTCTGAGGTCAGCAGGTTAGTAAGGTCTTCCGTGGTGAAGTCTTTGCCCTGGACGCTTTTCCATAGATAGGCGGAAGACTCGTTCATGCTGATAATTTTGCTGAAGTCAATGTTCTCGCGTCCCTCAGCCACGATAATCTGCTCTCCGCAAACCTCGCGCAGTGTAAAACCTTTCTTTGCTTTCATCTTGTCATATTTTTCTTGTCAAATGGTCAATTCAGAGATGATGGCATTTCCTGTAAAGCCACAGCAGGTAGCGCCTGACAGGGAGTAGGCGTGTCCACCACCAGGAATAAATGCGCCATTTCATGCCATCGGTATAGTCTGCGGTGGCTCGCCCTTTTCGGTAGAAGCCTACTGCCTTTGCTTTCAGGTCATTGATGCCGCAATGTTCAGTCGTGAGGTTGCCGTCGCCCAGCAGTGTCACCTCGCCATTGTCAATCTTGACAATCCTGTGAAGCACATAATGGGTGGGGGCGGTCTCTGCCAGCACCACATCGCCTGTCGCGGGTGCATCTGGCGATGCCAGCAGCGCCTTGTCGCGCCTGTCCTCAAGAAATGGGCGCATACTCGTGCCTCGTAGCGGGATGGTTACCGTGTGGCCGGCATGGATATACTTGACTATTTCAGGAAACAGAATAGCGTTCTTGATATGCACAGTGTTCAAGGACATACGATGGTCTTTTGGCATAAGAGCGCAGCCTCCGCATCGGGTAGACAGTGGAGCGTGAAAACTTTTGTTTTCTCGATAACCTGCGCCACGGTGTCACACAGGTTATTATATATGGTGTGGTCCCACTTCATTGACGAGCATGCCGGTAACAGCGATGCAAAAGCCTGTACTGGCTTGAGCTGTTCAATACTGTTGGACGGGGCGCGCTCAATCCTTGTAATGGCGCCGAGCCTTGCCTTGACGTTGCGGTAGCACGGTGTCTTTCCGCTCCAGGGGGAGCCATACACCTCGGGATAGCCCTCGCTGCAAATGCGAATGATGGGGTTGTCGTCATTGAGCAATTCCGTGTTAGGAATATGCGCCATCCACAGGCTTGTGTGTGTGCTTTTCCCCGTGCCGCTTTTGGCTATGAAGGGATAGGCCATGCCTTCGTGGCACACACATGAAGCGTGGATGAGCAAGGTGTGGTGAAAGCTGCTGGCATAGGCAAAGGCAAGCATCAGCGCATCATTCAGTCCGAAGGAGCGCATCGTCCAGTTGCCGTTGAGTGCGCAGCGGCAACGGTCAAACTTGCTTGATGCCTGTAACAGACAGCAGTCACGTCCATGTATGTCACGGATTATAAAGAGATACCCTCCGTCTGCAAGTGTGTAGACAACGGTATCGCCATTGCCTGTGTCGAATTTTCGGACCAATTCGCGCTGTGCGGGTGGGCGCAGACTGTCATCCACCGTTAGTTCAAGCAGTACATTGTCATGCTTGCCACCTTCACTCTCTGTTGCGAAGGGAATGAACGAGGGCAACAGTCTGATGCTGTTCGCGGATGCCCCACTGAATGTGACACATACCAGGAAGCCACCTATTCGGAACAGGTGGCTTTGTACTGCACCCACCGGGTGAAACGGTTGCTGTGTCATTGTTCGCTAAAGTCAAGGTCTAACGTCTTAAATTTAAAATCCTCGGGGCCAAGGTATTGAACCTCGTATTTCCCCTTGGCTTTCACGGTGTAGAGCCTTTTCATTTTCAACAGCTTCTTCTCTGCCTTTTTCTGCTTGCTGTCAAACATGACAACACATGTGCGGGCAGGAAGCTGACGTTTCTTAGAGAGAAAGTCTTTTAACTGTTCGGAATAAAACTCGCGGCCTAGCAAAAATTTGTTCTTGGTGTCAAACCACACATTGTTCACCTCTTGCACATCGGTGAAATAGACCGTGGAATCTTTGAACGAGGCCGAGAACCCGAACATATACATCTTGTCAATCACTTTTTTCTTGGCCATCGCCTGTGTGGTGGACAAGGCCAGTGCAAATAGTGCGAACAATAGTCCCTTTAATAATGTCAATCGTTTCATTCTATGTGAATATCCTGTTGTTTCTGGTTAATTTCAGCCGAGATACGTCTTTAGCATCTTGTTCTTTGTGCTGTTGCGCAGCCGGCGGATGGCTTTCTCCTTTATCTGTCTCACCCGTTCTCTGGTAAGCCCGTATTTCACACCTATCTCATCAAGTGTCATCTCTGGCTGGTCAATGCCAAAGAATGCCGCTATCACGTTGCGCTCCCTTTCGTTAAGCCCCTTGAGGGCCACGTTTATCTCAGCCCTGAGCGATTCGTGCAACAGTGTGTTGTCTGTTGCCGGCGAGTCGTTGTTGGGCAGCACATCTAGCAGGTTGTTGTCTTCCCCGTCATTGAAAGGCGCATCCATTGACACGTGCCTGTTTTGAACTTTCAACGCACTTTCAATCTTGTCTTCGGGCAAATCGACCACAGCCGAGATCTCCTCTATCGAGGGGCGGCGCTCGTTCTCCTGTTCAAACTTGTTGAGCATGCGGTTTATCTTGTTGACAGACCCAATCTGGTTTAGTGGCAGCCGTACAATGCGGCTCTGCTCTGCGATGGCTTGCAGGATGCTCTGCCTTATCCACCACACTGCATACGAGATAAACTTGAAACCACGTGTCTCGTCAAATTTCTCCGCCGCCTTGATTAGGCCGACATTGCCCTCGTTGATGAGGTCGGGCAGGCTTAGGCCTTGGTTCTGGTATTGCTTGGCCACTGAGACTACAAAACGAAGATTGGCTTTGGTGAGCCGTTCCAGGGCCTTGCGGTCCCCCTCGCGTATGCGCCTGGCCAGCTCTATCTCCTCATCAATCGAAACAAGGTCTTCCTTGCCTATCTCTTGCAAATATTTGTCAAGCGATGCACTTTCCCTGTTTGTTATTGATTTCTGTATCTTCAGTTGTCTCATAGGCGCAGTCGTTGATAGTGACGGCAAAGTTAACAAGAATATTTTTATTTGAAGAAGAATAGGCAAATTCTTTTGGTATTGTAGTGTGTTCTACGCTGATTTGATACATTCCTGCAAAAAAAACTGTCACGTAGTCACGGTCTGCGTCTCATGCCGTTTTTTATCTCCCATGCAGACGCTCTGTGGGGGCGTTATGCTCGCTACGTGCCGCCGAACGGTCTTTCTGCATGGTGGCATGGCCTTGGTTAGTGCGCCCGTCAGAGCCGTTTTGCGTAAAATAAAAAAGTGTTTCATCATCTTTTGTTTTGTTTTGTCTTCGGTTTGCATTATCTTTGCACGGGTAAAGGAATGAAGCATGCAGAGAGATAACCTGTCAATAGAACGGTATAAGGCTGAGATTTCCAAGGTGAGCCAGCTAAAGCCGGAGGAAGAAAAGGCACTGTCCGATCAAATCAAGCAGGGTGTCGCTGCCGCTGTGGATAAGTTGGTGACGGCAAACCTGAGGCTTGTGATGGCTGTGGCAGGCCGCTACCGGAATCGCGGTGTGAGCTACGATGATTTGGTGAGTGAGGGTAACATCGGCCTGATGAAGGCTGCCATTAAGTTTGACGCTGACAAGGGACGCTTTGCCTCCTTTGCTGTGCCCATCATCAGTCAGACCATAGAACAGGCTATTGCCAAGCAAAGTTCGCTCTATACCGTGCCTGAGACCGGTATGGGCCATGCCAGGATGCGACATGTCCGCCCGCTCTCTGTCGACGCCCCCCTTGGCGGAAGAGGAAACAATGTTAACCTGCTGAGCTTCCTTTCCGACAGCGAGACTGTCGCCTCGGATGACTTGTTGGAGAAGAAAGCGGTGTCTGTCGAATTGAACGGGGCACTTGCCGTTCTTGACGAGCGCGAGCGAGAAGTCGTAACCCGCTGCTATGGACTTGGGACTGACAAGCAGACGATGGCTGAAATCGGAGAGCGCATGGGGCTGAAGCGTGAGCGCGTGAGACAAATAAGAACAAAAGCGCTTCGGAAAATTTCCAGGGCTTTGCGGCATGGCAAACGATAAGGCAAGAATGATACATTTATATTAGGAAAATTAGAAAATGAGAAGATGAAATTGTATCCATTACTATTTGAACCCAACCTGCATCCTGTGGTTTGGGGAGGCAACCGCCTGCGCCTGTATAAGGGATTGGAACCGACTGACACGCCCATTGGCGAGTCGTGGGAAGTGAGTGCTGTACCTTCGAGTGTGAGTGTGATTGGCAATGGAGAGCTGGCAGGCCATGATTTGGTTTCGGTCATTAACAGCGCTCCCGAGGAGATTCTTGGCCGCGAGGTGGCGAGGCGGTATGGCAATCGGCTGCCTTTGCTGGTCAAGTTTATAGATGCTAAGAGAGACCTTTCTATACAGGTGCATCCCAATGATGAAATGGCACGGCGATGCCATGGCAAGTCGGGGAAGACAGAGATGTGGTATGTGATTGACGCACAGCCAGGCAGTTTCCTATATGCCGGCTTCAAGAGCCAGATTTCGCCCTACGAATACCGCAAGCGCGTGCAGGATGGCTCAATCGTTGATGTTCTTGCACGGCATGAAGTCAAGGCTGGTGACGTGTTCTTTATTCCTGCCGGCCGTGTGCATGCCATCTGTGGCGGAATCCTGCTCGCCGAGGTTCAGCAGTCAAGCGATGTAACCTACCGCATCTTTGACTACAACCGGCTGGGGATGGACGGCAAGCCGCGCGAACTCCACACTGAACTGGCTGCTGAGGCTATTGACTATGAGGTGCAGCACGAATACCGCACAGACTATGTAGAAGAGGAGAACAGAAGCACGCACCTTATTGATTCGGATTATTTCAATGTGCGTGTCACCGAGCTGTCACGTCCGTTTCATCGCAACCTGATAAAATATGACAGTTTTATCATCACGATGTGCATCTCTGGCGACTGCATGATTAAGGTGCGTAGCACAGGCGATGAGGTCTTGCTGAAGTCTGGAAACAGTTGCCTGATGCCTGCTGCCATAGCTGACTTTGATGTTATTCCGCAGACAGGTACAACCCAGTTGCTTGATGCCTTTATTGACAACAAGGACAGGAGCATTGGCAGGATGGTTACTCGCTTCTTGCACATCACAAAAAAGTAAGCGTGCGCTTGCGGTAAATATGTCTGACCAGTTTGCGGGCAACTGAACCTGCAAACTGGTCAGATTCTGTTAATGTCGACGTAACCGTGCGTAACGGCATAGATGGTCAGTGCAGAAACACTCCTGATGCCGAGCTTTTCCATGACGTTCTTCCTGTGGGTGATAACGGTGGTGAGGCTGATGCCTAACCTTTCCGCTATCTCCTTGTTGATGCAGCCCTCAACAATGAGCGACATCACCTCAATCTCCCTTACGCTGAGCACTGGCTGAAAGCTGGGGCGCTGAGTCTCAGGCAGGTTCTGTCCGCGACCGTGGGCATGCTGTTCCAGCGTGAGAATGTCCTTGATGAGTTGTGGCTCTGGAACATTCACGCAGAGTGAGTGAAACTCCTTTATTTGTAACTTGCTGTCTAATGACAGTGTGGTGACAATGGTTTTGTTGCGCCGTTCAGAGAAGAAGTTACGGTGCTGGAGCATGATGTCCATCGAAACGAAGTAGTGTACATACCGTTCCGGGTGGTTGCTTTCCAACTCAGCGAAGCTGCCGTAGGAGTCAGCCTCCATTTGTGGCATTACACTCTGCAGGATGGTCTTTAGGCCAACCGTAGCAAGCGTGTTGTTGTCGATAATTGCGATACGTGGCAGCATGGGGCCGCACTTTGCTTATGCCAGGAATCCCAACAGCGCACCCGCAGCCACTGCCGAGCCGATGACACCGGCTACATTTGGCCCCATGGCGTGCATCAGCAGAAAGTTGTGGCGGTCATACTCCAACCCGAGGTTGTTACTGATACGGGCACTCATCGGCACGGCCGAAACACCGGCGTTGCCAATCAGCGGATTCAGCTTTTTGTCTGAAGGAAGAAATAGGTTCATCAGTTTGACGAACATCACGCCGCTGGCTGTCGCCACCATAAAGGCGCATGCACCGACCACAAAGATGAAAAGCGTGTTCACTGTAAGAAATTCGCTGGCTTGGGTTGAGCAACCCACGGTGAGACCCAGCAGCATTACAATGATGTCATTCAGGGCCGAACCAGCCGTCTTGGCCAGGCGCGTGGTCTTGCCTGACTCTTTCAGCAGGTTGCCAAAGAAGAGCATACCCAGCAGTGGCAGTCCTGACGGCACGATAAAGGTGGTGAGCAGCAGTCCCATGATGGGGAAGAGGATTCTCTCGGTCTGGCTGACCTGGCGGCTGGGCTTCATTCTGATGACACGCTCTTTCTTGGTGGTGAGCATGCGCATCAGTGGTGGCTGGATCAGCGGGACAAGTGCCATATAGGAGTAGGCGCAAACCGCGATGGCACCCATCAGGTTGGGACAGAGCTTGGAAGATAGAAATATGGCCGTGGGGCCGTCGGCTCCTCCGATGATGGCAATGCCGGCAGCCTGGTTGGGCTCGAAGCCCAAGGCGAGAGCTACCATATAGGCACCAAAAATGCCGAACTGTGCGGCGGCACCAATCAGCACCAGCTTGGGGTTGGCTATCAAGGCCGAGAAGTCGGTCATTGCACCGATACCCAGAAAGACCAGTGGCGGGTACCATCCCTGTTTTACACCCTGGTAAAAGATGTTCAGTACAGAGTTGTCCTCGTACAGCCCTATCTCAAGTCCGGCATCTGCTCGGAAAGGAATGTTTCCTATGATGATTCCCAGGCCTATGGGGATAAGCAGCAAGGGTTCGAAGTCCTTTTTGATGGCCAGGTAGATTAAGACCATGCCCACGACAATCATGATGAGATTGCCACCCGTTGCGTTGGCAAAGCCTGTATAGGTCAGAAACTCGTTGAAGTTTTCTGTGATAAAGTTTGTGATTCCCATAGCTTTCCGTTTATGCTATTGTTACCAATGTTGCGCCCTCCATGACAGAATCGCCCTGGCTGACTGCGACTGACGTCACCGTTCCAGTATATTCTGACTCGATGTTGTTCTGCATCTTCATGGCTTCAAGCACAACAACCGTGTCGCCTGCATTCACCTTGTCACCAGCCTTTACATTCACAGAGGTGATCGTGCCGGGCAATGGCGCCTTGACAACATTGCCGCTTTTGGCCGCAGATGGGGCTGTTGCTGGCTGTGCGGCAGGTGTGGCTGGTGCTGTGGCTGCTGCAGGCCTTGGGGCCTCTACCTTCGGGCGGACAATCGTTGAAGCATTGATGGGCTGTTTCAGCTCCACATCGAAAGAGATGCCGTTCACATTAACTTTGGCCAGGTTGCCTTCCACTTCTTCTATCTCAACGTCGTAGTCTACGCCTTGGACTTTATATTGATACTTGTTCATAACTAATTGTTTGTCTGTTTCTGTTAAAATGATTGATTGTATAAGCTGTCTTGTGACTATTCGTGAAACTGGGTCATTTGGATATACTCTCCGTTCCAGTCCGTCTCCTTGGGCTTGATGGTGATGACACCGCTCTCAACGTCATGCACATTGTCTTGATACTGCTTGAGCGCCATGGCAATCACCGCAATATAAATCTCCTTGTCTATGCCTTTGCTTTTCAGTCCGTCCTGAAGGATGATATTGGTCTTGTGCCCGAGTTCCTTGGTCTTCTCAACGGTCTTAACGCCAGCCTTGACGGGCTGGATGTTGGCCACGGCAGAGCGGTGGCGCATGAAAATGCCGAACAGCGTGAAAAAGACAAAGAGTAAAGCCAGGCAGAAGAAAACGATTCCCATCGACAAGACGGTGATTCCTAAGCCATAAGGGTCTTCGCGTTTGAGCTTCTCCACTTTGGTTTCGCTGACCATGGTGCTGTTTGATATGCCAGGGGTCACTGTATCTTCTGTCTTCACCTGCCACAGGCCGGAACCGTCGTGAATACGGGCATACGAGAGGTTGCTGCCCATCACCGGAACTGTCACTGAGTCAATCAGGTCTTTGGCGTTGCCGTTGTAAAGCGCAATCCAGACGGGCTTGTCTGCATCAATCTTTGTTGAGAGGTGAAGCGAACCTTTGGCGGACAAACTGTTGCAGAAGAACACCAGGTGCTGCCTCGCTGTGAGGTTTGTGCGCGGGTCGCCACTGGGAATGACGCTCATGCGGCTGATACGCTCGGGCACGCTCATGCCGGCATCAAGTACGGAGCGGTCGGTGGTGATGTACATGCCGCGGATGTTGTACGTTGAGTGTGAGATGTTGGCTATCTCCACCCAGGCTTCATGTTCTCCGTATTCATCCTGAAGGCTTGTCGTGTTGCTGGTCATCACCTCGTTGAGCTTGATGCTTCGTTCCATCTGTCCGAAAGCGAAAGACGCTCCCAGGAGGAACAGTGAAACCAGCAATGCTTTTCTTGATGGATAAATCATAGTGTGAGTTTTTGAAAAGGGAATTTTGTTATTTCTCTTGTGTCAGGCACCGCAACACAGCAGGATGATGAGCTGTGCGGTGAGAATGCGCAGAAACATACTGAGCGGATAAACCGTGGAGTAGGCCACAGCAGGCGCTTCCTTTGAGCAGCTCTGGTTGGCGTATGCCAGTGCGGGGGGATCGGTGTAGGTTCCGGCAAGCATACCCATGATGGTGAAATAGTTGAACTTGTATTTCAGACGGGCAATGGTGCCAACGATCAGAATGGGAATTACAGTGATCAGAAAACCTGTGCCCACATATTTCAGTCCGTCACCTTGCACAACAGTGTCCCAGAAACCGGCTCCGGCCTTGATGCCCACACTTGCAAGGAACAGCACAAGCCCAATCTCGCGAAGCATCAGATTGGCGCTGGTCGTCGTATAGGTTACCAGGTGAAACTTGTAGCCGTAGCGTCCTATCAGGATGGCAATAATCAGCGGGCCTCCGGCAATGCCTAATTTCATGGGGACGGGCATGCCCGGCATGGTAATGGGCAGGCTGCCGAAGATGATACCTACGATAATGCCAAGGAATATGGTCGCGATGTTTGGCGCGTTCAAACGCTTGATGGAGTTGCCTAAAACGTCAGCCACACGGTTAACCAAGTCCTCGGGACCGACCACCATAATGCGGTCGCCAACCTGGAGTGCGAGGTTGCTGCTGGCGAAAAGGTCCATACCTTGGCGGGTGATGCGCGTTACGTTAACG
Organism: uncultured Prevotella sp.; assembly: GCA_937895845.1. Lineage (GTDB taxonomy): Bacteria > Bacteroidota > Bacteroidia > Bacteroidales > Bacteroidaceae > Prevotella. The sequence goes on along the minus strand of CALBLK010000034.1, from coordinate 4,699 downwards.
CCGTAGACAGATGAAAAATGCATCTGCCCCAGTGTCTTTCCGTTGATGGATGGCCGGGTGACGAGGATGCGCTTGGACACCATCGGCTGGTCTTGCTTCTCCCAGTCAACTTTAATCTCGGGGCCGATAAAGGCGATGATAGCTTCGGCATCGGCCTCCGCGCAAACGATGAATATCTGGTCGCCCATCTCGAACACCGTGTCGCGGTTGGGGATGGAGACGTGGCCGTTGTGCAGAAGGCGCGAGCAGACGAAGTCGCGGTTTAGGAAGTCGTGAATCTGCAGCAGGGTGCGCCCGGCTAGATAGGAGTTGGTTACCTTGAGGTGCATTTGGTGGGGCTTGACATGGAGGTCCTCCCCGGACTCCCGCTCTAACTGCTGCTCCTCATTCTCCAACTTGATCCGGCAGATATAGCGGAGCAGGATGGTGCTTCCGATGATGCCGATAACGCCAAGCGGATAGGCGCAGGCATAGCCTGAGGCGATTTGGGGAATGTTGCTGCTGAACACATTTGACAGGGCTTCGTTGGCGGCGCCAAGGCCCGGCGTGTTGGTCACGGCTCCATAGAGCGTGCCGACCATCATGGGCAAGTTGTAAGGGTTGTCGGTGTCGAAAAAGAGATAGTAGCAGGCGAACATCACCACGACATTCAGCAGCACAGTGGCCGTAGACAGAATGTTGAGCGTGACCCCGCCCTTGCGGAAACTCTCGAAAAAGCCGGGGCCCACCTGGAGGCCAATCATGAACACGAAGAGTATCAGGCCGAAGTCCTGGATGAATGTCATGATGTTGACCGGAGCTGTCAGGCCGATGTGGCCGGCCAAAATGCCAACAAAAAGGACAAAGGTGACACCTAAAGCCACCTTGCCGAACTTGATTTTTCCTAAAAGTACGCCAAAGGCGATGACTATGGCGTAAAGCATTGCAATGTGAGCCACCGAATCAGTGGACGTGAACAGATTAGTAAGCCATTCCATTTTTCAAAACAAACTGTAAAAGTGGTGCAAATTTAGGCAAAATAATGCTCAAATGCTAATTTGTGTGCAGCAATTTTCAGCTCTTAGGATAACTTTTGAATATTTCACATTTTTATGAAACGGCCCCTTCCCTTGTCTGAATAAAAGTGTTACCTTTGCAAGACGATGAGTTTTGGGGCTGGCTGTGTGTGCGGTCATGCCCGAAGACGGGAGAAGACAAACTGATATAAGAATTATGAATAACATCAAACTTTTTGTACTGAGTATGGCACTGGTTCTTGGAACCTCTGCGGCGAGCGCGGGAAACAAGTTAGACCTCAAGGCTGTCACCGACGGGACTTTTTCTGGTGAGCGTATGTCCGCTGTCCAGCCTCTGGATGATGGCGAGACTTATGCGCAGCTGAGCGCTGACCGCAAGCAGGTGGTGGCCCGTTCTTTCAAGACCGGAAAGCAGACCGGGGTGCTGTTTGATGCCCGTACGGCACGTGGTGCCAGGCTGTCGTCGGTCGACGGATACGTTATGAGCCCTGATGGCACCCGGATGCTGATTCAAACCAACACGCACCAAATCTATCGCCGGTCGTTCACTGCTGTCTACTATATTTACAGCTTGCGCAACAAGACTTTGGAACCGCTCTCCTCGGGAGGCCCGCAGCAGGTCCCTCTCTTCTCGCCTGATGGCCAGCAGATTGCTTTTGTGCGCGACAATAACATCTTTCTTGTCAAACTGCTCTACGACAATGCTGAAAGCCAGGTGACCAAGGACGGCAAGCGCAATGAGATTATCAATGGCATTCCCGACTGGGTGAACGAGGAGGAGTTCGCCACCAACCGCAGCATGGTCTTTACGGCTGACGGACGCCAGTTGTGCTGGGTGCGCTATGACGAAAGGGCTGTCAGGGAATATGCGTTCCAGTGGTTCAAGGGAATGGCTCCAGAGAAAGCGGAATATGCTGAATATCCCGGCTTCTACCGTTACAAATACCCTGTGGCGGGCAGTGACAACGCCAAGGTGTCGGTGCTGAGCTATGACATCAAATCGCATCAGACGCGCACACTCAATGTCCCGTTGGCTGCCGATGGCTATATCCCGCGCATCGTCATGACCTCCGACCCTGCAAAGGTGGCCGTGTTTACGATGAACCGCCATCAGGACGAACTGAATATCTATATGGTCAACCCGCTGTCAACGGTGAGCCAGTTGGCTATCCGTGACAAGGTGGACAAATATATTAAGGAGGAGGTGCTGGACGGCATCCGCATAACGGACAGGCACATCTTGTTCCCCAGTGAGCGTGACGGCAACAACCGCTTGTATCTTTACACCATGAACGGCCGGCTGCTGCGCACCGTCGTGGGCGGCAACTATGAGGTGACTGATGTCTACGGTTATGACGAGGCGACGGGAAACACGTATTTTGCTGCCAATGAGAGTCCGGCTGACTACCGCCAGGCGGTCAACAGAAAGGTTTATGTGGCCAGTGCGTCTGGTAAAATCACCTGTCTCATGGGGAAGGATGGGGTGAACGCGGCCATATTCAGCCGGAACTTCCGCTATTTTATCCATATCTGGAGTGACATGAACCATCCAATGGTGTACACGCTTGCCACCAACCAAGGGAAGACCATGGCCACGCTCATTGACAACAAGGCTCTGGCCGACAGGCTAAAGGCTTACGAGCAGGTTAGCCGCGAATTGTTTTCTTTCACTACGTCTGAGGGTGTCAAGCTGAATGGCTGGATTGTGAAGCCCGCCAACTTTGAGGCCAGCAGGCGTTACCCGGTTGTCCTTTACCAGTATGGCGGCCCAGGCAGCCAGCAGGTGCTCAACCAATGGCATTTTGGCATGTGCGGACAGGGTGGTATCATGGAGCGGTACTTTGCGCAGGAGGGCTATCTTGTGGTGTGCGTGGACAACCGTGGCACTGGCGGGCGCGGTGCGGCATTTGAGAAATGCACTTATCTCCGCCTTGGTGAACTCGAGGCCAGAGACCAGGTGGAGACGGCTCTGTGGCTTGGCAAGCAGCCGTATGTGGACAAAGACCGTATTGGTATCTGGGGGTGGAGCTACGGCGGCTGGAACACGCTGATGAGCATGAGCGAGGGCAGACCTGTGTTCTGTTCGGGCGTGGCCATCGCGCCTCCAACCTGCTGGCGCTATTATGACACGGTCTACACCGAGCGTTACATGCGTACACCAAAAGAGAATCCTTCAGGCTATGACAAGGTGAACCCCATAGCGCGTGCGTCGCAGCTTCATGGTGACCTGCTTATTTGCCACGGACTGGCTGATGACAATGTGCATTTCCGCAACACGGCAGAATACACCGAGGCTCTCGTCCAGGCTGACAAGGATTTCAAGGAGAATATCTACACCAACCGCAACCACGGCATCAGTGGCGGCAACACGCGCAACCATCTGTTCCGCCAGGTCGTTCAGCATTTCAACCGAACCATGAAACGCTGAACGTCATGGCGCTGCACTGCGGCCTGGACCGGGCAACGGGCGCTGGTCTGGGTGCGGGCAACGGGCGCAAATCTTGGACCAGACAAGGTGAAGCTTGAATGAATATCAACAAAATCAACTGAAACAATATGAGAAGAATGACCGCTGTTCTTGTCGCTGCAATGGTGCTGCTGCCCATTGCTGTGAATGCAAGGACGAAGAAAAGGCCTGTGAAAAAACAGCTTTCAGCCATTGAGCTGGTTGAAAAAGTGAATGACCGTTGGCAAGCCACGCACAAGCCTGAGATGAATGCCTTTTGGGATAACGCAGCCTACTTTACCGGCAACATGGAGGCTTACAAGCTGACGGGGAATGCAAGGTGGCTGGAGTATGCCGACAAATGGGCACGCCATAACCGGTGGAGTGGGGCGCGTGAGCAGGACAAGAGCAAGTGGAAGTATAAAAACTACGGTGAGGGACAGGACTATGTGCTGTTTGGTGACTGGCAGATCTGCTTCCAGACCTATCTGGATATGTATGCCATGAACCCCGATGACTATAAGATTGCCCGGACCAGGGAGGTGATGGACTACGAGTGCGCGCTTGGCAATACCGATTTCTGGTGGTGGGCGGACGGACTGTACATGGTGATGCCTGTAATGACCAAACTTTATAAGGTGACGGGCGACACCAAGTACCTTGACAAACTGACTGCCAATTTTGTCTATGCTGACAACCTGATGTTCGACAAGGAGGCGCAGCTCTACTACCGCGATGGCAAATATGTCTATCCCAAGCATAAGACGGATGACGGAAAGAAAGACTTTTGGGCGCGTGGCGATGGCTGGGTGCTCGCAGGGCTGGCCAAGGTGCTTGCCGATATGCCTGTCTCCTATGCGGGCCGGTCGCTGTTTGTCGACCGTTTCCGTCAGTTGGCCGAGGGCGTGAGCAGGTGTCAGCAGCCTCAGGGATACTGGACACGCTCCATGCTTGACCCGAAGCAGGCCGAAGGGCCGGAGACCAGTGGCACCGCTTTTCTCACTTACGGACTGCTGTGGGGTATCAACAACGGCGTGCTTGACCGCAGCACTTTTCTGCCGGTGGTCAACAAGGCTTGGAGCTATCTGACCACGGTGGCGCTTCAGGAAGACGGATCGGTGGGCTATGTGCAGCCCATCGGCGAGAAGGCCATCAAGGGCCAGACGCTCAGCGCCGGAAATACAGCCAACTTCGGAACGGGAGCTTTCCTGCTTGCTGCCTGTGAAAAGCAGCGTTT
>CALBLK010000033.1 GCA_937895845.1 uncultured Prevotella sp. | reverse complement strand
CGAAATGGACAAGGTCGGCAAGAAGATGGTGTCTGAACTTGTATACCGATATGCCATATGACAAGCTTTCTTTTGGATAGCACGAAATTCTTGAGACTATTTGAATTCAATTTCCCCCGACGGGGGAAAGGGGGCACTGTGCCCTAACTTGAATATCTTTAGATTTTTACCGCTCGCATGTGCGTGTGCGCACGATAAAAATCTGAAGAATATACGGAAATACTTTGTCTGCTAATTTAAGGGAAAAAGGAAAAGTTTAATTTTCGTGAGGCCTACGAGCGCCTGGACGTAATCAAGGGCCGTCTCGCCGAGATTGCGGCAGGGCTGGAGAACGACAAGGAGCGCGAGGACTTCACCGACGCGGAAAAGGGGGAGCGCAAGGCCCTCTACCGGGAGATGGACATCCTGGAGATGAAAATCAAGGCGGCCACGCCCACCATCGAGGTGACGCGCCGCGAGGACATTGAGGAGGCCAACAGGCAGATGCGCGAGTGCGTCAAGTCGGGCAAGCGCTTCGAGTTGAAGATTAGCCGCGGCGTGGCTTCCGACTTCGGCGGAAACACCTCGGGCTATCTCAACCCCTCCGCCTCCACCAACCCCTCCCCCGTCACAATGGGCGACATCGTGGAGCCGCTGTATGCAAAGACCATTCTCGCCGCCATCGGCTCCCCCCTGCTCACAGGGCTGAAAGGCAACTACCAGTGGCCGGTGGTCGAGACTTTCGACGCGACCATCAACGACGAGGGCGTGGCGCTGGGCGACACCAAGATTGACGTGACGAAGCTCATCGCCAAGCCGGAGCGCATGGGCGTGGCCGTCCCCATCACCCGCGAGGCCCTCAACGAGACCGACGACCTCCTGCGGCTTGTATGCACCCAGTACATGCCCGTCGCCGCCGCCGCGCTGATGAACAAAATCATGTTCAGCACCGCCAAGGTGGCCAAGGCCACAAACCTTGTCGGGCCGTTTGTCAACGTCAAGGCGTCCAACAAGAAGACCTACAAGACCGATGCACCCGCGCTCGCCGACCTTCTCGCGCTCAAGGGCGCAGTCCTCGGGGCCAACATCATGCCCGAGGGGCTTTGCTATGTGATGACCGAGACCACCAAGGCACTTCTGGAGGGCACCCCCAAATGGCAGGGCGCAAACCAGGCCATCGTCGACGACGCGGGCAAGATTTCCGGCGTGCCGGTGTTCTGCAGCTCGTATGTCGCCGAGGGCACCGTGCTCTTCGGCTCGTTCAAGTATGCGCCCCAGGGCCTGTTTGGCGAGATGTCAATCATCATCGACCCCTACACGCTCGCGCGCAAGAACTCCATTGACTTCGTGCTCAACGCCGACTACGCCATCACAGTGCTGCGCGAGGAGGCCTTTGCCATGCTGTCAAAAGAGACAACGACGACAAAGCCATAAACGGCTTTTCAAGTTTGCAAATCAGAGTGGCAGCAGATTATGGCAGCAGTGGACTTGGCGCTTTTCAAGAAGCACGTAAGGGCTGACGACTTCGCCGACGATGACGAGTATCTGGCGCATCTCCTGGAGACCGCCGAGGACGCTGTCATAGCGGCGACCAACAGGAGCCGGGAGGAGCTGGCGCAGATGGGTGACGGCACGGGGGTGCCCGCGCCCATCAGGCACGCCATACTGATGCTCGGCGCGCATTGGTACAACCAGCGCGAGAGTGTGAGCGGCGTGCAGATGCACGCGGTGCCCGATTCACTGCAGGCCCTAATCAAGCCCTACCGGAAACTGGCGGAATGAGAGCGGGGGAGATGAAATACCGTCTGAGGCTGCTGCGGCCGGTGGCGAGCACAAACGCCTACGGCGAGGAGGCCGCCGCCTATACTGAGGTGCGCACTGTCTGGGCGCAGCGCGTCAGGCAGAGCGGAAGCCGGAGCGAGGAGGTAGGCGAGCATTTCCCCGACTACCGCGCCGAGTTCAACGTGAGGGACGCGCACCCGGTGAGGGAAAACTGGAGGGTGCAGCAGCTGGGCGGCTGCCTTTACACGGTTGTCGCCATCATCCCGAACATCGACAGGGGCATGAACACCTTGGTTTGCGAACGAGTGAACGAGTGATTGGCAAGAGCTTTCCATCTCCAACCTTTCCACACACCACCAATATGAGCGAGACTGTAACCGACCTTGACAGGCCTTTCGCCGATGTCTACAGGGTGCTTGACATGAAAGTCCAGCGCAGGGCCATGCGTGGCGCCATGCGCCGTGAGGGCAACCGGCTGAAAAAGGCGGCTGTCTCAAACCTGGCGCAGAGCGGCATCGGGCAGGGGACAAGGCGCAGCCTCTCCGGCGGCATCTATGTGCGCACCTACCCCGGCCGCTACGGCCTGGGGTTCATGGTGAGCGTCAAGCCGCACGGGCGGCGCAAGGGTGTCCACCTCAACCGTCAGGGCCTGGAGAAGCCAGTCCTGATGTGGGCGGAGGACGGCACGCGTATGCGCCACGCAGGGCGGCGGATTTCGTCGTTTTTCGGCAGGAGCCGATTTACGGGCAGGAAGGTCCGGCAGTACCTGCGCGGCGGCGCGAGCCGCGGCAAGATGAGGCGGTACGCCTTTCTGGCCAAGACGGAGCAGCAGACAGGCGGCAGCGTGGAGGACAACCTCTTTGACACCTTCCGGGGCAACCTGGAAATGGAGGCGAGGAAGCGGGGGCTCTTGTGACAATACCAATCAAAACGAGCAATGGCACAGAAAAGGACATCATTAAGCGCAGGGGCGGTGATTCGCGACATGCTCCTCTCTGACGAGGAAGTGAGGAGGCGCACGAGCAAGGTCTTCCCCATCGTGATAGACCAGGCGCAGCTGCCCTATATCCTCTACCGCCGCGCGGCATTGCAGCACAACCCCACAAAGACTGGCGCGCCCGGGGCGGACGCCGTGACAATGGAGGTGGTCTGCTATACGGCAAAGTACGCGGAGGGCGTGGAGCTGGCCGAGGCAGTGCGGTCCGCCCTTGACAACAGGCAGGGCGAGAGCCAGGGCGTGAGGATGCGCAGCTGCACACTTGTGGACAGCGAGGAGGGCTACGAAGATGACGCCTTTTCGCAGCTGCTTGTTTTTCAAGTCAGAATTTAAACTTTTTGTTGAACCATCTAAAATTTTTCATAAGTTATGGCAGATTCAGGATATATCAATGGCAGTGACCTCCTGCTTATGGCCGGGGGCAAGGCGGTTGGGCATTGCACCAGCCACACTCTCACTTTCAACAGCGAGACCAAGGAAAGGGCGGTAAAGCCCGTCGCAAGCGCGGCCAAGGGTTCGGGCCTGTGGAAGGGCAAGGGCGTGACAGGGCTGTCCATGTCCATCAGTGCGGAGGGCCTTCGCTTCTATGACGAGACCGAGAACGGCTACGAGCAGATAGCGCCTCTCTGGGGCAAGGGCGAGAGCATCGAGGTGCTGGCATTCAAGCGCGGAGGCGACAAGTCCCCCTACGTCAAGGGCCTGTTCATCATCGACTCGCTTGAGGAGACAAGCCCCGCACAGGATGATTCCACTTACAGCGTGTCGCTGAGCAATGCCGGCGAGCCCGAGGTCTATCCGGGCAAGGCCGGCGGGGCGACGCAGGGCGCGGGCGAAAGCGGCAAACAGGTTAGCAAGTAAGGGCGCGGGCCATTTTGTTTGATAGCAGTTGTTTTGTTGATTATGTCAAAGATTGAAATCCGGATTGACGGCAAGGCATACCCCTGTAGGCAAACTATGGGGGCTATGCTTCGCTTTAAGAGAGAGACAGGAAAGGAAGTGACCGAGATTGGCGACAGCCTGTCCGACATGTGCGCCTACCTGTTTTGCTGCACGGCGTCCGCCTGTAAGAAAGACGGCGTCAAGTTCGACATGGGGCTGATGGACTTTGCCGACAGCCTCACGCCCGAAGACCTCAACCAATGGACGGAGGCCGTGAATGACACGGCAGACGAACTGCCGGCGGAGGAGACAGGCACCGAGGACACGGAGGGTGAAAAAAAAATTTAGGCATTCTCGGGTCGCTTGGCGTGGCGGTTGGACGCATCGGGCTCAGCTACGATGACTTCTGCGGCCTCACCCCGGGAGAGTTTGGCCACATATACAAGGCCTACGACGAGGAGCGGGCATGGCAGTACCGGGACAACTGGGAGCGTGCGCGCCTTGTGGCGGCGCACTGCGTGCTGCCATACTCCAAGAAAGGCGCGACAATACACGCTATCTGCCCGCTGCCATGGGACGCGGGAAGCAGGCCGATGCGCAAGGCAGAGGCCGAGCACGTCAGTAAGGAAGAGGCCTTGCGGAGGTTTGAGGAAATGTCGAAAAAGGCGGAAAACGGCTAAAGCCCTCCGTAGTACCAGGGCGTCGGGCCTGTTGGCTCATCGGGGTCAATATGCCCGACATGGGCAAGAGAATAGCCACTCACAGCAACACTTATGACAACAAGCCAAAAAGAAATTCCGTTCATTTCTATGAAGAAAGATATTGTGGAGAGGACAAGGACAACCAGGGAACACGCGGCAACGACCGCCCAACGGTCACGGCGTTTGTCGTACTTCGTCGGTTCGTCCTCGCCTGTTACCTCAATGCTGACTTCGGCTTTAATTACGTGTTCAGGCTTCTTAACCTCATTGTCGTCAGCGGCTTCTACGGCGCTGTTAGTGCTCTGGCGGTCTTTATCCATAACGCTTGATATAATGGTCTGTGCCCCAAAGGTACGCAAAAATTGATTATTTCGCCACCCACGTGCTGAAAATATGGCAAAAGAAATAAAGTTTAACGTTAAATTGCTTGTTGACGGCAAAGAGCAGCTCGTTACCGCCACCACATCGGTGGCGGAGCTAAGGGCTAATCTCGAAGCCGCCAAGGACAGAGCCACGCGCTTTCGTGATTCGCTCATTACGTTTAACCAATCGATTGAGACGTTAAAAACCGTGCAAGCCACGGTAGCGCAGCTGGCGGGGACGCTTAACAGCGTGACCGAGGAGAGCCGAAGCTTCAGTGCGGCCATGAACGCAGCTAACACGATGGCCGGCAAGAGCGGCGGAGACTTTGCCAAACTTAAGGACAGTGTGGCAGAGCTGGCGGAGACAATACCAATGGCACGCGAGGAACTTGCCAACGGCTTGTATCAAGTAATCAGTAACGGTGTGCCTGAAGACAACTGGTTAACCTATTTACAGAAGTCAGCAAAGGCATCCGTCGGCGGTATCGCTGATTTGGGTGAGGTGGTAAAGGTAACCTCCACCATCATCAAGAACTACGGCTTGTCGTGGGATGCGGCGTGCGATGTGCAGGACAAAATACAGCTCACGGCCAAAAACGGCGTAACCTCGTTCGAGCAGCTTGCGCAGGCTTTGCCGAGAGTGACGGGTAACGCCGCCACCCTGGGCGTGAGCATTGATGAACTCCTGGCGACCTTTGCGACGCTCACGGGAGTGAGCGGAAACACCTCCGAGGTCTCCACACAGCTGGCCGCGGTCTTTACCGCCCTTGTGAAGCCGTCGGGCGAGGCCGCCAAGATGGCGCAGCAGATGGGCATAGAGTTTGACGCGGCGGCCATCAAGGCCGCGGGCGGTATGCGCAATTTCCTCGCCGACTTAGACAAGAACGTAAAGGCATACGCGAGCAAGAGCGGTATGCTGGAGCAAGAGATTTACGGCAAACTTTTCGGAAGTGCCGAGAGCCTCAGGGCATTGGGACCTCTGACCGGGCAGCTTTCAGCCAAGTTCAATGAGAACGCGGAGGCCATGAAAGGCAGCGCGGGGACAATAGACGAGGCTTTTGCCACCATGAGCAACAGCGGGGCCGCAAGATTCCAGATGCTCAAAAACAAGATAGGCGGATTTACCGACAGTATAGTATCCGCAATGGGCGGAATTATGCCGTATCTCAATATCACGGCACAGGTAGGAAACAGTCTTATTGCTGTTACCGCTTTAGTTGGGGGGCTGAAAAATCTTGCGGAAATACAGTTGGTTACCAAAACACGAATTGCGGCAACTAATGCCGTATCGCTTGTATGGAATGCCACATCGGCGCGCATGAACGCCCTGGCGCAAGTGATGTCGGCCACATTTCGCGGCGCGGCGGTGAGCGCGGCCACGCTGAAACTCGCCATACAGGGCTTGCTAATATCCACCGGTGTGGGCATTGCAGTCTGGGCATTGACAGAAGCCATTTCATATTTGGCCGCTTCCTCGGATAAGGCCAAGGGCAGTACCAGACAACTCACCGACGAGGAAGAGGCCGCACTGGCGGCCAGGCAGCGGGAGGCGCGGCAGGTAGCAGAGGTTTCGGCGGCAATGGACATTAACCTTGCCAAGCTAAAGGCATTTAAGGGCAGCAAGGAGGATGAGAGAAAACTTGTCTCAGAAATGAACCGCACCTATGGCGAGTCCATGGGCTATTACTCCACCGTTGCGCAGTGGTACACGGCGCTGGTCGGCAATTCCAAGGCGTACTGCAATCAGATGATTAACGAGATACGCGTCAGGGATTTGGCTAACAAAGCCGCCGACTTGCAGCAAAAGCGGTACGACCTCACCCATGACGAGAACGGCAGAACGCGCAAGTTCAGCACAGAGCGCAAGACCCGGCGGGTTGCAATCGGCCAGACAGACGCGGGGGACGGAAAGATAATTCCGCTGTATGCCAATGAAGAGGTCAAGGGGTCAAGCGACCTGGAGAAAGCCCGGGCCAAGGTTGCTGACCTTTACCGGCAGGAGCAAGCCGTCAGAAAACAAATGGCTGCTCTGGTGGGGCGGAATGCCAAGACCACATACAAGCGGTATGACGGTTACAGTAAGACAGCCCCGGCCACGCCAGCCAAGACAACAGTGCCAAAGACTACCGCCAAGCACGGTGCGGATAATAAGAATGACACGCCGAAGACCCGCGTGGAGGAGCTGCGGGCGCAGCTGTCGGCGGCCCAAAAGGAAATGGACAACGCCGTGACCATCGACGCGAGGGTGCAAGCCGAGGCGAAGACAAGGGACATACAGGCACAGATAGACGAAGCCACAAAGGGAAAGCTCACCATTGAAGCGGACGCAGAGCCCGGCTATATCGCACCGGGCAGCTCTGCCGACAAGCGGCAGAGCCATGCCAACGCCCAGAGCAAGGCAAGCCGCATACAGACCGACTTCGAGATAGGAATCATCGGAAAGGACGAGGCAGAGCGGCAAGTCAACGAGCTGAACGGGCAGCTCAGGGATTTGGGGCTGAAGCCAATAGAAGTACACTTCAAGACCCCCGCCGAGAAACTGCAAGAACAGCTAAGGGACGCACAGCAGGAATTTGAGCAAGCAACCACGATTGAGGCAAAGGTGAAAGCCTGCGCCAAGGTTAGCGACATACAGCGACAGATAGACGACGCCACGAGGGGCAAAGTCACCATAGAGGCAAAGGCCGAGCCGGCATATATCGCTCCCGGCAGTGTGGAAGACGCGCGGCAGAGCTATGCCAACGCCCAGAGCAAGGCCGACAGCATACGGCGCGACTACGAGATAGGAATCATCGGAAAGGACGAGGCAGAGCGGCAAGTCAACGAGCTGAACGAGCAGATTGCCAAGTTGGGCGGCAACCTCAAGCCACTGAAGCTGGAGGTCGAGACGGGGGCTTTTGACAAGGCTTTCGGTGAGGTCAAGGAAAATTGGGGACACATCCAAGGCGTGGGCAGCGGTGTCCAAGGCATCACCGACGCACTGGAAGGCAACGGCAACGCCTGGCAGCGGGTTTCGGGCATCATCAACGGCTTCATATCCATTGCCGAGGGTATGCGAGGCATTGTGGCGTTATTTGATATGCTTACCGCAGCAACATCCTCCCATGCAGCGGCAGCGGCAACAGACGCGGCGGCAACGGCGGAAGAGGCGGCGGCAGCGACCACCAACACAGCCGCCAAGAGCGGCGAGGCGGTAGCCAACGCCACCGCGAGCGGCGCAAAGTTGCCGTTCCCCCTTAACATAGCGGCTATTGCGGCAGGAGTGGCGGCGGTTATAGCCGCGCTCGCGGCGGTTTCGGGCTTTGCCACAGGCGGCATCGTCGGCGGCGCCTCGACATCGGGCGACAAGAAGTTCGCACGCGTGAACAGCGGGGAGATGATACTTAACAAGTCCCAGCAAGCCCGGCTTTTTGGCATGATAGACGGCAAGTTCAGGCCCCCCACGTTCACAGAGCGGCACCCCCCGTCTGTCACGATACAGGACATAACGCACGGTGACGGCCCGGCGGCCCCCGTGGTCGAACTCCACATGAGCCTCAACGCGCGCAAAATGATAGAGGTAATCGCAAACGAGAAGCGGGTGGCGCGGAAGAGCGGAAGAGATTATAATGTTGTATAACCCATAAGACGGCATTTGGCATGTACATACACGGCAGTTTCATGAACCAGCGGGGCGACACGGTGACGGTTTATATCGTTACCGGGAATGACCGCGCGCAGTCTTTGGAGATAGGCACAGAGGAGGCCGATGTATTCTTTGCCGGGGACCCCGCGGAGATTACCTGCGAGGTGAACGACACTTTCGACGTGCTTCTGAGGCAGTCGGCAAAGGTGCGCTTGCTTTGCGGCAATCTGATTGCGGGCCTGTTCAGCACTTCATGCCGTGACGCGGTGGTGAACATATACAAGGGTCCCCAGTGTGTCTTTGCCGGCTTCATAGAGCCGCAGACCCTTTCGCAGCCATATAACGAGCGCTGGGACGAGCTGGAGCTGAACTGCATTGACGCGCTCAGCGCCCTGCAATATTCCAAGTACAAGGAGGTTGGCTCGCTGGGTGTCCTCTACGCCGCTGTCAAGGCAGATGCGGAGCAGCGCAGTTTCTACGACATTGCCCTGGAGATGCTGAAAGGTGTGACCGCGGGGATAAACATCAAGGGGTCCGGCGCGGTCAGGTTCTGGTATGACGGCAGCAAGGCCGTTGACGCGCAGACTGCGAACCGCTACCGGATATTCAGGCAGCTCTCCATTTCCGAGCTGCTGTTTCTGGGAAGCGACGAGAGTGATGTTTGGCAGCAGGACGAGGTGCTGGAGGAGCTTCTGAAATACCTGAACCTGCACATCGTGCAGGACGGCCTTGACTTTTACATCTTTTCTTGGGAGACGGTCAAGGCAAGCACAAGCCGCATCATCTGGCAGGACCTCGAGCGGTATGGCCTCTTGCAAGCAGACCGGCAAACAGACCGGGCTACGGTGACCATATCACTTGAAAATGTGGCGGACTGCGACACCGAGATAAGCATTGGCGACGTTTACAACCAGCTCCAGCTGACCGCGAATGTAGAGGCCATTGACAGCCTGGTAGAGAACCCGCTGGACGGCGACCTGCTGGACAGCCCCTACACCGGCAAGCAGAAGTACATGACCGAGTATTCGTGCGACGGGGAGGGCTGGAGCGCCTACGATGCTTTCTATGACATGACCCATGACCGGAATACCACATACGGCGGCGGGGCGATTACAGACTGGTACATACAGGTGATGCGTAACAGGCAGTGGACTTTTCCGATGGGAGAACACGAGGCGACGGACATCCTTGACTTCTTCTGCAATGACGGCACGTGGCAGAACAAATTGCCGGACTGGCTCGGGGGGAACCTCGGGGCCTGCATAATGGCGGTGGGCAGTGTGAAGAAGCACACGGCAAACAGTGACAACAGCCCGATTTCAAAAGTGAGCATGACCAACTATCTGGTGGTAACAGTGAATGGCAACGAAAATAACGACGAGAGCAAGACCTACCCCTCCTCGGCGGAAATACAGAAGCACATGCCCTGCGCCGTCTATAACGGCAACAGCGCGGGGGGCGTCTTCTCGCCGGCAGACGATGAGACCACCAACTACATCGTATTCTCGGGCAAAGTGATACTGAACCCGAAAATGTGGATGACCTACCCCTATTCCACCCTGCATGACAAGGGATGGATAGCCCCCGCGAGCAAAGACAAAGAACAAGACGGCAAGATATATGTGTGGCACAAGACCGAGCCGAGCCGGACAAACGGCGACGGGCGCTATTACACGCGCCAGTACTGGAAAGCGGAGACACCGGCCGATGACGTGACGTGGGACAGGGGTACGGACAACGGCTGGTACCCGTACACCGGCGAGGGGCCCGAGTGGTATAGCTTCAATTACAGTGCGGTGGGCGACGGCAGTGACACCATCAGCAAGGTGGCCGTCCTGGCCTGCATGCTGGTTATCGGTGACAAATGCGTGGTGGAGAAGACGCCCGGAAACGACCTGGGCGACAAGGACGAGAGCGGAAACGCCATCCCATACACGGACGACCCCGAGCTGGCGTACAGGAACTTTGTCTGGAGGCCCTACAAGGAGCGCGAGCAATGCGGGAGCGACGACGAATATTACCAGCAGTCGTTCACGCTCGGCTTTGACCCTAAGATAGGCGACCGGATTATAGGGCGGGAATATGACTTGCAAAAGACATTCTCCTACAAGCTGGGCATCGACGCCGAGGGCATAGCCATCCCGATAAGGAAACGCGACAAGGTGAGCGGGCGGGTCAGGTTTATGATACTGGGGCCGGTGAATGCCTTGTGGGACAATATCACGCGCCGCCACCCCACATTCTTCAGGCATACGAAATGGAGCAGCTCGACCGTGCCACTCCTGGCGCACCTGAGCAGCATCCTGCTGAAGTCGTTTGAGGTGAA
Source organism: uncultured Prevotella sp. (assembly GCA_937895845.1). Lineage (GTDB taxonomy): Bacteria > Bacteroidota > Bacteroidia > Bacteroidales > Bacteroidaceae > Prevotella. Next base: position 443 of record CALBLK010000033.1, on the reverse strand, counting down.
AGTCTACAGTGACAACGGGCTTGTCAATGACGGCAATGACGGCAATGACATAGTGTATATGAGCGACACCAAGGAGAAGTTTGTGAACAAGAAGGACGACTTGGAGTTTAAGATTAACTCAGCGCTGACCGCCGCCGAGTGCAAGGAGCTCGGCGTCCGCAATTCAGTGAATATGTCCACTCCGCTTAATATCAGCACAGGCCTCGGGGTGTTAGAGATATACGACCGAAACGCGGGCGCCAGCGCGAAGCCCGAGCAGATTTACGTGGACAGCTACTATACGGAGTACCACAAGCCGCGGGTGCTGATGGAGCAGAAGCTCATGGACACGGACAGCGCGGTCGGCCTTTTCAACCATTACAGGCACGAGGCGCTGGGAAAGGAGTTCTTTGGGATCACCTGCAAAAGCGTGTGGATTAAGCATAGATTCTCGTAAGTCTAAA
>CALBLK010000032.1 GCA_937895845.1 uncultured Prevotella sp. | reverse complement strand
CGGGTAACCGCCGGCTATCCTGTGATTGTCCGCAAGAAGGACGCGGGGCGGGAGGAAATCAGCGTCAAGCATGCAGCTGGGGAAGTTGGCGAGCAGCTGGTGACCGCACCCATAGGCGAGACGGCCGGCAACCGCCTGGTGGGCACATTCGCCACGGCACAGCTCGCCGACGACTGCTATTTCCTTGCCAATGACAAGTTCCGCCTCGTCGGTGACTACAAGGAGGTTGCCAGCGGCGTGAAGCTGGCCGCTTTCCGCGCCTACATCCAGCCGCAGCAGCAGACAGCCGCGCAGCGCGCGCCGGTGCTGAGCATCAACATGGACGGCGAGACCTCAGCCATTGACACCCCGGCAGTTGTCGGCGCGCTCAACGACGCGGCAACGGAATATTACGACATGAACGGCCGCCGCACCGATGGCCTGCAGAAAGGCATGAACATCGTCAAGACCGGTGGCAGAGTGATGAAGGTGCTTGTCAAGTGAGCGCAGCGCCCATGAGCGCGTGTGCAGGAAGCACATTCATCGGTGACAACAGACAACAGAGCCTTTTAATCCCAAATCGGTCAATTGACCGATTTGGGATTATCTCATGCCGCCTTGTGAGGTGGGGGCATTTGAAAGTCGGTATTGGGGCAAAGCCTCTATACCCGTCTGAGGACTTTCAGCAGGACAGGCGACAACATCGTTGTCGCCAATACAAGTACCCACAGATTGCCATCCGTTGGGTTGTAGGCAGCAAGAATTTCTGTGGCGGTACTGCCCCCGGCAATTCCTGCCGCAGACTCGAAGGCTACAGTCGACAGCGTCCAGCAAGCACCTGTCGCCAGGCACTCTTTCATGTTGCAGCCTTTAGCCAGGCGGGGAAGCGCAAGCCATGACACAAGGAAGATGGACACGCTCAGCAATATCCCGCTCACAGGAAGTGCCGCTGCTTCTCCGACAAGCCTCACCAGTACATGCTCGCGCAACCCGCCGTTGAGTATTGCCACGGGGATGAAGCATATCCAAACGATAAATGATTTCAATAGCCGCATAATTTTCGGCAAACAGGTGTTCAAAAGACATCAACATCTATACTGTGCCCTTGCTCCATAAGGTTGAGGATCTTTGGGGAAAGTCGCTTATGCTGAAAAGGCTTCCGGCCTTTTCAAGAAAGGCGGGCTGAAAATAGTCCATGAACCCTCCGTGCGAGGTGAAAGTCAGCTCGCCGAAATAAATCTTCCCGTCGGTTTTCTCAGGCTCAGTGTTATATAAGTCAACCCTGACTTCAGGGAAGCCTTCCGACAGCCTTTCGGCTATCTTGAGCATCTTTTCAAGGTTCTTCGGTCGTGGCATTCGCACGGTGTCTTCCGGGTAGTCGGAGTTGAATACGGAAAACTCGGGGTGCGGGTTCCATTCCCTGTCGTATGTAAGGACATGGGCGCTGCTTCCGCTTGCACTCCTTTCTGCACAAGTCCATATATAGTAGGCTTTTCCCTTGAAGCACCAAATTTTGTAATCGCGCAGCGAGCTTTCTCCTTCCGGCGCGGGGAGAACCTCTTCGGCTATCACCATGGGGTGGATGCCCTTGTATTGAGGCTCTGCGTGAAGCAGTCCGATGTTCTTGCGGCGTAACCATTGGCCTATTGTGCTGACGACACGCCTTCTCTCATCTTGAGTGATTCGGCTCTTGTTCCTGACAACCATGTTGGTACCCTTGCCGTCGCCGTTGTTCGCTTTCAAGATGAATGTCTCTGGCAGGCTGTCAAAGTCGAACTTGCCCGAGTCGTCCCATGCACCATACAGCTTTACAAGGATGTCCTCAAGGCCCTTCGACCTGACGTATTCCCTTACTTTGTATTTGTCTGCCAAGTCAGTCCATGCGGAAATGTCCGAATAAAGCTTTGCCCAAATAATCTTTTCATTCAGGTCTGTCGGGTTCTTCAGGTTGAGCCTGCGTCTGAATACAAAGAAATAGCGGACCTTCAGGAGCAGTTCGGGGGCATGCCGGCCAAGGAAATGGCAGACGCAGATTAGCGGGAAGAATAATATCCTGTTCTTTCTTGTCTGAGTAGGGTGTATCATGTGTTGCGTGAGTTAAGTGTGTAATATATGTTATGCCGGTTTAATAGAACTTGTCAAGTATGTATTTTACGGCAATATAGTTGTACTTGTAGAAAATCTCCTTTTTTGCAAGCTCACTGGTAGATGCATGCTCACTGTCGTAAATGACTATGCTTGGGTCGTACTTTACGGCAAGGCCGTTTCTCCGGCAGTTTTCTGCGAGATAGATTTCCTCGCAAAAGAGGAAAGGGGGATAGTCTATTTTGCCGCATCGCTGAAAATAGTTCCGTGTCAAAATGATAAACGACCCGTGTCCTGCATAAATGTTTCTTGGTGTGTGGTCAGTGTCCCTTTTTACCACTTTGCGGTACAGCAGGCGGCGGTACAGCTTCATCAACAAAGAATACTTGAACATGAGGCACAGCATTTCCAGCTTTGTTCTCGAATACCTGTGCGGCATTTCCGGATTGCGGTCATAATTCAGCCTCCTGGAAAAGAGGCATGGCGCAATCCATCCCAAGTCTTGTGAGACAGGCTGTCTTGCAATTTTGGCAAAGGTGTCTTTTTCCAATGTAAGGTCTACATTCGATATAACCGTTAAGTCAAACAGCTCGGGAGCGGACGCGAGCATCATTGACTTTACCGCGCCGAAGTAGCCCAGATTCTTGTGGAACCCAAAGACTTTCAGGGTGATAGCGTCACTTGCGAACGTTATGTTTTGCACGTCGCTCTCGGTGTTGTCTGCAACAAACACACTTACGAGTGCAACATCGCTGGCCGCTTCCGCAGCCGTTTTCACTGAAGAGAGAAATGATTGCAACTCTTCGTATGTATTATAGGTTACGCAGTAGACCGCTATTTTTTTCATAAGGCGTGACTGATTGAAATTGATAAACTTCCATTCTCCTGTCTGCCAGGGCTTCCACCGAATATTCTGCTTTGAAGATGCGCTGCGCTTTCTCAGACAGCCTGTGGCGCATGGCCTCGCTTGCCATGAGTTCGGAAAGCGAGGCAGCCCACAGTTCGGCGGAATCCTCGACAATGCACGAGTCCCTGTGAGCGAAACCGAGTCCCTCGACACCGACGCTTGTCGTTATGAAAGGGATGCAGAGGGCCGAAGCCTCAAGGATTTTCATCCGCATTCCGCTGCCAGTCAGTATCGGGACAACCATGATGCTTCCTGTTGCCACATCCTCCAACCTTGGAACGAAGCCCTCGTAGATGAATGGGATTGCCAACTCGCTCCGATATTTCTCTGTCACTTTGTCTGGCCACCCCCCTCCGACCAGATGGAACTTGACATTCGGAAACTTTTCCCACGCTATTTTAGGCGCGACGCTCTTGACAAACCATTCCAGACCCTCCACATTCGGCTTGTGCCCGTATCCGCCAAGGAACAGCAGCTTGTTCTGCCACTTGACGTAAGGTCTTACAGGGCTGCCGATTGCGGCCGGCGACACACTGATGGCTGTCGTCACGCCGTTTTCCTGGAGTATGTGCTTGTCTGTGTCGGTCAGGGTGACAACGCGGTCGTATTCGTTCAGGCGGGCAATCTCCTCGCCCTTTACCCCGCGTTCATACATCTTCTCCCTGTCAGTCAGGTCTATGTCTCTGAGCAAGCGTTCGTTCCGGACGAAGCGCAGTTCGTGGTGAACAAACACCCGCCTGACATCTTTCGGCAGGAAACCGACAATGGGCAGGAGCGGAAAGAACTCCACCTGTATGACATCCGGCTCTGACAGCAGAACCACTTTGTCTATAAACCTTTTAAGGCGACCGTTGAAATGCGTGCCATACGGCTTGAGCGCCCTTTCGACAACGAACGCCCTGCTGTTCTTTCTGAACAGCAACTTCAAGGCTCTGACCGCCTTTTCCTTTAAGAACCAGAGGTCGGCCAGCTGCCTGAGGTAAGGGTAGATGACAATGTCAACGTCTGGCCACTTCTCTTTCAATTCGGCAACATGGCGCCGCCTTGTCAGTCTGCTTGGTATGCAGACCAGTGTTATGCTGTTCTTGCCCCTGGTCTTGTCAATCATGTTGAACACAGCCTGCGCTCCTCCAGAATTTAAAGGGTAGGGCAATGAGGGTACAATGATTGTGATGTTCATAACGCCTTAATTTTTCGAGTATCTGTTGTGAATGTACAACCTTTCTTCGTACGACTTTGCACCGAAAAGCACATTGTCGTACTCGGAGGTGACCAGGTTTGTTGTCCCAATCATCTTCAATATGCAATAAACCGTCATGAAGATGATGAACAGCTTGCGGTTGTTCTCTATTGAAAAGCACCGGATGAGGTCGCCCCACAGAATCCAGTATGCAAATGAAAACAGACTTGAGATTCTCATGCTGAGCTCGCCAAATTCGCTGAGGAAGAAAGACAGCAGGATGTAGGTAAGGAACGCGTTGATAAAAATGACATTCTCTTTTCGCATTGCTGTCAGCCGCCCGTAGTAGCAAAAGACAAGGATGCCGGTAAACAGCCTTTCCAGATAACCAATGGACAGCGTTTTCGCTTCAGCGAGCTTTCCGCTGGTGTAAGATTCTACCATTGCCTGCAGCCTCCCGTCGGAGTCTCCCAAGAGAACGGCCGCTAACTTCAGGAATATGGGTATGTGCAGCAAGAACACGGCATTAGCTACGATGAAGAGTGACAGGTAAATCCATTTGTTTGTCTTTATATTGAAGATAAAATACAGAGGGAAGAAAAGAAGGGACGATATGTGGAAAGACAGGGCAAGCGTGCAAAGGGCGAAATAAGGTAGCGCCCTGCGTGTCTGGATGAAACTGAGGGCATTGATGAAAATCAGAATCGCGATGGAATTTCTCATCAGGTTTGTGTTCATCAAATAACCGTAGAAGCACAGATAGAGCACAATGGCCAGCGGGATGTTCTCAACCCTTTTTCTGAAGAAGCAGAAGAGCAGCGCTGTGTTGATACAGGTGCATACGAACACGAAGAAGTGGAAATTTGGAACAACGGTCTTGCATGCGCACATCAGCAGGGTGAAGCCAGGCTCCATGTGCCACTGGACATTTCTGTAAGCAAAGATGTTGACGCTCACGTCTTCATAGGTACACTTCTGAAAGGCTGGATAATAGTTAATCCAGTCATCGCAGGTGAACCCCCTGAGGCCAAAGAAGAAGATGAGTACAGCCGCGCAGGCGATACGCGTGTATAGCTTTATGGTTTCATCCCGCTGCCCTTGGTAATAAATGGCCAGGATGCCATAAAATAGGATAAGCAAGACATAAGGTACCGAATAGATCATCTTGCGGTCTTGTTTTTCCTAGACTTGTACCACGCTCTGATGTAAAGCACCCATAGCGCATCAAGCACAACCCCTAAGAAAATGTATGCCACAACGATAAACAGCCTGGGCGTGCTGGATGCCTTGATCGGAATGGAAGAACTCTGTATGACAGAAAAGACCGGCGTCCTCTCCTGCACTTTGTCTTTTGCGGCTTGCAGTCGCAAGGCGGTCTGATTGTAAATGTTATACCTTAGTTGCATCTCGTTTTCCAATTCGTCCCTTTTTGCCTTGTACGACTCCAAAAACAAATCGACATTGGCATCGGCATAAGTGGCGTATGCCCTCTGGGCGCGGACGTACTGGGCCTTGGCTTCTGAAAACAGGCGTTTCGTGTAGGCCAAGTCATTGTTGGCTTTTTTCGTCCTGTAAACAGTTATGTATTTCTGCAACTGCTTTTGAATGGTGTCTGCCATCAATGCGGAGACACGGCTGTCTTCGTCTGTCACCGAGATGCTGACCACGTTAGTGTTCTTGTCAACGATGCACGAGATGTTAGACCTTACTGCGTTCAAAATATTGTTCTGCTCCTTGGTCAAGCTAAAAGGGTTCAGGCCTTTGTGCCCCTTTGCCCCTTTAGGCTTGAACAGCATGGACAGCCAGACCTTGGGATATTTCCAAAACGGTACTTTAGCATCATAAATCAGGTGGTCATAGTATGATTTTGATGTGTTCTCCCCATTCTGCTTAACCTTGACATCGAAAAGGCTAACGATAAAGTCAGACGACGTGAGGACATCCGGGTAAATCTGCGGATAAATAGCGTCCATTCCGCCTCCGGAGGCGCCGCCGATGTCAACGCCCACCATGGACGCTATGTTTGAAAGACCTTCGGGCAGGGCACCGCCGTTAGAAAGCTCGGGTGCCAGAATTACGGTGGTTGTGTAGGCTTTCGGAGTGTTCAAGGCAACGATTACCCCGACGGCAGCAGAGAAAGCTGCGAAAACCAGAAGGGTCTTCCATTCTGCAAAGACTTTTTTTGCAATCCCTACGATGTCTATCTCACGGCTGTTTCTTTTGTTTTCCATCTTTGATGCTGCTTTATGTTAGTGGCGTAGTCCATGAACAATGATAGTCTAAATTCTTTTCGCGCTTTCCTATTGTGTGCGCAGGTATGCCGGCAACGATTTCATAGTCGCCCACATCCTTGGTGACAACGGCTCCCGCACACACAACAGCGCCTTTGCCGATGCTCACCCCTTGCAGGATTGTGGAGCCGATTCCTATCCAGGCATAGTCGGATATGCTTATTTCTTTAAATACCCCCACAAAACTGCTTGAATGGATGTCGTGGCTCCCTGTAATTATATTTACGTTGTGAGAAACGGACACGCTGTTCCCAATCTTTATCTTTCCCCTTGCATCGATGGTGCAGCCCCTGTTGATGTGCGAGTGGTCTCCGACAGCAATTAGATTGGGATTGATGAAGTAATTGTCTTTCATGATGAAGGTGCCCTTGCCAATTTTCATCCCCAACAGTTTCAGATAGGCCCTTCGCAACTTCCAAAACGGAACTATGGGAAGGATGTCGTTCACAATATAAGTAAGGAAAAGGGCATGCGCCACCCTGTAAAGGCATGTCCTTTTTAATTCACTCACAGAAATTGCCTTCAGGAAAAAAAAGAATTTCCTTGCCCGCCTGTCTCCGTCCTGGGTGGTTATCAGATAGTTGTACCACAAATTCCTGATGGGGTTGTTTGACACCCCCTCCTTTGCGTAACATTCAATGTCGGTGTCGGTCTTTTCAAACTTGCACCCCGATTTGTACATCCTGTAAATGACGTCCCAGTCCAAGGCATAGCCAAACCTTCTGTTGGAAGTGTCAAACGGAAATTTCCGATGCACCTCCGTCCTTACAAATGAGGAGCCGTGGCGATATATAGGAGAAAACTCGAGGAGCTTCGCATTTGCCGAAGCTGTCTTCCTGACTTTTGCCCTTGGGCCTGATTCAATGCTGTTGCCGTATATCACATCCACACCATCAGTCTCCCTGCCGTGGAAAACTGAATACAGGGCATCGTTCGAGACGAACGTGTCTCCCGAATTAAGAATGTTAATCCAGTCGCCTTTGGCCTTGGATATGCCCTTGTTCATCGCATCGTAGATGCCGTTGTCCCTTTCGGAACACCAGTAGGCCAGGCGGTCGGAATACTCTCGGATAATATCCGCTGTTCCGTCGGTGCTGCCTCCGTCAATGACAATGTACTCTTTTGCTTCCCATGTTTGGGAGAAGAAACTTTCCATTGTCTCGCGGATGTGTTTAGCATCATTGAAAACAACAGTTATTACGCTGACTTTATTCTTATTGTCAATACTGCTATTCATTCCAAATACCTTTAGCTCTTCCACATATCAACAGTTTACATTGGTATAAATGGATTGCACCCATCAAGGCATAGCATAATGCCATATACAATGAAACGCCCTCGATGCCAAGTTTATTATGTGAAACTGCAACTAATATAAAAAAAAGTGCAGTCGTTATCACTGATGTGTAAATTTGAACTCTGATTTTATTCAGGCCGTTCAGCAGGTAGGTGACGCAGTTGTTGAAATTGAAAGTGAAGATGAACAGCAATGTGCAAAGTGACACGCTGAACGGAACCTCAATGTCTGTCTTGCCCCCTAGCCAGAACTTGTAGAATGGATTGCTTGCCAGCAACATGCCGAGTCCGAAGGCAACACTCATCCCCCACATCTTTAATGACCGAATGAACGTTTTTCTTATCCATTGCAGGTCATTCTTGACATAGGCATCCGTATAGGCATTCCACAAGGGAGAAATGACAATGGTGTAAGCAATGGCTAAAAGGTTGAAATATTTGTAGGCAATGTTGTAGACGGTAACGCCAGACGGGCCAACGGTGTGGGTGATGATGACATTTGCCGAGCCGAAAATGACAAGGCAGCTGGTTATTTGTATGAGGAAGAAACCCAGTCCTTTGCTGATGATTCCCTTGGCGATTGTCTTGTCAAAACTCTTTAGTGTGGGTCTGAGTCTTGGGTAATGGGCAAAGATGGGTATTGATGCGATGAAATATACGGCGACAGGGGAAATGGTAAAAGCCATTACGACGTAAATAAGATTCCCGGCCGTTGTCTTTGTCAGGATGTAAATGACAAGCAGGGCAATGACATTTCCCGACACAACTAAAAAGGAATTCATCGCATACTTCTGCAAGGCAATGAAAATGAATCCTATATTCTTTATGACAAATGAGACAAGCGTAAAAACGACGGCGATTAGCATGGCATGCCTCAGCTCATCCTCTGATAGGATAGCCGTGTTAAACAAACTCTCCAGATCAAGAAAATACAATGGAATGACAAACAGCGCGCACAACACCATCGCGATTAGTGTAAGCAGAATCAGCGTGGTGCTGAAATATGAGCGTGCCATGGCGTAATTGCCCTGCGACAGTGAAGCCGTCAGATAGTTTCTCATTCCATTTCCCAGTCCGATGTCAAAAAACGAGAACCAATAAAGAATTGAGGACATTGTTAGCCAGATGCCGTAGGTCTCCTGTTCCAGATAGTGCAAAGTAATGGGGACGATAAGGAGGGAACAGCTTAGTCCTGTGATTTTCAACAGGGCTGAATATAAAATGTTGTTGCGCAGCGACTTGTTACGCTTGTCCTTGACGTGTAACAAATTTCTTATAGAATGAAAAATCTTTGTTCCCAATGCACTAACGGTGTCTGCTGAATTTATATTAGGCCAGCCGAACGGGAAGCAGACTGAACTCCCAAGACCGACATGTCGTTTGATAACAATAAACGGTCAAATGCTTGATGGTACACCTGACGTTATGGCAAAGGTAAGTATAAAATCTGAGAAAGTGGCCGCTTCGGCATGATTTAACCCAAATCTAATGACCGATTTGGGGTTGTTCGACGGACATGGTGCTTGACGCGGTGACGGTGTCTCGTATGGAAAAGAGCTGCATCATGACTCGGAACAGAGTCTGATACAGCTCTCTTGGCTTTTGCAGTTACAGACTGTATCTTTTTGGAGGCTTTGATTCAGTCTTGACACACCCTCTTTTGTGCTGGCGGTGTGCCTGGCTGCCTGTCATTTGGCGTAAGCCACACTTCTCGTCTCGCGGATCACCGTGATTTTCACCTGTCCGGGGTAGGTCATCTCGTTCTGGATCTTGTTGGCAATCTCGTTCGAGAGCGCCTCGGTAGCGGCATCGTCCATCTTGTCGGCCCCGACAATGACACGAAGCTCGCGCCCGGCCTGGATGGCATACGTCTTGGTAACACCCGGATAGCTCATGGCGATAGCTTCAAGGTCGTTGAGACGCTTGATGTACGCCTCTACAATCTCGCGGCGTGCACCCGGACGGGCGCCGCTGATGGCATCGCAAATCTGGACGATAGGCGCCAGCAAGGTGTTCATCTCGCACTCGTCGTGATGGGCAGCTATCGCGTTGCAGATGTCAGGCTTCTCCTTGTATTTCTCGGCCAGCTTCGCTCCGTAAAGGGCGTGTGGCAGCTCGTTCTCCTCGTCGGGCACCTTGCCGATGTCGTGGAGCAGTCCGGCGCGCTTGGCTTTCTTTGGGTTCAGGCCGAGTTCCGAGGCCATGACAGCGCAGAGGTTGGCAGTCTCGCGTGCGTGCTGCAGCAGGTTCTGCCCGTAGGAACTGCGGTATTTCATCTTGCCAATGATGCGCACCAGCTCGGGGTGCAAGCCGTGGATGCCCAGATCGATGGCAGTGCGCTTGCCTGTCTCTATCACCTCGTTCTCCAACTGCTTCTTCACTTTCTGAACAACCTCCTCGATGCGTGCGGGGTGGATGCGTCCGTCGGTCACCAGCTGGTGGAGTGCGAGGCGGCACACCTCGCGGCGGACAGGGTCGAAGGCGCTGATGACGATGGCCTCGGGAGTGTCGTCAACGACAATCTCCACACCCGTGGCAGCCTCAAGGGCGCGGATGTTGCGCCCCTCACGGCCGATGATACGGCCTTTCACCTCGTCATTGTCTATATGGAACACGCTTACGCTGTTCTCTATGGCCGTCTCTGTGGCCACCCGCTGGATGGTCTGGATCACAATCTTCCGGGCTTGCGTGTTGGCATTGAGCTTGGCCTCGTCCATAATCTCGTTGATGTAGCTCTGCGCGTCAGTCTTGGCCTCGTCCTTCATGGCCTCGACGAGACGCTGCTTGGCCTCGTCGGCACTCAGCCCCGACAGTTTCTCGAGCTTTGCCCGCTCTTGAAGCTGCATCTTCTCAAGCTCGTCATGGCGCATCTGCAACAGCTTCTTCTCGTTGTCAATGCGCACCTGCTGGTTGTCCAGGTCGTTTTTCTTGCGCCCCAGCTCCTCCTGCCTTTGGTTCAGTGAAATCTCGCGCTGCTTGAGCTTGTTCTCGCTCTGCTGGATGTGCTGGTTGCGTGTCTGCACCTCCTTTTCGAGTTCGCTTTTCTTGTTTAAGAACTTTTCCTTTACCTCAAGGAGCTTCTTCTCTTTGATGACCTCTGCGTCTTTCTCTGCTGCGGCCATCATCGTATTGTATTGCTTTTTCAGGAAATACCTGAAAATGGCATATCCGCCAAGGCCTCCAAGAATGAGCGCTACGACAGACGTAATGATGGGTAGGATCATAGTGTATTAAAAAATATTATAGAAGTTAAAATGTTCTCACTTGTTATCTCCGAGCACGCTTTCAATTTCGGCAGTCAGACTGGTGAGAACCTTTGCAAATGGAGCTACATCATTACGGACACGGTCCTTTTGATACATCAGGGCAATGTCTACCAGTGTCATCAGCGCTATCGTGTGGTCACTTTTGCGCTCCTTGTAAATCTGGGCATAGACATTGTACCTGTCGGTAATGAGCTTTGCGGCTGCACGGTAGTATTCCTCCTCGGACCGGTCGATTATCACCTCGATTTCCTCGTCGTAAACATGCAACCGTATATGTAGTTTTTCTCTGTTCTGTTCTGCCATCGCCTCTATTTCTGTTCCGTCAAGACGGCAATGCACTTGTTAACGTCACGGATAAGCTTGGACAACCTCGCGCGTGCCGCCTCGATGTCCCCGTCGGACACGGCTATCATCCTCGCCATTTTCAGAGAGTCATAGTCGTTGGTCTTCCTTTCAAGTTCCTCGCGGAGCTCCTTGATGTTGCGCTCGGCCTCGCTTACCATGGTGTAAAGCTCGCTGTTCTCCTTGTCCAGCTGTTTGTAGCGGAGAATCAGCTGGCGTATGCGTGTTTGAAACACCGTTAGGACTTGCTCGTTAGAATCCATCTACCCCTCTTTAGCTGACAAAGTTATGACTTTATTTCTAATCGTTTGAGGTTTTCTGCCAACATTTAATAATCTTTAAGCATTGCGGAGTGGCTTATTTCTCCTGTGCCTTCCTCGGCTCTTTCTTGGCCAGTACGACCACTGTGTAGACAAAGCGGGTAATCCATGGCTGGCTGAAGCCAAGCCGCTGGGCGTAGTTTCGCACACTGAGCACAGCTTTCACCACCCCGGCATCAGTGTAGTCGTTCTTGCTGAAGATGTCTGCTACTGTCTTTTCTGTCATGGTGTAGAGCGCCTTTTTCATGAACCCCGGCAGCCGCAGCTTGAACTTCATCAGGTTTCCCATCAGCATCATCAAGTCTTGTGTAAAGCCTTGGAACTGTAAAAAGTAGGGCTGCACATCTTGAATCTTGCGGCACCGGCGGCGGATGCTGTTGTCTATCTCCTTGAAGAAGCTGTCCTCAAGGCCATAGATGTCATGCAGCATTTTCTTGCAGCGGGCCTTCTCGCCAACTCCGAGCTTGTTGTTGACTGTGGGCACGTGCAGTGTGGTCTTGAACACCCGCAGGTCGGGCAGGGCGGCAAGGTTGGCAATGCCAAGGTCTGCGGCCATTGCAGCTTGAAAATAGACGCGCACAAGCGTCATGAAGTCCTCCATCCCGCCGGCTTGGTTCTCCTCACGGCCCTTCCGCATGATAAGTTTGGAAAAGATATTCATATTGTTAATATTCTTTAGAATGACACGTTTTGTTCTTTAGAATGGCACGTATTGGCCGCAAAGTTACGTATTTTTCCGCATAATTGGAGTGAAATTATACATAAACAGTTAGGACATAGTGGTTTTTTTCGTAACTTTGCGGCCAAATCACATCGTTTATATCAGATGATATTGGATGATGCACATAATAAAAAATATAGATGAAAGGAATAGTATTAGCGGGTGGTAGCGGCACAAGACTGTATCCCATCACCAAAGGAATCAGCAAACAGTTAATCCCAATATTTGACAAGCCGATGATTTATTACCCTATCTCGGTACTGATGCTGGCCGGCATCCGGGACATCCTGGTTATCAGCACGCCGGACGATCTGCCCGGCTTCAAGCGACTGCTGGGGACGGGCGAGCATTTCGGGGTGAAGTTCGAATTTGCCGAGCAGCCTTCGCCCGATGGACTGGCCCAGGCTTTCATCATCGGAGAGCGGTTTATTGGCGGCGACTCTGTCTGTCTGGTCCTGGGTGACAACATATTCTACGGCAGCGGCTTTTCCGGCTTGCTGAAGCAGAGCGTGGCCAATGCCGATGACCGCGGCGAGGCCACCGTTTTCGGCTATTATGTCAATGACCCCGAGCGCTATGGCGTGGCCGAGTTTGACGAGAACGGCCACTGCCTGAGCATAGAGGAGAAGCCCGAGCATCCCAAGAGCAACTACGCTGTGGTGGGACTTTATTTCTATCCCAACAGCGTGGTGGACATCGCCAAGAACATCAAGCCCAGTGCGCGCGGTGAACTTGAAATCACCACTGTCAACCAGGAATATCTGAAGCAGAATACGCTGCGTGTGCTCCCCCTGCAGAGAGGGTTTGCCTGGCTTGACACCGGCACGCACGACAGCCTGAGCGAGGCCAGCACGTTTATTGAAGTCATCGAAAAGCGCCAGGGGCTGAAAGTGGCTTGCCTGGAGGAAATCGCCTACAAGCAAGGCTGGATAACCAAGGAACAGCTCCGGGGCCAGGCCCGGCCCATGCTGAAGAACGACTATGGGAAGTATCTGATGACGATTGATTAAACATCCCCAGACAAACAGAAGATAAAAGTACAATTACTCATGGTAGAAGAAAAGAAAACAACCAATTTGAACGCGCAGGTGGAGACTGTGCAAAATGATGAGGGGTCTTCGTTCGACCTGAAGACCATCCTGTCCATTCTCGTCTTGAACTGGAAGTGGTTCTTCCTGTCGGTATTTATCACCCTCTGCTGTGCCTTGCTCTACCTGCGTTATAAGTCGCCAGTGTTCCAGGTGTCTGCCAAGATACTTGTCAAGGATGACGCTCAGGACACCCGTCGCAGCGGCGCCAACCAGATGCTGGCCAATATGCAGGACCTGGGATTCATTTCAAACAGCGCCGGCATAGACAATGAGGTGGAGATTCTGCAAAGCCATATTTTGGCCAAGGAGGCGGTGAAGGACTTGAAACTCTATACGGAATATAAAACTGTTGGCCGCATCAAGGACCACCTTATATATAATACACAGCGCATCAACGTTGACCTTGACACAACGAGCCTGAACAAACTTGATGATTCAGACCTGCCTGTAAGCTACACGAAAATCAAGATGCAGATCACTGAGAAGAACGGACGCTACACAGTTACCGGCGTGTCGCATAACGACTTGGGCGAGGAGGTGAGGTTTGTCCGCTCGTTCAACCACCTTCCTGTCCGCTACAGGACACCGGTCGGCTACCTGACGTTCAGCCTGAACACAAGCAAGGAGGCTCTCCACGCCTATAATCTGGCCAATGCCAAAGGCGAGAAGGCCCGCGACATTATCGCTACCATCTATCCGCCATCGTATGTTGCGGCCAGGTATGTGGGCAACACTTCAGTGGAGCCCACCTCAAAGACTACATCCATCGCCTTGATTACGGTGACGGACAAAAGTGTGGAGCGGGCCCAGGACTATCTCAGGCAGATTGCTGTATGCTACAACCGCCAGGCCAACGCCGACAAGAACGAGATTGCTGTAAAGACCGAGGAGTTTATCAACAGCAGATTGGAGAAAATCAATGCCGAGCTTGGCTTGACAGAAGGCGAACTGGAGAGCTACAAGAGGCGGAACAACCTGGTACAGCTCAAGCTTGACGCCACGGAGAATCTGGCGCAGAGAAGCCAGCTGACCACCCAGCTGACAGATGCCAACACGCAGATTGAACTGCTGAAATACCTGCGGGAGTTCATCGATAATCCTTCCAACAAGTACCAGCTCATCCCCTCGAACGTGGGACTTGTCGATGCGGCCTCTACCGCATTGATTAACCAGTACAACAGTGATGTGCTGGAGCGTAACCGGCAGTTGCTCACTGCCTCGGAACTCGCACCGCAGGTTAGAACGCTTACCAGCAAGCTGAACGAGGTGCAAGGCAGTATTCGGATTGCCCTTGACCAGGCCAGCAAGTCGGCAAGCATCAAGCGCAGGGGCATTGAGCACCAGTATGCCCTGTATCAGGAGAGGGTGTCAAGCACCCCTGAACAGGAGCGTGTGCTGACACAGATCGGCCGCCAGCAGGAGGTGAAGTCGGGCCTTTACCTGATGCTGTTGCAGAAGCGTGAGGAAAACTCCATCTCGCTGGCAGCAACCGCAGACAAAGGCAAGCTGATAGACAATCCGATGCTTGGTGGCATGGTCAGCCCCAAACGCAGCGTTATCCTGCTGGCCGCCTTGGTCATCGGCTTCTGTCTGCCACTGCTGGTTGTCTATGTCATACAGATGATGAGGTATAAGATAGAGGCGCACGAGGATGTGGTGAAACTAACCAAGCTGCCTATTGTGGCTGAGGTGGCTGTTGCCAGTGAAAACGCGAAGTCGGCCGCTGGCATTGTGGTGCAGGAAAACCAAAACAACCAAATTGACGAGATATTCCGCTCGATGCGCACCAATATCCAATTTATGCTGGGGGGTGACGAGAAAGTGATAATGTTCACCTCCTCCACATCGGGTGAGGGCAAGACGTTCAACGCTGCCAATCTTGCCGTGAGCTTCGCCCTGCTGGGCAAGAAGGTCGTTCTGATGGGACTTGACATCAGGAAGCCGGCCTTGGCCCGCCTGTTTGGCATAACGGACAAGAGCAAGGGCATATCCCCTCTGCTCACCAAAGACAAGGTTGATGATGCAATGATTCAGTCACAGATAGTTCCCTCTGGTGTCAATGGCAATTTGAGCCTGCTGATGGCCGGTCCCACACCGCCTAACCCTACGGAACTGCTTGCCCGAAAGAACCTGCAAGAAATTATTGACTATATGCGGAGGAACTATGACTATGTGATTCTCGACACAGCACCAGTCGGACTGGTTACCGACACGCTGCAAATCGGCAAGCAGGCCGATGTAACCGTTGTCGTCTGCCGTGCTGATTACACTCCGAAGAGCTGCTTTGGCTATATCAACGAGTTGAGCAATGAGAAGAAACTGCCCAATATGTGTATTGTTCTCAATGGCATTGATATGTCTAAGAAGAAGTATGGCTATTATTATGGTTATGGCAAATATGCCGGCTATGGATCCTATGGACACTATGGAACAAGCTACGGAGGATATGGCAGCTATGCGCAGAGCCACTATGGCAAGAAGGAGGATAACTCTATCAAAACCAAGAAATGACCATAGCAGTAGATTTTGACGGAACAATCGTTGAGCACAAGTATCCTGCCATTGGCGAGGAGCTGCCATTTGCCACAGATACGTTGAAAATGCTCATTCGCGACAGGCACAGGCTAATCCTCTGGAGTGTGCGAGAAGGGCACCTGCTTGACGAGGCCGTCGAGTGGTGTCGGCAGCGCGGCGTAGAGTTCTACGCTACCAACAAGGACTACCCTGAAGAGTCGCGGGAAAACAATCCGCAATTCAGTCGCAAACTGAAAGTGGACTTGTTCATAGACGACCGTAACATCGGTGGTCTGCCCGACTGGGGTACGATATATCGGATGGTCAGTGAGCACATGACTTGGGAAAAACTGCTTGATGAGGCAGAGGCGGGCAACGTCAGCAACTGTTCAAGTCCTATTGTCAGGGGGCAAAAGCCAAAGAAGAAATGGTGGCAGATTTAGTGTCTCCCATCTTCTTTGAAGACAGCCATATTTTCTACAAAGTCAGCAAGCTGGGGCGCGTTTGGTTATCAAGCGCGCCTCAGTTTGCTGACTTTTTCTCCGTCTGAAGACCGCAGCCTTTCACTAATTCCCTAATTCCACTGTTGTAATGCTAAAAAACAAAAGAAATGTTTGGAAATGTCTAAAACATTGACTACCTTTGCAGTCGCAAATTAAAATAGTAGAGGGGCGTAGCCCAGTTGGTTTAGAGCGCTGCAGTCACATTGCAGAGGTCATCGGTTCGAGCCCGATCGTCCCTACTTCCCACCTTTCCAGAATGTATGTACGCACACCATGATACGCCCATAAGCGTAAACATCTGGTTTGCAAAAGGCCAGAGTTTGTTGTCTTTTATTCGGATCAGTAGGTCTTTGAGGCTCAGTAGTTTTTTTTGAACTGTATTTGCCATTTTCCCGAAAAAACAAGTTCTACGTATTGAAAGCGTACTTTTTATTTGTGAAAACTTTGGATTACGGCAGATTTGTGCTACCTTTGTCTTAGACTAAAAAATCGGAAACATGAGAAGAATAGCCATCATTGTCATCTCTTTGTTGGTTCTGCTACCTGTCGCGGCTGTCGGTCAGAGTTTCTCGACCTTATGGAAACAGGCAACGCAGGCTGAACAGCGTGACTTGCCAAGGACTCAGGTGGAGGTGCTGCGAAAGATTGCGAAAAAGGCAGAAACTGAGAAATCTTACGGGCAGCTGCTCAGGGCGCAACTGAAATGCCTGACTGTGATGAACAGTGTCTCGCCGGATTCGTTGCTGCCAGCTATAAGGCGAATGGAGGAAGATAGGGGCAGGGCTGCAAATGCAACGTTACGTGCTGTCTATGATGCCGCGCTCTGCAAAATATACAGAGAAGCTGCCGGCTTGGGAGACAGTGCCCAGGCTAAGGCTGCTTTCTACCGGCGCCAGGCGATGGCCCGGCCCGATGCGCTGGCTCGTGTGACAGACCATGACTATGTGCCCTTGGTGATAGAGGGGAAGAACGCATCTATCTTTAATGGTGACATGCTCTCCGTCATTGGTTGCACAGTGGAGGACTACCAAACGTTATTTTCCTATTATAATAAAGCAGGCAACCGCAGGGCTACATGCATTGCTGCCTTGCTGTGGGTGATGAAAAACCGGCCGGCTGATGATGTGATGCTCATGAAGAAGTCGCGTTATCGCGTGCAGCTCGACTCCTTGGTGAACGTGTTTGGCGACTTGGACGTGGCCGGTGAGGTGGCTGTTGAGCGTTACCACTTGATGGAACAGTGTAGCGATGTAACGGTAGAGGACAAGATAGCCTATATCCATTATGCGCTGGGACGCTGGGGGCAGTGGCAACGTTCCAATGAGTTGCGCAATGCCGAGCGTGGGCTCACGGCTCCTATGTATGAGGTGCTGTTGAAAGAAGAGCTGACGCGTCCCAACGTGGCGCAAACCTTGCGGCTTAACAATCTGCGCCATCTTGACGAGCTGACCCTGAGACTGTACCGGGTGAACGGAAATGGTGAGCTGAAGGCCGACCCTAACCTCGATGATGATTTCAAGCGTGTCAAACCACTGCTCTCGCCTCTGCCGCAGCATACGAAGACCCTCAAGGCCGTGTCGGCTGTCCCTTGGTTGCAGAAAGACGACTCGATTGTGGTTGACGGACTTCCTGCCGGGGTGTATATGCTAGAGGTGCAGACGCTTCCGAATACGCGGACATGGCGTGCGCTCTACTATGTGTCCGATGTCAGCCTGATGCGGTTGGCATTGCCTGGTGGAAAAACGCGATTTGTGGCGGTGAGTGCCACCACCGGGCATCCTCTGCCCGGTGCGCGGGTGAAGTTGTCGCGGCATAACTACCGGACAGGCAAGTCAAGTGTGGTACAACTGACCTGCGACAGCAACGGCGAGGTGGTTTTTAATGGAAATAAAATGCTGCTTTATGATACCAAAGTGTATGTCAGTACAGAGCATGACAAGGCTTGTCCCTCCTATTCCTTGTATGGTACCAGTCTGGCCCGAGATTTGGGCATGCCCGCTGAACGCCATTTGCTGCGTCTCTTTACCGATCGCTCCATCTATCGCCCCGGGCAGACGGTGAAAATGGCGGGCTGGCTTTTTGGCTGCCGGCGTGCTGGCGACCGTTTGGAGGCACTGGGTGGGCGACAGGTGAAGGTTACCCTGCATGATGCTAACCGCAAGGTGGTGTGTGAACGCACCGTCACCACGGACGACTATGGCACCTGCTCTTCCGACTTTGTCCTGCCAAAAACAGGTCTTACCGGACGTTTCCTGCTGTCTGCCAGAGAGCAGGTTGACGGCAGTGCTGCTACGAAGACACTTTCCATCCGCGTCGAACAGTACAAGCGTCCCACATTCAAAGTGGAGTTTCCCGAGGTGAGAGAACGCTATCAGGCAGGTGACACACTGATGGTCAGAGGCCGGGCTGTCACCTATGCCGGTGTTCCTGTTCAGGGGGCAACGGTGAGTTACGGTGTTGACCGCCGCATTCCTTATTGGTGGAGGTCTTATTCTGCCTGTTGGAATTTGAACATGACTGAATGGCAGGAGCCTGAAAATAATATATTTGTAGGCAAGGCGACGACCGATGGTGACGGCTATTTTACGGTGGAAGTACCGCTTGTACTTCCAAAGGGCTTGGCCGAAAATCCTGTTGCGTTGGCCAAGAGCACCGCTTTTTATCATTTTAAGGTAAGCGCAGATGTGACAGATGCCAGTGGCGAAAGCCATGCCGGCGAAATGGTCGTGCCATTGGGCACCCGGCCAGCGGCGCTCACGTGTGACCTGCCCCGGCAAGTTCTGGCTGACAGTCTGAAACAGCTGAAGTTTCATCTGAAAAACGCAGCGGGTGCAGACATTGACGCTCCACTGTCCTATTATATTGACAACCGTAGCAATATGATGACGGCGCGTACCAATGTGGCACTGCCGCTTGAAGGCAGACTTTCCTCGGGGAACCATCATTTGGAGGCGTATTGCAGTGGTGACACCCTGCGGTTAGACTTTGTGGTCTTTGGTCTTGACGACACCAGACTTGCCGCTCCATCCAAAGAGTGGACTTTTGTGTCGTCTGAAGAATTCCCTGCTGATGGGCGCCCGGTAACCCTCCAGGTGGGGTCTTCGGAGAATGACATTTATGTGGTTTACACCATGATGACGGTTGATTCTGTGATTGAGAGCGGTACGGCACTGTTGCGCGATGTGCTGATGAACCGAAAACTTGTTTACCGCGACAGCTACGGTGACGCGCTGACCTTTGCCTGTGCATGGACTAAGGACGGCGTGTTGCACCAGTGGTCAACGCAAATCAAGCGACCTCAGCCAGACCTGCGACTGAACATGACATGGACAACTTTTCGCGACCGGCTCGTTCCTGGGCAGCGCGAGCAGTGGAAACTCCATGTCGTGCGTCCTGATGGCCAGCCGGCTGGGGCACAACTGCTGGCCACCCTTTATGACCAGTCGCTTGACCAACTTTGCGCCCACCGGTGGACAGACAGGTTTCTGTTCCGCAGGGCTGTCGCCTATGCCTTATGGATGGGAATGAGCGTGGATTGTCTTTATGGCGGTGGGGCACAGTCTTGGAAGAGCTTGAAATTCCACACGCTCGACATGAGCCGTTTCGACCCAAAGCTCTTCAACCTGTGGCAGGACAATGGAATCCTGAAGACGGATAGGTTGCGAATTCGCGGGCGCGGCATGATGATGATGGCCAAGGCCAATTCCACCGAGGAACTGAACAGTCTGGCTGCCTCTGACATGGCGTTGAATGAGAAGCCGATGGCGAAGGCCGGGCCTTTTGAGGAAGCGCAGAATGTACAGTCTGCCGCTGAGGCGGAGGAAAAAGATGCCGGAACGGCAGACAACGTGCAGGTTCGCGAGAACATGAATGAGACAGCGTTCTTTTATCCGGCGCTGCTCACCGACGAACATGGTGAAGTGACCATCGGGTTTACACTGCCTGAGAGTGTCACAGCATGGCAGTTTATGGGAGCTGCCCATACCAAGGATATGCGTGAAGGGTATATTTCTGCCGTGGCCGAGGCACGCAAGGACGTGATGATTCTTCCAAATATGCCTCGTTTTGTTCGGCAGGGCGACCGCTTGGTGCTCAAGGCAAAGGTGTATAATGGGGGAGACAGGACGGCTGTTGGAAATGCCAAGGTTGAATTCATCGACCCCGAGTCGGAGAAAAATATATTTAACAAGGTGGTGAGTGTCAGGGTGCCTGCAGACTCTACGGCTACCGTTTCTTTCGGCTGGCAGGTGGACACAGACTGTCCTTTGCTGATATGCCGGATCACTGTGGCTGGCAAGGGCTTTGGCGATGGTGAGCAACACTACTTGCCGGTGCTGCCTGAGCGCGAGCGTGTGACCGTTACCGTTCCTGTGACCCAGACAGCCCCTGG
Source organism: uncultured Prevotella sp. (assembly GCA_937895845.1). Lineage (GTDB taxonomy): Bacteria > Bacteroidota > Bacteroidia > Bacteroidales > Bacteroidaceae > Prevotella. Next base: position 5,524 of record CALBLK010000032.1, on the reverse strand, counting down.
CACAACCAGGATAAGCCTCAAACCTCTTTTCGCCGATGGTAGCACCCGGAAAAAGCTGACAGTGGAATACGCCAACACGCCGGTATGGTTGGCCATCCAGGCTCTGCCAATGTTGGGCACTCCTCGTGAAGACAACGCAGTGAGCCTCTGTGCCGCCTACTATTCGCAGACTTTGGCTTCAGCCATCCTGCGAGACACCCCGAAAGCGAAGACTGCTTTTGAACTTTGGCGTAACGAACAGGGTGGTGAAACCTCGCTTGTGGGACAGCTGGCCAAGAATGAAGAGCTGAAGGATGTCGTGCTTGACGAAACGCCTTGGGTGGCCGATGCTGATGCCGAGAGTTTGCAGAAAGAGCGACTGGCCACATTCTTTGATGAAAACAGTCTGGAGAATGCTCGGCAGTCATTGGCTGTGAGGCTCAAGAAACTGCAGAATGTGGACGGCTCGTTCAGCTGGTGGCCGGGCATGAGGGGTAGCCGGATGGTGACAGCTGAAGTGGTTCAGATGCTGGCGCGCCTCAGCGGAATGGCTGGCAGCAGACCGCAGACAATGGAGCGGATGTACAGGCAAGCCTTGGACTTCCTTGACAAGGAGGCGGCCAGTGAGGTGGCCAAATTGAAGGAGAATGCCCGCAAGGGCCGTCCTGCGGTGTTTCCCGGCCTGACGGCTCTACAGTGGCTTTACATCCATGCCCTTGATGGTGGCAGGACTGAGGGCAGCGTGCAGCAATCGGTCAACTATCTGATGCCTTTGCTGAAACGTGAGGTCAAGAGCCAGAGCATCTATGAAAAGGCACTCTCAGCCATTGTCCTCAAAATGAATGGTGAGCAGGGCAAGGCTGCCGAATATGTGAGAAGTCTGAAGGAATATACGGTGTTTTCCGAACAGATGGGCCGCTATTATGACACGCCTCGTGCCGGCTACTCTTGGTGTGACTACCGCATACCTGCCCAGGTGGCGGCCATTGAGGCCATTCGCAGTCTCGCGCCGTCAGACACGCTGACGGTGGCTGAGATGCAACGTTGGATTTTGCAGCAAAAGCGCACGCAGATGTGGGACACTCCGGTGAGCACTGTCAATGCCGTCTATGCCCTTGTCCACGGCAGCGGTAATATCGGTCTCGCGTCTGTGCCGCCTGTGCTGACGCTGGGCAGGCAGGTGTTAGAGATGCCTAAGGCTACGGCGGCACTGGGCTATGCCAAAGTGTCGGTTGATAATCCCAAGGCCGCAGAACTGGCCATTGACAAAACCTCGCAGGGAGTCTCCTGGGGGGCTGTGTATGCGCAGTCAATGCAGCGCACGGGCGATGTTGCCGCTTCGGGAAGTGACTTGTCTGTAAAGCGTGAACTGCTGGCCAACGGACCTCTGACTGTCGGGGCGCGTGTGAAGGTGCGCATCACCATCGAGAGCAAGCGCAACCTTGACTTTGTGCAGCTCGCTGACCGCCGCGCGGCTTGTATGGAGCCTGTGCAGCAGCTGAGTGGCTATCGCAACGGCGCTTATTGCTCGATGAAGGACAATGCAACATTCTATTACTTCGACCAGCTGCCCAAGGGTAAGCGCGTGATCGAGACCGAATATTATTTAGACCGTGAAGGAACCTATCAGCTCGGCACCTGCACTGTGGAGTGCGCCTATAGCCCAGAATTCCGGGCTACTGCCCATGGCGGGCAGCTGAGAGTCGAGACCCGGCGGTAGACTGGCACGCGCGTCAAACAATTAACTTTGAGCACTTATTAAGTTAAATGATTTTGTTTTCCTGCTTATGAACAAGAGACAATGTATCCTGTCCTTATGGTTGGCCGCACTGCCAATGGTGGCCCCTGCCCAGAAATTAAAGGTGGTGAAGGGCGAAATCGACTGTGGCAAGGTGGGGTATGAAATGCCTGTGACTGCCGAGTTTCAACTGCGTAACAAGGGCATCAGAAAAATGAAAATAACTAAGACGGTAGTGAGTTGTGGATGCACGGTGGCCGATTATCCCAAGGGGGAGATTGGCGCCGGCGACCGCTTTACAGTACGCCTGACCTATGATGCACGGCAACTGGGACATTTTGAAAAGTCGGTTGGCCTGGTGAGCAACGGTTCCTCAAAGCCGGTTTACCTGAAGATGCGTGGCGTGGTGCTGGCCGACTATGTGGACTACTCCAAGGACTACCCTTATGAGATTGGCAACTTGAGGGTTAACACCCGCGACCTTGAGTTTGATGATGTCAACAAGGGGGAAACCCCTGTGCAGACCATCAGGATTGTCAATGCAGGGACGAAGGCCGTGCGCCCAAACATGATGCACCTGCCGCCTTACCTGTCTGCAAAGGTCACTCCCGAGGTGCTTGGCCCGGGCAGGGCGGGGACGGTTGACGTGGTGCTCAACTCCTCAAAGCTGCGTGACTTCGGATTGCATCAGATGGCAATTTATCTAGCCAACAATCCCGGTGACAAGGTGAGTGCTGACAATGAAATGTTGGTGTCGACCGTACTGTTGCCAGACTTTGATACGCAGAATGTACAGCAGAAAGGGCTGGCCCCCAAGATGGTGCTGTCGGCCGAAACCGTCGACATGGATTTTTCGCGTGGGAGCAAGAGGACTGGCGTTATCACTGTCTCCAATGCCGGACAGGCGGCGCTGACCATATCTTCGTTGCAGATGTTTACCCGTGGAATGAAAGTGACGCTGGGCAAGCGCGAGATCAAGCCGGGAGAGTCGACCAAACTGAAAATTACAGCCGTCCGTGACGAACTGCTGAAACTGAGGACCAAGCCGCGCGTGCTGATGATTACCAACGACCCAGCCAAGCCCAAGGTCTCTGTCCTGGTGAGGACCGGCAGGTAGCCCGGAACACCTTAGTGGGTGTCCTGAATTGTTTGATAAGGAAGTGCGCCTTGCTTAGAGCTTTCTGTTAAACCGGTCATTAGATTTATAAGTGCCTGCTGATTACAATATATAATATATACGAATAAATTTGAACGCCTACTTATATTCAGAATGGAACATCCGGAAAACAATGAGGCTTACAAGGGACTGACCGTTAACAACGGTGTGCCTCAGCCGTCAATCATCAATCCTTACCTGCGCAAGCAGCGCATCCGCCGCCGGCAGTTGTCGGCGGACGAGCTGGTTGAGGGAATCAGAAAGGGCAATGTCACCGTGCTCAGTCAGGCCGTGACTTTGGTGGAGAGTGTCAATCCATTCCATCAGGCCAAGGCGCAGGAGGTTATCGAGAAGTGCCTTCCCTTTAGCGGAAAGTCTGTCCGCATTGGCATCAGTGGTGTGCCAGGGGCTGGCAAGTCAACTTCTATTGACGAGTTTGGCATCCATGTGCTCAACCGTTTTGGCGGCAAACTGGCCGTGCTGGCCATTGACCCGAGCAGCGAACGGTCAAAGGGCAGCATCCTTGGGGATAAGACCCGCATGGAAAAGCTGGCGCAGCATCCCGACTCATTTATCCGCCCCAGTCCGTCGGCTGGGTCGTTAGGCGGCGTTGCCCGCAAAACCCGTGAGACAATCATCCTGTGTGAGGCTGCCGGTTTCGACAAGATATTCGTTGAAACGGTGGGGGTGGGGCAGAGTGAGACGGCCTGCCATTCCATGGTAGACTTCTTCCTGCTTATCCAGCTGGCGGGCACTGGCGACGAGCTGCAAGGCATCAAGCGTGGCATTATGGAAATCAGTGATGGCATTGTCATCAACAAGTGCGATGGCGACAACGTTGACCGTTGCCACTTGGCGGCCACCAGTTTCCGCAATGCCCTCCATTTTTTTCCAGCCCATGAGAGTGGGTGGGAACCCAAGGTCCTTTGTTACAGCGGCTTCTATGGAACGGGTATCAAGGAAATATGGGACATGGTTCATGAGTATATCGCTTATGTGAAGGGCAATGGCTATTTTGACTACCGCCGTAACGAGCAGTCAAAGTACTGGATGTATGAGACCATTAACGAGCATTTGCGCAGCCATTTCTACAACAATCCAACCATTCAGCAGCACCTTGCGGTGGCCGAACAGGCTGTGCTCAAGGGTGAGAAGACCTCGTTTATGGCTGCGGCAGACTTGTTGAAGGGCTATTTTGACAAGTGTCTCGACGAGGGTGGCTCCACGTAGAAATTACGGTAGGCAACTGTTACGCTTGACAGGTACGGACTATATTGAACACTTTGTATGTTGCAAATAGAAATTGACAGTGGTAGCGGGTTCTGTTTCGGGGTGACCACAGCCATCAGCAAGGCAGAAGAAGAGCTTGCCGCAGGCACAGTTCTTTATTGCTTGGGTGACATTGTGCATAATGGCATGGAGTGCGAACGGCTGAAGCAGATGGGGCTGGTCACCATCAACCATGATGACCTCCGCCGGCTGCATGGGGTCAAGGTCTTGCTGCGCGCGCACGGAGAGCCGCCAGAGACCTATGACTTGGCCAGGCAGAACAACATCGAAATCATTGATGCAACATGCCCTGTGGTGTTGCAGCTGCAGCGCCGCATCAAGCGGCAGACCGACGCTTACCCTCGCGCGCAGGTCGTTATCTTTGGCAAACCGGGACATGCCGAGGTGCTCGGACTGGTAGGACAGACCAGTGGCAAGGCTATCGTTATTGCCCATTTCGAGGATGTTACGCGGCTTGACTTCACGCGTGACATCTATCTGTATTCACAAACAACCAAGTCGCTTGACGAGTTTCACCGTATTATCGATTATATCCAGGCTCATATTTCCCCCGAGGCGACATTCCGCAGTTTTGACACCATCTGTCGCCAGGTGGCCAACAGAATGCCCAATGTTTCTGCCTTTGCCGCACGTCACGACCTCGTGCTTTTTGTCTGTGGGCGCAAGAGCAGCAACGGAAGGGTACTGTTTAACGAGTGCCTGAGGGTGAATGCCAACAGCCATCTGATAGAGGGCCCCGGTGAGATAGCCCCGCAATGGCTTGAGGGCATCAGTACGGTAGGCATCTGTGGGGCGACAAGCACGCCCAAATGGCTGATGGAACAGTGCCGTGACGCCTTGATAACGACAGCGAAAGATAGATAACTTGGAGCACTTAGGCTCACCCGGCTGGCCCCGGTCTCTCGGACGGTCGGTTTTGCAGGCCCGAACGGCCAGCTTTTGCTGGCCGTTCGGGCCGTTTGGCAGGGCAGAACGAACCGTTTGGCAGGGCAGAACGAACCGTTTGGCAGGGCAGGATGAACCGTTTGGCAGAGTGAAAACCATGTCAGCCACCACAGCCTTCACTTTCCTTGTTAGGCTTCGAACGGCTGCCCTATCATCGCGGCGTACGGCATGCTGCACAGGCTGCAAATGTCGGTTGAGTGGCTCTGCTTCCGCTCTGCGAATAGAACACACTTTTACCAATCAGCACATACTTCCGCATACGGCTCCCGTTGGTTTCAAGCCGTCCCCCCCTTCTTTGTCCACTTGGTGGGGACCGCCTGTTTCTGGTGCACATATAGTTTTATCGCACAGTTATATAATTTAATAATGTGTCCCGGTCTTTTCTCTTGACCTGTGTCAAGACAGTGTGAAAATTC
>CALBLK010000031.1 GCA_937895845.1 uncultured Prevotella sp. | reverse complement strand
ACCTTACCGTGAGCATTTACTGGTTGCCACCGTCCTTTGACGATTTTTGTAATTTGCGAGATTACGACATGTCAAAGACAGGCGCTAAGTAAACGCCCATTTCCATAAAGTCAACACCCTCTTGCTTGCCCTCCGGGCTTTCAGCAAGTGGATATTTCACGCAAAGTTAACGCAAAACATTAAAAATCACAAATATTTATGTGTGTTTTTCTTCCGAAAGATAAAAGTATACCTAAAAATACACCCCAGCTCGGGATAAGGCGCCATATTGAAGTGGAGCCTTGTCCCGGACAGGGGGCAATTAAGGGTGCTAAAATGAAGAACACTTGTTTACAGCTTCTGCCACCATCTCCATTTCTTCATCCGTCATCGCCTGGTTGCACGGCAGGCTAAGCTCTTGCAGATGAATGGTTTCTGTGACAGGAAGATGGAGACTCGCAAGTTGCGGATAGCATTTCTGCTTGTGTGGCGGAATGGGATAGTGTATCATTGTGCCCACATTCTCCGACAGCAACCGCTGCTGCAACAGGTCGCGACGAGGGGTAAGGATGGCATAGATGTGCCTCACATTGTCTGCACCGTCATTGCTCATCAGCCTTATGTCGCCCGCGGAGATATTCTCATCGTAAAATCTTGCTATGTGCTTCCGGCGGTTGTTCTCCTCGTCAAGGTATTTCAGCTTTACGCTCAGCACCGCAGCCTGAATCTCGTCCATGCGGGAGTTCAGCCCCTGGTAGTCAAACACGTACTTCTTGGCAGAGCCATAGTTTGCCAGAGCGCGCACCACAGCTGCAAGGTCCGCGTCGTCTGTAGTTACGGCCCCCGCATCACCAAGCGCGCCGAGATTCTTGCCGGGGTAAAAACTGTGGGCAGCCGCCTTGCCGAGCGAGCCTGTGTGACGGGAGCCGAAAGTGCAGCCGTGTGCCTGGGCGTTATCCTCAAACAAGAGAAGGTTATGGCAGCGGCAAATGTCAGATATGCGATGGGTCATGGCGCATCGGCCATACAGATGCACAATCATGATGGCACGCGTGCGTTCTGTGATATGCTCCTCTATCAAGCTGTCGTCTATCTGCAGTGTGTCCAAGCGAGGCTCAACCAGCACCGGAACAAGGCGGCAGTCGGTAATGGCAAGTATCGTGGCGATATACGTGTTGGCAGGCACTATCACCTCGTCACCCTCACGCAGGTGCCCCAGTTCTATATGTCCGCGCAATATCAGCCGCAGGGCGTCCAGCCCGTTGCCACACGACACACAATGGCGCGTGCCGACATACTCTGCGTACTCTTTTTCAAAAGTCCTTGCGGAAGAGCCTTGCAGATACCAGCCACTGCACACTACATTGTCGACAGCTTGCCTTATCTCCGAGGCATGCATATGGGTGATGCGTTTCAAATCCAAGTATTTTACCATATTGAACGGCAATCTTTTATTTCCAATACTCTTCTGCCTGTCCTGTTGTTTTTACAAGTAGGTGTTCAGAATTATTCGTATACATCTTTATGTCAGCAGGTGCTTGTCATACTTTGACGTGTCTCTGCACTCTCTTTTCGCCAGCAGCCATTCCCGTAAAGGAACAAGTTCTATACCGAGACGAGTAACATTGTCAAATCTTTTGTCATATACTTTTATGCTAATTCTAAAATCCATTGCAAAGATACGTGTTTTGTCGTTTAAGCAAGATAAAAACAGTGCAAAATTATCGTCCATGAAAGAAAACACGCAGTCTATTCCGGTTAATACAACCTTTGTTTTTCTATTAAGTGAGTGCCTACTACTTATAATATAGATGGGTGGCTTCATTATAATGGAATTTTCAAATAGACAACAATGATTTACGGTTACATTAGAGTCAGCAGTGACAAACAAACAGTGGAGAACCAGCGTTTCGAGATAAACAAGTTCTGCGAGCGCAACAATCTTGTAATTGACGGATGGATAGAAGAAACCATCAGCGGGACGAAAGCGTACAACAAGCGGGAACTGGGAAAACTTCTGAAGCGAGTGCAAAAAGATGACCTCATCATTTGCGCAGAGCTTTCCCGTCTTGGCCGCAACTTATTCATGATTATGGAAATCTTGAACATCTGCATGACCAAGGAATGCCGCGTTTGGACTATCAAGGACAGCTATCGCCTTGGTGATGACATCCAAAGCAAAGTGCTCGCCTTTGCTTTTGGGCTGTCAGCAGAGATTGAACGCAACCTTATCAGTCAGCGAACCAAGGAGGCACTGGCTCGTAAGAGGGCTGAAGGCATCGTGCTTGGCAGAC
>CALBLK010000030.1 GCA_937895845.1 uncultured Prevotella sp. | reverse complement strand
AGTGCTGAAGCAACACACAGCACAGCACGCACAGAGCATCAAATATTTGAATGTTTTCATTGTTTGACTACGATTTAAATCTTGTTAGAAGACTATTTGAATCCAGTTATCAAGCACAACAGGCGGGCTTACTCGTAGCTGTCATTCAAGCCTGAGCCAAAGGCCGGGTTCTGATGGAGGTTCTTGTTCACCTTCAGTTCGTCGTAGTTGTAGGGCCAGTAGATGGCATCCATACGGGTGAGCTTGCTCTCCACCAGCTGCTTGTTGCTGCTGTACTTGTTGCACGACTCCGACTTGAGATAGTCGGTATTGCCATCGCGGCGGGCGCGGCGGACAAGGTCGTACCAGCGCTTGCCCTCATATATCAGTTCACGGCGGCGCTCGTCATAAACCAAGTTCTCGATGGCTATCTTCGTGGCGTACGCTGTCGGGTCAAGGGTGTCCTTGCGCGGGTATTGGCAGAGGGCACGCTTGTTGAGCACGGTGACAAGGCGGAAAGCCTGGTCGCGGTAGCTCTTGTCAGCATCTGAGAGCCCAGCATCAGCAGTCTCGCTCATCAGCTGGGTGAGTGCCTCGGCTTTCATCAGCATGATGTCGGCCAGACGGTAGACAATCCAGTTTGCCTTGCACTTGCCCTTGGTATATAACCCATTCCAGCTTGGTTTCACTTCGGCACTGGCAGCATTGCTTCCCTCAGCAGTAATCTGGACATCGTTACAAGCATACTTGGCCAGACTGTAAGTGGAGCCAGAGCTGTTCAAGGCGTAATAGTAGCGCGAGTCAAGCTGGTTGGCAAAAACCTTATACTGCTTCTGCGCAATATCACCGCCTATATACGATGAAGCTGAGGCATAGCCCATCACGTCGGTGGCATTGCCATAGAACACATCGACGGCTCCGTTGGAAAGCATGTTGTCCTCATTTTTTTTGAAGGTAAGCTCAAAGATTGACTCCGAACTGTTGCCCTGGCCGAACATCTCGTAGTAGTTGCTGCCAAACGACTTCTGCGAGTTGCTGTAGCGGTTAGCCAGCAAGGGGTAGCCCTCCAGTTCGGTGTCAACTGCCGAGGTGTTGAAGCCGCTCTCCTGGCGCCTTTTCTCTTCCTGTTCCTTCATGTCGGCAATAACGGCATCCGCATAGTCAATGCACTTCTGATAGTCCTGCTTCCACAGATACATTTCGCAAAGCATGGCATTGATGGCAGTCGACGTGATGCGCCCGGTCTGATAGAGCGGCTGCGTCTTGGGATAATAGTGAACGGCATCATCCTTGACACGCTCCAGGTCGGCGATAAGTTTGTCAAGCACCTCATTGAACGGGGTGGCGGGCAAGTCCATCTTCTGGTCATCATCCAAGTAGGGTTCGGTGGTATAAGGCACGTCACGGAACGTGCGGATGAGATAGAAATAGCAGAGGTCTCGCAAGGCAGACACCTCGGCGATGGAGGCCCTCAGCTCGCTCTCGGTATAGCCAGGGTCCTTGGCTGCCACCAGGGGTGCATACTTGATAACAGTGTTGCAAGTGTTGATGACGTAGTAGAAGTCAACCCACGTGGTATAGGGGTTGGTCGAATTGATGTTAGCCTTGAAGATGTTCTCCAGGTTCACATCTTGATCCATGTTGTTACCGGCATCCATCGTCTCGCTGCGCGCCTCACCCCAAATCATCATGCGCTTGATGACGGCAGACGACTGGAGGGAGCTATAGCAGCTGGCCACGACAGACTCAACATCGGCACGCTCGTTCCAGAACTTGCCAAGGACAATCTTGTCCTGCGGCTCAACCTCGAGGAAGTCGCTGCACGACGAGAGTCCCACAAGCGCGGTCAGCGCGCAGGCTATCTTATAATATTTTGTTTTCATGTTCTTTAAGTTTTCTTGAATGATTAACGCTTAGAAATCAACCGTTACACCCAATGTGTAGGAACGTGAACGGGGGGTTTGCGAGGCATCAATGGCAGGCGCATAGCCGCGGTTCACAATATCGGGGTCAACACCAGAGTACTTGGTGATGACGAGCGGATTGTTCACACTGCAATAGAAGCTGACGCGGTTCAGGCCGATCCACTTGAGGTATTTCTTGGCAATGGCATACGAAAGCTGGGCGTAGTTCATACGCAAGTAGTCACCGTTCTCCACGAAGCGGTCGCTGACAAGCGTGTTGTAGTTGGAGGTGCTACCATACATGGCACGCGGAATAGAGGTGACATCACCCTCTTTGCGCCAACGGTAGTTCACGGCCTGGCTCTGGTTGTCGTTGCTAATCATGGCCTCTGAGTCAAGGCGGGCAAGGTTCAGAATCTTGTTGCCAAGACGGTAGGTGAACTGGGTGGTGAGACGCCACGCGCCATAGTTGAACGTGAAGCCGAAGCCACCGTTCAGCTTGGGCAGCGAGCTACCCAGATAAACGATGTCAAGAGCGTCAATGTTGCCGTCGTGGTTAACATCCTCATAAATGGCGTCACCTCCGTTGAACTTATAGTTCTTGCCCGAAGTGTCATTACTGTAGTTGAACATCATGCGCACCGGGTTTCCATCGGCATCGGTGATTACCTGTCCATTGGCATTCATGGCCACCGGGGCGGTCTTGCCCTCGGCGATGAACTTTTCGCGGTCGGCTGCGCTCATGCTGGCAAAGGTGTCATAGTTGTACTGGTAAACGCCCTTGTAGCGGAAACCGTAGATGGCACCAAAGGGGTTGCCTATCTGCACACGCTGCAGGGTCTCACGGTTGCCATACTTGTAGACAGAGTTGAGTGACTCGAGGATGTACTCGTCCATCTCAAGAATCTCGTTGCGGTTATTGCTGAACGTAGCGTTAAGGTCCATCGAGAACTTGCCGGCCCTCACCAGCTTGTTGGTATTGATGTGGAACTCCCATCCCGTGTTTCTCAGTGCGCCGCCGTTGCGGTAGGCCAAGGTGGAGTAGCCCGTGTTCGACGGAATGCGGTAGCCTCCGTTTAGCAGGTCGGTTGTCTTCTGGGTGTATACCTCCAGCGAGAGGTTGAACCTGTCCCACAAGCCAAAGTCAATACCCAGGTTGTAGCTTTTATTCTTCTCCCAGCGCAGGTCGGTCAAGCGGATCTTCTCGGGGCGCATGGCATTCATGTCGATATACTTGTCGCCCGAGACATAGGTGCTTACGTACAGATAGTCCTGGTTGGGCTGGCGGCCTGTCATACCCCAGCTCGGGCGGACAGCCAGCATGGTCAGCCACTTCTTGGAGAACTTCATAAACGGTTCGTCACTGATAATCCACTTTGCTGACACGGCGGGGAAATAGCCCCAGCGGTTGTTCGGGCCAAACTTGGTGGTACCGTCGGCACGCAGCGTGAAGTCAAGTACATAGCGGCTCTTGTAAGCATAGTGGGCCGAATAGGTGAAATACATGGAGCGCCACTCCGAGTACCAGGAGCTCAGGCCGGTAATCAGTCCGCCGGCATCAGGGCTCTCAATGCCACCGGAAGGCAGGCCCTTGCCGCTGGTAGACGACCCGCTGCTCGACCCTGTTGTCAATTCAAAGCGTCCCATCATCATGGCCGAGTGGTCTTTGTTCCTAAAGGCCGGTATCAGGGTCAGCGTCTGCTTGGTGTTGAACGACACACTCTTGTTGCTGCCCGAAGAAGAGGTGTTCAGCCCCTCAGTCCAAGCCACTGTTTTCAGCTCTGAGGGATAGAACGCGTCGTCATACTGGTTGAACACGTTCATATACACGCTACCGCGCCAGTTCAGCTGCCAGTGCTCCTCGTCCAGGCCTAACAGCTGGTAGTTAAGAATCAGCTCTGGCGACAGGTCATAGGTGCGTCTGCCGCTCTTTGCCAGATGAGCGCTGGCCACCGGGTTGACCAAGTTCTTCTGGTTGTTGTTAAAAATGCTCGATGCACTCTGCAGCATCTGGTAATAGCTGTTGGTGTTGGCTCCTGTCACAGGATCTTGCTCATAGATACTCAGGTTGGGCATCTTTCTCATGGCAATCGACAACAGGTTGTCGCTGTTAAAGTCGTTCTTGGTGTAGGTGAGCGAGAAGTTGGTCGACACGCGGATGCGCTGGCTGATGTTATAGTCAAGGGCCACGCGGGTTGAGAAACGCTGGAGCTTCTGCTCAATCATCGAACCCGTCTCATGGTCGAAGCCGCCACCGATGCGGAACGAGGCTTTCTCGCCACCGCCGGAGACAGACACATAATGGTTCTGGCGCAGACCCCACTGGGTAACTGCATCACGCCAGTCGGTATTGTTGTTATACTGCTCGTATTCAGAGAACGTCTTGTCATAGTTCAGCTCAACAATGTCACTGGCCCTGTCGCTCTGCGAGGGGTTGAAATAAGACTCCTTGAGCAACATGGTGTAGTCGTCACCGTTCAGCAGGGCATAGCCATCGGGCTGGTAAGTACCCGTAAGTTTCAGCGAGTAAGACACCTTGGCCGGTCCCTGCGCACCACGCTTGGTGGTCAGCTCAATCACGCCGTTACCGCCCTGGCTGCCGTAGACGGCCGAGGCAGCAGCGTCCTTCAGCACATTGATGCTGGCAATATCCTCGGGGTTGATGTTCAGAAGCTCGGCAAACTTTTCGTTGTTTGCGCCCTGGATATCAAAGTCAGACAGGTCTACGCTGCGGATGTTTCCATCAACCACAATCAACGGGTTGGCATCGGTCAGCGAAGAGAGCGAGGCTGCACCACGCAAGCGCATGGTCGAACCGGATCCCAAGTCGCCAGAGTTACCGATAATGTCCAAGCCGGCGATACGGCCCTGAAGGGCCTCATCGACCGAGGTGATGCCAAGTCCCTCAAACTCCTTCATCGAAATGCTCTGGGTGGCATAGGATATCTCTCGCTGCGGAATAGGCAGGTTGTTGCCCTGCATGCGGCGCTTCGACTTGACCACCACCTCCTTGATGACGGTAGCCGACTGCATCTTGATTTTATAGGTAGACCTGTTGATGGGCATGGTCACGGTCTTCAAGCCCACGTAGCTGAAACGGATTTTGTCCTTCACATTGCGGATTTTCATGGTGAAGTTACCGTCAAGGTCGGTCACCGTACTCTCGATAATACGCCCTGTGGCGTCAATCTCACAGACAGTTGCACCCATTAGGGGCCCCATATCGTCGCTCAGCGTACCGCGCACCGATGTGATTTGCGCCTTGACGGCTGTCGCAAGCAGCATCAGCGCAGCCCATACAAAAGTGCGGAGCGCTGCTGTATGTCTTCTGTTATTTTCCATAATATATAATTGCTGAATTAAATTTCATCCTTCCACTTGGTAAGGGGTCCGCAGAGCAACGGTTGGTCTATCTGATGGACAACCGCATCGGAAGTCTGGTAAACCGTCCTGGTGTACTTGTTTTTCTTCTGCGTGCCTTGCAGCCAGTACTCACGGCAAATCTGGTTATACAGGCCGGCAGTCTTCGTCACATGGCGGGTGTTCCCCTGCACATCGGTCACCGAGAGGGCACTGCCATCAGAATTGACGGTGAGCGAATAGAAGCGGTTGGTCTCCGGGTTGCGGAGCATAGACTCATAAGCCGTTCCCGACACCTCCTGGCTTCCGATGGCAACGGCGTTATCTTGGATGTGATAGCGCACGAAATCAGTGATACGCTTCTTGATAACGTAGCACGCATAATCATACTTGGCCTGTGCGTCAGGGTCGCTGGTCTCTTCCTTCAGCTCGCGGTAATGGTCAAAATCGCTCCATGTTGGCAGGTATCCCTGGTCTATCAGGGCCTGTACAGAACTGTTGGTCGGCACGTAAACGGTGTAGTTGTAGTTGTCAAACAGTCGCACATTGTAGTTGCCGCCGTCAGCATTGGGACAGCTGTACTTGTCCTTGCTGAGCGAGTTGACAAGCATGGCGGTAGATGCCGAGTCGGGGTCGCTACCATCAAGCAGACTGAGGAAAGTCTTGTAGGCATCGTTGGATTTCAGCAAGCTGTACACAGACCTTGACGACCCATAAGGCATGTCATCGGCTACGTAAGACCAGCCGTTCTCCTGCTTCATGATATCTCCCGCAGGAATCTCAATCTTCATATCACGCTCCATCTGGAAACCGCCCTGAAAAGCCATTCCGTCACCGTGGGGGGTCGCCTTGATGAAAGACCCGCCCTTAGTCTTGTAATAGGTATGGCGGCCATCGATGGAGGTCACCTTGTTGGGCACATCGCTGGCATCGGCATCAAGCACAATGATGCAATGGTCAAGCAAGTCCTCCAGACGGTCCTTTATCACATCATCCGATACGGTGGCTTGCAACCGGACACCACTGTCAAAGTTGGGCGTTCCGTCGGAATTGTAGGTCAGCTGGTAACGCTCTGCCTTGACCTTGATACCGCTCTCTTTGTCCGGGTCATACGAAAACTTCAGGAAGCTCTTGTCTGTCTCCCCATAGTTGATGGGGTCAATGTAATGTTCCAGAGCCTCGTTCGTGGGCAGCAGCAAGCCATATTTGGAATCCATCGAACCCAGGTAAGGGTCAAATTCAAGCTCGTCGATGGCTTCATAAATCACACTGAAATGCTCCTGGTCGATCAGTGCCGGGAACGACACCGACGAATAGGCACTGGGGGCAAAAACCTTGTCAACCACATAAACAACGCCGTTGCACGCCATGCGGGCCGACACGATGTTCTCCGGTGTGATGCCCATCTCCACCTTGGCATCATTCAGGATATTGGTGAATTTGGAAGGCACCTTCTCCGAGAAGTTGTCAATCATGTTGTTGCGCAACAGTTTGGAGAGCACCAGGTCGGGCACGCTGTCCCATACATGATACTGGCGCTCGAGCGCCGAACCACTCCACCACTTTTCGAGGGCCTCGTCGGATGGCACAATCATGGCGCCGGCATCATAGTGCAGGTCGTAGCCCATGGTGTTGCTATACATATACTGGTTCCAACCCGGGTCAAATGCGAGGGTTGCCTTCACGGGCTTGCCGTCGGGGTCGCCTGTCAGGCGCGAGCCATACAAGCCGGTGTTCTTGGCCCAGTCGCTGAAATAGCGGAGCACGTAAACCGAATCCTCATTGTTGTAGAGACGGTTGTAGGCCTTTGTGGCCGCATCGTCATAATAAGGTGCGCTGAACCTGTCAAGCAGTTTCGACCACGTCTTGGTATTGTCATTCAGGCGAATCACCTCGGCCATATTCGGAGCCGGCTCCACCACCCCCTCAACCTTGTGGATGTAGCCGTTCTTGCAGGTGATGTCGCGCTCAATCACCTTCTTGCCGTTGATATAGGCCTCCGATGTGGACTGTGCCTCGCCGTTCGTAAGAAGCCTGACATCATCGTCGGTAATCTTGTTGAGCTTCATATAGGCCGGCAGCAGGTGAATCATGGGCTGCGAGGTGTTGTCCTTCAGCAGCACGAGCGAGCGTCCGGCATCTTTGTACCTTTTCCAGTATGACGTGCCGGGCATATCCTCGGGCTTGATGATGCACACAGAGTCAAGGTAGGAGCTGGCCGTCTCGCGGCGCATGCATTTTCCGGTCTCTGGCGGGTTGCCGCTCACATTGGAAAGCAATTCAATCAGATAAGCATTGTTCACCATGGCACTGTTGAGCAGCAATTTCTTCTGGGCAGTGGTCAGCTCGTCATAGCTGCTCACACCAAAAGTGTTGTTTCCATTTGCAAACCATTTGTCAAAAGCCTCGTCATTGGCCACGAACAGGGTTTTTGAGCCTGTCTTCGACATCACATCATGATAGTCCAAATCGTCAATCAATTTGAGTGTGTAGCTGTAACCGCCTTCATCTTGCAGACGCTCGTAGATGGAGTTGCCAAGCCAGCCGGGCTGCCCTGTCAGAATGTCGTCTTCACACGACTGGAACAGGGTTGCGGTTCCTGCCAAGAGTGTCGCAGCAAGCAGAGGGCGGAAGCCCCAGTGTCTCACCGTTTCAGAATTCATATTGTTAGTTATTAGTTATTGGTTATTAGTTGTCAGTTGTTAGAATAATTTTGTGCTCATATTGGTTTCACCCCACAAGGCAACCTGACGCGCAGAACTGTGCTCAGCGCACGACTTTCCTGTCCCCATGCAGGTAGATGCCGTGACGCGATGGCCGACTTGAAAGAATCTGCCCTTTCAGGTTGTACCACTGGCCGCCACGCGTATCAGACAGTTCCTTCTCATGAATACCGGTGGGGTCACCCAGGTAGTTGAGGGTGAAATTGTCAAAACAGCACCAGTCACTATAATTCAGCACAGAC
Source organism: uncultured Prevotella sp. (assembly GCA_937895845.1). Taxonomy (GTDB): domain Bacteria; phylum Bacteroidota; class Bacteroidia; order Bacteroidales; family Bacteroidaceae; genus Prevotella. Next base: position 78,166 of record CALBLK010000030.1, on the reverse strand, counting down.
TTGCGGATGCCGAATGTCACGCCGGTGTCACGGTCTAACGCAAAGCGCAGCTTGTTAGCATAAAGGCCGTAGGTGTTGAAAGCCTCGTTGGCCTGCGTCACATTGTCAGGATAGGTGTAGGGATCCTGTGTGTACTGTGTGACTGCATCGTCATAAATACTCATCACGGGCAGTTCGCTGCCGTTGGCATAAAGTGTGGCGTTCAGCTGTTCCGTTCCGCCGTTGTGGGCCTCCAGTGCATCATTGCTGGAGGCCATGCGAAAAAAAGCCTGCACGCCAAGCTCATAGTCACCCTTGGGAAGTGACTCAAGGGTTTGCGAGAAGTCAAAGTTGGTATTCCAGTACTCGGCCACCTTGCCATCGGCATTGGTAAAGGCACTGCTCACAGTCCATCCTTTCGCCCCTTCAGAGAAATCAGCGTTCACCACGAGTGGCGTCAGGTCGGTGGGCTTGCCTGCCCTCGCCTGCTCCAGAAGATAGGTGCGGTAGTCGACACCCTGCGCCAGAGCGTCGTTGATGGCCTCCAATGCCTCGTTCATCGCCTTTTCGTTGGCTTCAAAGGTCTTGCCATTGTTTTCCAATGCCTTTTCAGCCTTGGAGATGGCGGCCTTGTAGTGGCGGTCGGAGGTTACCTCGTAGATTTTCTTCATCTCGGCCAACTTGGTCACAACTTTTTCCCAGGTTTCCAAATACTGGTATTCGCGCTGGGTCAGCTTGAGGAAAGAGCCGTGCTGCGGCTTCAGGTCACCGACTATGTCCTTGCGGTTGATTGGGTTCAAGCCGTGTTCGTCCAGGTCCATCATGCGGTAGTTGTAGCCCCCGCTGTATTTCTGGTAGCCCAGGCGCCAGGTGTTCCGCCCAATGTAGCGGAACTGGCTGGGAGCCTCAATGCTCTGACCCGACTCAGAGATGCCAAAGTTCTCGACAAGCGTCCACTGGCAGCTGCCCGTCGTCTTGTCACCGGCAGGCACAAGATAGGACGCGGTGGCCATGCTCAGCGCACGGTCGCCCTCACGCTTGAACACCATCTGGTATTGCTGGTCTATGTCGTTCCAAACGATGTCCGCGTCAATCACGTCAAATCCCGGGTCGAAGAACACCTTGGGGACTGTCCAGCCGCTCAGGTCTTCTTCAAACAGCGAGTAGTAGATGCGGTGGCGGTCAGGGAAGCCTACACTGTAGTAGGCTACATACTTTTGGGTCACGGGGTCGAAGATGATTTGCGGCGCCCAAGCAGCGGTCATGTCATCGGCGCTGTCAAGGCCAAGTGCCTTGAGGTTCTCGGGTGACTCCAGGTCAATGCTCACCGTCTTGTCCCAATGCACGAGGTCGTTAGACCGCATGAAAGTCATCCTGTGGTTGCTGGTCCAGCCCAACCGTGAGGTCATGTCGGTGCCGGCCAGCAGGAAGTTTCCTTTCTGGCTGCGGCACACATAGGCATCGCGCATTCCGCCGGTAGTGGTATATTTCTTGGTGTCAAAGACCTCTGCACTGTTCAAAAGGTCGCGCCAATAGGAACCATTTGGGCTCAGCGCATAGCAGGTTATCTCCTTGGTGGTGTGCATGTGGGCATACAGATAGCCATACTTGTCGGCATCCTCAGCAGCATAGGCGCTGGGTGCCGAGGGCTGCTCGGGCGCAATGCCGGACACCTTGATGCGGTAGATGCTCAGCGAGTAGGCCGGAATGGTGAGCGTGCCCAACTGCGAGGCGGACAGGTGCTCCTCCGTGGGTTTCACGTTGTCTGGGTTGTCCATCGTGTTCTCGTCGGTGCCGTTGGGCGATGCCAGTCTGACGAGCGTGGCGTCACCAAGCGTCATTCCCTTCACATTGAGGTTCAGCTGCTGGTCGGCAGCGTTGGGATTGACCACCTTGACCACCAGTTCGCCCCTCTCTTCGTCTATCTGCACGCTCTGATAGAGTGCGCGTTCCGTGGGCAACGAGAACTGGTGAACCTGCTGCCCGTCAAGCAGACAGGTAACCTGTGCGCCGTCAACCCTGATTTCAATGTCATACCAGCGGTTCTGCTCAATCGAACCGTTAACTGTGACCAGCGTAGACTTGCTACCGTTCACACAGTTCTCCACGGCATGCTGGGTGTTGTTCCATCCGCCGATGTTCCACCAGGCATAGTCCTGGTCGCCCATACGGTTGAACATGATGAGGAAGCCCTCGTCACCGCCAGTCTTCTTCGCGCGAACCTTATATATATATTGACTGCTCTGGAGGGGGATGGTCATATAGGCAGTGCAGTTGTCCTTATCAGCTGTCTGCACGAGACAGCCGTCTGTCACACTCCAGTTGCCTTCACCCAGCGTCCACGCGCCTATGCCGGCAGAGAAGTCATCGCGTGCCAGCTCGTTACCGTTGAGGTCGGTCACACGCACGTCATCGTACACCACCTGGGTGTTCCAGGCACCGAGTCCAACCTGCGCCTTGCCCGCTACATTCACCTGGTTGCCGCTTTCTGTCCAAAGCAGGTTCTGCTTGCCCAGGTGCTCGTTCATCAGCCGCTGCACATAGTAGGATGGCGTGACAAAGTTGCTGGAGGCGTTGAAATGAATCATGTCATAAGCCCAGCGGGGGTCTTCCTCGTGGGTGAAGATGGGAGCAAACGAAGCCATCACGCACACGTCGCTGTTACGCTCCATACCCATCATGTAGACCGCCTCGCCCAGCGCACTGTTCATGTTGCCATACTGTCCGTAAGTGCCCGACGCGTTGGCGGCATACTCGCCATTGTAGACCTTGATGGTGCGAGGATAGTAGTCGTACTTGTTATAGTTGGATCGCATCCACGAGTGACTGCGGTAGTAGTGCTCGTCAACAATCTCCACAGGATATTCATAGCGCCATGAGGGGTTGTCAGTGCCCCAAGCCTCCACATTGGCAATGGTCACTATCTCGGGGTATTTCTCCTTGATGGCCCTGTAGAACATGTCGTAGCGTTCACCATAGTCATTGCTCTGATAGTTTTCGTTGCCTATCTCTATGAATTTCAGGTTGTAGGGCTCCGGATGGCCGTTGGCCGCACGCATGGCACCCCATTTGGTCGAGGTGTCACCGTTGGCATACTCTATGGCATCAAGCGCGTCCTGCACCAATGCCTTGGTTTCCTCAAGGGTAAAGGTATAGCCATGGCCAAGACCGATATTGACCACAAACATGGGGGCTGCGCCCAAGTCCTCGCACAGCTGGAGATACTCGTCAAATCCCAAGCCGTCGCTTGACCAGTAGCGCCAGTTCTGGTTGAGGTGGCCCGGACGCTCCTCTATCGGGCCGATGGTCTTCTTCCACTGGAAAGTGTTGTCATAGCTGCCCTCGCCCTCTACATAGCAGCCTCCGGGAAAGCGGAGGAACGAGGGTTTGGTGTCGGCCAGCAGCTGCGCCAGGTCGGGACGAAGACCGTTTGGGCGGTTCTTCCAAGTATAGGGGAAGAGTGAAACCACGTCCACATAAAGACGGCCACTGGTGCCCGTGAGCAGCAATAGCTGTCCTTTGCGGTCACTGCCTGTTGCCTTGACGGTGGCAGTGAGCTTGTTCCATGAGCCGGGTGACACCGTACCCTCAGCCTTAGCCTCGCCAATCACGGTCTTGCCGTCGTTGCTGAGCAGCCGGACACGGATGTTGTTTTGAAAGCCGGCAACTCCCTTGGCATAGAAAGAGAGGCGGTAGGTAGAGTCTCTGACAATGCCCATGCCCCAGAAGCCACTGTTGGTCACACCCATCATCTTGGAGGCAGTGGCACCGGTAGTGTTGATACATAGCGCATTGCGCTGCGCCGTGTTGAGCAGATGGTTGCTGACCAGCGACAGCTGTGCGCCGCCATAGGCCGTCCAGCCCTCAAGCCCCTCGGCAAAGTTACGGTTGCGCACCAGCTCGGCATAAAGTCCACCGTCGCCTGCATGGTTGATTTCCTCGAAGAAGAGCCCGTAGTGATAGTCACCGATAACCGGTCCGCGACGGGTGGCGTCAATGTTCATGGTGACCTGCGCGGGCAAAACAGCGGCTATGGCTGTCAGTACGGCAGCACATAAAATGCGTTGTATTTTTATCATCAGTAAGGTCGTTTTAGGTTGGAAACAAGGAATCAGAGAAGAAGCGTTTCCGCTCCTCTCTGGTTCCATTGTTGAATGTTATTGATGCTGTTGCATTTGGATCAAGTCCATCAAATCAAGCCGGATTATTTAACCATAATCTTGCTTACCACCACGCGGCCGTCGGCCATGGTAGTCTTCATGATGTTGATACCCTTCACAAGTGAGGCGTTGCGTGCGCCGTTCACGCTGAAGAACTCAACCTTGGCCACCTTGGCAGCGTCGCCACCGATGCTGTTGATGCCCGTGGGATCGCCCGATGGATTCTTGGCGCTGTTCTCGCCGAAGTACATCAGCTTGAAGTTGTCGATGATGACCCAGTCAGAACTCTGCTTGGTTGTCTTGCGAAGACCGATGCGGAGCTGCTTGCCGGTCACCTTCACGGTCACGGTGTTAACGTACTTGCCCATTTCGAAGTAAGCGCTCGAAGAAACCATGTCGTTAGGCACATACATGGTGGTGCCGTTGATGGTCACCTCTGTCTCAGAGCCAGCCTCGAGCTTTTCGGTCAGTGCGCAGGCGGAGACAGGCATAATGCCCACTGCGTGGAGCACACTGTCGGCAGAGAAAGCATAGAGGAGGGCATTGCTGAGCGTGTCAGGATTGGCCTCGAATGCCTTGGCATCGTCGGAGGAGCTGCCCATGCGGCAGAATGCGTTAGCAGAAACCTGGTAGGTTCCGTTGGGCAGACCTATGATGTCCTGATACAGGTCTACGTTTGATTTCTCATAGTACTCATAGAGCAGGGCAGCCTTCTGGGTGTCATCGTTACCGAAGTTGCCATTGGCTCCTGTCCAGCCGGCAGCAGAGTTGGCGCCGTTCTCGTCAGAGAAGTCTGGTGTCTGAACGAGTGCAGTCAGGTCGAACGGGTTCTCGTCGGTTGCGGTGCCCTCGGGAATCCGCAGGGTGATTGTCATATCGGCAATCTTGGTTGCGAGCTTCTCTATGTCAGCATCCTCAAGCGTGCAGTCCTCAAGACCTTCCATTACCTCGCTGTAAAGTGCTGCGGCCTCGTTCTTTGTGGCAGTAGAAGCCGGGCAGTCAGAAGACAGAGCGATGGTGTTCATCTTCTCTGCTGCGGCAACCAGCTCCTTGCAAGCGGCAATAGAGGCGTTGGCTTTTTCGATAGCCTCGTAGAGGGCGGAGAGGGCCTTGAACATCTCCTTGCCCTCGTTGCCACCCTGCGCGGTCTCGCCACCGGCGATGGCAGTCTTCAGCTGGTCAAACGCAGTCTTGGTCATGTACTCGGCAGGAGCATCGTTCACAATAAAGGTCTTGGCATGCGCGATACTCTTGGCCAGCTCGGGAGCGATAATGTCAGCCTTGAAGCCCTGGAACACCATCTTGAAGTTGTCCCAGCACACCCACTGGTTGGCGTTGTCCAAGGCACCCTTTACACCTATGCGGAGCACGTCGCCAGCCTTGGCCACCAGGCCGAAGGCGGTGCTGGTGTACATTCCGTTCGAGAAAGCGATACCGGCGTTGGTCATATCGTTGGCAAACCATGCAGAGTCAAGTGTTACAGGGTCGATTTCAACCTCATAGGGTGGATTATCAGTTGTGAGGTTGGTTGTCTGGAAGAGTTCGCCTTTCTTCACCCGCTCGTCGTAGAGGTTTTTCAGTGTGGAGGTGTTGTTGTTCACATACACATTGATTGAGGTAGACTTCGTCCAAGCCATGTTCTCGGCATAGATAGGCCATGCCACAGCGTTGTCACCCGGACGGTAGAAGCCCTGGAGGGAAACGGAGTAAACGCCAACGGGGGCATCCTTCACCTCCTGGTAAACATCGAATGCAGTGTTCCATTTCTCAGCACACTTGTTGTTGGCAGGGCCATTCACCGTAGGACTGCCGTTCCAGCCGTTGGCGCCGTCCTCGTAGCGGGCGTTCACCAGGAACTTGTCCGTCACATCGGCACCGGCCTTGATGCTGTTCTTGATACAGTTCTCGTTGGCAGCAAGCAGTGCGTTGGTCTTTTCCACCACTTCCTCGGTGGTCAGTGTGAGACTGTTGAGGTCATCCTCTGCAGCCCACTGCAAGTCACCAAGACTCTCTTTCAGTTCGCCATCGGCCACATCCTCGTCAGCGATAGTGGCACCGGCTGCGTCGTAAGCGGCCTTGTAGGCCTTCCATGCTTCAACGTTGGCAAGCAGTGCGTTGGCAGCGTCGGTCACCTTCTTGATGTTGGCAATCACGTCTGCCTTGCAGGTTGGAGCGGCCAGCGTTGACTTCAAAGTGTTGTAGGCCTCTATGGTACCAACGGTCACCAAAGTGCCTTCGGGCAGCGTTGAGGTGTCAAAGGCGTCGGTCATGGCCTGGTCCTGCCACTTCTGGTAAGCGGCGGCAGAGTTGCCATAGTAGGTCAGCTTCCAGTTGTCAAACATGGTCCAGTCACCATCAAGCGTTGTGGTCTTTATCAAACCTACAAGGAACTCATGGTTGTCGGTACCGAAGAACACGGTGTTCTTGGCGTAGCGGCCCTCTTCGAAATAAGCGGCAGCGGCCTGCATATTGTCAGGAACAAAGGCCACGCCGGTCTCATCAGTAGTAGAACCTTTCTCATTCTTCTCTGTGCCTGTCCCGATACGGCTGTCGCGTGCGTCGGCAAACATATTCATGATGCTGCTCTGCACGGTGTCGTTGGCACTCACGGCATACAGCTTGGCCAAGGCGTTGGCGTTGTTGTTGTTGTAATTGGCATAAGACTGCGTGCACCAGCCGGCACGGTAGTAAGCCTGGAGGTTGATGGCATACACACCGTTAGGAGCGTTGGCCACTTTCTGATAGGTGTTGTAAGTCTTGTTATAGAGTTCTGCCGCACCATAGCCAAACGCGGGGGCTGTGCCCTCCCAGCCTGTGTTGTTGGCCGAAGCGTAGTCGGCGTTCACCAGAAGGTCGGCTGTCTTGTCAACCGGGCTGTTCACATCGACATGGCTTTCCTCGTATGCGGCGACAGCTTCTTTCACGGCAACTATCGCTGCGTTCAGTTCGTCAATGGTAGAGGCTTCGTTTTCGTAAACGGCCACCTGGGCAGACACGTCAATGCCGCGGCTCTTGGCTGCGTCAATCTGGGCTTTCAGGGCCTGGGCCACTTCGAAAACGGCAAGAGCCTCCTGGTTGGCGGCGTAGGCCTCTGGGGTCACGAAATACCAGTCAATGGCATTGGTGGCAACCGATGGGCTGAGGAATGCCCACAGGCGGGTGTTGCCGCCGCCGTCCAGTGCCAGGTCAACGCCCACAAACGAAGGCAGACTGGCAATGCGCGTAGCATCGTAGTCGGTGTTGAGCGGACTGGCGCCAAGTCGAACGATGTTGCCATCCAGCTGACTGATGGTCCACAGCGTGTCAGCCTGGCCGTTGTGGTCGGTATAGAGGCCGCCATCCAGCCAGGTAGAGTCCTTGGCCTCGTTCTGGGAGGTGGTAAACCACGCCTTGAGCCACTTGCCCTTGTAACTTCCATTCACCACAGAGTCTTTCACAATGACCGTCTGGCCATCCCACTCGGTGCTGTCCGTAACGAACTTGGTCACCTTCACTTTCCAGCCTGTTTCAGACACAGAGGCGCGTGTCTCCCAGTCATTGGCACCGCAGTAATACTGCTTCGAGGCGACATTGTAAAGGTACAAAACCTCGCCATACTGGAACGCAGCTTTCTCAGGCACCGGTTTCTGCCGGACGCCATCGACCACAGTTGCTCCAACGCCACTGCTTGCAATCAGCAGCACACCGGAAACAAGTAGTTTCGAAATTTTCATAAGCTTTTAGTTTTGGTTATTAAAATTAAATTAAAGTTAGTATAGGTATTCTCCGTTCTGCTAGGTCAGGATGAGTAATCAACCGGTTAGGTTAGTATGTGCAATCAACTGCACTCGAAATATAAGTTAGGTACGCGAACCTACTTAATAGAAGAAAGACTTTATAGAAGAAGGACTTTACTTATACAAGCACATCAAGTCTTTAGCTTCTGTCACAAATCCTTTTCTTCTTGTATCTTTTCCCTTTAGACAATGCAAAAATAGTGAAAGTTTCAATAAATAGTGTAGTTCATACATTAAATAATGTTAAATTAACAATCAGCAATTCAACAAACAAAAAGTCACGATTGGACACCGAGTATGGCTGAACAGTCTGTTTCGCCTTGCAGTATGGGCCGTTTCGCACGCTAAAACGCACCGTTTCGCACTGCGATACGAACCGTTTGGCGAGCCAGAAGCGGCCATTCCGCACCACCCTACAGTTCTTGTGCAAAAACAGGAAGGCATCATGAACAGGCCAGCAGGCCGAAAATGCCAGTGGCATGGGAGAACCCCTCACCCAGGCAATTCCCAGTCAGGCCAGGCGACTGGCTTGCATAAAAAAAGGAAAGAGACCGTCTGGCTTCAAAAGGAATTGCCAGACAGTATCTTTCTCATTGCATCACGATGACCGGGCCACAAGGTCGGCCGGCTTTAGTGCCGGGTGTCACGCGCGGGGTCACTCCCACTCTATTGTCGAAGGCGGCTTCGAGGAGATGTCATAGCAAACCCTGTTCACGCCTTTCACCTTGTTGATAATCTCGTTGGAGACCTTAGCCATGAAGTCGTAGGGCAGATGCGCCCAGTCGGCAGTCATGGCGTCGGTACTGGTAACGGCACGCAGGGCAACGGGATGCTCGTAGGTTCGCTCGTCGCCCATCACGCCAACGGAGCGGACAGTGGACAGCAGCACGGTGCCGGCCTGCCATATCTGGTCGTAAAGCGACACCTCTATCTCGCCGTCGGCCATCCTGGCCGGCACGCCGGCAGCCAGCACCCTGCGGGCCTCCTCGCCCGAAAGCCTCTGCTTGTAGTCGCGCAAGCCGCGGATGAAGATGTCATCGGCATCCTGAAGGATGCGCACACGCTCGGGAGTGATGTCGCCAAGGATGCGCACAGCCAGGCCGGGTCCGGGGAAGGGGTGACGCGCGATGAGGTGCTCGGGCATGCCCAGCTGGCGGCCCACGCGGCGCACCTCGTCCTTGAACAGCCACTTGAGCGGCTCACAGAGTTTGAGGTTCATCTCCTTGGGCAGCCCGCCTACGTTGTGGTGGCTCTTGATCACCTTGCCTGTAATGTTCAGGCTCTCTATGCGGTCGGGGTAGATGGTGCCCTGCGCCAGCCATCTGGCACCCGCTATCTTCTTGGCCTCGGCATTGAACACCTCGACAAAGTCGCGGCCGATAATCTTGCGCTTCTGCTCGGGGTCGGTCACGCCGGCAAGGTCGGCGAAAAACTTGGCGCCGGCATCCACGCCAATGACGTTCAGCCCCAGGCACTCGTAGTCGTGCATCACATCGGCAAACTCGTTTTTGCGGAGCATGCCATGGTCTACGAAGATGCAGGTGAGGTTGCTGCCGATAGCGCGGTTGAGCAGCACGGCAGCCACCGAGGAGTCAACGCCGCCGGACAGTCCGAGGATAACGCGGTCGCCGCCGAGCTGGCGCTTCAGGTCAGCCACCGTGGTGTCGACAAACGAGGCTGCGCTCCAGTCCTGCCGCGAGCCGCAGATGCCGACCACAAAGTTGCGGAGCAGCCGGGTGCCCTGCACGGTGTGGAACACCTCGGGGTGGAACTGCACTGCCCACAGCGGGCAGTCGCCGGCCTGGGGTGCGGGGTGCGGAGCGTAGTAGGCCGCATACCTTACACTGGCGGTCGAGGCGATGCACGCATAGCCCTCGGGGATGGCCGTGATGGTGTCGCCATGGCTCATCCACACCTGCGAGTGGGGTTCGAAGCCGCGGAACAGGGGGTTGGCGGTGTCAACCGTCTCCAGGTGGGCACGGCCATACTCGCGGGTGTCGGCCTTCTCCACCCGGCCGCCATTGGCGTAGGCAATGTACTGCGCACCGTAGCAGATGCCCAGCACCGGGAGCCGGCCCACGAACTGGCTGAGGTCGACCTTGAATGCCTCGGGGTCGTGGACGGAGAACGGCGAGCCGCTCAGAATCACACCAATCACCGAGGGGTCGTCCTTGGGGAACTTGTTGTACGGAAGAATCTCGCAGAAGGTATCCAGCTCACGGACACGGCGGCCGATAAGCTGGGTGGTTTGCGATCCGAAATCGAGAATGATAATCTTCTGTTGCATGGATATAGGGTTGGTTTAAACTGTCGTGACAAAACGCTCGGCCTGCTCCAGCGTGTCCAGCTTGCCCACGTCAAGGAGCCGGAGACTGCCCTGGGGAAGGCCATGGATGTCGGCCCGGGCGCAGACATCAAGGTAAAAGTCAATGATGCCGAACCTGTCGGGCCAGCCTTTCATCATGTCGAGCAGCGAGGGCTGCACGACATGGATGCCCGAGAAGGCATAGCGCCGGCACTTGGCCGGGTCAAACTGCGGATTGGGAGAGCGCACCTCGCCGGTCGCAATGTTCGTCCAGCCGGCCAGCCGCGTGGCTTCGTCAAAGAGCAGGTAGCGCTTGGTGACGCGCCGGCTGACCAGAAGGAGCGCGTCGTGCCCTGCGGCCGAAGCGGCCAGAGCGCGCAGGTCGACATTGCTCATGATGTCAACGTTATGAATCAGTATGGGCATATCCCGGCGGAACAGGGGCGCGGCCTTGCGCAGTCCGCCGCCCGTGTCGAGCAGGCAGTCGGTCTCGTCGCTCACACGGATGTCCATCCCGAAATTGTCATTCTCACTGAGGTAGTCAACAATCTGCCGGGCGAAGTGATGGACATTGACCACCACCAGCTGCACACCTGCGCGCTTCAGCTTCATCAGCACGTGCCACAGCAGGGGCTCCCCCCCCACCCTCACCATGGCCTTGGGCATGGTGTCGGTCAGTGGCTTGAGGCGTGTGCCCAGGCCTGCGGCGAAAATCATGGCTTGCATCATACGTCCTGCTGGTGTTGGTCTGACGCTTCGAGCACCTGGCGGATGCCTTGCTCGCGGTGCTCGATGCGCACCTCGATTCCGAACTTGCGGTGAATGTGCTCGGCCAAGTGCTGGGCGCTGTAAACACTGCGGTGCTGTCCGCCGGTACAGCCGAAGCAGAACATCAGCGAGGTGAAGCCGCGCTGGATATAGCGGCGCACGTGGGCGTCGGCCAGCCGGTAAACGCTGTCAAGAAAAGTCAGTATCTCCCCGTCATCCTCAAGGAAGCGGATGACAGGCTCGTCAAGCCCGGTGAGCAGCTTGTAAGGCTCATAGCGCCCGGGGTTGTGGGTGCCCCGGCAGTCGAAGACGTAGCCTCCGCCGTTGCCGCTCTCGTCATCGGGGATGCCTTTCCGATAGGAAAAGCTGTAGACGCGGACCACAAGCGGCCCCTTGCCGTCATACTTGGAAAAGGTTGCCGGCCCGTCCTGGGGATGGGCTTGGCACACGCTGTCACCGGCCACGCGGTAGCCGTCGGCCCGGCTTGCGGCCGGCTGCTCAATCCGCGCGAACCGCGGCAGCTCGGTGACGCGCCGCAGCAGCTCCATCAGATAGGGGTAAGGGAAGCAGTCAAGTTGCAAGAGCTCGCGCAGGTTCTGGATGGCCGGAGGGATGGATTCGATGAAATGGCGTTTCTGTTCGAAATAGCCGCGGAAGCCGTAGGCACCCAGCACTTGCAGTGTACGGAAGAGGACAAACTGGCTGAGCCGCTCGACGAAATGGCGAACCGGGGGCACCTCGGTGTAGTTCCTGAGCGATTCGTAGTAGGCATAGACCAGCTCGCGCCGCAACTTGTGCGAGTAACGGGCAGAGGCCTGCCAGAGGAAGGAGGCAAGGTCGTAGTAATAGGGTCCCTTGCGCCCGCCCTGGAAATCAATAAAGTAGGGGTTGCCACTGCCGTCAAGCATCACATTGCGCGCCTGGAAGTCGCGGTAGAGAAAAGCGTCGGCCCGTTCGGCGGTGAGTTCCTTGGCAAACAGGTGGAAGCTGGCCTCGAGCTTGAGCTCGTGAAAGTCGAGCTCGGTGGCCTTGAGAAAGCAGTACTTGAAGTAATTGAGGTCGAACAGCACACTGTTGCGGTCGAACTCGGGCTGCGGGTAGCAGTTGGAGAAGTCAAGGCCACGCGCACCGCGTATCTGGATGTTGGGCAGTTCGCGGATGGTGCGGGCCAGCAGCTCGCGCTCATGCACATTGTAGCGGCCGCCGGCATTGCGGCCGCCGGCAAGGGCGTCATACAGGGACAGCGAGCCAAGGTCGGTCTGGAGATAGCGCAACTCGTCGGCACTGACGGCCAGCACGCTGGGCACAGGCAACTTTCGCGAGGCGAAATGGTTGCTCAGGTAGACAAAGGCGTGGTTCTCGTCGCGACTGGTGCCCACCACACCGACCACAGTGGCACCGCTGCCGCTCCACATCCTGTAATAGACACGGTTGCTGCCAGCCCCGGGGAGTTTTTCAACGCGCGCAGGCTCCTGCCCGGCCCACTGCGCGTACAGTTGCAGTAGTTTCTCCATATTTTGCTGCAAAATTAAGAAAAAAAACCGAGGCGGCAGCTGTGAAACGGCTGCTTTTTCACCACTACCTGACAAGTGTGACGGCCATCAGGCCCACAACGACATCGTTGGAAAGCGTGCGCAGTCTGAGCGAACGGAGACGCTTGGAGGGGTCGAGGGGCAGCGCGAGCAGCTGGCCCGCCCCGCCGGGCAGCAGACGGCCATACACCTCGGTGATGCCAAGGTCGCGGCCAAGGTCGCGGCTCTCCAGCACGCCAGTCCCGGAAGCGTTGGCCTTGCCAAAACAGAAGCGGAGCGGACGGGGCTGAAGAACACTGAAGGCCTTGCCGTCAACATAGTAGTCTTGCTCAATGGGGCACCAGTTGTCCGGGTTGACCAGACGGAGCGTGTCTGCGGTTCCGTCGGCATAGGTCACCGTGACCAAGGCATTGGCAATGCGGCTCTGCATGTGGTTGGTAGACCCGGCCATCAGAAGGGCCACCCCGGAGGCACGCCCTTTCAAGGGCAGTTCAATGCTGTCGGGGTAGTTGTCGAACAGCGAGGTGTAGGCAATGTTATGTCCTTTGGCCGGCGAGCGGAACGGGGCGCCGCCCACCCTTATCAGTCCGCCGCTCACCTTGGAGCGGAACAGCGAGTCGTCAATCTCGGCCTTCAGGGTGGGATGGCACCACTCCCCCATGCCCTGCACGGGCAGCTGGAGCGTGGTGTAGGGCGGGCGCGGCGAGCGGTACTCATTGTTGAAGATGTCACTCACCCCGGCATTCAGCAGACCGTCCATGCACACAGGGACAAGACGCTTTCCCTCAAGCAGCGACAGGTCGGTGCACAGGGCCGCCGGCCGGCGTTTCTCAAGGGATGCGGCCGCAGTCTCGGCCACCGGAACAGGTGCGTTGTCCACAGGAAAGTCGACCTCAATGCGCTGGGTAAGGTCTGCCGACCCCACCACGTCGCGGAAACGTCCCTCACCGAGGTTCTGCCGGATGACTACCGTCAACGGACGGGCCATGCGCTGGGTCACCTCGTAGACAGCCTTGCCGCCTACGCGGTTAAAGCGGTAGTCAAGGTAGGGTGTGTGGATAGCGGCGCTGTCCCACGCGGCCGGGAAGCCTGGGCGGATGACCAGCCGGCCATGGAGGGCGTCGGGCACCACGCCGAACAGTCCCTGTATGAGGGTGCGCGCAGAAATGCCGATGCAGTCGCCGAAGTCGCGGTAGCACTCGCCGCGCGCGGCATCATAGAAACTCAGCTGTCCGAAGTTGGCCGGACTGTCACCGATGTACATCTGGTCCATGATGTTGGCCATCATCAGCTTGTAGCCGTCCTCGCTGCGCCCGGCCTCGAAATAGGCCAGCGCCGTGTGCATCACCTCGGCCGCGGCCACATTGTTGATGCTCCACGCATAGGGCAGCCAGTTGGAGGTGGACACCGTCGAGCCGTAGTTCCGGCCATCGGCAGTGACCACGGGGATGTGGGGCAGCGCCGTGTCGACATAGCAAGTGGCGCGGTACCACTGCTCTGGCGTGCCCACTCCGCAGTCAATGGGGGTGTAGACCGACCACAGTGCCGCACTCTCGTGCACGCGCCGAAGGCCCATCAGGTCCTGGTACTCACCCCAGTGCCCCGGCCCTTCAAGCCACAGGCGGCTGTTCATGGCTGCGGCGATAGCCTCAGCCTCGCGGCGGTAGGGTTCGGGGTTCTCGCCAATCAGTTCGGCGATGCGCGCCGCAAGCAGGTTGCCCCGGTAGTTGTAGGCCGACGAATGGGTCACGGCCCCGCCGCTATAATAGAGGGCGTCGCTGGCCCAGATGCAGCAATAGGCATCGTAAAGGTGGTCGTTGTCAGGGTCAAAGTTGCGCTTCTCCCAAGCCAGATGGGCCGTGATGACCGGCCACATCTTGCGCATATAGGCCGTGTCGGCATCATACTGGAAGTGCCAGAGCAGCTCATCCATATAGTTGAGGTTCATGTCGTAATGGTGCATCTGGTTGTTGCGCTCCGGGTTACGGCAGATATAGCCGTTGCTATACATCTGGGTGCCCCACTTCTTCTCGGCCCTTGCCATGTTCATCTTGGGGTCTTGCGACGGATGCGGATAGATGGGTGGCACGTCCGTGACCTGGCTTTTGGCATAGGCGTCGAAATGGGAGCGTGCGCGGTCGGGCCAGCCAAGGACATCGCCCAGATAGCCGGCGCGCCAGCCGGCCAGCGGCATCCGCCAGCCCACACAGCCATGCAGCCATGTCTTTCCGTCCCAGTCGCCGTCGGCGGCCACGGCCAAGGCTCCTCCAAGTGGATTGAGATAGGGGTCGGGGGTGGTGAAACGCACACGCGAGGCCAGCTTGCGGTTGGCTTCCAGGGTTTCTGCCCACAGCTTGTCAGCCTGCTCAAAAGGCATGGGGGCAACGCTGTCAAGCATTACAACAACATAGGCCACCCGCCGCTGGCTGTTGCACACGGCCTTTGAAACCACCAGGTTCTTGTTGGCCGGATGGGGGGCGAACACACCGGCCGGGTCGGCGCCCATGTCTCCGTTGCGGCGCATCCTCACCTTGTCTGTGATGGCACACACCCAGGTCTCTACATCAAGGGGCGACGAGGCTTGGCCGGTGGCGAAGCGGAAGATGGCCCCCTCGCTGCCGTGGAGGGCCTGCACCTCCAGGGACAGGCACGCCTGGCGGCCCGCGCCATCCCAGCGCCCGTCGGCCAGACTGTAACTGCGGCGCGCCTCCAAGTAGCCGGCACGGCACTTCTCCACGGTTTCCAGCGGCACACCGTTCACCCGGAAGCGGATGTTGCGGTGATGACCTTTCTTGAAAACGGCAAATATCGGCACGTCGCTCGTCTCGACCCGGTAGTCGGTATAGCCGCCGTAAAGTGCCCTGGTGTAGCGGTTTTTCCCTTGCCAGCACACCAGTTCGTCACCCTCGGGACGGTATTGCAACACGCGCTGCACGCCGCGCTTGGCCTCGTTGTTAGACTTAGACTCAATGAAGTCGCCCACCGATCGCTGGGCGCTTGCGCTCAATGACAGCGGTGCGAGCATGGCAAGGCAAAAGAGCCTGAACAAGCAGATTGGTTTCATCGTAGTTTTGTTTATGACAGCAAAGGTAATGCAAATCAGAGACAATGCAAAATAAAAGGACATGAAACAGCCTTTATCGTGCGTTGCCAGGGGGCCGCAAGGCTTGTTCAAAGGCTGCGCCAAGGACCAAGGGCCTGTCCCTGCATACAGCAATGGCTTTGCCTGGCCACGTCCAAAACCGGAACCGTAAGCCAGGCAAAGCCACACCTGTTTTAAGACGTCCCGGAAAGGGGACGAGTCATTTTATTCCAGGACAATCTTCCGGGACTGGTTCCCCATCTTCAGGATAAAGACACCGTGAAGGGCCGCGGTGTCAAAAGACACATGGGGCAGCAGTTCGGCCACCTTGCGGCCATCGGAGGTGTAAAGGACAGCCCGGCCCTGCTGGCCCAGATAGAGCAATGAATGATTCGCTGCCAAAACGCCATGGCTGCCATCTGACACCTGCGAGATAGCGGTACCCACCTTACTGCCTGTCACTGTAATGTCGTCAAGGCGGATGCCGCCGTCAGCCAGCAGGTCGGTCAGGTTGCTGGTAAAGGTCAGGTCCAGGCTGTTGGCCTGCGGCAGGGCGATGTTCTCCACCTTGGTCCATTTCTTCTTGCCCGTGTTAAGGTCAAGGCTGGCAAAGTCGGCAAGCAGCGCTTTCGCGCCGCCGTCCTTGGCGTATTCCACCTTCATCAGCTTCACATCATCGACTTTCTTTCCGAACGCACCGAAAGACAAGTTGAGTGAAGAGCGGTCTGCCGTGGAGATGCCGAGAATAGAGAACGAGGCGCAACCCTTGAAATAAAGGTTGCCGTCGCCCGAGGCGCCTTCGTAGTCAGAAGGGTTGTTGGAACGCACATTGACAGAGCTGCCCTCCAGCAACAGGGCGCTGGCAAACATGCTCGACGGATTCTCGCCCCACACATGGTCTTCCAGAAGCTCGTCCTTCTCTGAAGCGGGCGTACCAAACGTTTCCTTAAAGACAACCTCCTGTGCGCCGGCCGCAGATGCCACCACTGAAAGACAGGCTACAAACAGGCTTTTTGCGAAAGTAAAATTCTTCTTCATAACTAACACTAAATAAAAATGATGCAAAAACTGATTTTAAAAAAGTTACTGCAAAAGTAAGGGCTTGCCTTGGCGGTTCTGTTACAGAGCCGTTACAAAACCGTGACGTAACCCGATTGTAACACCAATGACACCGCGCCGCAACCTTGTGCCGATACTTTTGCACGCATATTTTTAAGGATAATAAAAACATGAACACGAAATTTCACTTATGCCTCGGTTTGGCGCTGGCTTCCTTAGCGTTGTCACAGAAAGCCCAAGCGCAAACCGAAGACATGACAAGCGAGGAGAAAAGCGGTGTCAAAGCTTTTGTACAAAACGGCAGGCTGCACTTTGCCACTGCCAACGGCAATTTCCACTGGTGGCTGGACAACCGCATCTACCTGGATGCCGCGGGCTATATTCCCACAGAGAGTGTTGACGGGCTGACTTCAAAGGCAAACAAAGACCTGGAGGAGGATGACGGGAAATTCAGGTTCAGCAATGGCGCCATCGTACGCCGCGCGCGCATTGCCGTCAAGGCAACCCTTTACAAGAAATGGTTTGCCGAGTTCGACATGGACTTTGCCTACGATGAGGCCACGGTGAAAGACATGTACATCGGCTACAAAATCAACGACCGCATGTGGGTGAAGGCCGGCCAGTTCAAGGAGCCGATGAGCATGGAGAGCTCGACAAGCTCCAAGTACCTGCAAAGCGCAGAGCGACCCATGCCTGTCGACATTTTCGCATCGGGCCGCCACCTCGGCGCGTCGCTCACCGCCTACGGCAACCACTGGTGGGCTTCGGGCGGTGTGTTCGGCGCCAAGGTCGACCTGCTTCAGAAAGAGCGCAACCGCGGCGATGACGGCTATGCCTTTACCGGGCGCGCAGCCATATCGCCTGTCAACAACGACGAGACCACCGTTCACATTGGCGGCTATGCCACCTACCGCACGCCCGACGCCAACGGCAACGAGCACAGGACGGTTGAGTTCCGGGGACTGCCCGAGAGCGAAGTGGACCGCCGACGGTTCGTGGATGCCGAGGTTGAAAACGTCAACCACTATTACACTTTGGGCTATGAGCTGGGCTTCCGCCACAACAAGTGGCTGCTCACCGGCGAGTATGTCTTCACGGGTATCAGCAGGTACGGCATCGGGAAGAACGACGAGGAATACTCGCTCAAGAACGCCACCTTCAACGGCTGGTACGCCAGCACATCCTATATGATTCTCGGACAGGCCCGGAGATATGCTGCCGACGACGCCGAGTTTGGCCCTATGCCGGTAAGGCGCAAGGGCGGCAACCTTGAGCTTGCCGCACATTACAGCACGGTCAACCTGAACGACTTCCACGACGCGCGCGCTGTCATCACGGGCGGCAAGGCCAACGCCTACTCGCTGTCCCTGAACTGGTATCCCAAGAGCAACCTGCTTGTCGGCCTGAACTACACTTTCATGGACAATGACAAGTTCGCCGACGCCAAGGGGCACATCAAAGCGGACGGGAAGCCTTTATACCTGAGCCGGAAGGACGGCATTGACTTCAACATCCTGCAGCTGAGGCTCATGGCCTTATTCTAAACAGATGGAATCACAGACGTTTAACAACAGCACCAAATAACAAGACAAACAATGAAAGCAAAATGTTTACTGATTGCGACAGCACTTTTCTCTGTGCTCACGGCCGGCTGCAAGAACGACAGCGAGGACGACATTCCCGGATGGGGCAACGGTCAAGAAAAGCCTGACACTGCATCGGCCTCACCGGGAGACAAGGGCCAGGTGGTCATCAACGAGGTGTGCGGCAAGCAAGACCCCGACGACGACTGGATTGAGCTGTACAACAACGCTGCCGAGGAGAAGAGCCTCAGCGGGGCTACGATTGAAAAGACTGACGAGGAGGGCAAGACCGAGACGATCTTCACCTTCCCTGACAATTACAAGATTGCGGGGCACGGATATGCTGTCATCGCCACTGTGAGCGGCGAGCTGTAGGCCGGCATTTCCAACAAAAAGGAGGTGGCTCTGGAAATCAGGGACAAGCAGGGCAACAGCATTGACAAGTTTGACAGGGACGCCAACATCGGCGAGGGCAAGACGCACAGCACGGGTGAGAGCTACGCCCGCGTTCCAAACGGGACCGGCAGCTGGAGAATCACCACAGCCACCCGTGGCGCTGCCAACAAGTAAACCGCACCATCTTTATAAAAAACAAGATTCATGAGCAACATCAAATTGTTTATCAGCAGGCTAACGGCCGTTAGCCTGCTGTTTTTCTTCCTGGCAGCCTTGGCCGCTGCCAAGGAGATACATTTCATCCACGTGTCAGACCTTCATTATGGGTTGTACCGCGATTTCCAAGGGAAAAAGCATGTGTCAGCACAAGAGGTCAACCGCACCCTGATTGACAGAATCAACGCCTTGCCGCAAGAGACAATTCCCGGCGACGGCGGCGTGGGGGCCGGAGAGGCCGTCGACTACGTCAACTTCATTGTCAACACGGGCGACATCGCCAACAGGATGGAAAAAGGTGTGCAGCCGGCAGCTGCATCATGGCGGCAGTTCATTACCGACTGGACACACCGCCTGACACTGAAAGACAACGCGGGGCGTCCCACGCCCATCTATCTTCTGCCGGGCAACCACGATGCGAGCAACGCCATCGGCTTCCACAGACAGCTGACGCCACCGACAGACGCGTCAAGCATTGCCGGCATCTACAACCTGATGATGCACCCGGCCAAACCGGCAGACAAGGCCACGTTCGACTATGCCAAAGACCGGATAGGCTACTCCGTAACCGGTGACGGCATACACTATGTGTTCGCCGGAATATGGCCGGACAGCAAAACCAGGGCGTGGATAGCGGCAGACATTGACACGCTGGCACCGGGCACGCCGGTCATTATCTTTGCACATGACCCGCCGGAAGTGGAGGCCAAGCATTTCATCAATCCCAACGGCAAACATGACATCAACGCCAGGGACAAGTTTGAAAACCTGCTCGCTGACACGGCAAGCGTGAAAAGCACCAAGCAGGAGCCGGCGGCTGAAAGAAGGCAGCTCGCGAATTTCGTCAAGGCGCACCCTTCCATCAAGGCCTACTTCCACGGACACACCAACTACAGCGAGTTCTATTGGTGGAAAGACGGCAAGGGACAGGACATCCTGCCCGTGTTCCGGGTTGACTCCCCCATGAAGGGCGAGCTGTCGGCCACCGACGAGAGCCTCCTGTCGTTCACATTCGTCACCATAGACACGGACAAGCGCCTGCTCACCGCCAGGGAATACCTGTGGAACAGCAAGCAAGCCCACTGGGGCAAGAGCATGACCATTAAGCTGGACCGGTAAAGCAGCGAACACACATCAGACCGCAAAATAAAACCGCCTGTCTCACGACAGGCGGTTTTGTAAAAACAAACTACTTAAAAACTAATCTACTAAAACAAATCAAAAAAAATATCTTCTGTGCGGCATGACCCGCATCAACGTGCTTATTTTCAAGTGCAAAGATAGAGAAATTCCATCTCACGCCAAAAAAATAGCATACTTTTTTCCTGCATTTCCACATAAAAAACGAGGGAGGCGGATGTCTGCCATCCGTCTCCCTCTTAATTGTTATGTGCAGTTAGCAATTTGCGCCAATTACATCATGCCGCCCATTCCGGGTGCACCGCCCATCGGCATAGCCGGCTTCTCCTCGGGTTTGTCAACAATGAGGCACTCAGTGGTGAGGAACATGCCTGCGATAGAGGCTGCGTTCTCCAGAGCCACACGGGCCACCTTGGCAGGGTCAATGACACCGGCCTTGCGCATGTCCTCATACTCATCGGTACGGGCATTGTAACCGAAGTCACCCTTGCCCTCGCGCACTTTCTGTACAACCACTGCGCCCTCGCCGCCTGCATTGGCAACAATCTGGCGGAGCGGCTCCTCGATGGCACGCTCAACAATGTTGATACCGGTCTGCTCGTCGGCGTTGGCGCCCTTGACATCCTTCAAGGCATCAAGCGCACGGATATAGGTTGTGCCACCTCCGGCAACGACACCCTCTTCGATAGCGGCGCGGGTTGCACACAGCGCATCGTCAACACGGTCTTTCTTCTCCTTCATCTCGACCTCGCTGTTGGCGCCGACATAAAGCACGGCAACGCCACCCGACATCTTGGCCAAACGCTCCTGCAGCTTCTCCTTGTCATAGGAGCTGGTGGTGTTGGCAATCTCGTTCTTAATCTGAGCCACACGGTCGGCAATGTTCTTCTTGTCGCCAGCGCCATTGACAATCGTAGTGTTGTCCTTGGTTACGGTCACCTTGTCGCAGGTACCCAGCATATCAAGCGTGGCCTGCTCAAGTTTCAAGCCCTTCTCCTCGCTGATAACCACACTGCCTGTAAGCACGGCAATATCCTCGAGCATGGCCTTGCGGCGGTCGCCAAAGCCAGGAGCCTTGACAGCGCAAATCTTCAAGCCGCCACGCAGACGGTTGACAACGAGCGTGGTGAGAGCCTCAGAGTCGACATCCTCGGCAATGACCAGCAGCGGACGGCCACTCTCGGCAGCGGGCTGGAGGATTGGGAGGAAGTCCTTGATGTTGCTGATTTTCTTGTCGTAAATCAGGATGTAAGGATTTTCCATCACGCACTCCATCTTGTCGGCATCGGTAACGAAGTAGCCGCTCAGGTAGCCACGGTCAAACTGCATACCCTCAACGACATTGATATAGGTGTCGCGGCTCTTGCTCTCCTCGATGGTAATCACGCCGTCCTTGCTCACCTTGCGCATGGCGTCGGCAATGAGCTTGCCTATCTCGGGGTCGTTGTTGGCCGACACTGTGGCCACCTGCTCAATCTTGGCATAGTTGTCATCCACTTTTTCGGCTGTGCTCTTGATGTAGCCAACCACGGCGTTAACGGCCTTGTCAATGCCACGCTTCAAGTCCATGGGGTTGGCACCGGCGGTCACGTTCTTCAGGCCCACATTGACAATGCTCTGTGCAAGGATGGTGGCTGTCGTCGTTCCGTCGCCGGCATCGTCACCGGTCTTGCTGGCCACGCTCTTGACAAGCTGTGCGCCAGTGTTCTCAAAGTGGTCTTCAAGCTCCACTTCCTTGGCCACGGTCACACCGTCCTTGGTAATCTGAGGTGCGCCAAACTTCTTCTCGATAATCACATTGCGGCCCTTGGGACCAAGTGTAACCTTTACTGCATTTGCCAACTGGTCAACGCCCTTCTTGAGAACGTCACGGGCATCAATATTGAATTTAATCTCTTTTGCCATAATTGTAAGTGTTTAAAAATTGTCGATTAACCTTCGATAATGGCCAGAACATCGCTCTGACGCATCATCAGATATTTCTGTCCTTCATATTCCAATTCTGTGCCCGAATACTTTCCGTAAAGCACTTCGTCACCTTCCTTGAGCACCATCTCGTCGTCTTTGGTTCCCTTTCCTGTGGCAACAATCTTGCCGTGCAGGGGTTTCTCCTTGGCAGTGTCAGGAATAATGATTCCACCAACTTTCTCTTCTGCGGGTGCAGGGAGTACAAGTACTCGGTCTGCTAATGGTTTAATGTTCATAATGCTATAATTATTAAATGTTTGTTTCATCAACATGAATATGTCGGCAGTTTCAGACTGTCTGCCTCTCTTATAGCGAAAACCGTGCCACAGCATGGCTTGGCAAGCCGCACACGGCACGGAACTGCCAGTTTGGCAGTCTCATTCCGCCAAGTGTGCCAGCTGTCGAAACATCAAGCCCGAATCGGCCGTCTGGCCGAAAGAGGCATTTGCATTGGGTTACCCCCTGCCTTAAGTCCCTTGCCACCGGCTTCGTTGGCCATCTTGCTGCCAGCAGCGACGCGTCGCAGCCCGCCATGGCTTCACCACAGCCGTTGCAACCTGCCCGAAACAGGCAGCAACCTGTGACGAAACCTGATGACCTGCCCGGGCCAAGCCCGGCCAAGCTCCAGAATGCGAAAAAGGCCTTTCAGAGACGAACGGAACAGGCCGGAATTGGCAAAAAAGCCGGGTGCCGCTGCAAGACTGCCACTTCCGGCTCGCCATTCGGTGCGTTTCGGCGTGCAAAACTGCCCGAATGGCACGCGGGAACGGGCCGTTTCGCCACATGGAACGAACCGTTCCAGCACGCCATTCGGTGCGTTTCAGCGTGCGAAGCTCCCAAGGGGGCCGAAATGGCCGATTCGGGGAAAATGGCTGTTTTGGCAGCCTTTTGTTTTGTATTGTCTTCGGTTTGCATTACCTTTGCAGATGATAAGCTGCGCTCGGCAATCGGAGAGCAAGCCCGCACTGCCCTCGCCGGCATTATCATTGCACAAGAGGAAAACGAAAGGAACAAGACTTATGCACACAAGTGACAGTATTGTTATCATCCCGACCTACAACGAGAAGGAGAACGTCGAGAAAATCATCCGGGCCGTATTTGGCCTGGAAAAGTGCTTTCACATCCTGATTATTGACGACGGGTCACCCGACGGCACCGCAGCCATTGTCAGGCGGCTGATGGCAGACGGGCTCTCCGACCGGCTGCACCTCATTGAGCGCGAGGGCAAGCTGGGGCTGGGGACGGCCTACATCAGGGGGTTCAAATGGGCGCTGGAGCACGGATATGAATACATATTCGAGATGGACGCAGACTTCAGTCACGACCCCAACGACCTGCCACGGCTCTACGCGGCCTGCCATGACGAGGGCTACGACATGGCCATCGGCTCGCGGTATGTGTCGGGAGTGAACGTTGTGAACTGGCCCATCGGGCGCGTGCTCATGAGCTATTTCGCCTCAAAATACGTGCAGCTGGTCACCGGCTTCAAGGTGAACGACACTACTGCCGGCTTTATATGCTACAAGCGCCGCGTGCTCCAGACAATCGAGCTGGACAAGGTGAGGTTCAAGGGCTACGCATTCCAGATAGAGATGAAGTTCACCGCCTATAAGATTGGCTTCAAAATCAAGGAGGTGCCCGTCATCTTTGTCAACCGCCGCGAGGGCACGAGCAAGATGAGCGGCGGCATCTTCGGCGAGGCTTTCTTCGGGGTGATGCGGCTGCGGCTGGACGGCTGGCTGCGCAAATACCCCAAGCCGGCTGACTGAGCCCAGGCCGGCCACCAGAAGGGAAAGGCGCCCCGGGCGGAATCCGACGGGCCTATGGGCCTGAACGGCGGCGCCGCCAGGGGCATGACAGTAAGGTAACGCCCTCCATCGTGGAATGAACGATGGAGGGCGTTGCCTTTACCAGCTACTGCCAGCCCAAACCGGCCAGCGGACTGAAAGTGCCAAGAGAATGGGATGGCTCCGTCATCTGCCGCCGCACTTTTCATTAAACGACAATTCCGAAATGGCCAGGGTGGCGCTCTTGCCCGATGCGGTGGACACCTTGGACTTGGCGGCCAGCTCGGTCATTGACCCGAAAGCCTCCTTGACCGTGGCCGGACCGACCATGCGAATCTCGTAGGTTGCGGCTTTCACCGGCTTGTCTATATCCAGATAGTTGTCGCCAAGGCACTTTTGCGTGTAGCCCTCCCACACCAGTTGCGACTTTCCGTCATCGGTGACGGCGAAGATCTGGAGCGGGTAAGAGGTGGAGCGGAAGTTGTTCATGCGGAGAACGACCTGCGCAATCTCGGCCGGACGTGCCAGGGTGACACGGAACCAAGCGTGGTCAAGGCGGCCGTCAGACTTCCATGTGGTGTTCTCAATGTCGTCGTTGAGACGATGGAGGTCTGCGGCATTGGAGGGCGACTCGAAACGGGCCACATCCACCGTGTTGTACTTTTGGGTGTAAGAGGGGGTCACCGGGGTCTCGCCACGGTCCAGGCAGAGGGGCAGCTGGTTCGCCCAGTCGGCCTCGACGGGCTGTCCGGCGGCATCCACGTAGAAGCCTCCGCTCACGGGGCAGGCCGCTGTGGCCACCTCGATGGTCTGGCTGGGATAGGCGTCCGAGCTTGCGGTCAGCCTGACCGCGCCCGGCGAGGTGGTGGAGCGCACCATCACGCGGATGACACCGCCCTCGAGCATCAGGTCGTGCGAGCCAATGCCGTTGGTGTCCTTTGAGTGGCCACCCTCGGAGACGATGCCAAGCTCGCCCGAAGGCCTGGCCTCCGCGTTGTGCTTTCTCTCCTCGTCAGACACCACTCCAGACACGCCACCGATGTAGGTGCCCTCACCCGACACGTCAAAATGCACCATGTCGTGGGCCAGCGGGTGGCGGCGGCCCTCACGGTCAACGGCCTCCACCTCGGCTATGCGCACATCGGCGCCATCGGCACGGAACGCCGGAGTGCCTGTCTCTATCCACCGCAAGCGCAGCGCCACCGGCTTTCCAACTGTCGAAACCTCGGCGCCGCCGGCCTTGAGGCCGTCTTTCCAGGCCACAGCCTTGAGCGTGCCTGGCTCCCATGCCACATCCTTGAACGTGAAGAGGAAGTTCTGCGAACGCTCCCCCCTGCCCAGCGAGCGGCCATTGAGGAAGAGTTCCACCTCGTCGGCCGAGCTGCACACGTAGACCGGCTTGACAGTGCCAGGCTCGTAGTTCCAGTGCCCGATGATATAGGTGCGGCAGCTGTCAAGGTCAACCCAGCCATCCCACATCACCTGGTGGCAGAACCATGAGTCCTTGGGAATGCGCATGGCGTCAACGTCTCCGCTGGTACGGTAGTTCTTCTCACCCCTGGCATGGGTGTTAGAGTCGGAGAAGATGATTTTCGCACCGCCAGCGTTGACGCGCCGCCCGGTTCCGGGGCGGGCTATCCAGTATTCGTTCCAGCGCACGATGTTCTCGACGGCCAGCCCGTCCTGGTTGTGGTTGTAGGCCACGGTGCGGTCTCCGCGGTAGAGGGGGCCTTCACCCTCCTTGTGGTAGGGGTACGACCACCGGTCCCAGTAGCGGCGGATGCCCTCGTCACGGTTATACTCCATCATCACCATAGGCTTGCCGGCGCTCTTGTTGACGTAAAGCATCTCGCCGCCATACTCAGCCACCTTGGAGTCGAGCATGTTGCGGCTGCCGATGGCACGGCCGCCATGAGGGTCGTACCGGTCGCGGACAGCCTTTAGCTCGGCCATGTGCTCCTCGGAGATATTGTTGTTTCCGCCCTCATAGAAAATGACGGAGGGATTGTTGCGGTTGTAGATTATCGCATCGCGCATCAGCTCGACACGCTGCTGCCAGCGGCGGCCTGTCACATCCTTCTCGGCATCGCCGGCCGGCATCGCCTGCAAAAGGCCGAGGCGGTCAAGCGAGCGGATGTCCTGCTTGGAGGGTGTCACATGCATCCAGCGGAAGAAGTTGCCGTTGCACCCCAGCACCATGGCGTTGCTGAAATCGCTCATCCATGCGGGCACCGAGATGCCCAGCGCCGGCCACTCGTTGGTGGAGCGCTGCGCGAAGCCCTTGAGCTGGAGTGCGCGCCCGTTGAGTTTCACCATGCCATCGCCAAACGCGGTTGTTCTGAAACCTGTCTGTATGCTGGCCACATCAGCAGTGACCTTGCCACGCTTCCGCCCTGCGGGCACCGCCTCTATAAACGACTTTACGGTGTAGAGATAGCCATAGCCCCACGACCACTGGTGGATGCCGGCCACTTCGCCGCTCGCTTTCATCACCACGGTGTCACGGGGAGCCACCTCGCGCCGTTCGCCCTCAAAGCGGCTCACCTCACGCCCGTCCTTGTCGAACAGCGCCACGCGGTGGGTCACTGTCTGGGTCTCTCCGGTGCTGTTCACCACCTGTGTCTCACAGTTCACACGCCATGTGCGCGAGGAGGGGTCGGTCTGCTCGCCATACACATAGACACCCGTCGTGCCAAGGTTGGAATAGAGCGGGAGGGTCTGATAGACCGGCTCCATGACATGAAGCCACACGTTCTTGTTGAGGCCGCCATAGTTGCAATAGAAGTTTTTGTCGTTCCACTGGAAAGTGGAGCTTTTCTCCGCGCCGCCGCCTTTGCCATCGGCCTTGGGGTGGTCACGGTACTTCCAGTCACTGTCCACATAAACAGCCAGGACGTTGTCACCCTTATATTTAATATAAGGTGTAAGGTCGAAGCCAAAGGCCATCACACCGTTTTCGGCCCAGCCCAGTTCATGGCCGTTGATGAACACGCGGGCGCCGAAGCGGGCGCCCTCAAACTCCACGACCACGCGCTTGCCCCTGGCCGACCGCGGCAGCACGAAATGCTTGCGGTACCACATCACCGTGTCAGAAAGTTCGCTGCAGACGCGCGAGAAAGCCTCAGACTGGTTCCAGGCATAGGGAAGGGTCACCTTCTGCCATCCGCTGTCGTCCGTCTTGCCTGACGCACCATCGGGCTGTCCGCCCACACTCAGCAGCCAGCCGGCATTAAAGTTGTAGCGGTCAGACGCCATTGCACACTGTGTCGCGGCGAGCAGGAACAGCGATACGGCTGCGGCTGCCATGCGACAACGCCTAAAAAGAATTTTCATAAGTAGATTTTTTAATAAGTAGATGTTCAAATGTTATTCTGAAACTGTCAAGTGTTGTCGGGAGAGAGGTACTGCGGATCCAAGCCGCTCTTCACGGCATCGTAGCTCTGGCGCATCAAGGCCCTCACGTTGTCGACACCCTTTCCCGCCGGGCTGATGGGCTTGTGGATGACCATGCTCAGCCGGTGCCACTTCACGAAGCACTGGCCGGAGCGCGGCAGCACCTCAAACGGCCCGTTGATGGTGATGGGCACCACCGGCAGCTGCAGCTCGTCGGCCAGCATGAACGCCCCTTTCTTGAAAGGTGACATCCTGCCGGTAAAGGTACGCGCGCCCTCGGGGAACACAAAGAGGCTCATGCCGCTGTCCAGAGTGCGGCGGGCCTGCTCGTAGGTTTCCCACACCTTGCTTGGCCCGCGCCTGTCAACGAATATCTGGTGTGACATCTTGCAGGCAAATCCCACAAAGGGTATCTTGCGGATTTCGCGCTTCATCATCCACTTGAAATTGCGGCACAGGAAGCCATAGACCAGAAAGATGTCAAAGGCTCCCTGGTGGTTGGCCACAAACACGTACGACTGTCCGGGCTCAAGGTGCTCGCGTCCCTTGACCGTAACGGGGAGCAGGAACAGCCTGACGATGGCCCTGGACCACCACTTGCCTGGGTAATACCCCCAGTAGTGGCCGTCGCCAGCAAGACAGCCCAACGTCACGGCCAGGGCTGTGATGACAGTGGCCACGACAAGCAGGGGCACTGCCACGAGCAACTGGTAAATGCGATAAAGGTATTTCATTGTCTGAGGATTGGTTAGCGGTTTGCGTCAGCTGGCCTTCGGAGCCCCGCGCCTGAGGGTGATGACCACTATCTCGCCCGGAACGCCGAAGCGGAAAGGCAGGAAGCCGCCAAGTCCGGTTGACACATTGAGCGCGCGGCCATCGGGCATGGTGTAAACGCCGCCCCACTCACGGAAGAACAGGGAGGCCGGCGACCAGCCGAAGAGTTCGAACTGCATGGCATGGGTGTGGCCGCTGAGGGTCAGCTGCGCGCCACACTGGGGCAGAATCTTGCGCCGCCACGCCGTGGGGTCGTGCTGGAGCATGATGATGTAGCTGTCCATTCCCAGTCCGCTCAGCGTGGAGGGCACATCGCCCCGCTGGGGGAAGTGGCGGCCGTCACCGTCGTTCTCCATGCCCGCGACGACAATAGAGTCGGCTCCTCGGCGAATCTTCAGGTGGCTGTTGTCCAGCAGGTTCCACCCCAGGTCATGCTCCACGGCCTTCAACTTCTCAAGATAGTATTCCTTGTCAACGACCGAAGCCTGAACATATATGGGATAGTCGTGGTTGCCCATCACCGAGTACACGCCGTCGCGCGCATGGATGCGGCTGAGGATGCCCTGCACGGGATAGACCTCATCGGGCTTGAGGTTCTGCAAGTCGCCGGTGAACATCACGGCATCGGGCTCCAGGGCGTTGATGGTGTCTACCGCTCGCCGGAGGTAGCCGCGGCGCGACTTGTCGAATGTGCCGGCGTGCAAGTCGGAAAAGTGCACCAGCCGGTAGCCGTCAAACGCCCGGGGAAGCGACGGCGAGCTGACGGTGACCCGCCGGACAGTGAGCAGCCTGGGGCCAACGAAGGTTCCCCACAGCAGGACGTACCACAGGACAGGCACAAGCAACAGGCCCACGGCAACGCCGTAGTTGCGCCGGCTGCGGAACAGCCGTCCGAGCACGCCGCCCACAGCAGCGCAGAGGGAGAACAAAAAGAGGGGGATGACGACCAGCCCTAACAAGAAGAGATAGGCATTGACCGCTCCCATGTCGGACGGGACAAACTTCCGCGAGCAGCCCAGCAGCAGGGTCCAGACGAGCATCAGCAGACAGGGAATCCACCAGAGCAGCCGGTACAGCCGCCCCACCCCGCGGCGGCGCAGCCAGCACAAGTCAACGTAAAGGAACGGCAGCAGGACCAGGGGGAGCAGGACAAAGAGTATTCTTGAAATCATATTGCACTACAGGGGTTTGGCTGTTGTACTGTGGGCCACCATTCCGCCCAGGAACTTGCGGAGCAATTCGACCGGGAGTCCGCGGCGGCCGGCATAGTCGGCCAGCTGGGTCTCGTCGATGGAGCCGATGGTGAAGTAACGTGCCTCGGGGTGAGCGAGCATCAGTCCGCTCACGCTGGCATGGGGAATCATGGCGCCGCTCTCGGTCAGACGGATGCCGATGTCAGCGAGATGAAGCAGCCGGTCAATGAGAAAGTTGACACTGGTGTCGGGCAATGACGGATAGCCCACAGCCGGCCGTATGCCCTGGAAACGCTCGGCATGGAGCTGCTCCACGGTAAGGCGCTCGTTGGGGGCGTAGCCCCAGTCTGTGCGGCGCACCTGCTCGTGCACGCGCTCGGCGGCGGCCTCGGCCAAACGGTCGGCCAGCAGCTGCGCCATCATTTTCTGATAGTCATCATGGCCGCTGTCGGTCACCACCGAGCGGTCTACTGACGTGGCGAAGACACCCACCGTGTCGGGCACGCCCTGTTCCACCGGCCGCACAAAGTCGGACAGGCAGAGACAGGGCTTCCCTTTCTCGGCATGCTGCTGGCGCAACAGGGGGAGCCGCTCTCCGTTGAGCAGCAGGTCGTCGCCATCGCCATAAGCCTCGGCCAAGAGGCAGAGGGCATAGGCATGGTAGCGTCCGTCCATGTCGCCGAGCAGCCGCTCGGCCTCGGCGCGCAAGCGCCGCCGCTCGGCCCTGTCGGTCACCTGCCAGGCATAATAGAAATACCTCCAGTTGATGTAGGGCACGAGCTGGCTGATGGAATAGGTCACTTTCTTGGGCTGTGTCATGCGCTTTCCGTGTTCGGTCATCTGAATACGACTGCCTGTCCCTTGTAGCTACGGTCTACCACGCCGTTGCGGCAGACCATGTGCCCGTTACACCATGTGCACTCTACCCGCCACGAATAGGCATGGCCCTCCACCGGGCTCCAGCCACACTTGCTCTCGATGATTTCCGGGGTGACACGCCAGGGCTCTCCGCGGCGCACCAGCACGAGGTCGGCCTTGTAGCCCCTGCGGATGTAGCCGCGCCCTCTCACTCCAAACAGCCGGGCGGGGTTATGGCACATCAGCTCCACCAGGCGCGGCAGCGAAAGCACCTTTAGGTCAACCAGCTCGAGCATGGAGACCAATGAGAATTGAATCATGGGCATGCCCGAGGCCGCCGTGACACAGCCGCCCCGCTTCTGCGACAGCAGGTGGGGGGCGTGGTCGGTAGCCACGACGGCGATGCGCCCGTCGGTGAGCGCATGGCGCAAGGCGTCACGGTCTGCGGCGGTCTTGACCGCCGGGTTCACCTTGATCCGCGCTCCAAGCGTGGCATAGTCGGCATCGGAGAAAAGCAGGTGGGCCACTACGGCCTCAGCCGTAATGCGCGAAGAGCTGCCCGTGGGTATCAGTTCCAGTTCGCGGGCCGTACTGACATGAGCCACATGGAGGCGCGCCCCGGTGCGCAGGGCCAGCTCAACGGCACGCCTGGTGCAGCGGTAGCAAGCCTCCTCGCTGCGGATGGCGGGGTGCAAGCTCACGTCGGGGTCGGGACCGTAGAGGGCCTTTGCCCGCTCCATATTCCGGCTGATGAGCTGCGTGTCCTCGCAATGCGCCATGACGGGGAGACCGGTGCGGGTGAAAATACGGTTCAGGGCTGCGTCGCTGTCCACCAGCATATTGCCGGTCGACGACCCCATAAACAGCTTGATGCCGGGCACACTGTGAGGGTCAAGCTGTTCTATCTCATCAGAATTGCCGTTGGTTGCGCCGAAGAAGAAGGCATAGTTGACATGGCTCTTGGCCGAGGCCAGTGCCCGCTTGCCGGCCAGTGCAGCCAGCGAGGTGGTTTGGGGAACGGTGTTGGGCATGTCGAAATAGGTGGTCACACCGCCCGCTGCAGCAGCCCGGCTCTCACTTTCAATGTCAGCCTTGTCAACCAGTCCGGGCTCGCGGAAATGTACGTGGTCGTCAATCACGCCAGGCAGCAGGCAGCTTCCCCGGGCGTCAATCACGCGGTCAGCAGCCATGCCAGTGCCGACACCCTCGCCGGGTGCCACCGCAGCAATCTCCTCTCCGTCTACCAAGACAGAGCCGGCAAACGCGCGGCCCTCATTGACCACCAGGGCATTGTCAATTCTTGTCCTCATCATTCCTGTAGCACGCTGCCCGCAGGAACGGCTGCCGGGCCGGCACTGTCCGCCTGACGCCCGGCGGCAGACTGTTCGGGGTCAAGGCCCTGCATCTTCGCCTCGTTCTCCGATGCGGTCTGGTAATAATCCTTCACGTAAGGGTCGCGCTTGAATTTCTCGGTGGCCTTGCTCATGATGTCCTCAATCTGGGGGGTGAGCACCGGATACTTGAAGCCGCAGGTAATCGCCATGAAGCCCCACGGGCCGAGCACATTGTCAAAGTTGTCCACGATAAAAGCGGTGACCAGCCGGTCTTCCTCTTTCATGATGCGCGCCTCCTCGCCGGCGAGCTTCTCGTTGATCACGTGCTCGTCAATGCCGTCAAGCATCATCTGGCTCTGCCGGTGCGACAGTTCGGACAGCTGGTTGTCCAACTGCTTGTGCCTGTCGAGAAACTCATACAGCCTGTCGTTGAGCGGCGTTCCGCTCACCACCTGGCTTGCATTGCCGATGGTGATGCTGATATCCCCCCTCTCAAGCACGATGGGAAGGATGCTCTCGTCGCCCATGAAGAGGTTGGCGATGCGCACCGTGTCAAGCACACCGCTGAACATAAACCGTCCGTGCAGCACGTCACAGGAGTCTATTGTCTTCACCCCGTCGCCCTTGTTGGTCCTGAGGTAGAGCTTGCTCCCGTCAAGCGAGGACACCGAAGAGGAGCCTTGCACGTTATAGGAGTTGGCACACGACACCATGCAAGCGGCCGTCACTAAGAGTATGATGATTCTGTTCATATCCGGTCTTCTGTTTTACACGATACTATGCTTCAAATGTACGATGTTCTGCCGATATGGGAAAATAAATTCATGCTATTTAAAACTATGCCGCCGACTTTTAGCTTTTTTTTGCCTCCCTGTCCAGCTCGCGCCCCATCCTGTGCGTGGCGTAGAGCTGCAGCACGGCAGCCACCAGCAAGGTAAGCACCCAGTTGTTGTGGACATACTGCACGTATGACAGGTAGTCCAGCCGGAAGAGGTTGAGGCTGTCGACAAACATCAGCACGGCGGTCAGCAGGAAGAGCACGTCGCTGAGCAGCATGATCCTGCGGAGGCGGCGCACGACAAAGCTGCCGCCCCTGTACTTCTGCTTGAACTGCATCAGGGAAAAGGCCAGTGCGCCCATTGAAAAGAGGTAGGGGGCCCACGGCCTGGCAAGCACGCTGGCCCCGCTTCCTATCACCATCAGCACGCCACCAAGGAGGAAGATGGCGCTCTCTGTTTTACTCAGTTGGTCCATTTTCGGTAGGTTGAGACTTTCGTTTGTCATCACTCAGCACAAAGATGTCCTCGTCTTCAGCCTTCATGAAATAGCGCTCGCGGGCTATTTTCTCGATGGTCTTGGGGTCGGTGTCAAGCAGCCGGATCTGGCGCCGGTCGGCCTCGTACCGGGCACGCTGGCGCGCAATCTCCTCACGCAGCTCGCCAATCTGCCTCCGGTTGTTAAAGTGATTCCACACGCTGTTCTCGTCAAGGAAGCCGACAAGGAGCACTCCCAGCAGAACAACGACAATGTATTTCAATGACTTGTAGCGGCGGAATGTGTTCCACACACGGCCCAGCCTGGCCAAAGGCTCTCTGCTCATCTTGTGAAAAGGGTAATGGTGCTTGCAAAGTTAATGCAAACACGAGAGAAAACCAAATAAAAGTGGCACTTTCGGTTTAGGTTTCATCTCGCGTTTGCAGCAAGCGCGGCAGCGTGACGGCCGGGATCAATAGCCGTCACCGTTGATTTTCAGGTTCTTGGTCACGCAGTTGGCTATCAGTTTCTTGTCGAAAGCCACTTTCTCGTCGGTCACCACGCAGTTCTCGAAGGTGAAGTCGGTAAGCCTGTACTTGTCCGAGCGGCCCACGTCAAAGAAGTTCTTGCTTTTCACCTTGATGTTTCTCACGGTGATGTTGTTGCAGGTTGACAGCGGCATGTCGTCGCGCTTCTCGGGCTTGAAGAACTGTGTCCAGGGGCGCACCACGAGGAAGCTGCTGCACGTGCCGCTCACATTCTCGACCGTGACATACTCATAGTGCTGGGGCGTGTCGGGGCGCATCTTCAGCCAGAGCACCCTGTTGGCGCTGGCAAAGGTGCAGTTGCGCAGGATGACGTTGCGGTCGTGAAGCGACTCGCTGCCCAGGGTGAGGCATCCGTGCACGCGGCCATAGGTGCAGTTTTCGATGATGATGTTCGAGTTTGGCCCGTTGTTGGGGTCGGTGTCGGCCCAGGTGCCCTTGCCGCCCTTGAGCACCACGGCGTCGTCGTTCACACTCATGTAGCAGCCGCGCACCAGCACGTTCTTGCACACGTCAATGTCAATGGCGTCGCTGCTGGGGGCCTTGACACCGCTGGTGGGCGCATAGATGTAGCAGCCAAGGTAGCGCACATACTCGCACTTGTAGAGGTGGTTGGTCCAGAATCCGCTGTTGACGAGCCGCACATCCTGCACGGTGACATTGCGGCTGTTGGAGATGTAGACCAGCCGAGGGCGCATGGCCTCCAGGTTCGTACACTGGCGGTTGATTTGCCGGCGTATCCAGAACTCCTCCCAGAAGCTGCGCCCGTTGCCGTTGATGGTGCCCCGGCCCGCAATGGTGAAGCCGTCGGTGCCGTCGGCGTTGACCAGCGCGGCAAAGTATTTCAGGGTCTGCCCCTCCATGCGCGTGGTGGTCACCTTGTAGTCGCGGATACGGTCACTGCCCTTGAGCACGCCCTGCTCCTCGACCAGCAGGTTGACACTCTGCCTGAAGAAGAGGGAGCCGCTGAGGAACACACCCTTTGGCACCACCACCACGCCACCGCCATCCTTGGCGGCACGGTCGATGACGGCCTGTATGCGCTCGGTCTGCACAATGGTGGAGTCGGTCGAAACGCCATAGTCGGTAATCACATAGCGGCGGCCCAGGTTGTCTGGGCTCACCTTGGTGGTGTCACTGAACCACGCCGGCACCGGTGTGCCATCGGGAAACAACTGCTGTTTCTGTCTTTTCTTGCCCATCATGGGCACGCTCACCATCAGGAGCGCCAATGCAAGTAATCTGATTTTCATAGATAGTTTTCGTTTGTTATTACTCTTCTTCAACCTGTTTGAACCAGCCAAAAGGGGGAATTTAAGCCACCTTTTCTCCCTTTAGTGCTGCAAAGCTAACACTTTTTCTTGATAAACGGTGCCACAGTAAGATGGATTTTGAAATATTCAGGCAGACAAAAACAGACAGGCAGCTGGCAAAACAGCCGTTTCCGGCTTGCGAAACGGTCTGTCATGCGGCCTGAAACGGCCCATATCGCAGCCTGAAACGGCCCATATCGCAGCCCGAAACGGCCCATGTCGCAGCCCGAAACAGACCGTTCGGGCACGAGACACCGATTTTGCAAGCCGGAAACGGCCGTTCGGCATTTGCTCTTGCAAAGGTACAAGCGCTGCACAGATTAGCAATAACCGGGGCAAACTGCACCTTATTTATATTATTAGAGACTGTTTCGCGGCCATTTATTTTGTATTGTCTGCGGTTTGCAGTACCTTTGCATAGGATATGGCGGCGCCCGGCAATAAAAGAGCAAGCTCGCATTGCGCGCGCCGGCACTATCCTCATGGAGAGAACACCAACAACGGTAAGAATATGAAAGAGTTTATCAAATACACCTTGGCCACGGTGACCGGCATCGTGCTGCTGTGCACCTCTATGGCTGTCCTTGGCCTGTTTTCAGTTTTCGCAATGTTGGCAACAGGAAGCTCAACGCCCAAAGTCGCGCCAAACTCCGTGCTGGCCATCAAGCTGTCGGGCACGGTCGAGGAGCGGGCCAACGACAACATGACCCCGGTGTTCAGACTGATGGGCAGCGACATGGAGACCATGGGGCTTGACCAGATTGTGGGGGCCATCCGCAAGGCTAAGGGCGAGGGCAACGTCAAGGGCATCTACATCGAGGCCGGGCCGGTGACCTTTGACTCCCCGGCAACGGCCGCCGCCATCCGCAAGGCCCTGGCCGACTTCAAGAAAAGCGGCAAGTGGGTGGTGGCCTACGGCGACGAGTACACACAGGCCGCCTACTATATCGCCTCGGTGGCCGACAAGGTTTACCTGAACACAACGGGCATGATTGACTTCCGCGGCATGGGAAGCAAGATAATGTATCTCAAGGGGCTGTACGACAAGATCGGAGTGCGCTACCAAGCCACGCGCGTGGGCAAGTACAAGAGTTACGTGGAGCAGCAGACACGCACCGGCATGAGCGCCGAGGACCGCGAGCAGCGCACGGCCTACCTCAGCGGCATCTGGCAGGCCATGCTGCGCGGCATCGCAGCCAGCCGCAAGGTGAGCGCCAAGGCCCTTGACGGCTACGCCAACGACAGCATCCTGCTTTTTGCCGACCAGAAGGACTACCAGAAGATGAAGCTGGTGGACAAGCTGCTCTACCCCGAGGAGCTGCAGCAGGAAATCAAGGGCCGCCTGGGACTGGAAAAGGACGATGACATCACGCAGGTTTCGGTGACAGACATGGGCGCGCTGCCCGAGCCACACGACGGCGAGGGAGACGAGATTGCTGTCTATTACGCCGTTGGCGGCATCACCGACCAAGACATAAGCGCAATAACAGGAGAGCAAGGCATCGTGGGCCGCACCATGGCTGAAGACCTCGGGGCGCTGGCCGACGACGACAATGTCAAGGCCGTGGTGATCAGGGTCAACTCGGGGGGCGGCAGCGCCACGGCCTCCGAACAGATATGGCACGCCGTGAAAAAGCTAAGGCAAAGGAAGCCGGTGGTGGTGTCCATGGGCGGCATGGCGGCCTCGGGCGGCTACATGATCAGCTGTGCGGCCAACTATATCATTGCAGAGCCACAGTCAGTCACGGGGAGCATCGGCATCTTCGGCCTCATCCCGAATGTCAGCGGGCTGATGACCGACAAGCTTGGCATCACATTCTCCGAAGTGGGCACCAACAGGTACACCAATGCCATGGAGAACCTTACCATGGACAAGGACAACACAGACGTGCTGAACATGATGCAGACATACGTTGACCGCGGCTACGACCGCTTCCTGGCCATTGTGGCCGACGGTCGGAAAATGACCAAGCGCCAGGTACACGCCATCGCCCAGGGACGGGTGTGGCTGGGTGCTGACGCGGCCCGGATCAAGCTGGTTGACCGGCTGGGATCACTTGACGACGCGGTGGCCAAGGCGGCCAGCCTGGCCAAGGCCGGGAGCTACCACACTGCCAGCTACCCGGCTCAGAGCAGCTGGTGGGAGACGCTGCTGCAACAGCAGATGGGCAGCGGCAACTACCTGGACGCCGGCATGCGCGAGCTGCTGGGCAGCAACTACGGCGAGTGGGTGGCGCTGCGCACGGCAGACAAGCGTGGCAGGCTGCAGGCGGCCCTTCCTTTCAGTGTCACCATCGAATAGGCAGGTTCATGGAAGGCGATTTCATCAGAATCAACGAATGGATGCTTCCGTTCAGCTATGTCTATGGCTGGGGGGTGAAACTGCGCAACCTGCTCTTTGACATCGGCGTTCTGAAAAGCCGCAGCTTCAGCGTGCCGGTCATCTCCGTGGGCAACATCACGGCCGGGGGCACGGGAAAGACCCCGCACGTGGAATATCTCATCAACCTGTTGCACAACAAGTTTAATGTAGCAGTGCTCAGCAGGGGCTACAAGCGAAAGAGCAAGGGCTTCGTGGTGGCCAACAGCAAGTCGACCGTGGCAGAGATTGGCGACGAGCCTTACCAGATAAAGGCCAAGTATCATGATGTCACGGTGGCCGTTGACCGCAACCGCTGCCACGGCATTGAGCAGCTGACCGCAAGCGCAGGCCGCGGCGAGGCTGCCGCAAACAAGCACAGCGACATTGACGTGGTGCTGCTTGACGACGCGTTCCAGCACCGCTACGTCAAGCCCGGCATCAACATCCTGCTGGTGGACTACCACCGGCTGATCATCTACGACAAGTTGCTGCCCGCGGGGCGGCTGCGCGAGCCGCTGTCGGGCAAGAACAGGGCGGACATCGTGATTGTAACCAAGTGTCCGGCCGAGCTGAAGCCCATGGAATACCGGGTGATTGCCAAAGCCATGAACCTGTACCCCTACCAGCACCTGTATTTCACCACACTGGTGTACGGCGACCTCACACCGATGTACTGCGGCAACCCCAGGCCACTGGCCACACTGACCCCCAAGGACCACATCCTGCTGCTCACAGGCATCGCCTCGCCCAAGCAGATGCTGGTTGACCTGCATCCCCACACAACGCACATCACACCGCTGACCTATGGTGACCACCACGCCTACTCGGCGAGTGACATCGAGCACATCAACCGGACATTCAAGGCGATGGAAGCGCCCAAGCTCATCGTCACCACCGAGAAGGACGCCGCAAGGCTATTCGGCACCGAGGGACTGAGCGACGAGGTGAGGCACAACATCTACACCTTGCCCGTGGGCATCAGGTTCATGCTCGGCCAAGAGAAGCGCTTTAACGAAAACATTATAGGTTATGTACGAAAAAATTCAAGAAACAGCATCCTGGCTAAGGCAAAGGATGACAACAAGCCCAAGGACAGCCATCATTCTGGGAACAGGCCTCGGACAATTAGCTTCAGAAATAACTGACACCTACGAGTTCCCCTACAGGGAGATACCCAATTTCCCGGTGTCCACCGTCGAGGGGCACAGCGGAAAGCTGATTTTCGGCAAGCTGGGCGGCAAGGACATCATGGCCATGCAGGGCCGCTTCCACTACTACGAGGGCTACTCGATGAAGGAGGTGACCTTCCCCATCCGCGTGATGTACGAGCTGGGCATCAAGACCCTGTTCGTGTCCAACGCCTCGGGGGGCATGAACCCGGAGTTCAAGATTGGCGACCTGATGGTGATTACCGACCACATCAACTTCTTCCCCGAGCACCCGCTGCGCGGAAAGAACTTCCCCACCGGGCCCCGCTTCCCCGACATGCACGAGACCTACGACAAGGCCCTCGTTGCCGAGGCTGACAAAATAGCCAAGGAGAAGGGCATCCGCCTGGTACACGGTGTGTACATCGGTGTGCAGGGCCCCACGTTCGAGACACCGGCCGAATACAAGATGTACCACCGCCTGGGCGGCGACGCCGTGGGCATGAGCACCGTTCCCGAGGTGATTGTGGCCCACCACTGCGGCATCAAGACCTTCGGCATCAGCATCATCACCGACCTGGGCCTGGAAGACCGGCCCGTGGAGGTGAGCCACGAGGAGGTGCAGGTGGCAGCCAACAAGGCGCAGCCGCTCATGACGGAGATAATGCGGGAGATGATTAACAGGAACGACTGAATGGACATATCGCAAATTGGTGAGTTCGGCCTGATTGACCGGCTCACCAAAGACCTCAAGCCCCGGAACGCCTCTACCGTGCAGGGCGTTGGCGATGACTGCGCCGTGCTCGACTATGGGGGCAAGGCGGTGCTCGTCACCACGGACATGCTGATGGAGGGCGTACACTTTGACCTGACCTACACCGACCTCAGAAACCTTGGCTACAAGTCGGCCATGGTCAACATCAGCGACGTGTTTGCCATGAACGGGACGCCGCGCCAGCTCACGGTGAGCCTGGCGCTGAGCAAGCGGTTCACCGTTGAGGACATCGAGCTGTTCTACGAGGGGCTGAGGGCGGCCTGCAACAAATGGCAGGTTGACATCGTTGGCGGCGACACCACCTCCTCCTACACCGGGCTGGCCATCAGCATCACCTGCATCGGCGAGGCCAGCCGCGAGGACATCGTCTACCGCCACGGGGCCAGGGAGACCGACCTTGTCTGCGTGACGGGCGACCTCGGCGCGGCCTATATGGGCCTGCAGCTGCTGGAGCGCGAGAAGAGCGTGTACTACCAGCAGGTGAACGAGGCCAAGCGGAGGGGAGACCGGCGGGCACTCAAGGAGCTAAGCGACTTCCAGCCCGACTTTGCCGGCAAGGAGTATCTGCTGCAACGGCAGCTCAAGGCCGAGGCCAGGGGTGACATCATCGCACAGCTGCGGGAGGCCGGCATCCGCCCCACGGCCATGATAGACGTGAGCGACGGCCTGTCGAGCGAGCTGATACACATCTGCACCCAGAGCCATGTGGGGTGCCGCATCTTTGAGAAGAACCTGCCCGTCGACTACCAGACGGCGGTGATGGCCGAGGAGCTGAACATGAACGTGACCACCTGCGCGCTGAACGGCGGCGAGGACTACGAGCTGCTCTTCACCGTGCCCATTGGCGACCTCGCCAAGATAGAGACGCTGAACGACGTGAAGCTCATCGGGCACATCACAAAGGAGAGCCTCGGACGGGTGCTGGTCACCCGCGACGGCAACGAGTTCGACCTGAAGGCGCAGGGCTGGAACCCGCTGAAGAAATAGCCCCCACCCTCTTCTCCTCCCCCCGCACAAGCCTTTGTTCTTGTGCAGGAGGTATTTTATGATAACGTTGCTCCTTGTCTTGGACAAACAGTAACTATGCATAAAAAAAATGCGTCCGGCCATGTTGGCCGGACGCATTTTTTTTAGTTTTGTTCGTCTGTCGACTTGATTAGAAGTTAAAGAACACACCGAACTCCAGGCTGGTGTTGTCAATGTTAAAGCCAATCTGCTCCTTGGCATAACCGGCAACCTGGGCATCGTCGTTGGCAGACTTGTAGCCTAAGTAGCCGAGCTTTGCAACGAGATCAACCTTTTCAGAAGCGGCAATCTTCACACCGGGGCGGAAGCCAACGCCGAAAGTAGAGCCCTTGGCATCGGAACCGAGAGAAACATACTGGATGCCACCGTCAACGAAGAAAGAGGCAATGCCGCTCTTGGCGAAAGTGTAACGGGCATACGGAGCAATCTCAAACTCACTTACAGTGGATTTACCGTCATCAGCACTTGTATAACCCAGCTGGATACCAACAGCCCAGTTCTCGTCGAGGTTGTAGCCAACCTCAGGCTTGATAGAGAAAGTTGAAGTCTTTTCAGCATCCTCAGTGGCCTTTACAGAATTGTAGCCGAGAGACCCACCAACGTAAATCTGTGCGCTGGCAGTCATAGAAGCGACTGCGAGAGCAGCCATCATGAAAAACTTTTTCATAATTTTCAGTTTTTTAAAATTTGTAATTTAGTGTTTAAATAACGTGTGCAAAGGTACTGTTTTTATTCCTGATAGGCCAAGATTATGCAGTATATTTTTTGATTCTGCCGTTTATATCCGACTTTTTGGAGAATAAAAAGGTGTTTTTAGACATTCAGATGGGGTGCCGTTCGGAATTTTTTCGCTAACTTTGTCGATGTGAAGCAATGCGTGTTTCACAAGCTGTTACCTAAGCATACCATTATTATATAAGTATAGCTAAATAAACAAACAAGACAACAGACAATAAACGACCGAGGACAAAAAATGAAAAGAAAACTGTTATTTGCCGCGGCGATGACCATCGCCACGTCCGCTATCGCCCAGACAGTAGGAGGAGGCATATCCGAGCAAATGCTCAGAGACATCCGCAAGGCGCAGAAAATGACCGTGGCCGACAAGGCCCTGGCCAACGCCATTGCAGCCAACCCGATAGACAACCTGGCCAAGAACCGCAACAATGCCGGCGAGATAGACACCCAGTTCAGTGTGGAGACACCCGGGCAGACCATCACCGACCAGCAGAGCAGCGGCCGCTGCTGGATGTTCAGCGGCATGAACGTGCTCAAGGCCAACTTCGCCAAGCGTACCGACTCGCTGCGCGTGGAGTTCTCGCAGGCCTACCTCTTCTTCTACGACCAGCTGGAAAAGGCCAACCTCTTCCTGCAAGGTGTCGTTGACACCGGCAAGAAGCCCATAGACGACCAGCGCGTGCAGTTCTTCTTCAAGAACCCCATCAGCGACGGCGGCACCTTTTGCGGTGTGGCCGACCTGGCCGACAAGTACGGGCTGGTGCCCCAGTCAGTGATGCCCGAGACCTATTCGAGCGACAACACCAGCCGGATGTCGCGCCTGGTGGCGTCAAAGCTGCGCGAGTATGGGCTGCAGTTGCGCAAGATGGTGGCCGAAGGCAAGAAGGCCAGTGCCATCAATGCCGAGAAGACGCGCATGCTGGGCACCGTCTACAAGATGCTGGCCATGACCATCGGCGAGCCACCGGCACAGTTTGACTACGCCTTTAAGAACAAGAACGGGCGCACGGTTACGGTCTGCAAACGCTACACCCCCCAATCGTTTTTCAGCGAGGTGGTGGGCGGACCCATCAACGGCACCTTCATCATGGTGATGAACGACCCGCGCCGCCCCTACAACAAGACCTACGAGGTGGAGTACGACCGCCACACCTACGACGGCCACAACTGGAAGTATCTCAACCTCACGATGGACGACATAGAGCGGCTGGCCATCGCATCGCTCAAGGGCGGGCACAAGATGTACAGCTCCTACGATGTGGGGAAGATGCTCGACCGCAAGCGCGGCTACGGTGACACAGAGAACTTTGACTACGGCTCGCTGTTCGGCACCACCTTCGGCATGGACAAGGCCGAGCGCATCAGCACCTTCGACAGCGGCTCGACCCACGCCATGACCCTTGCCGCCGTTGACCTTGACGCGCAGGGCAAGGCCCTGAAGTGGAAGGTGGAGAACAGCTGGGGAAGCAGCTGGGGACAGAAAGGCTGCATGGTGATGACCGACCGCTGGATGCGTGAGTATATGTTCCGCCTGGTGGTAGACAAACGCTATGTGCCGGCCGACATCCTCAAGCTCAGCGAGCAGAAGGCCGAGATGGTGATGCCCGAAGACCCCCTGTTCCAGGCCGATGAGTGAGATGGCACGAGACAACAGGTGAGACAGTGCGGGCTATGAGAATACTGTTTTTGGCGTACCACGGCTTTTCCGAGTACAGCGGCATCAGCAAGAAGATATACAGCCAGGTGAAAGGCCTGCGGGAGAACGGCCACGACGTACGGCTGTGCCACTATGGCTTTTCGCCCGAAGGCCACCGCTGCCGCTATGTGGATGACCGCGTCATCCAAGACTATGGCTTGGGGCGGCTGGCCGCCATCCGCCAGCGCTTGGGCTACCGCTGCGTGCTGGACTACTGTCGGCGCGAGAGCATAGAGCTGGTCTACGCCCGCAGCTTCCACAATGCCAGCCCCTGGCTGGTGTCGCTGTTCAGAAAGCTGCGCCAGGCCGGCATACCCACAGTGACCGAGATACCCACCTACCCCT
Source organism: uncultured Prevotella sp. (assembly GCA_937895845.1). GTDB lineage: Bacteria > Bacteroidota > Bacteroidia > Bacteroidales > Bacteroidaceae > Prevotella. The sequence continues at coordinate 35,661 of CALBLK010000030.1, read as the reverse complement.
ATGACGCGGAGTACACCAGCGACATGGCCCTCTCCATGCGCATGGGCTTCTGGATAGACCGCCTGTTCCGCCACAGTCTGGCCAGACAGATGAGCGCGATTGTCACCTTCTCGGATGCGTCGCAAATCTTCGGCCGGCAGACCATCAGAATCAGTAACGGCGTGGACTTTGACAGCACGCCCCTGCACGCCCCATTCCCCGCGGCACCCAATCCGCTGCACCTCATCGGTGTGGCCGAGGTACACAGCTGGCATGGGTTCGACCGCCTGATAGCCGGAATGGGCCTTTATTACCAAGAGGCGCGGCGGAACGGACGGATACCGCGCGATGTCTGTTTCCACATTGTGGGCGGCGTTGACGCCCCCTATATGTACGGCAACTCCAAGCAGGAGGGCTTTCAGACGCTGGTTGACCGCTATGGCCTGCACGGACACGTGATTTTCCACGGTCCGCTGTTCGGCACTGCACTTGACAGCGTGTTCGCCCGGTGCCAGCTGGCCATCGGCTCGCTGGCCCGCCACCGCAGCGGCATCACCCACATCAAGACTCTGAAGAACCGTGAATATGCCACCCGGGGCATCCCCTTTGTGTACAGCGAGTGCGACAGCGACTTCGACACCCAGCCCTATGTGCTGAAAGTGCCGGCCGACGAGACACCGATTGACATCGGGCAGCTCATCCGCTTTGCCGACAGCCGCGAGTGGAATCCCGGCGACATCCGCAGCAGCGTGGCCCGTCTGTCTTGGAAAGTCCAGATGGGACAGGTGGTCAGCGCCGTTGCGGCGTTGCTTCAGACGGACGGGTTAGAACAATCTTGAGCACATACCCATGAAAATAGTCTATATACTCAGAGTGTTTGCCGCAAAGGGAGGGATGGAGAGAATCTTCAGTGACAAGATGAACTACCTGGCAGACGTGGCCGGATATGATGTCACCTTCATCACCTACGAGCAGGGAAGCCACCGGCCCGCCTTTCCCCTGTCGGACAAAGTACGCCGTGTCAGCCTGGACTTTCGCTTCTTCACCCTGTACGCGCAGCCCCTGCCAGGGCGGGGCTTGTCCTATCTCCGCATGCGCAGGGCTTTCAAAAAGAAGCTGACTGCCACCTTGGACGCCCTCAGGGCCGACGTGGTGGTGTTCTCAACGTATGAAATACTCCACCTGGACTTCCTGCTGGACCTGCCTTACCGCTGCGTGGTGGAATCGCATGTGTACAGGAAAGAGGTGTCGATTTTTTCAAGGTCAGCCCCAAAGCTGCAACGGTGGATACAGAAATGGGTGATGGCACGCAGTCTGAGGAAGGCGAGAAAGGCGGCACGGGTGGTGGTGCTCACTGAGAACGACCGGCGCGAGTGGAAGGGATACACCAACCTCACCGTCATTCCCAATGCGCTGACCGCGTACCCGGACACCGTCCCCCCCACTGCCATGAGGCCCAAGCGCATTATAGCCGTGGGGCGGCTTCATCCGCAAAAGGGATTCGACCTGCTGGCCGAGGCCTGGCAAGAGGTGGCCCCGAGACACCCCGACTGGTCAATCGCCGTGTTTGGTGACGGAGGCGACCGGGAAAGGCTGCAAGCACTGACCCGGCAACTGGGCATAGCGGGCACGATGACCTTTATGGGCGCCACTGACGACATATACAGCGCGTACATGAACAGCGCCTTCTTTGTGATGAGCTCGCGCTACGAGGGATGGGGACTCGTGCTTGTCGAAGCCATGGCGTGCGGACTGCCCTGCGTGTCGTTCGACTGTCCCTACGGCCCGGGCGACATCATCAACGACGGCGAAAATGGCCTCTTGGTGGAGAATGGCAACGTCAGCCAGCTGGCCGCGTGCATGGAACGGCTCATTGACAACAGCGACATCCGCGAGGCGATGAGCGCCCGCGCCCGGGAAAAGGCGGCCCTGTTCACCAAGGACAAGGTGATGGCAGCATGGACAAACCTGTTTGAAAACCTACTCAGCACTTGACCGACAAGAAAATGGCAAAAGCGACAGACAACCACAGACACGCATACCTCATCATGGCCCACAACGAATGGGGGCTGCTGAACGTGCTGCTCTCACTGCTGGACGACGAGCGAAACGACATCTACCTGCACATTGACAAGAAAGTAAAGGCATGGCCACAGCTCTACCAGCCACAGCGGTCTGCCTTGCGCTTCACCCCAACACGCTATGACGTGCGGTGGGGCGATGTCAGCCAGGTGTACAGCGAGATGGCACTGTTCAAGGAGGCCCACCGGCACGGCCCCTACCAGTACTACCACAAACTGTCGGGAGTCGACCTGCCCATCAAGAGCCAGGACTACATCCACCGCTTCTTCGACGGGCACGAGGGCCGCGAGTTCATCGGATTCTTCGACCGCACAGACTATATCAAGGCAGACACCGAGCGCAAGCGCCGGCGCTACTATTTCCTGATGCGGTGGAACTTCCGCTGCCCCTTTGAGCCACGGTGGAAAGTGGTCGCGGCGCAGCTTGTCCGCCACGCCGCCCTGAAGATACAGGACGCACTGCATTTCTCACGCGGCAACGAACTGACATTCCGCACCGGTCACAACTGGGTGTCGCTCACCGAGGAAGCCGTGTCCTACCTGATAGCCAACGAAAAGTTCATTAACCGCCGGTTTGCCCACACCTCGTGTGCCGACGAGATGTACAAGCAGTCGCTGCTCATCTCCAACCCGGTGTTCAAGGCCCGCATCTTCGACCTGGACAACGGCATCCGCAGCTGCATGCGCTTCATCGACTTCAAGCGGGCCTCCAGGGAGCAGCAGCGGCGTGGAGAGCCCTACACATGGCAGGACGAAGATGCTGACGAACTGCTGGAATCGGAGTACCTGTTTGCCCGGAAGTTCAGCGGCAGCAACAAGGCGCTGGTCAGCCGCATCGCAAGTGCCGTTGGCGGCGGCAGCCCCAATCCGGGCGCCCAGCCCGTGAAGCAACCTGGAGAGAACGGCGTGACCACTCATGACAAGGAGGAAAAAGAGCAAGCAGACACAGTATGACAAAGTGGTTTGACAAATATCTGTCAGTCTATGGGATGCCGTTCAAGGATGTGCCCCAGCAGACAAAGACGGTGATAAGGGAAAACATACGCCGCAAGAAGACAACAGCGCCGGTGGTGTCGCTGGTTGTGATAGCACACAACGAGGAGTGCCGCCTGGCAGCGTGCCTGTGGTCGCTGAGCGAAATGGAGACAAAGTACCCGGTGGAAATACTGGGAGTCAACAACAGCTCTGCCGACGGGACAGGCGAAGTGTTCAAGGCCCTTGGCGTGGACTGCTTCGACGAGCCGCGGAAGAGTCCGGGATTTGCAAGACGGTGCGGACTGGAGAAAGCCCGGGGCAAGTACCATTTCTTCATCGATGCGGACACGATGTACCCCAAGTGCTATGTAGACAAGATGATGGGGAAGCTGGAACGTAGCGGAAACGTGTGCGTGGGTACTTTCTGGAGCTTCTACCCCGACACGCGGCACTCGGCCATGGGGCTGCACCTGTTCGAACTGGTGCGTGACGCGTTTCTGTGGCTGCAGCACTTCAAGCGTCCCGAGCTGTGCGTACGGGGCATGACGATGGCCTTCAGGACAGACTGCGCGCGGCAGGTTGGGCTGCGCACTGACATCCGCAGGGGCGAGGACGGATCGCTGGCCCTGGGACTGAAAAGGTTTGGCCGGATAGTGTTCCTTTACAGCCGCAAGGCACGCCCTGTGACAGGCTACGGCACGCTGGGCGAGCGTCCGATGGCCAGCATTCTTGCCGAGCGGGTGCGCGTGCAGTCCAAGCGGCTGGCCGGCTTGTTTCACAAGCAGAGCCATTACGAGGACACGGCAGACAACATCATAAAGTGACAGGGGAAGGGGATGAAGGCAACAGCTTCATTTCAATGCGCAACGAGCGCCGGCCTGCACAGAACAGACAATTAAGAACACCTACTTACATTCAATTAAGAAGCAAATAAATATGGGATTTTGGAACGCATTGTTCGGGGGGCAGGAACCGTCGCCCGAGGAAAAACAGAAGAATGAAGAGGCGCGCAGCTTTGACATGTTCAAGTATGACGGAGTGAAAGCGGCCCGCATGGGACAGTTTGACTATGCCGTGAAATGCTACGAGAAGGCCCTCCAGCTGAAGGATGACCCCGAGGTGCGCGACTATCTGGCCCGCGCCCAGGTGAAGCGGGGCGACTTTGGCGCAGCCATGGCGCAGCTGCGGCTGCTGGCAGAGGCCGCACCCGACAATGTGGCCGTGGTGCAGCAGCTGGCCCGCGTGGCCTATATGGCCGAGGACTATGCCACAATGGAGGAGGCCTGCGCCAAGGCCCAGGCCCTGGATGGCAACAATGCCGACACGTGCTTTCTCAGCGCCCAGGCCGCTATCGGACAGGGCAACCCCATCCAGGCGGTCGCCCTGCTCACCAAGGCGGCCACCCTGAATGCCAACTTCGGCGACGCCCTGTTGCTGCGGGGCAAGACATTGCTGTCAATGGGCGACGTGAAAGGGGCCGCCAAGGATGCCGACAGTCTGCTGGAGCGTTATGGCGACAACGAGGACGTGCTGCTGCTCAAGGCGAGAGTGGAGCACAAGGCCGGCCATGCAGCCGCAGCCATTGCCCTATATAATAAGGTGACAGAGGTAAACCCTTTCTCCATCGAGGCATTCAAAGAGCGCGGACAGGTGAAATATGAGCAGGGTGACACCAAGGGCGCGCAGGAAGATATGCAGAAAGTGCTGGAACTCAACCCCGACGCCCTGGCAGATGTTAGCGGCGACTACTCGGCCGAGGGCGTGGAAAACAAGGTGAGGCAGGCTTACAGTTTCATCAACCCCCTTGGAATATGACCGTCATGAGGAACGGCTCCGTCGTGCACATGACAGTAGCTGCACTGTAAAAACAGCTAAAAAACTTTCCTTTTATTTGTGAGATTCAGCAAAATGTTATACTTTTGCAAGTGAAAGCAATGAAAAAGAAACAAAATGAGTAGATACAGCACGTACTTCTTTAGCTTTTACTTTTACTTTGCAGGGAGCTGTGGAGCGGGAAGTTGCGTGTGATTTCAACTTATTACAAGACAAACATCAAGATGAAATGTAACATCAAAGTCCCGCTTCAACCCCAAGAAGCGGGACTTTTGGTTGGGTGACACCTCTTGAACAGTAACGGACATGAAGAGAATTGCCATACAAGGAGTGAACGGGTCGTTTCACGACATCGCCTCACACCAGTATTTTGAGGGAGAGCAAGTGCAGCTCATCTGCTGCGCCACGTTTGAGCAAGTTTTTGAGAACATCAAGCGCGACCCCGCAGTGATTGGCATGCTGGCCATTGAGAACACCATCGCAGGCAGCCTGTTGCACAACTACGAGCTGCTGCGCGACTCCAGCACAACGGTGGTGGGCGAGCACAAGTTGCACATTTCCCACTGCATCTGCTGCATGCCCGACGACACCTGGGACACGGTGCGCGAGGTCCACTCCCACCCTGTTGCACTGATGCAGTGCCGCGGATTCCTGGCCAACCACCCCGGGCTGAAAGCAGTCGAGAGCGAGGACACCGCCGGTTCGGCCCAGTATATCACCAGGCACCAGTGCCGGGGAGTGGCAGCTATATGCAGTGCCGAGGCCGCCGGCATCTATGGCATGAAGGTGCTGGAAGACCACATCGAGGACAACAAGCACAATTTCACCCGCTTCCTCGTGGTGTGCAGTCCCCAGAAAGCCGACACCCTCCGTCAGGTTGACAGCACGGACAAGTCGAGCCTGGTGTTTGCCCTGCCCCATGAGGAAGGCTCGCTCTCGCAAGTGCTCAGCATCCTGTCGTTCTACAAGATCAATCTCACCAAGATACAGTCGCTGCCCATCATCGGCCATGAATGGGAATATCTCTTCTATGTTGACGTGACCTATGACAGCGTGACACGCTACCGCCAGTGCATCGACGCCATCATGCCGCTGACACGCGAACTGCGGATACTGGGTGAGTACAAGAGCAAGTAGCTCCTGTCTATTTTTCAAACATGACAAAAGCAAAGATGAACACAATCCAACCGGCCGACCGCCTTGCACTGGTCAGCGAATATTACTTCAGCAGGAAGCTGAAGGAAGTGGCCCGGCTGAACGCCCAGGGCAGGGACATCATCAGCCTGGCTATCGGAAGTCCCGACATGCCACCTTCGGAACAGACCGTCAAAACCCTGTGCGAGGTGGCGCGGCGCCCCGACACCCACGGCTACCAGCCTACGGCGGGCACGCCCGAGCTGCGCGAGGCCATGGCCGATTTCTACCAGAGGTGGTATGGCGTGAGGCTCGACCCCAAGACCGAGATTCAGCCACTCATTGGCTCGAAAGAGGGAATCCTCCACGTCACCCTGGCCTTTGTCAATCCCGGCGAAGAGGTGCTGGTGCCCAACCCCGGCTATCCCACCTACACTTCGCTGAGCAAGATTCTCGGTGCGAAGGTCGTTAACTACAACCTTCGCGGGGACAACGGCTGGCAGCCCGACTTCGACGAGCTGGAACAGATGGACCTGGGCAAGGTGAGGCTGATGTGGACCAACTACCCTAACATGCCGACAGGCGGCAACGCCCGGCGTGACACTTATGAACGTCTCGCTGACTTTGCCCGGAGGCACCACATCGTTGTGGTCAACGACAACCCCTATTCCTTTATCCTCAACAACAAGCCCATGTCACTGCTCCAGGTGCCCGGGGCCAAGGACTGCTGCATCGAGTTCAACTCCATGTCCAAGAGCCACAACATGCCGGGATGGCGCGTGGGCCTGTGTGCCTCGAACCCCACCTTCATCAGCTGGATTCTGAAAATCAAGAGCAACATTGACAGCGGCACCTTCCGCGCAATCCAGCTGGCGGCAGCCGAGGCTTTTCGCAATGACAGGCAGTGGCACAGCCAGGCCAACATCGACACATACGCCCGGCGGCGCAAGTATGCCGAAGCCATCATGACAGCGCTGGGCTGCACTTTCGACCCCTCACAGGTGGGCATGTTCCTCTGGGGGCGCATTCCCGACAGCTGTGCCGACAGCGAGCAGCTTACCGAAAGGGCGCTTCACGAGGCCCGGGTGTTCATCACGCCCGGCTTCATCTTTGGCAGCAACGGCAACAGATATGTGCGCATATCACTCTGCGCCAAGGAAGACAAGATGGAAGAGGCTCTTGCCAGGGTGAAGGCAATGGTCTGACAGTGAAACATTAAAAAACGATATATCCTATGGAATTAGAACTACAACCTCTCAATCTGTTGAGTGAGCAAGAGCGCCCCGTGGTGATTGCCGGCCCCTGTTCGGCCGAGACCGAGGAGCAGGTGATCAGCACGGCCAGGCAGCTGGCCTCGCGTGGCTTCAGGATTTTCCGTGCCGGCGTTTGGAAACCGCGCACAAAGCCCGGCGGCTTTGAGGGCAACGGCGAGAAGGCACTGCCATGGCTGAAGCTGGTAAAGGAGGAGACAGGCATGCAGGTGGCCACCGAGGTGGCCACGCCCGAGCACGTTGAACTGGCCCTGAAGTATGGCGTTGACATCCTCTGGGTGGGCGCCCGCACCTCGGCAAACCCCTTTGCCATGCAGTCTTTGGCCGATTCGCTGAGAGGCGTTGACGTGCCTGTGCTGGTGAAAAACCCGGTCAACCCCGACCTGGAGCTATGGATTGGTGCCATGGAGCGCATCAACCAGGCCGGCGTGAAGCGCATGGCCGCCATTCACCGCGGCTTCTCCAGCTACGACAAGAAGATATACCGCAACCTGCCAATGTGGCAGATTCCCATCGAACTGCACCGGCGCATACCCGAGCTCCCCATGTTCTGCGACCCCAGCCACATCGGCGGCCGCCGCGAACTGATTGCGCCGCTGTGCCAGCAGGCCATGGACCTGGGCTTCGACGGTCTGATAATAGAAAGCCACTGCGACCCCGACAAGGCTTGGAGCGACGCCAAGCAGCAGGTGACACCCGATGTGCTCGACTACATACTGAACCTCCTTGTGGTGCGCGACGAGACGGTGAGCACCGAGGGCATCAGCATGTTGCGCAAGCAGATTGACGAGCTTGACAACCAGCTGATTGACCTCTTGGCCAAGCGTATGCGCGTTTGCCGGGAGATAGGACAGTACAAGAAGGAGCACAACATGACCGTGCTGCAAACCGCCCGTTACAGCGAGATACTTGAGAAGCGCGGCGCCCAGGGCGCGCTCTGTGGCATGGGCGCCCTGTTTATGGCCAAGGTGTTCGAGAGCATCCACGAGGAGTCCGTGCGCCAGCAGATGGAGATTATCAACAAATAAAGGGCAAAGGGCGATGAAAATCTTAGTCATGGGAGCCGGAAAGATGGGGAGCTTCTTCCTGGACCTGCTGAGCTTCGACCACGAGACGGCGGTCTATGAGAAAGACCCCAGGCGGATGAGGTTCACCTATAACTGCCAGCGCCTCACCGCGCTCGAAGAAGTGAGAGCGTTTGCCCCCGAGCTGGTCATCAATGCCGTTACGGTGAAGTTCACCATTCCGGCTTTCGAGGAGGTGCTACCCTTCCTGCCCGCCGACTGCATCGTCAGTGACATCTCGTCGGTGAAAACCGGACTCAAGGCGTTTTACGGACAGTGCGGACACCCCTATGTGTCAACCCACCCCATGTTCGGCCCCACCTTTGCCAACCTCCAGCAGCTCTCCGAGGAGAACGCCATCATCATCAGCGAGGGCGACTACATGGGACGCATCTTCTTCAAAGACCTTTACCAGAGGCTGGGACTGAGCATCTACGAGTACACCTTCGAGGAGCACGACCGCACAGTGGCCTACTCGCTGAGCATCCCCTTTGTCTCCACGTTTGTGTTTGCCGCCGTGATGAAGCACCAGGACGCGCCGGGAACCACATTCAAGCGCCACATGAAGATTGCCAAGGGCGTGCTCAACGAGGACGACTACCTGCTGCAGGAAATCCTTTTCAACCCCTATACGAGCGAGCAGGTGGCGCGGATACGCAACGAGCTGACCTCACTGCTTGACATCATTGACCGCAAGGATGCCAGCGGGATGAAAGCCTATCTCGGCAGAATCCGCAGCAATGTGAAAGCCGACATCGAGGCGATGAGGGGATGAACTGTTACAAAGGACAAACAGAAAAGGACATGGAAGAACAGATTCTGATTGGCATCACCGGGCAGGACCGCCCGGGGCTGACAGCCTCCGTGATGGAGATACTTGCCCGTCACGACGCGAAGATTCTCGACATCGGCCAGGCCGACATCCACAGCACGCTGTCGCTGGGCATCCTTATCCGCATCAGCGAGCGGCAGTCGGGCCAGGTGATGAAGGAGCTGCTGTTCAAGGCCACCGAGCTGAATGTCAACATTGACTTCAAGCCCATAGACGACGAGAAGTACGAGGAGTGGGTGAACGGGCAGGGCAAGAACCGCTATATCCTCACCATCATCGGCCGCAGCCTGTCGGCAGGACAGATAGCGGCCGCCACACTTGTTATCAGCGAGCAGGGACTGAACATCGACTCCATCCTCAGGCTCACCGGCCGGCAAAGCATCAAGAACCCCGAGCGCAACGTGAGGGCATGCATCGAGTTCTCGCTCCGCGGCACTCCGCACAACCTGGGGGATATGCAGTCAAAGCTCATGCGGCTGTCTTCGGAAATGGAGTTTGACTTCTCCCTCCAGCGCGACAACATGTTCCGCCGCATGCGCAGGCTCATTTGCTTTGACATGGACTCCACGCTCATTCAGACCGAGTGCATCGACGAGCTGGCCGAACGGGCCGGCGTGGGAGACCGGGTGAAAGCCATCACCGAGCGGGCCATGAGGGGCGAGATTGATTTCAAGGAGAGTTTCCGCCAGCGCGTGGCCCTGCTCAAGGGACTTGATGTCAGGGTGATGAGAGAGATTGCCGAACACCTTCCCATCACCGAGGGCGTTGACCGGCTGATGTCCGTGCTCAAGCGCTATGGCTATAAGATTGCCATCCTCAGCGGAGGGTTCACTTATTTTGGCGAATACCTGCAGCGGCGCTACAACATTGACTATATGTATGCCAACGAACTGGAGATTGACGGCAACGGCAAACTGACCGGACGCTATGTGGGCGACATCGTTGACGGCCACCGCAAGGCCGAACTGCTCAAGCTCATCGCGCAGGTGGAAAAGGTTGACCTCGCCCAAACCATCGCTGTGGGCGACGGGGCCAACGACCTGCCCATGATTTCAGAGGCCGGCCTGGGCATCGCCTTCCATGCCAAGCCACGTGTGCAGGCTAACGCCAAGCAGTCTATCAACACGATAGGGCTTGACGGTGTACTCTACTTCCTCGGTTTCAAGGACAGCTACATCAGCGAGGCTTAGGCTGCCCCGATGCCGGTCAGGCATATCCGTGCATACCGCCCAGAAAGTAGTTCACGCCGAAATAGGTCATCAGAACGGTGAGAAAGGCCGCCACCATATAGGCATGGTAGCGCACCGGAGTGTCAGTCTGCCAAAAGGCGGAGCGATGGAGCGGAACGGCATAGACAAGCATCGTGATGAGCGCCCACACCTCCTTGGGGTCCCAGCTCCAGTATCTGCCCCATGACACATTGGCCCACACGGCACCGAGAAAGATGCCTGCGGCCAGCAGAAACACGGCCGGATAGAGCATCAGTCGCGACAGCAGCGTGAGCCGCTCCACCTGTGGGGCGCGGCGGAAGCGGTGCTGCAACAGGCCGGCAATGCCACAAATCATGGTGAAAGCCAGCAGCGCGTAGGCCATCATGATGACACTCACGTGGGCTGAGAGCAGCGGCGACTGGAGCACAGGCATGAGCGGCGTGATTTGCGGATTCATCTCTCCGAGAAACGCCACGAGCAGCGTGAAGCCCGAGAGCAGGAAACCAAAGGGCACAGCCACGGCGAACCTGCGGCACAGGACCAAAGCCACTGCCATGACACAGAGGGCCATGAAAAGCATGGTTTCGTAGCCATTGCCCAGCGGCACCTGCCCGCTGATGTACCAGCGCAGTCCGAAGCAGAACACTGTCGCGGCGAAAGACAGGCAAGCCAGCGGCAGTCCAGCCACATACATCCAGCGGTGCCAAGTCCGGCCTGGTGCCAGCAGCACAAGAAACATGAGCGTCCCCAGGGCAAGATTGCCCATGGCGAGCCATTTGGCAAAGGGAATGTTGTTATACAGAATCTCCGCTGATATGTGCTGGTCTGACACAGCCATACCTGTGGCGGGCTTTACAAGCGAACCGTTTGTGAGCATCAGGATGATGCCCACCTTCTCGTCGAGCTCGCGCACAGCCTTGCTATCCTGCCCCTGCTCGATGAGCGGTTGCAGACGGTACTGGCCGTTGCGGTCGAAGAGGTCGGCCAGCCGCGCATATTTTCCGCTGATACCCAGCCGCTGGCGCAAAGCGCCGTCCTTGACGAGCAGCATGGGTTCGTCCTTCCATGCGTCAGGCCTTTTCATCCATCCGTAAACCACCTGCTCTGCAGTCAGTCCCTTGTAACTGCTCTTGCCATACAACTTGATGGTGAAATCGTGGGCCAGCGTGCTGAGCGGGGCCACACGGTCGTTATAAATGACAGGCATACGGGCCAGCCGTGCGGCCCTGTCCGCCTGGATGGTGGGCACGCTTCGGGCGCCAGCCGGCGACGGTGCGCCCATCGCGCCCAGCAAGAGCGTGGCCACAGCCCCCTTGCGCAGCAGCGGCGACCGCAGCAGCCGGCGGAAGGTCTCGCGCCTTCCGCACAGCACAAGGATGGCCGACAGTGCGAACAGCGCATAGCCAGAGTAGGTGACAGGCGTGCCCCAGGGGTCGTAGTTGACCGAGAGGACAGTGCCCTCCATGTCCGGGTCAAACGACGACTGGTAGAAGCGGTAGCCTCCGGCTTGCAGAATGTGGTTCATCGAGATAGTGGCGCGAAGGATTGTACCATCGGCCCGGTGGCAGGACACCTGGCTCACGAAGTCCTGCGGCGCCGCCGTTCCCGGATAGCACACGACACGGAAGCTGTCAAGCACCATCTCCCTGAAAGGCAACGCTTCCGTTGCCTGCCCCCCGTCAAGAACAAACTGTCTGGCTGGCGCCCCCTTGCGCAGGTGGAGCCTGCCCTCGCGCGCGGTCAAGAATGTTGTGGCCGCACCAACGAGGATGACCAGTAGCGAACCGTGGAGCATCATGACAGCCGTGCGCTGCCACAGTTTATGCTGCCAGATGGCGGCGACAGACACCGCAGCCAGCGCCGCCCACAGCAGGAAGAACCACCACGTGTGGTAAATGTGGGCGGCAGCAAACGAGGGGCCTTGGGCCTGCTCGACAAACGTGGCAGCGCCCAACACCCCTATGGTTGCAACGAACAACAGTCTCAACAACTGGCTGACAAGCTTCATGCAAGGTCTGTTTAGAAAGCCTTGTATTGTGGGTGGTGTGTCTTGCGTACAGCCATGCACTCCATCTCAATCAGCCATCCCGGCCGGCACACGGGGGCATGCACAATGACATAGGGCTTGCCCTTAAAGCGTTCGGCGAAGAGACGGCTCACCACCTGGTAGTCTGCCGTGTCGCGCAGGTAGACCACCATCACGCCCACATCCTCCATGGTACAGTCAGCTTCGGCCAGCAGGGCCTCCACATTCTCCCACATACGGTGCGTCTGCTTGCGGATGTCCTTGGGGTAAACAATCTCACCCTTGTTGTTGATGCTCGCCGTGCCCGAGATAAACACCTGCCGGCGGTCCTGGTAGTCCACCATGGTGCCACGCTCGAAGCTCACCCCATAGTCGCTGGTGCGGTTAAGGTGTGTCGGGGCATAGAGGAACGACACCTGCTCCTTGTCGATGCCAGCCACCGCATAGTTGTCCATCTGGGCCAGCACATTGGGGTCGGCCTGCCGCCCGCCAATGCCCGTAGAGGCGATGAAGTGGGTCTTTGACGTGAGGCCCTGGGTAAAGAAGTACTGGTTGCGGGCCCTGACCACACCGCCATAGTTCAGGTCAACGTCGTTGACAAAGAACCAAGTGCGGATGCAGTTGTCCTTCAGCGTGCAGCCCTCCTCGATCAGTTGCAGGTTGTATTCGTTGAAGAGCAGGCGCGTCTGGTACTCAGAGTTGGCCGCCAGATTGTGGCATCCGCCGTTCCACAGGTGACGGTAGTCACCATGGCGCACCTCGTAGAGCCCGCTCTTGCCGATGCCTGTCTGCACGCCTGTCATCAGATAGACCCACAGGGCCAGCTTGGTGCCGTCGAGCGGTGGCTGCTGGATGATGCTCTTTGCGCAGTCTGTCATGTCGGCTGCGGCCACGTCGTCCTCCTGGTTGGCCGCGTCACTGATGAAATAGCGCTTGAAGACGCAGCGCGCCCCCCTCAGCTCGTCCTCAACCAAGGTGTCGTAGGCTTGCAGCATGGCTTGCAGCTGCTCCTGGAAAGTCAGCGTGGCGTCGTCGACATGAAGCATGGCGTGATATTCGGTCACCTCCGTACCGTTGTCAAACTTGAAGATGTCGGCGTGCGCCTTCTCGCATTGTATGGTTTTCAGTCTGTCCATCTTGTCGAATTGAATTTTAGAGTTACGTTATGGTATGCCGGTGCGTGGCCTTACTCGCCGGCGCCGTTGTTTATCCAGCTGTCAATGAGCGGCAGCATAGTCTGCGCGTTCTGCTCCGACACGAGGTCAAAGTGGTCCATCGAGACACCCTCGACACTCTGCTGGTTGAGCACCATGTGCAGCACGCTGCCGTCCGCGTCGCCAGGGGCCACCAGCTTGTGGCCGCTCACCCTGCGCGAGTCCACGCCCACCATGGCGGCGTAGGCCCTGCCCTCGGTCAGGTAAAGGCCGGCCGCAGCCGTGTTGCTGGCACCGTGGCAGCTGGTGCAGGTGGTGTTGAGAAAGTTCTTCTGGATAACGCCAAACATACTGGCGTCCACCGTGCCCACGTCCATGCGGATGGTGTCGCGTATGCCTTCTGTGTCAGCCTCGCTGAGGGTGACCACATGGCGGCGCAGCCTGTCGAGCACGCAGAGCTGCACGCTGGTGACATTGCCGGGGATGTTGGTCATGGTGACCATTACGTTGCCATTGGCGTCAGCCTGCACAGCCTTGGCGATGCAGGCATAGTCGTCACCGTCGGCAAAGCCGGCCAGGGCCACGGTGTAGCCCTCGGCCCAGCGGTCCAGTCCCGTAATCGTACCGCTCAGCTTGGCCGAGCGCCCGGTATGGTCTACATCCACGTCGCTGAAGATGCGCCCGTCATCGCAGGCCATCATGCAGCAAGATGCAGCCAGGAGTGTTGCGAAGATGTATTTTTTCATGAACATTGTCTCAGATTGTCGTGAGGTTTAGAAAGCGAACTGCATCATCACACAGGCCGTGTGGGTGGAAATGCCAAGGTCGTCGAGGTCGCGGTCAAGCTGTGTGTCGTGACCGGTGCGGCCGGTGTACTGGTACATGGCCGACAGCTTGAGGTTGGTGCCCGGCACAAAGTAATTGACAACGGCGGCAGGCATGTTCAGGATTCCGTCTTTCGACGTGCCGTTGCGGTCCATGAAATCGTAGCGCACGCCCAGTTGCCACTGCGGTGCCACAAAGTAGCCTGCCTGTGCATAGCCACCCCAGAACTTGTAGGTGTCGTCAATCTTCTGCCGGTCTGTGAATCCCACGTGCATATAGTAGGCTTCTGCAGCCAGGTACCATCTGTTCTTCAGCCACGCGAACTCGAAGCCGGCTCTGAAGTCGTTGGTGCTCTCGTTCTCTGCCTCGTTGTTGTAGTTGGCACTGATGCCGAAGAGCATCCTGTCCAGGTTGAGCATCTTGGCGTTGCCCTGTGTCATGGGCATCGGGCCGTTAGGCATGTAGGTGAGCCGTCCGGCGTAAAGCAGCGAGGGCAGGTGGTTGTCGTCACTGAAGCCCTTGGTGGCGCTGTTCACCGACGCCCCCGTCCCGTTGAACACACCCAGCTCATAGCCGAACCTGTTGTTCAGCACACCGTGCATCTCGAGGCCAAGGTCGAACCCGGTGCCGATGCTGGGCGAAACCGCGTTGAGCGAATAAGGCAGGATGCTGCTGGCCGTCAGCGACGTGGGCACCTGCGGGAACAGTGTCTCGCCCAGCGTGGTGAGATAGGCATGCGTGTAGGGGGTCTTGAACTTGCCGGCGCGGAAGCGCAGCTCGGGGCTCACGGCATAGTCAATCCATGCCTGCTGGAGCATGCTGCCGCCCGAGGCAGCCGCGTTGATGCTCACGTTGTAGTCAATCTTTCCGAAGGCCCTGCCGGTAAAGCCGATGATGGCGTAGGGCATGGCGAAGCCCGAGTTGGCAATGTTGTCCTGGTTGTAGGCCTTGTCAAGCCCCTCGTCGTCATAGTACTTCAGGTTCAGCGTGCTCTGGATGTACATATAGGGCTTGAACACGAAGTTGCCGTCTTTTGACTGCAAGGTGAAGCCACGGTCATCGGCGATGGGAATCACGCCGTTTTCCATGTCCAGCTTGGCCGCGTTGTCCGTTCCGGGGGCGGGGTTGCTGTTCTCGTTTGGCTCGGTTTCGGCAAAGGTGCCTGTGGCGAGCAGTGCTGCCATTGCGATGGCGTATGTTCTGTTGTGTCTCATTGTTGCTTGTTTGTTGGGTTGTTTGAATGTTTAGAGTGACCAGAGGAACTGGATGAGCTGGTTGCGCTGTTTCCTGGTCATGTTCTTGAATTTGTTTTTCGAGGCTTCGCCCTCTCCGCCATGCCACATGATGGCCTCGGTGAAGTTGCGCGCGCGGCCGTCGTGCAGGAAATAGGTGTGTCCGTTCACTTTCTTTTGCAGGCCTATGCCCCACAGCGGCGTGGTGCGCCACTCGTTGCCGCGGGCCAGTCCGCTCACGAAGTTGTCGTTCAGGCCCACGCCCATAATCTCGGATCCCATGTCGTGCAGCAGGTAGTCTGAGTAAGGGTGGATGGTCTGTCCGCCCAGCCAGGGCAGTGTGGTGCCGGCCAGCAGTGTCGAGCCACGTTTCCTTGTGTGCAGCGTGGTGACATGGCACAGGTGGCATCCGGCCTGGTAGAACAGCTTTTGTCCCTCAATCACGTCGGGGTCGGTCACATTGCGGCGCCCCGGCACCGACAGGCATTGCATATAGAGGTCAACGTCCTCCATCTGTTGGGTGGTGCAGTCAAGCTGCTGGTACGACAGGCCCATCATCGAACCGTCTTTCATCTGCGACTGTCCCTCGCAGATTTCCTCCGGGTAGCGGCTGTTGGTCAGTCCCATGTCGCTGGAGAAGCCCAGCTCTACGGTGAGGTCGGCGTGCTGCGCCTTGTTGCCCGACAGGCCAAGCTGGCGCACGCCGCGCTCGGTGATGTAGTTGCAGCGGCCGCTGATGCCCCACTCGGGGTAGTTGCTTCGCCTGGCCAGTTCCTCAATCTCGTTGGGGTCGAGGGCCATCATCTGGCCCATGCCCACATGGCGCAGCGGGGCGCGCACGGTGCAGAAGAGGTCTTCGGGCCTGATGCTGTCGGCGTACCACTCCACGATGCGCCACTTGGGCACGCAGAGTGTGTATTTCTCCCCGTCGGGGAACGAGAATGTCATCGAGTCGATTTTCACCTTGAGCTTGCCTTCGGGCTTCACGCCATAGATGGCTTGGTCGTGGATTACGCGGCCGTAGTTGGGGAAGAAGGTGCCGTTGCGCCTCGTGATGTAGATCAGTGACGAAGTGAAGCCGTAGGGGCCGGAGCCGTCGTCGCTGCCATTCTTGAAGTTGGTCCAGTAGGTAGGCTCGGTGCGGCCTGCGTTGCGGTGGCAGCTGCCGCAGGAGTAGCCGCCATACACGGGTCCGAGACCGCCTCCATGCCCATTCTCGTTGGACGACTTCACGTTGTCATACAGCTGGTCACCAGACTTGAAGCGGGCCTTGTACGCGCCTGTCACCCACCGCGCTTCCTGGTCGTAGGCCACCGATGAGTTGTAGAACCCTGTGGCCGTGCCAGCCGACAGCTCGTAACCTTGCGGGATGTCGATGTCGGTCACATCGAGCTTGTCGTCGTCAGTGCAGGCTCCGAGCGTGGCCAGTCCGGCTATCAGCAATGTGTAATGCAAGAGTCTGTTCATTTTCAATCGGTTTGTTTCTTGTCACAATAGCGAAGACAGGCATTTGACAACCTGTCCTCGCTTCAGCGTAATTTTATTTGTTTGCAAAGTGTGTGCCTTGGTCTGTTATTCCACGGTGCGGGCTTTTCCGTCCTTAAAGATGAGGTACTCCAGTGTGTGGAATCCGCGGAGAGACTGTGCGGCCTCAATCTTGCCGTCACTCTCGCCCTCGCTCCAGTTCAGGTTCTTGAAGTCCTGCGACTTCAGAATCTGCACAATCTGTGCCTGGTCAAGCGGCCAGCTGTCCATGTTGGGGTCAAGTCCAAGCTCGTCTACCGGACCGAAGAGGAAAGCCTCGCTCGACTCCCAGGGGGCGCGGGCTTCAAGCCACGCGAGCGAGCAGGCGATCATATTGGCATTGGTGGGGTTGCTCTTAAAGGTGCGCACGGCGTTGTCAAGTTTTTCGTTCTTCTCTTTCAAGTCCTTGTAGGTGGGCATCACCACTCCGTCAACAAACTGTGTCACCACAGGGTCGAGTGTCTCGTTATCGTTGATATTTTCTGTGAAATATGGTTTCAGACGATTCTCCATGAAATCTACCAGCTCTGCACAGGCATTCATGGCAGCCACGGTCTCGGGGCAGTTGATGTTGTTGCGGAATGGCTGGGGAATGGCATAGATGGAATCAGCTGTAGCCTGAATCAGATTCTTTGCCTCAGTGTCAAGCGCTGGGTTCTTCTTTGCAAGCACGGCAGACAGCGAGTTGGCGTTGACAGTGCCGTCAAGCGAACCATAGTAGGCGTTGCGTATAGAGAAGATGTTGTTGCGGTAGTCATCGCGAGAGTGCCAGCTGTACCACGACTCCACAGCATAGAGAGCCTGGGTGGTCTTGCCTGCTGTCCACTTGTTATAGGGGTCGCCAATCTTGGTGTCACCCACCTCGTTTGCAATGTCAATGCAACCGTCGATAATCTGCTCCACACAGTTAATGGCCGATTTGTATTCCGTGCTGTTGTGACTTTTGAAGATGGCGGCGTAGCGGTTGTTCCATTCGTCATAGAGCTTCTTGGCGTCATCTTTCAGCAGCCCTGATACGGTCACCATGTAGTTGGCCCACTGCTCGGCATAGTCCTGACTGTAATCCAAGTCTGCGGGGCTTGTGTCCCCGGATTTGTCGTCATCGTCACTGTTGCAGCTGGTCAAACCTGCAGAAAGGATACATGCTGAGACAAACAGCATGGCATACTTGAAAATCTTTTTCATTTTTGTGATAAAGTTTTTTTTTGTGTTTTATTTGTTTTATTGTTCTTGCTGTTTCCTGTAAATTATGGCACAGTCTTATTTCTTGGCGAACCAGAGCATGTAGGCCACGCCGAGGCGGAACTCGTTCTCGCTGTTATAGCTGCTGGTGCCGAATATTTTGCTGGTGCCTATCTGGCGGGTGGTGTAGTCGGCCTTCACCACGAGATTGGGCAGCGGGCGCCAGTTGGCTCCGACACTCCACAGGCTCACCTGGTTGCGCTTGTCGGCCACGAGACCTTTCTCGCACTTCTCCTGAGGGTTGTAGTAGTTGTAGTGGACAAAGGGACAGACCACCGGGAACTTGTCGACGCCGGGGAAGAAAGCCTTGAGGTTGACACCCAGTTCGGCACTCCAGTCGACGGCACGCTTGCCCACGGGTCCCATGCGTGTGTAAGGCGACTTGTTGGAATACATCTTGTTTGTCGCTGTGATGCCGACTGTCTCAGTAATGTTGCCCGACAGATAGTTGGCGCGCGCGGTGACATACTTGTTTATATATTGCGCATCGAACGAGTAAATCAAAACGTTGATGTCGTCAAGGCCCTTGTAGGTCACGAGCTTGTCGGCGTTCTTGCCGGCATTGGGGTTGTAGAACACCGAGGCGCCCACGCGAAGGCCCGGCAGTCCGCGCCAGTCAAGACGCGCGGTATAGGCAGGAGCCGAGAAATTGTCGTTTTCCATAAAGCCCTGGCGGCCGTTGGCCACCCAGTTGTAGCAGTCGAAGCCGTTTGGGTTCAGACCGGCGGTCACCATGGCCTGGTAGTCAAAGGTGCCCGCCCCCTTGCCAAAGGTTCCGAAGAAAGCCAGTCCCGTTTCGTGCCATGTCGAGGCCAGCACCGTTGTGGCGCCCTCGGGGCGCGCTGCTGTAAAGAAGTTGAGCGGCTCGTGGTGTGAGTTGGTTAGGCCGACAGGGATGATCATGTGCCCCACACGCACATTGAAAGCCGGGGTGATGAGGCGCGTGATGTGGAACTGCTCGAGGGCCACCTCGCCACCTTTTTCCATCTCTGTCTCGTACTCTCCGTTCTCACCGCCCGACTGTGCCTCAATTTCGACAGCCGTTCCCGTGCCGCCCGACTCAAACTCTATCTCGGTGCCGAGAATCCATTTCGGCGACAGCTTGTATTCGCCCTCCAGCACGAAGCGGGGGATGGAAATCTCATTGTGATTGAACTTCGCGTTACCTTTGCCGCCTCCATAGTAGCGGTTGATTCCATAGTCCTTGAATGTGGCCAGCATCTCGCCGTAGCCACCCACGCGCCACTTGCCGAAGTCTTCGCCATAGGCGGCCTTGCCGTTGGCCACAGTGTTGCCGGTGTCGCTCTCCTGGACGTTGCCAGCAGGCGCGGCGGCCGGAATAACAGTGGCCGCACACGCCATCATCAGAGTCTTCAAAGTTTTATTCATCACTCACATTTTTTGTTTTCGACTGCAAAAGTAAGTCTGCTTCGGAAACAATGCAATACCTAAAAATGGTGAAATGGCTCGGCCGATACCTAAAAGAGTGCAAGTCGGGCGAGCCGCTATTTGGCGAATACCAACTTTTTGCGATTGCCCGTTTGCCAAAAATACATTAAATTTGCACGCGCAAACAAAAAATAAAAGGATGAAGAATCTGAAAGTTTACGAGGCCGATGACAGGATGATTTCACTCATCAAGGACAACTACAACCTGCTCCAGTCATTGGGCAGCTTTGGCATCAGCCTCGGCTTTGGCGACAAGACCGTGCGCGAGACCTGCGAGGACAACGGTGTCGACACCTACACCTTTCTGGCTGTGGTCAACTATACCATCAACGGCAATACCGACTTCGAGAACGACGACCAGATTTCAGTGCCCACCCTGCTCCACTATCTGAAGGCCAGCCACATCTACTTTCTTGACTTCCAGCTGCCTTTTATCCGCCGCGAGCTTGACGAGGCCATTGACGACGGTGACAGCCTGGGCATGCTCATCATGAAGTTCTACGACAGCTATGCCCACGAGATTCGCGAGCATATGCACTACGAGGAGCGCAAGCTCTTTCCCTATGTGCAGTCGCTGCTGGCCGGCAGACTCGATGACGAGTACAACATCGGCCTCTTCACCCGTCACCACACCCAGGCCGACGAGAAGCTCAAGGAACTGAAGACGCTCATCATCAAGTATCTGCCGCCCGACCACCAGCGCAACAACAAGCTCATTGCCGCCCTGCACGACGTTTACAACAACGAGGAGTGGCTGCACCTTCACCGCGAGGTGGAGGAGCGGATTTTCCTCCCGGCCATACGCCGCCTGGAGCGGACGGCGCAGCAAAGCGACGTGGCGCGCAACATCTCGTCGATGGTGTTCAAGAATGGCAGCGACAATGGCGAGGCGCTCTCTGACCGCGAGCGCGACGTGGTGGTGGCCCTTGTGCAGGGCATGTCGAACAAGGAGATTGCCGAGCACCTGTGCATCTCGACCAACACGGCCATAACCCACCGGCGCAACATCGCCCGCAAGCTACAGATTCACAGCGTGGCCGGACTTACCATCTACGCCATTGTCAATGGCTTGGTTGACATCTCGTCCGTGAAACTCTGACCTTGGCAAACAGGCATTGAAACAAACAAATCTTTTCGCTACTTTTGCCACATCATTGCAACAGGACTGTTGCAAGGGAAGACAAAATTGTTTCAAGAGATTTGACAGGATGAAGAGATTTGACAGGATGAAGAGATGAAGAGGTATTTATGGTCACTCACCCTACTGCTGGCGGCCATGCAACTGCAGGCCTACGACTTTCTGCGCGCAGTGAAAGACTCGATACCCGGGGGCTACAACTTCTGGGTCTACACCCCCGTTGACTATTTTTACTCGCAGGAGCAGACTCCTGTCATCATCTTTCTGCATGGGGCAAGCCTGTGCGGCCGCAACCTTGACCGCGTGCGCCGCTACGGCCCTATTGACGCCATCATAAAGGGGCGCAGCATTGACGCGCTCACCATCGTGCCGCAGAACCCCGGAGGGGCGTGGAGCCCGAAGAAGGTCATCGCTGTGCTTGACTGGGTGAGACAGCGGTACCCCTGTGACTCAACGCGGGTGTATGTGCTGGGCATGAGCCTGGGCGGCTACGGAACGATGGATGTGTGCGGAACCTACCCCGACCGCATAGCTGCCGGAATGGCACTCTGCGGCGGAACCTCGCTGAGCGACGTGAGCGGACTGGGGCGGCTGCCGTTCTGGATTATTCATGGCACAGCCGACAAGGCTGTACCAGTAAGGCGGTCAAAAGTGGTGGTGGAGAAGCTGAAAGCCTCGGGCAACGACACGCGCCTGCTATACAGCTGGCTGCCGGGAGCCAACCACGGCGCGCCGGCACGCGTCTTCTACCTGCGCAAGACCTACGACTGGCTCTTCTCGCACAGCCTCGCAGACCCGGGCCGCCCCGTGTGTCGCGACTATTCCATCGGCCTTGACGACCTGCACAAGGCGTACAGAGACATTAACCGCAAGGCTGAAGCCCCCGAACTGATTGACGGGCCGAGCGTGATAAAGGCTGAGGGAAACGAGTATTAAGACCTAAAAGGAGAACTGCTCCAGCTTCAAGCCGCTCTTTGTGAGCGCCTCAATCCTCGGGACCAGCGTCGTAAAATGCTCCGAGGCCATGTGGACTTTAAGCACATCCTCGTTTTGCCAAGTCTCGCAAATCATCATGACACCATCGCGAGTGCCGCTGACAAAGTAATCGTAGGCAACATTCCCCTTGTCTTCCAACGACTTTCTTACCAACTCTTCACACAAGGCATTGATGTCTTCTGTCCTGACATCTTCCTTCTTCTCGAAAAACACATTTAACCTAATCATATTCTAAGGCTTTTTGTTCACGCCCAAACCGGTCATCAGACCGAAATAGGCAATTTATAATGAGGCTGTTTCCAGCTCTTCCTTCCCATGTCACTGTCTCTTCCGAGGCGTCTTGCTGCCGGGAGTGCCTTGCCATAGACCGGCCATGGCTGCACCAACTCCGTTGCGAGCTGTCCGAAAGGAGCAGCAAGCCGGGACGAATTGTAATGGCCGATTTGGATTAAACCGTCTTGCAAAATTAGTTTTTTTATTCTGTGGCACAAAATAAAACTGTGCCTTTCTCACACTGACTGTGCCGAAGAGGCATGAAACAAGAGACTTTTCACAGATTTGTATTATCTGTGTCACCGTTGGCCTTTGACAACGCCGGCTTACGCTTCCCTGCATGGATATGTATGGCAGCAATTCCATGGTGGAACGAGTCTTGCATGGAGCGTATCGGACAGCGCCTCAGGCAGGATAAAATACGATAAAAAGCAAGGCTCACCATTGTTGCAGTTTTCGCGGAACCATTAGATTATGCGTTGCAATTGGCTTAAGTATAGCTTAAGCCCCCTCTCGCCAAGCGGGGCGGGAATGTGCTGCCAAACGGTCGCTTTCAGCTCGCCATACGGCCCATGTTGCAGCGCGAAACGCACCGTTACGCCGCGTCATACGGCCCGGTTCGCAGCGTGAAATGTACCGTTTCGCAGCGTGAAATGCACCGTTTCGCACGACCTGTTTAGGAATGTGTGCCAGCCGGTATGAACCGCAGTGAATAATGGTGGGGATGTCCCGCAGCTTTTCCAAATCACTTCGCACACTTTTTCGGGCTGCCCTTGTTAGCGGGAAGGCCCGAGGCGGCGCCGGCGATTTTGCGGGACAAAGAAAAAGGCGGCAACTCCCATTCAAAGGAGTTGCCGCCTTCACGGTGTCGAGGTGACAGGACTCGAACCTGCGACAGCCTGGTCCCAAACCAGGAACGCTACCAACTGCGCTACACCTCGCAAAAAGCCGGGCTTCAAGATAGGCCAGCTCTTTTATTCCGGGCGCAAAGTTACCGCTTTTCAGCGAGCCATGCAAATTTTTCACATGCTAATTTGCCAATGCCGCACACAGCCTCAACCCTGCGCCATGCCGTCACACCGGGCTGCGCTTATTTGATGATGCCCTGCTCAACAAAGATTTTCTTCAGCGCCTTGACCGAACGCTCGACCTGCTCTTCAGTGTGGGTAGCCATCAGCGCATAGCGCACCAGCGTGTCCTGCGGGGCGCATGCCGGGGGGATGACAGGGTTGATAAACACACCGGCGTCGAATGCGAGAGCGGTGACAAGGAATGTCTTTTCCACATCGCGCACATAGAGCGGGATGATGGGACTCTCGGTGTCACCAATCTCAAAGCCCTCCTCTGAAAAGCGCTTCAGCGCGTATCTGGTCACCTTCCAAAGCGCCTCAATGCGCTCCGGCTCCTTTTGCAGGATGTGAAGGGCCTCCAGCGCGGCGGCTGTGGCGGCCGGGGTGTTGGATGCCGAAAAGATATAAGTGCGGCAATTGTGGCGCAGGAAGTTGATGGTGTCCTTGTCGGAAGCGATAAAGCCTCCTATGGAGGCCAGCGACTTGGAGAACGTTCCCATGATGAGGTCAACCTCATCGGTCAGTCCGAAATAGTCGCACACGCCACGTCCGTGGTCGCCGAACACGCCAATGCCATGGGCCTCGTCAACCATAATGGAACAGTTGTACTTGTGCTTCAGCTCCACAATCTCGGGGAGCTTGGCCAAATCGCCCTCCATCGAGAACACGCCGTCGACGACAATCAGCTTGACTGCCTCGCGGGGCAGTCCCTGGAGCACCCGCTCCAAGTCCGCCATGTCATTGTGCTTGTAGTGCAGCTGCCGCGCAAACGACAGGCGGCGCCCGTCAACGATGCTGGCATGGTCACGGTCATCACAGATAATGTAGTCGTTCTTGCCAACCACGACGGCCAGCACACCCTGGTTCACGCTGAAGCCGGTGGACAGGCAGAGGCAGTCATCCTTGTGGACAAACTCGGAAATCTCTTTCTCCAGCTTCACGTGAAGGTCAAGCGTGCCGTTGAGAAAGCGGCTTCCCGCACAGCCTGACCCATACTGGTCAAGGGCGGCCTTCGCCGCGTCAATGATACGCTGGTCACCCGTCAAGCCGGTATAGGCGTTGGAGCCGAACATCAGCACCTTGTGCCCACCCATCTCGACTTCCGTGCCCTGCTTGCCGGTAATCTCGCGGAAATAGGGATACACGCCAGCAGCCATAAACTTCTGAGGCTCACGGTAATTCCTGTATCTTTCTTGCAACTGTCCCATTTCTGATAATATGGATATGTAAGATGTTAAAATCTAATCAGGCTGCAAAGTTACACATTTTTCACAAACAAGCACACCTTTTCGCCGATATTTGTGCGTTTTAGTGATTTTTATGCAGCCTCAAAAACGCTATTTATGGGGAAATATGTACTTTTGCAGCATGACAAGCAACAGGAAGAAAGTCACATTCATCATGAACCCCCACTCGGGAACGCATGACAAGGGAGAGATTCCGCAGATTATCAGCGAGACAATCGCCGACTCCCTGTTCGACTATCATGTAGAGACCACACGGTACGCCGGCCACGCAGCCGAGATAGCACGCCAGTGCAAGGAGCGCGGCGACGACATCGCCGTGGCCGTAGGCGGCGATGGCACGGTCAACGAGGTGGCCCGCTCACTTGTGCACTCTGACACGGCGCTGGGCATAATCCCCTGCGGTTCGGGCAACGGCCTGGCCCGCCACCTGTGCATCCCGATGGACGTCCGCAAGGCTGTGGGCATCATTAACCTTTGCAAGATTGAGGCGCTCGACTACGGCGTAATCAACGGGCTGCCGTTCTTCTGCACCTGCGGGATGGGGTTCGACGCGTTCATCAGCATGAAGTTTGCCGAGGCCGGCAAGCGCGGCCCCATCACCTATGCCGAGAACGTGCTGAAAGAAGGCCTGAAATACAAGCCCGAGACCTACGAGGTGATTGACGAGACAGGCGCAAAGCGCTACAAGGCCTTTCTCATTGCCTGCGCCAACGCATCGCAATACGGCAACAACGCCTACATCGCCCCGAAGGCCACGATGACCGACGGGCTGCTGGACGTTATCATCATGGAGCCGTTCAACGCCTTTGACGCACCGCAGATCAGCATTGACATGTTCAACAAGACCCTTGACAAAAACTCGAAGATTAAAATGTTCAGGGCCAAGCGCATCCATATACAGAGAGAGCGGAGGGGCGTCATCCACTACGACGGAGACCCTATCATGACCGGCACTGAGATTGACGTACATATCGAGAGCAAGGGCATCAACATGATAACCAACCCGGATGCCGACAGCGACAGCCGGCAGCCCAACTTCCTGCTGAACGCTTTTTCCGAATTCTTTAACAATATCAACAACGTGCGCGATGACATTGAGAAACAAGGACGCCGCATACAGGCCATCAACAAGGCACTGCTCAGGAAGCTCACCAAGGACTGACCGCGACGGCGGAAGCCAGCGGCAAGCAGCCATGGACAGCGAAAACGAGCTGCTCCCACACGTAGACGAGGAGGGCAACATTCTCGGCGCCATCACGCGAGGGGAGGCACACGACGGCTCCAGGAAGCTGCATCCCGTCGTGCACCTGCACCTGTTCAACAGCAGGGGCGAGCTGTACCTCCAGCGCCGCCCGGCATGGAAAGACATCCAGCCGGGGAAATGGGACACGGCGACAGGAGGGCACATAGACCTGGGCGAGAGCGTAGACCGGGCCCTCGCGAGAGAAGTGCGGGAGGAGCTTGGCATCATCGGCTTTGTGCCAGAACTGCTGGGGCACTATGTCTTTGAAAGCGACAGGGAGCGCGAGCTGGTGTTCGTCCACAAAACAACCTACGACGGCAAGGTAAGCCCAAGCCCAACCGAACTGGACGGCGGACGCTTCTGGTCTCAGCAGGAAATAGCAGACAGCCTGGGCAGGGACGTGTTCACCCCAAACTTTGAACAGGAATACCAACAATTTTTCATATGCAAGAAGCCATAACCATCATCATCATCGCCTTGGCAGCAGCACTCGCGCTGCGGGGGTGCTACCAGCTGCTTACCGGCAGGAAAGACGCGTGCGACTGCTGCCGCCAAAACGGCAGGAAAAACCGGCACAACGCGAAGGGCAAAAAATAATCGGCGAAAAATTTGGCGATGAGGGATAATTGTGCTACCTTTGCAGAGCAAAAAAGCAATGGTACCTTGGCCGAGCGGTTAGGTAACGGTCTGCAAAACCGTGTAGAGCAGTTCGACTCTGCTAGGTACCTCAACAAGAATCGCAGCGGGGGCATCTGACAATCAGATGTTTCCGCTAATTCTTTAAAGAAAGATGCGCACATACAGGAACAGCGGCGGTTTGCGTACAGGCCATTCGCTTTTCAATTACACAACTTTTCCCCAAGCGCAACACCAAGCAAAATAACAACAAACACATATTTATTATATAACAGACATGATTACCGTTACCAACTTGGCCATCCAGTTTGGCAAGAAAGTGCTTTACAAAGACGTCAACCTGAAATTTACAAGCGGAAACATCTATGGCATCATCGGCGCCAACGGTGCAGGCAAGTCAACATTGCTCCGCGCCATCAGCGGAGAGCTGGAGCCCAACAAGGGCACCGTCGAGATGGCCCCGGGCGAACGCCTGTCCGTGCTGGAGCAAGACCACTTCAAATACGACAGCCAAACGGTGATGGACACCGTGCTGATGGGGTATGCCTCCCTGTGGGACAACATGAAAGAGCGCGAGGCGCTCTACGCCAAGGAGGAAATGACCGAGGAGGACGGCAACCGCGCCGCCGAGCTGGAAATGAAATTCGCCGAGATGAGCGGCTGGGAGGCCGAGAGCGAGGCGGCCCAGCTGCTCCAGAACCTGGGAGTGAAAGAGGCCGACCACTACAAGAAAATGGGAGAGCTGTCCAACAACGGGAAAGTGCGCGTGATGCTGGCCAAGGCCCTCTTCGGGCACCCTGACAACCTGCTGCTCGACGAGCCGACCAACGACCTCGACCTTGACACCGTGCAGTGGCTTGAAGAATATCTGGGCAACGTGGAGCAGACTGTGCTCGTGGTGTCACACGACCGCCACTTTCTTGACGCTGTGTCCACCCAGACGGTTGACATCGACTTTGGCAAGGTGACCGTATTCTCAGGCAACTACTCGTTCTGGTACGAAAGCTCGCAGCTGGCCCTGCGCCAGGCCCAGAACCAGCGGCAGAAGGCCGAAGAGAAGCGCAAGGAGCTGGAAGAGTTCATCCGCCGCTTCTCGGCCAACGTGGCCAAGAGCAAGCAAACCACGTCACGGAAGAAGATGCTGGAGAAACTGAACGTAGAGGAAATCAGGCCCTCGTCAAGAAAATACCCGGGCATCATCTTCCAGATGGACCGCGAGCCAGGCACACAGATCCTGGAAGTCAGCGACCTGAAAGCGGTAGACACGGACGGAACCGTGCTCTTCGACCACGTGAACTTCACCATCGAAAAGGGACAAAAGACCGTGTTCCTCAGCCACAACCCCAAAGCCATGACTGCCCTGTTCGAGATTATCAACGGGAACCGAAAGGCCGATGCGGGCGAATACAAGTGGGGCGTAACCATAACCACTGCCTACCTGCCGCTTGACAACACGAAGTTCTTCGACTGCGACCTAAACCTGGTGGACTGGCTGAGCCAGTATGGCAAAGGCAACGAAGTGCAAATGAAGAGCTTTCTGGGAAGGATGCTTTTCAAGGACGAGGACGTGCAGAAGAAAGTCCGCGTACTCTCAGGAGGCGAGAAGATGCGCTGCATGATTGCCAGAATGCAGCTGAAGAACGCCAACTGCCTCATCCTTGACACCCCCACCAACCACCTTGACCTGGAAAGCATCCAAGCCTTCAACAACAATCTGGTGAATTTCAAGGGCAACATCCTGTTTGCCAGCCACGACCACGAGTTTATACAGACTGTGGCCAACCGCATCATCGAGCTGACACCCAAGGGCACCATTGACAAACTGATGGAATACGACCAGTATATCTACGACGAGGGTATCAAGGAACAAAAGGCCAAGCTTTACTCCTGATAATGGAAGCGACAAGCCGTGGCACAGTTTTTGCTGGAAAATCCTAAAAATATCAAGAAATCATGGAAGAAACAATAAAGAACAGCAGTGCTGACACTGAACAGAAAGAGGAGAAACTGAAAAAAGAGGAAGTCAAGGCTGAGGCTCCCGGTGCAGACCGTGAACCAGAGACAGCGGGCAAAGAGGCTGCAAAGGAAAAGAAGTCCGAGCCAGACCCTCTTGCGGTCGCGCAGGCACAGGTGGAAGAGCTCAAGGACAAATACTTGCGGGCTGTGGCCGAGTTTGACAACTACCGCAAGCGCACACTCAAGGAAAAGGCAGAGCTGATTCTGAACGGAGGGGAGAAAACCATTTCGGCCATCCTGCCCATATTGGATGACATGGAGCGCGCCCTGGAGAATGGAAAGAAAACCGAGGATGCAAAAGTTATCCGTGAGGGCATGGAATTGATTTTCAACAAGTTTGTCAAGGTTCTTGAAGCCCAAGGCGTAAAGAAGATAGACACTACCGATGCAGATTTTGACACCGACATACACGAAGCTGTCGCCATGGTGCCGGGAATGGGCGACGACAAGAAAGGCAAGGTGCTGGACTGCGTCCAGACCGGCTACAAGCTCAACGATAAAGTTATTCGCCATGCCAAGGTGGCAGTCGGTGCCTAAGTAGTAAAGACACGGCGAGGCAACTGACCAACTGTTATTTTGAAAAAGATTATGGCAAAAAGAGATTATTACGAAGTCCTTGGCGTTGACAAGAAGGCAACCGAAGACGAAATTAAAAGCGCTTATCGCAAGATAGCCATCAAATACCACCCAGACCGCAACCCAGGCAACAAGGAGGCGGAGGAGAAATTCAAGGAGGCCGCCGAGGCGTATGACGTGCTCCACGACCCGCAGAAGCGCCAGCAGTATGACCAATTTGGCTTTGACGGGCCGGCCGGAAGTGCCGGAGGCACAGGCGGCTTCAGTGGCGGCAGCATGAACATGGATGACATCTTCTCGATGTTCGGCGACATTTTCGGAGGGCGTGCGGGCTTCGGAGGCAGCGCAAAGCAGCACCGCCCGCAGGTGTACCGGGGCAGTGACCTGCGCCTGAAAGTGCGCCTGAGCCTGAGCGAGATTGAGACAGGTGTAACCAAGAAATTCAAGGTGCGCAAGGATGTTGTCTGCTCGCACTGCCACGGCAGCGGCGCAGCTAACGGCAGCGGCGCGGAGACGTGCCCGACGTGCCACGGCTCGGGTGTGATTACCCACACGACCCAGAGCATCTTCGGCATGATGCAGACCCAAGGGGTGTGCCCTACCTGTAACGGAGAGGGAAAGGTGATTAAGAACAAGTGCCCCTACTGCGGTGGCACAGGCGTGGAAAAAGGCGAGGAAGTGGTAGAGATCAAGATTCCCGCCGGTGTGGCAGAGGGCATGGTTATCACCGTTCCGGGCAAGGGAAACGCCGGCCCGCACAACGGTATCAGCGGCGACATACAGGTGTTCATCGAAGAAGAAGAGAACGACACGTTCGTGCGCGATGGCAACAATGTCATCTACAACCTGCTGCTTGACTTCCCAACCGCTGCACTGGGCGGCGAAGTGGAGATTCCGTCCATCGAGGGCACACGGCTGAGAGTGAAGATTGAGAGTGGCACACAGCCCGGCAAGACACTCAGGCTGCGGGGCAAGGGCCTGCCCTCGGTGCATGGCTACGGAAGCGGGCGTGGCGACCTTATCGTCAACGTGAGCGTGTATGTGCCCAAGACACTGAGCCGCGAAGAGAAGAGCGCGATAGAAAAGTTCAAGGACAGCGACAACTTCAAAGGCGACACAGCTACCAAGCGTTCCATCTTCCAGAGGTTCAAGAACTACTTTAGCTGACAAGCCACACAGGCACACCGCAGAGCATGACCTACAAGGAGACTGTCAAGTACCTGTTCAGTCAGCTGCCCATGTTTGAGAAACAGGGCGCGACAGGATTCAGGGAGGGCCTGGCCAACACTCTGGCCCTTGACGAACATTTGGGACACCCCCACCTGCATTATGCAACCATCCACGTGGCCGGCACCAACGGCAAGGGGTCTGTATCCCACTCCATCGCGGCAGTATTACAGACATGCGGCTACCGCGTAGGCCTGTACACATCGCCCCACTTGGTAGACTTCCGCGAACGCATCAGAGTTGACGGCACTCCAGTGAGCGAGGACTTTGTGGTAGACTTTGTGGCTAACCACCGCGCGTTCTTTGATCCACTGCATCCCTCGTTCTTTGAAATCACCACGGCAATGGCTTTCAAGTATTTTGAAGAGGAGAAAGTGGACATAGCGGTGATTGAGGTCGGCCTGGGCGGGCGGCTGGACTGCACCAACATCATCACGCCGGTCCTGTCTGTCATCACAAACATCAGCATGGACCACACGCAGATGCTGGGTGACACTTTGGCCAAGATTGCCAGAGAGAAAGCCGGCATCATCAAGCGCGGAGTCCCTGTCGTTGTTGGCGAGACCACCACCGAGACCCGCCCCGTATTCATGCAGGCGGCCAAAGAAAAAGGCGCGCCAGTGGTGTGGGCAGAAGAGTCGCCCTATATAGTAGGGGCAGACTTCTCCCATGAGGGCAAAGTGATATACACCACGCGCTATGGGTATACCATAGAAAGCCAATTATGCGGCCACTACCAGGCACGCAACCTCAACACCGTGCTGAAAGCGTTGCAGACGCTCGGGACACTGGGCTACCCGACTGACTGCATGGCTGGCACAGACAAAGCCAAACGCCTGGCCAGACAACAGGCAGCCCTGAAAAACGTGTACGGGCTGACCGGCTTGCAAGGAAGGTGGCAACAGGTAAGAGAGATGCCAAAAGTGGTTTGCGACACAGGCCACAACACTGGCGCATGGCAGTATCTCGGCAAACAGATTGCCCATGTGGCATGCAACCAGTTGCGCATCGTGTTCGGAATGGTGAGCGACAAAGATGTGGACGGCGTGCTGCAGTTGCTCCCCAAGGATGCGGTTTACTATTTTACCAAGGCCAACAGCCACAGAGCCACGCCGGAGGAAAAGCTCAGAAAGATGGCTGCACGGCATGGACTGAACGGCGACAGCTACCCAACAGTGGATCAAGCCTACGGGGCGGCCCTCGGGCAAGCGGGGTGCGACGACTTCATCTTTGTGGGCGGGAGCAGCTATGTTGTAGCCGATTTTTTAGAAGCCATCCATTAGTTGTTTTTAACATTCAAGGCTTCTATTTTTTCTCACTTAAATTTGTCAAACTCGTTTTTTTTAGGTTACTTTGCAGAAGATACTCTAACTAAAAAACAACGAATATGACAAGCACAACGGAGAACGCGAATCTATGCGGTTTGAATCGCAAGGATTTCCAGACCACAGTCAACGGTAAGAAAACCGACTTATACATATTAAAAAACCGGAAAGGCTACGAGGTAGCCATCACAAACTATGGCGGGGCCATTGTGGCAATCATGGTTCCTGGCAAAGACGGCAAGGTGGCCAACGTGATTCAGGGGCACGACAACATACACGATGTGATCAACAGTCCGGAGCCTTTCCTGTCAACCCTCATTGGCCGCTATGGCAACCGCATTAGCCATGGCACGTTCACCTTGAACAAGAAAGACTACCAGCTGGCCCTCAACGACGGGCCCAACTCTCTGCACGGCGGTCCCACCGGTTTCCACACACGCGTCTGGGATGCCCGCCAGATGGGGCCACGCTCCCTGGCTCTCCACTACGTTTCCGCCTACGGCGAGGAGGGATTTACCGGCGAGTGCCGCGTAACTGTAGAGTTTACATTCACAGACAACAACGAGCTGATTCTTGAGTATCTGGCCTGCACCAACAAGAAGACCATCATCAACCTTACCCATCACGCATTCTTCAGCCTGGCTGGCA
Source organism: uncultured Prevotella sp. (assembly GCA_937895845.1). Lineage (GTDB taxonomy): Bacteria > Bacteroidota > Bacteroidia > Bacteroidales > Bacteroidaceae > Prevotella. The sequence continues at coordinate 3,434 of CALBLK010000030.1, read as the reverse complement.
TCGCCAACCCCACCCCGACAGTGGACAACGTGAAATGCGAGATTAACGCGGACTTCTACCTGCCCATTGACAACACAAGCATTCCGACAGGTGAGATTCTCAAGGTTGAGGGGACACCCTTTGACTTCCGTACGCCGAAAGAGATTGGCCGCGACATTGACGCTGACAATGAGCAGATAAAGAACGGTTCCGGCTACGACCACAACTATGTGCTCAACAAGAAAGAGGAGGGCGAGCTGAGCTTTGCAGCCAAGTTGACAGAGCCAACAAGTGGGCGCACACTGGAAGTTTACACTACCGAGCCGGGAATGCAGCTCTACACAGGCAACTTTGAGTCGGGCATTTCCGGCCAGTTTGGTGCCACGTTCCCCCGCCGCTCAGCCGTATGCCTGGAGTGCCAGCATTTCCCCGACACCCCAAACCACCCCTACTTCCCATCAGTCAACCTTGAGCCGGGCGAGCAATACAAGCAGAAGACTGTTTACAAGTTTGGCGTGGAAAAGTAACAAAGTGCATCCGGGCAAAATAACAGCGTGAGATATTCGCAACAAACAAAGAAGTTAAGGGAAAGTTCCCTTAACTTCTTTATATAACACCGCTAACCACCTAATCACTTATCTAAAATTATTTATTCAAAGACATGACCAAAACTCAAAGACCGAACTACACGTTCGCACTAATCGTTGTGTTCATCGTGTGCTTCCTTATCGGATTCATCACGACAATGAACAACTCCATGATTGCCTTCTGCTCAGAAGCATTCAGCTTGACCGCACAAGACGGGCAATACATTAACACAGCCTTTTATGGCGCCTATCTGCTTGCTATCCCATTTGCCATGCTGATGAGTAAGATTGGCTATAAAAACACCCTGCTGCTGGGTCTGGCTATCTCCGGCGTGGGCTTCGTTGTCAACTCCATCGGCATCAATTCGGCCATAGCCTCGGGCATCAACGTCTATGCCATCTTTCTGGCTTCCATGTGCCTGGTGGCCATGGGTGTGGTGATGCTTCAGAACGTGGCCAATCCCTACGTGATGGTACTTGGCTCGCCAGAGAAAGGTGCCTTCCGCATGACCCTGAGCCAGGCTCTGAACTCCGTGGCCACCACAGTCGCCCCCATGTTTATCACAAACGTGATTATCGCAGGCAAGGCCCCTGCCCCCGAATATGTACCCGGACCGTTCATGGGCCTCGGCATATTCACACTGGTTATCTGCCTTGTCCTTGTGTTTCTGAAACTGCCAAAGATTGACGAGGGCAAGCAGGCAGAGGAGGCCGGAGAGCACCGCGAGTACAAGAACAGCGTTTTCAAATACAGCCACGTGTGGCTAGGCGCCCTGGGCATCTTCATGTACATGGGAATTGAGATTGGCGTGCCTTCCATGCTCCCCTACCGCTTCCAGCTGCTCCATCCCGAGATGAGCTCGGCCGAGCTGGCAGCCCTTACCACATCCTACCTCTCGTTCTACTGGGGCGGCATGATGGTTGGCCGTTTCGTAGGAGCCGGCATTCTCACAAAGTTCGAGTCGCGCAAGCTGCTCACAGCATGCCTGTTGCTCGGTGCCGCGTGCATCGCCCTCTCATTGATGTTTGCCACCAGCATGGCAGGTATCTGGTTCATGCTGATTGCCGGTCTGTTCCACTCTGTAATGTGGCCACTCATCTTCAACCTTGGTCTCCAGGAGCTTGGCCCCCACACCAAGTCGGCAACAGGCATCATCAACACCGGTGTTATTGGCGCAGCCATTCTGATGCCCATCATGGGTGCAGTGGTAGATGCAGCCGGTGTAATCATCGCACTCTGCCTGATGTTCGTATTCTACGCCTACATCATCTGGTTCTGCAACTTTGGCAGCAAGATTGGCATTGGCAGCAAGCAAGCAGTTTCTGGCCAGCCCCGGGAGGCGTAAACACGCTGGATCAAGAAAGAACAAGAGATCACAAAATTACTAACAATAAAACTAAAGACATGATGGACATTGAATATGTAAGAAGTCGGTTTATCAAGCACTTCGATGGCAAAGAAGGTAACGTGTACACATCGCCGGGGCGCATCAACCTCATTGGCGAGCACACAGACTACAATGGAGGCTTCGTGTTCCCTGGAGCAGTGGACAAGGGTATCATGTGCGAGATTCGCCCCAATGGCACAGACACAGTAAGGGCATACGCCATAGACCTGAAAGACCGCGTGGAGTTCAAGGTTGACGACCCACAAGGCCCCAAGGCAAGCTGGGCACGCTATATCTACGGCATTGTGCAGGAAATGAAGAAGCGCGGTGTCGACGTGAAAGGCTTCAATACGGCTTTCTCTGGTGATGTGCCTCTCGGCGCAGGAATGTCCTCGTCCGCAGCGCTTGAGAGCTGCTACGCATTCGCGCTCAACGACCTCTTTGGCAACAACAAAGTGAGCAAGTGGGACATGGTGCTGGCAGGACAGGCCACCGAGCACAACTACTGCGGTGTGAACTGCGGAATTATGGACCAGTTCGCCAGCGTGTTTGGCAAGGAAGGCTGTCTTATGCGCCTTGACTGCCGCAGCCGCGAGTTCGAATATTTCCCATTCAAGCCCACAGGCTACAAACTTGTCCTGCTTGACTCGGTAGTGAAGCACGAGCTGGCCGGATCGCCCTACAACGACCGACGCAACAGTTGCGAGAATGTGGTGAAGCACATTGCCGCCAAGCACCCAGAGGGAAAGTTTGAGACCCTGCGCGACTGCACATGGGAACAGTTAGAGGAAGTGAAAGACTGCGTGGGAGAAGAGGATCACCGCCGCGCTAAGTTCGTTCTCGGCGAGAAAGACCGCGTGTTGGCTGTCTGCGACGCACTGAACAGAGGTGACTATGAGACCGTAGGACAGAAAATGTACGAGACTCATCACGGTCTGTCGAAAGAGTACGAGGTTTCGTGCGAGGAACTGGACTACCTGAACGACCTGGCCAAGGAGAACGGGGTGACAGGAAGCCGTATCATGGGCGGCGGTTTCGGTGGCTGCACCATCAACCTGGTCAAGGAAGAACTCTACGACAAGTTTATCAGCAATGCCAAGGCCAAATACCTGGCCAAGTTCGGGCATGAGCCAAAGGTCTATGACGTGGTAATCAGTGAAGGTGCGCACAAGGTCTGCTAAAGTAGCCAAGTCTAAACCAAATTAGCCCTGTATACATTGTGGGCACGTCTCTGATTTTAGCAGAGCGTGCCCACATTCATTTTAGGTGTCATGGCTACTATGTCCGTGCCAAAATCCCTGCCAAGGCACCTCTCAACATACTTGTAAATTTGGAAATCTTCTTATCTTCATGCAGTATGATTTGGCTGGCATGACAACATAACCACATCTTCAGATGCTTGCCCAAGGGAAATGCTGAATACATTGTAACCATCCGAAATGAGCCGTCTTGCATATATAAAAAAGGCTCGCAAGTTTAT
>CALBLK010000029.1 GCA_937895845.1 uncultured Prevotella sp. | reverse complement strand
TTTCGCCATAGCCCGCTATGCCTTCAACGCTTACGTGGCAAGCTGCACGAAATAAACAGCAACCTGGGACGAAATCTAACGACCGATTTGGGTTAAAAAATGACGAATTGCAAAACAAAGTCTGCAATTCGTCATTTTTAGTTGCCCTTTACCCCTTTCCGCCCAATTCTTCATTTATCATTCGTCATCGCCCTCGGCGACAACTCCTCATTCTTCACTTGTCACTCGCAATTTGTTCTCTGTCATCCGCTCCATGTATTGCTGGATGATGGCTTTCAGCTCGCGCTCCATGGCGGGCTGCTCCCCGGTCTTTCCCAGAAGGTTGTGCTTCATCAGGCGGTCGCTCAGGGCATAGACCGCCTTGGTGCGCTGGCCGTCAAACTGCAGCACCAGTCCGTGCTTCACATACTGGTAGATGCCGTTCAGGTAGTTCACCGCCCAGGTGTCGCTGTCGGGCGTGCTCAGCAGGTCGACGCCAAACGCCACGTAGGGCCGGTCGTAGTTGAGGTATCCCAGCAGCGTGGGCATGATGTCGGTCTGCTGCGCTATGGCGTGGCGCATCTGCGGCTTGATCTCTCCGCTCGGGTCGTAGAACACCACCGGCGAGCAGAAGCCGCCGAGGTCGGTCTGGTATTCGGCGTGGTTGCTCATGTTGGTGTGGTCGCTGGTGAGGGCGAAGATGGTGTTGGCGAACCACGGCTGCTTGCGCGCCTCGTCGAAGAAGCGTTTCAGCGCGTGGTCGGTGTAGCGTATCACCTTGTGGATGGGCAGCTGCTCCTCGCGGTACACGTTGCGGTAGGGTGCCGGCACGCGGAAGGGGTGGTGGCTCGACAGGGTGAACACCGCCGCCATGAAGGGCTGGCGCGTGTCGGTGAGCTTCATGTTCATGTACTGCAGGAAAGGCTCGTCGCTGATGCCCCACCAGCCGTCAAACTCCCTGTCGCCGTTGGTGCGGCGGTCGGCGTTGAAGTCCTCGCGGCCGTAGTACGCGCCAAACTTCGTGGCGCGGGCGAACGACATGAAGCCCATCGAGCCGCGCTCGGCGCCGTGGAAGAACATGGTGCGGTAGCCCTTGCCCCTCAGGCAGTCGGCCAGTCCGCCCACCTCGTTGTTCGAGTAGGGCGACAGGAAGTAGGGCTCCACAAACATCGGCACCCCCGACAGCACCGAGGGCATGCCGTCAATGCTCTTGCGGCCGTTGCAGTAGGAGTGCTCGAAGGTGAGGCTGCGGGCGATGAGCGAGTCCATAAAGGGGGTGTAGCCCTTGTAGCGGCCCCCTTCGAGCCACTTGTTGTAGGCCCCGATATACTCGCGGCCGAAGCTCTCGATGATGATCACCACCACGTTCTTCCGCCGGAAGGGAGCCTTCGGGTGCGGGCGGTGCACGGGGGTGTAGACCGCCGCCAGCTCCCGCTGCGTGGCATAGTAGGGCACCACCTTGAACAGGTTCTTGCCGATGGTGCGGATAAGGGCGAAGGGGGTGTTGAGCACCAGGGCCGCCTCGGTGGGCTTGTCGCAGTAGTTGTTGGCGTTCGACAGGGTGATGGGGCGCACGTCGCGCGTCCACCCGCCGCGCATGCCGGCCACGCAGAACGGCGCGAAGGCCAGCAGCGAGGCGAGCGCCGTGGGCGTGTACACCCGCCAGTCAAGCTGCCGGCGGTCGGGCTGCGGCATGGCGCCGTAGGCTTTCCACAGCCCCCAGGCCACGGCGGCGGCCAGCGCGAACAGGTACCAGTGCCCCAGCGCCTCGGTGAGGATGATGTCGCCGAGGTTGCCCTCGTTGGCAAACTCGTGGAAGATGGTGGTCGTGGTGCGGCGCATGGAGTAGCGGAAGTAGACGGCGTCGCCGAGGTTGAGCGCCAGCGCCAGGGTGTTGACGGCGACGAACACGGCGCGGCACACCCGGTGGTAGGCGCGTGTCTCCTTGAGATGCAGGGGGAAGAGCACCATCACCACCCACAGGGCGTTGGTGTAGAGGATGGCCGTGGTGTCGAACACCAGTCCGCCGCGCAGCAGCTCCATGCTGTGGCGCAGCGTGCTGAGGCTCCCGGCAAGCAGCGCGCTGTTCTCCAGGTAGAACACGGCGCGGGCGATGAAATAGACCGCGTAGGCCAGCAGCAGGTTGTAGAGCACTGTGGCCAGCGGTAGCAGACAGTTCAGTATTTTCCTTTTCATGCGTGCAAAGGTACACAATCTTTATTTATTTCATTCCCTTGCACGCATGAAACGACAGAGAAAAGGCTTTTTGTCTATGCCGTTCACAGCCCCTCTGACGTGAGCTGCAGCAGGGCCTTTCCCAGCTTGACCTGCTCGTCCCGGCGGCCTCCCTCGCTGGCGATGACCCGCCGCGCGTCAAGGTCGTACACCGTGAAGGCGCAGCTGTCAATCACGGTTATGCCGTTGTTAAAGGTGTGAAAGGCCATGGGCCGCCGGTAGTTGCGCGCCGCCACGTCGCGGCTGAAGGTGAAGTCGCCGTGGCCGATGCCCATCTGTCCGAACAGCGTGGCGGCCAGGTCGCTCTGGTTGCACACCCTGTCGATGCGGCAGGGCCTTTTCACCGCGCCGCCGAGCCACAGCATGGGGATGTGGCTGAACAGGCGTGTCGTCTCGTTGACGTCGCGGTAGCGGCAGCCGTGGTCGGGCAGGATGACGAGCAGCAGGTTGTCCCACGCCGGCGACCGGCGCAGGTCGGCCACAAAGCGGCCGAGGCACCGGTCCAGGTAGTGGAACGCGTTGTACACCTCGTCGCCGAGAACCTTGTCCGGGACGTCCCACGGCTCGTGGCTGCTCAGGGTGAGCAGCGTCTTCATCCACGGCCCCTTGCCGCTGCCCTTGATGTCGCTGAGCAGCGAGGCAAACATGATGTCGTCGCGCACGCCCCAGTTGGCCGAGGCCTGCTCGGCCGCGCTGTAGTCCGCCTTCCACGCCAGGTGGTCGTAGCCGGTGCCCAATACATAGCTCCGCATGTTGGTGAAGTTGATGTCGCCGCCGTAGAGGAACGTGTTGTCGTAGCCCGCCCTCTTCAGTGTGCGGGCAATCGACGGCAGCTTGCGGCTCTTCTCCGGCATCTTCATGACCGACATGGTGGGGTAGGCCGGCCAGCCGCTCAGGATGCTCACGCACCCCCTGTCCGTGCGCCACGAGTTGGCGTAGCACTGCGTGAAGTACACCCCCTCGCGGCACAGCCTGTTCAGGTTGGGCGTTATCTCGCGGTGCCCGCCCAGCTCGGTGAACTGTCCGCCGCAGCTCTCCATCACCACAATCACGATGTTGGGCCGCCGCGTGCTGAGCAGCGTGTCGGGCCGGTCGCTGCGCGTGTCAAAGCATCCCGCGGTCAGCCGGTCGCACTCGGCCTGGCTGTAATAGCTGTAGTGCACCACATAGTCGCCCGACTTGCCCAGCGAGTAGATGAAGCTGAACAGCGGGTTGACCGCCGCGTGGTTGAGAAACTGCCGTGGCGAGAAGTACACCTGCCCGATGTTGGTGGTCGACTCGCCCAGTCCGCCCCGTATGCCGATGACCAGGGCCGGCGTGAGCAGCAGCATCAGCGCGCTTGCGCCCACCTTTGCGCGGCGCGTCATGGGCCGGCAGGCCTTTGCGGTGCCCGCGGCCAGGCCCAGGTGGTAGGCGTAGCGGATGGCCGCCGTGGCCGCCGCGAGCCACACGGCGCGCGTCACCAGGTAGCCAGCTGACACACTCGCGGTGATGCCCGTGGGCGAGTCAAGGTATTGCAGGCACGAGGCGTCGAGCTTGAACTGCCAGAACCGGTACAGGCTGGTGTCGGCCACGAAGGCCAGCGCCATCAGCGCGGCGATGGCCCAGAGGTAGGCCGACAGTGCCGCGCGCGGCACCCTGACCCACACCGACGCCCACACTGCCAGGAAGGGCAGGGCCAGCAGGTAGAGTCCCGTCGAGAGGTCGAGCGACAGGCCGTGGCCGATGACTGCCGCCATGTCGGCCGGGCTGAAGGGGTGGCTGTCGCTGTTGGCCAGCATGAACGCCGCCTTGGCCACGGTGAAGATAAGGATGGTCAGCGCGTAGAACCGCGCGATGAAGAGCAGTCTCTGTTTCATGTGTCGTCTTGTTTGTCGGTGTCTGGTGTCATTGCGGGCGGCGTTGCCGCCCTGCCGGTCAGCGCCCGCCGCACTCCTCGCGCAGCGTCTGGATGTAGTTCCACAGCCTGAGGTAGAAGGGGTGGCGTGTCAGGGTGGCCCGGCTGCCCAGGATGATGAGCTTCATGCGCGCCCTGGTGATGGCCACGTTCATGCGCCGCAGGTCGTTCAGGAAGCCAATCTGCCCGTCGCCGTTGGCCCTCACGAGCGAGATGAGGATGACGTCGCGCTCCTGCCCCTGGAACCCGTCCACCGTGTTCACGGTGATGAGCCGCCTGAAGGGCTTGAGGCTCTCGCGCCGGGCGATGAGCTGCCTGAGGTGCTGCACCTGCGCGCGGTAGGGCGAAATCACCCCCACGTCAATCCGCTCGTCGAGGATGCGCCGCTTGCCGATGCGGCCGAGGTACGCCTCCAGCGCGCTCAGGGTCTGCTCGGCCTCCCCCTTGTTGATGCGGCCGAAGCTCTCGCCCACAAACTCCTCGTGCCCCTCGCCGTCCCCGCCGGTGTCAATCCAGCTGATGGGCAGGTCGAAGTCGAGGATGCTGCGGAACCTCACCTCGGGCGCCGAGACCAGCTCGCCCCCGTAGAACCACTCGCTCGGGAAGCGCGCGATGTCCTCGTTCATGCGGTACTGCACCTTCAGCAGCGTCACCGTCTCGGGCTTCTGCCGGGCTATGCGCTCCATCAGCGTGACCCCCAGCCCGCCCTTGAGGGCCGCCACGCTCTTGATGGTGGGCGGCAGCTGGCAGTGGTCGCCCGCCAGCACCACGCGCCCCGCCCGGCGGATGGCTATCCAGCAGGCCGCCTCGAGCGCCTGTGCCGCCTCGTCGATGAACACGCTGCCGAACCGCATGCCGTCGAGCAGCCGGCTGGCGCTGCCCGTCAGGGTCGAGGCGATGACCCGCGCCTCGCCGAAGAGCTGTGCGTTGATGCGCAGCTCCAGCTCGGTGGCGCGGCTCCTCAGGCTGTCCATCCGCTGGTGGTAGCGGTCGTCGCCGCGCCGCCGCCGGGCGCGCAGCTCGCGCATGGCCTTGCGCAGGCTCCACAGCTGCGGGTAGTCGGGGTGCGCCTCGAAGCGCCGCTCGTAGGTGAACGAGAGCATCTTGTCGTTCACGCGCGTGGGGTTGCCGATGCGCAGCACGTTCACGCCGCGGTCAACCAGCTTCTCGGCAATCCAGTCGACGGCCATGTTGCTCTGCGCGCACACCAGCGCCTGGTTCTCGCGCCGCAGCGTCTCGTAGATGGCCTCCACCAGTGTGGTGGTCTTGCCGGTGCCGGGCGGGCCATGCACAATGGCCACGTCCTTGGCGCGGAGCACCTCGTTGACCGCCTCCTCCTGCGTGGCGTTGAGGTAGGGGAAGCGCATGGACGGCAGCGCGAGCCGGCCCGCCTTCCGGGCCGAGCCGAACAGGTCGCGCAGCTCGCCCAGCCGTCCCTTGCCCCTGATGGCGCGGTCCAGTGCCTCGAACATCAGGCGGTAGCTCGTCTCGTCAAAGGAGAGCTGCACGCCGAGGCGGCCCCCGCCCTGGAGGTCTGCCATGTTGCAGCCGTCGGGAACGGCCACCACCATGCGGTCGCCGTCGGCATAGCTCACTGTCCCGGTGAACGGCAGGTAGGCCGGCCGCCGCCCCTGCGGGCCGCCGCCGGCGCTGTCCGCCATTCTGAAGAAGCACACCGGCCGCCCGTACTCGAAGTTGTGCTCGATGTCCGTGTCGGTGGTGCGTGCCACCTCCACCACGCGCTGGTTGAGCGAGTTGTAGTAGCTCTGGGCCACGCGCAGCGGGAACCACGCGTCGCCCCGCTTCACCATGCGGGCCAGTCCGGTGGCCTCGGTCTGCTTTCTGAACGCCTCCCGCTCGGCGCTGTACTCCAGCTGGAGCAGCAGCTTCTGCCGGGTGAGGGCCTGTATGGGAGATGGTGTGGTGCCGCCTGTCATGCTTTGTGGGGTGTTTCCGGCGGCTTGCGGGCCGCCTTTTGACAGACAAAATTAGCCAAAATGGCGCGAATCACAAAATAAAACGCTACTTTTGCAGCCGTGCGGGCCTTCCTTGCGGCCCGGTCCCATTGCTTATGAGCCTTCATTCCGCCCCATTGCGCCCTCCTCACCGTTTCGAGCTTCGCAACCTCTCCGTGGGCTATGCCACCGGAAAGGGTCCGCTGGCCGTTGCCAGCGGCCTCACGGCCACCCTCCGCGGCGGCGAGCTCACCTGTCTGCTGGGGGCCAACGGCGCGGGCAAGTCAACCCTGCTGCGCACCCTCTCCGGCTTCCAGCCCCCGCTGGGCGGCACCCTCTGCATCGACGGCCGCCCGCTTGGCAGTCTGCGTGGCGGCGAGCTGGCGCGCACCGTCGGCGTGGTGCTCACCGAGCGTCCGTCGGCCGCACTGCTTACCGTGCGCGAGCTGGTGGCCCTGGGGCGCACGCCCTACACCGGCTTCTGGGGCCGCTGTACCGGCGAAGACTGGCGCGTGGTCGACGAGGCCCTGCGCACGGTGGGCATGGAAGCCCTGGCCCAGCGCGCGGTGGGCACCCTGAGCGACGGCGAGCGGCAAAAGGCGATGGTGGCCAGGGCGCTGGCCCAGCAGACCCCCGTTGTCTTGCTTGACGAGCCCACCGCCTTCCTCGACTATCCCAGCAAGGTGGAGACGATGCTCCTGCTGCGCCGCGTCTGCCGGCAGACCGGCCGCATGGTCTTCCTGTCAACCCACGATGTCGACGTGGCCTTGCAGCTGGCCGACACCGTGTGGCTCATGGACCGCCGCCGGCCGCTGGCCGTGGGCACGCCCGAGGATCTGGCGCTCAGCGGGCTGCTGTCCTCTTTTTTTGAGTCAGACAGTCTGGTGTTCGCCCCCCGCACCGGCCTCTTTGCCATCCGTCTGCCGGTGACGCGCCGCGTCAGGGCGGTCGGCAGCGATGCCACCCGGCTCGCCCTGCTGCGCAAGGCCCTGCTCCGCCAGGGCATCGGTGTGGCGGAGGAGGGGGGTGGCGCCGGCTGCCCCGGTGGGGCCGCCGCCCCCCTCATGGCCGGCGTGTCGGTCACGGTGACCGCCACCGGCTTTGTGGTGACCCGCGGAAACGAAAAGGCCACGGTGCGTACCGTGGCCGGTGTGGTTGCCCTGCTGTGCTGAGCGTGCGCCCTACTGTGCCTCCAGGCACTTGAGGTTGCGCTCCAGCTGGCGCGTGCTGCTGGCGCCCACGAGCACCGAGGTCACCGCCTTGTGGCGCAGCACCCACGACAGCGCCAGCTCAGCCAGCGACATGCCGCGCGCCGCGGCCTCGCCGTTGAGCTGGCGCAGGCGGGCGAGCAGCTCGTCGGTGAGCATCTCCCGGCGCAGGAACTTGCCGCGCTGCATCCGGCTGTCCGCCGGGATGCCGTTGAGATAGCGGTCGGTGAGCAGCCCCTGGGCCAGCGGCGAGAACGAGATGAACCCCACGCCCTCGCGCGCGCACTCCTCGGTGATGCCCTCCTCGACGGGCGCCTGGTCGAGCATGTTGAGCCGCCCCTGGTAGATGAGCAGGGGCACGTCGCGCTCGCGCAGGTAGGCGACGGCCACCTTGAGCGCCGCCAGGGGCCAGCGCGAGATGCCCACATAGAGGGCCTTGCCGGCGCGCACGATGTCCACCAGTGCCTGGAGTGTCTCCTCGAGCGGGGTCTGCGGGTCGTAGCGGTGACTGTAAAACAGGTCGACGTAGTCGAGCTTCATCCGCCTGAGGCTCTGGTCGAGGCTGGCCGTCAGGTACTTCCTCGACCCCCAGTTGCCGTAGGGCCCGGGCCACATGTCGTAGCCCGCCTTTGTCGCGATGAACAGCTCGTCGCGGTAGGGCCGCAGGTCGTCGTCCATCAGCCGCCCCAGCGTGCGCTCGGCGCTGCCGTAGGGCGGGCCGTAGTTGTTGGCCAGGTCAAAGTGGGTGATTCCGTGGTCAAAGGCGTAGCGGGCGATGGCGCGGCAGTTGCCGTAGTCGTCCACGCCGCCGAAGTTGTGCCAGAAGCCCAGGCTCACCTTGGGCAGCAGCACGCCGCTGCGGCCGCAGCGGGCGTATTCCATGCCGCCGTCGTAGCGGCGCTCGCTGGCCGTGTAGTTTTCCGTTTGCATGTTTGTTTTGAGTGGTTGGTGGGTTTTCAAGTGTTGTCGCTTGCAAATATAGTCATTTTCTCCCTTAAGGCGGCCCGGAAGCCAAAAACTTTCTACCTTTGCACCCACAACGACCAATGGCCCCGAGGGGCCCCTCAGCATGACACATTCCTTTTTCCACCCCCTTGACACCCGGCTGGAGCCGCCCCGGCTGTTCACCTGTCCCTTTCACTACACCCCCCATCCGCTCACCCTTGCGGCCTCGGCCTCGGTGCAGCGCTATCTGCAGGCCCGGCCGCAGTGGGCCGCCGAGCTGCGCCGGGGCAAGATGTTTGGCGTGCTGGTGGTGCGGTGGCAGGGCCGGCTGGGGTTCCTTGCGGCCTATTCGGGACTGCTGGGCGAGCGCTGCGACTGGCCCTGGTTTGTGCCGCCCGTGTTTGACTCGCAGCGTCCCGGCGGCCATTTCAAGACCGGTGAGGCCGCCATCTCGGCCCTCAGCCGCCACATAGCCGCCATGGAGGGCGACGGCCGGCGGCAGTCGCTGGCACGCCGGCTGGACGAACTGTCGCGCGGGCACGCGCGCGAACTTACTTTATATAAGGAGCACATGGCCGCAGCCAAGCGGCGGCGCGATGCCCTGCGGCCCTCCGCCACCGGCGAGGCCCTGGCCGCACTGGTGCGCGAGAGCCAGTTTATGAAGGCCGGACTGGTGAGGCTGAAGCGGCGGCAGGCGGCCGAGCGCGACGCGCTGGCGCAGCAGATAGCCGCCATCGACAAGGCCGTAGGCGACCTGAAGGCAGAGCGGAAGCGGCGCAGCGACCGGCTGCAACAGTGGCTCTTCAGCCAGTATGTGGTGAGCAACGCCCGCGGCGAGCGGAGCCACCTGGCTGACATCTTCGCCCGGACGGTGGGCCGCACGCCCCCGTCGGGGGCCGGCGACTGCTGTGCGCCGCGCCTGCTCCAGTGCGCCTACGCCAGCGGCATGGAGCCTCTCTGCATGGGCGAGTTCTGGTGGGGCGAGTCGCCCCGGGGCGAGGTGCGCCACCACCTGCACTACTACCCGGCCTGCCGTGGCAAGTGCCTGCCCATACTCACCTTCATGCTCCAGGGGCTTGACGTCGAGCCCAACCCTCTGGAGGCCGACGGCGGTGGCGCGCTGCAGGTGGTCGAAGACAACGCGCACTACTGTGTGGTGGTCAAGCCGGCCGGCATGCTCAGCGTGCCGGGGCGCACCGGGCGCCGCTCGGTGGTTGGCGAGCTGCGGCAGCTGTGGCGCGGCCAGGCGGAGCCGCTCGTTGTCCACCGGCTCGACATGGACACCAGCGGACTGCTGCTCGTGGCGAAGAGCCGCGAGGCTCAGGTGGCGCTGCAGGCCCAGTTTGCCACGCGCCGTGTGGGCAAGCGCTACGTGGCGCTGCTTGACGGCGAGTGGCGCGGCGCGGCCGCCGGCACCGTCAGCCTGCCCCTGCGCCCCGACCCGCTCGACCGGCCGCGCCAGGTGGTCGACCCCGTGCGGGGCAAGCCCGCCGTCACCGGCTGGTGCGTGCGCGCTGTTGGTGGCGGGCGCACGCTCGTTGAGCTGACGCCCCACACTGGCCGCACCCACCAGCTGCGCGTACACTGCGCCCATGCCGCCGGTCTCGGCCTGCCCATTGTGGGCGACCCCCTGTACGGCCACCCCGCGCCGCGCCTGTACCTCCATGCCGAGCGCCTGTCGTTCATCCACCCCGTGACGGGGCTGCGCGTGAGCTACTGCGCCGCGCCCGGACCTGACTTCCTCGGCGCTGGCCCGGGCGGCCAGCCCCGCTGACCGCGCCGGAGAGCACCAACGCCGAGCCTATTCAAGCTTGATGGTGTAGACCTTGCGCGCACCCTTGTAGTCACACTCCACAATGGCTGTGCCCCGGGCCGACGCGGGCTGGGTCACCTTTACGCGCACATCCTTGCTGCTGGCCTTGGCCGTCACCTTGGGAGCGCCCTTGGTTCCTGGCGCCACCTTGAACGTGGTGGCATAGTGCGTGTTGTCCGTGTAGCCGTTGGCCGTGGTCGACGGCTCCGGCACGGCGGGCAGGCTCACCGCCTTGCCGCCAACGCTCACGCTGACCGCCGGCGGTGCCGGGAAGTCCATGCGCTGCCCCTTGGCCGTGAAGCCCAGTCCGTGGAGCGTGCAGAGCTGCGCGTCGCGCTGTCCGTTCACCACGAGGAAGACGGCGTGCTTGCCGCCCAGTCCGTCAACGGCTCCGGCCACGTCAAGCTGGAAGCGCGTCACCTTGCGCGCCGAGCGCGCCGGGACGTCCACCGTGCCGAGCTTGCGCCCCTGCCATGTGGCGTTGTCCACCGGCCCGTCGAGCCACACCTCCACGCTGAACGCCTTGTCGGTCGCCGGCTCTATGAACAGGTTGAGCCTGGTGTTGTTGCCCTTGCGCGTGCCGGCAAAGGGCTGGAGGCCCTTGGTGGCCCTGTCCAGTCCGCCGAAGCCGAAATACTTGTAGCCGATGATGCTGCCGCCCTTCACGCGGATGGGCATGCTGTTGTCCCAGTTGTCCCACGAGTCCTGCTGGCTGCCCACGTCGGACAGGTAGCACGCGTAGCCGGCCGAGTAGTACTTGTAGGGGTCGAGCCCGAAAATCTGGAAGCCCTCCGAGGTCACCTCGGCGCCCGTGTACTCGTGGCCGTCGGCCGCCCTGGCCGTCCACACACTGTCAGCAGCATAAGGGTTGTAGCCGCGAATCACCACGCGCCCCCCGTCGGCCACCGCCTTGGTGTCCCACCGGACGGTCACCGGCGCCACCATCGCCTGGCGTGCGTAGCCGAAGTTGCGCGGCGGCCTGTGGTAGAACACATACCACTGTCCGTTGACCTCCTGCAGGCTGCCGTGCGTGTTGTGCGCCGCGTTGGAGCCCGCCAGGCGGCTGCCGTCGAGGCTCGGCACCACGCCGCGGCTGTCAACCAGCACGCCGCCGCTGCGCCACGGCCCCACCGGACTGTCGCCATAGGCGTAGCGCAGGGTCGAGTTGGTGTTGCCCATGCCGTACTCCTTGCCCGAGTAGCCCGAGAAAATCATCACATACTTGTTGCCCACCTTGCGGATGGACGAGGCCTCGAAGAACCCGAACTCCTCGGGCTTCTGCCCCTTGTACAGCGCGGGGTAGGCGGTGCCCTTCGGGTCGCGCACCCTGCCGTCGGGCGTGCAGGCCGGTATGAAGTAAGGTATTATCTCCGTTCCCGGCCGCACCGAGTACATGGTGCGCTGGTCGAGCTGCGCCGCCGACGAGCGCTGGAAGCCCCAGAAGCCCCACGCCCTGAAGCCCAGGGCATAGTCGGGGTCGGCCGGGTCGGTCACCGGCTCCACGTAGACGCTCGGGTCGAAGCCCAGGATGCTGCCCGGCACCGTGGCCGTGCCCTCCGCGTTGAGGTTCACCGGCGTGAAGGGGCCGTCGGGCCTTGTGCCCTTGCACACCATCGCCTCGCGGCGGCTGCCCCGGCTGTGCGGGTAGAGGTAGTACACCTTGGAGCCGTCCTTCTGGCGTATCTCCACGATGTCGGGGGCGTACATCACATCCCACTGGTTCTGCACGCGGTAGGTGAACACCGGCCCCTCGTCGCGCCACGCGGTGAGACTGTCAACCGGCGCCGACCACATGCGCACGTCGGCGCCGCAGTAGCTGCCGAGCCTCGTGTCGTGCGACCCGATGAGATACAGGCGGTAGTGGCCCGGGCGGTCGGGGTCCTCGAACACGCGCGGCTCGCCGTCGGGCACGTGCTCCCACAGCGGCAGGTAGGGGTTGCCCGTGCCGGCGGGTGTCTTCTTGGTGTCACACTTGCCGGCCGCCTGTGCCGGGCCGGCGCTGAGCAGGGCCGCCGCGGCGCAGGCCAGCGCCACGGTGCTTCTGCCGATGCTGTTACTGAATGTCTTTTTCATCTTGCTTCTGAGTGTTCCGGCCGCGCCGTCTCCGTGCGAGACGGCGCGGCCGCTGTTTTCGGACAAAGGTAAGGGTAATGTGCGACAGCGGCTTTGCCGCTCGTCGCAAAAAGTTTTCTGTATGTCACGCCCTGCCGCAGCCCGGCCTCAGGAAAGGCCCAGGGCCGCTCGGGCAAGTGCCTGCGGGCCGCCTGCCAGGGCGAGTGTGGCGGGCCGCGGACGGAAAAGGGTAGTGCCGCGCGGCATCGGGGCGAGCGCGCGCACCACGCCGTGGCGGCCTGCTCCGGCCATGCGGCGGGTTTTGCTTTCTGTGTGAGGGGGGGTGGGAGGTACCCCGACCGAGAATCGAACTCGGATCTACTCTTTAGGAGAGAGTTGTTCTATCCATTGAACTATCAGGGCCCATGGCTGCCGGTGCGGACGGGCTGTCACCAACGGGTGAGGACCAGCCACAACAGCGGTGCAAAGTTAAGGATAAAAAACGAATGGAGAAAGCGTATGACATGCCGAAGATGTTAAATGGTGCTAAAATCAAGGCAGTCCGTTTAACACTCCGTTTCCCCCTCATCTGGCACAGCCGCCGCCGCTCCGGCGCGCCCCGGCCGCAGCGCGCGCCCCCATTCATGCCGCCGTGCAGCCAGACAGTGCCGTGCCGCCGCGCCATGCGGCCCGTTCCGGCGTGCCAGACGCCGCGCCTGGCCGCGCAGTACGCACCGAACGGCCACCCCATACGGTGCGTTCGGTCACGCCAGACGGCCCATGCCGCAGCGCACCCGGCTGCACATCTCCGGACGGAAGTGCGCAAGTGCCTCACCGACAGCCGCTTGCCGTTGCACAAGCGAGAATCGCTTATTTGCGGCCAGCGGACGGACGGCCCTGAAAAACGCGAGAATCCAGACTTTTGAACCCATGAATTTTAACATTTCAGCCCTCCCGGCCATCCTCCCGCTGGCCACCGCCGCTCCGCACCCTGTCCGCCGCCCACTCCGCGGCGCAGCCGATTTCTTCGTCCAATGCATTGCAGTTCAAGGAAAAAAGCGTAACTTTGTCTTTTCAAACCCCATACAGACCAACGATGGAACAACTGCTGCACTACGTGTGGAAGCACCGCCTGTTCCCCATGGGCGGGCTGGCCACCACCGACGGAAAGCCGGTGGAGGTGATTGACAGCGGGCTGCACAACACCGGCAGCGGCCCCGACTTCTTCAACGCCAAGGTGAAGATTGGCGGGCAGCTGTGGGTGGGCAACGTCGAGATTCACGACAAGGCGAGCGACTGGTTCGCCCACGGGCACGACCGCGACAGCGCCTATGACAACGTGGTGCTCCACGTGGTGGGCGCGAGCGACGCCGCCGTGTGCGACACCGGCGGGCGGCCCATCGCGCAGGCCGTGCTCGGCGTGCCCCGGCGCGTGGCCGACAACTACCGCGAGCTGCTGGCCACCGAGCGGTTTCCGCCCTGCTACAGGGTGGTGCCGCGGCTCAGGCCCCTCACGGTGCGCGCGTGGCTGGCCGCCCTGCAGGCCGAACGGCTGGAGGAGAAGACCGGGGCCATCGCGCGCCGCGCCGCCGCCCACCAGGGCGACTGGGAGGGCGCGCTCTTTGTCACGCTGGCGCGCAACTTCGGCTTCGGCATCAACGGCGACGCCTTCGAGGAGTGGGCGCGCAGCTTCACGCTGAACACCGCCGGGCGCCACCGCGACAACCTGTTCCAGATAGAGGCCCTGTTCATGGGCCAGGCCGGGCTGCTCGACCCCGGCGCGCTGCCTCCGCGCTACCGCGAGGCGGCCATGGCCGACAGCGAGTTTGTGCGCCTCGGCCGCGAATACGCCTTCCTGGCCCACAAGTACGGGCTGCACCCCATCTGCCACCGGATGTGGCGCTTCCTGCGGCTGCGGCCGCAGAACTTCCCGCACATCCGCATCGCCCAGCTGGCCCGCCTCTACTTTGACCGGCGGCTGAGCCTGAGCGCGCTGGTGGAGTGCGACACCGCCGAAGGCGTGACCGCCCTGCTGCAGACCCGGGCCACCCCCTACTGGCAGACCCACTACGCCTTCGGCGTGGAGAGCGCGCCCAGCGCCAAGCGGCTCACGGCGCAGTCGGCCGCCCTGGTGGTCATCAACACGGCGGTGCCGGTGCTCTTCGCCTACGGGCGGCACACCATGAACGAGCGGCTGTGCGACCGCGCCCTCGCCCTGCTCGACGGCATGAAGGCCGAGAACAACGCCATCGTGAGAGCCTGGCGCGACTGCGGGCTCGAGGCGCGGACGGCCGGCGACAGCCAGGCGCTCATCCAGCTGCGCCGCGCCTACTGCGACCGCCGGGAGTGCCTGCGGTGCAGGATTGGGTACGAATATCTGAAAGGACTATGAACTATATCTTTGAAACCATCATGCAGGTGCGCGACTACGAGTGCGACATCGAGGGCATTGTGAACAACGCCAACTACCTGCATTACACCGAGCACACGCGCCACCTCTTCCTGAAGGAGCGCGGGCTGAGCTTTGCCGGGATGCACCGCCGGGGCGTTGACGCCGTGGTGGCGCGCATGAACCTGCAGTACAAGGCGCCGCTGCGCTGCGACGACGAGTTCCGCTCGTGCATCAACCTCGCCAAGGAGGGCGTGAGGTACGTGTTCAACCAGGACATTTTCCGGCTGTCGGACGGACGGCTCTGCTTCCGCGGGCGCATCGAGCTGGTGTGCCTCGTGGGCGGGCGCGTGGCCGTCAGCGAGGACTATGACCGCGCACTCTTGGGCGGAGGGCATGACTGACGAGCTGGTTTACGCCCAGGCGCTGGCGCGCGTGTGCAACTTCAACAGCCAGGCGGCCATGAGCCTCTACCGCAGGCTGGGCAGCGCGCGGGCCGTCTACGAGTGCCGGCGCGACGCCGGCGACCTGGCTGACAAGTGCTCGCCGCGGCTGCGCGAGGCCCTTGCCGACTGGGACGGCGCGCTGCGCCGCGCCGAGCAGGAGGCCGACTTTGCCGAAAGGCACGCCATCCAGGTGCTCACGCCGGCCGACAGCCGCTACCCGGCGCGCCTCGCCGGCTGCGCCGACGCGCCGCTGGTGCTCTACTACAAGGGCGCGGCGCCGCTCAACGCCGCCCGCGTGGTGGCGGTGGTGGGGACGCGCCGCTGCACCGCCTACGGGCAGGACCTCGTCAGGCGGATGATGGCCGGCCTGGCGCAGCTGTGCCCCGGGACGCTCGTGGTGAGCGGACTGGCCTACGGCGTGGACATCAACGCCCACCGGCGCGCCCTGGAGAACGGTCTCGACACGGTGGGCGTGCTGGCCCACGGACTGGACCGCATCTACCCGCCTGCCCACCGCGACACGGCGCTGGAGATGGTGGGGCACGGCGGACTGCTCACCGAGCTGATGGCGCAGACCAACGCCGACAAGGCCAACTTCGTGAGGCGCAACCGCATCGTGGCGGGGATGGCCGACGCTACCGTCGTGGTGGAGAGCGCCGGCCACGGCGGAGGGCTCATCACCGCCGGACTGGCCCGCAGCTACGGGCGCGCCGTGCTGGCCTTCCCCGGACCGGTGGGCGCGCGCTACTCCGAGGGCTGCAACAACCTGGTGCGCGACGGGCGGGCCTCGCTGGTCACCTCGGCCGGCGACATCGTGCGCGCACTCGGCTGGCAGGAGGAGGCCGCAGTGGAACAGGCCAGGGCCAGGGGCATAGAGCGGCAGATGTTCCCCTGCCTGACCGGCGCGGAGCGGCTGGTGGCCGACACGCTCGGACAGCGGGGCGACCTGCCGGCGAGCATGCTCGCCACGCTCACCGGCCAGCCGGTGGGCAAGCTGCAGGCCACGCTCTTCCAGCTGGAGCTCAAGGGGGTGGTGCAGGCCAAGGCCGGCGGCGTGTACCACCTGCTGCAATAGCCGCACGGGGGGCGGCATGCCGCGGCACAGTGGCTGCGGAAGCCCGAAAACAGACAACAAGCGACATGAAAATAGGAAACATTGACCTGGGGGAGCGCCCGGTGGTGCTCGCGCCCATGGAGGACGTGACCGACACGGGCTTCAGAATGCTCTGCAAGCGTTTCGGGGCCGCGATGGTCTACACGGAGTTTGTCAGCGCCGAGGCGCTGGTGCGTTCGGTCAAGGCGACCGAGTCCAAGCTGCACATCTGTGACGGGGAGCGGCCGGTGGGCATCCAGATCTACGGGCGCGACACCGACTCGATGGTCGAGGCGGCGCGTATCGTGGAACAGGCGCGGCCCGACGTGATCGACCTGAACTTCGGCTGCCCGGTGAAGAAGGTGGCCGGCAAGGGCGCCGGCGCGGGCATGCTGCAGAACATCCCGCTGATGCTCGACATCACGCGGCAGGTGGTGAGGGCGGTGAGCGTGCCGGTGACGGTGAAGACGCGGCTGGGCTGGAGCGCCGACAGCCTGGTGATCGCGACGCTGGCCGAGCAGCTGCAGGACTGCGGCATACAGGCGCTGACCATCCACGGGCGCACGCGGGCGCAGATGTACACGGGCGAGGCCGACTGGACGCTCATCGGCGAGGTGAAGCGCAACCCGCGCATCCGCATCCCCGTCATAGGCAACGGCGACATCACCACGGGCAGCGGGGCCCTCGCGGCCTTCGAACGCTACGGCGTGGACGCGGTGATGGTGGGCCGCGCCACGTTCGGATGCCCGTGGATATTCAAGGAGATGCGCGAGGCGGTGCACCCCGGGACGGCCACGCCGCCGCTCACCGCCGACGACAAGATTGACGTGCTGCTGGAGCAGCTGCGCATCAACGTGGCGCGCGCCGGCGAGTACGGGGGCATCCTGCACACGCGCCGCCACCTGGCCGCCAGCCCGGTGTTCAAGGGCATCCCCGACTTCAGGCAGACGCGCATCGCCATGCTGCGCGCCGGAACGGTGGCCGAACTGACCGCCATCATCGAGCAGACCCGGGAGCGGGTGAGGGAGGCGGCGCGCTGAGACGCGCCGCATGAGGATGCAAAAAGGATTGACAATGAGAAAGTTACGCACGATAGAGATGAAACGCCTGTCGGTGGAGGAGTTCCGGCAGGCCGAGAAGCGGCCCCTGGTGGTGGTGCTCGACGATGTGCGCTCGATGTACAACGTGGGCAGCATCTTCCGCACGGCCGACGCCTTCCGCGTCGAAGCGGTCTACCTCTGCGGCATCAGCGCCACGCCACCCCACGCGGAGATTCACAAGACAGCCCTCGGGGCGGAGGACAGTGTGGCCTGGCGCCACTTTGACACGGCCCTTGACGCGGTGGCGCAGCTGCGCGCCGGAGGCTACGAGGTGTATGCCGTCGAGCAGGCCGAGGGGAGCGTGATGCTGCCCGACTTCAGCCCCCGTCCGGGCCGCCGCTGCGCGGTGGTGCTGGGCAACGAGGTGAAGGGGGTGCGCCAGGAGGTGATTGACCGCTGCGATGGCTGCATAGAGATTCCGCAGTTTGGCACCAAGCACTCGATGAACGTGTCGGTGACAGCCGGCATCATGATGTATGTGCTCACGCAGGGCGTACGTGAAAAGGCTTTCAGCCCGGGCTGAAAGCCTTTTCACGTCATGTCCCCGGGGATTTGCCTCTGATGGGCTGTGCCTGCCCCTGTTCCGCCTGGCTGTGCCTGTTCTGCTGCAGGATGTGGTCGATGCGGCACACAATCTGCTCGGGCGCTATGTCTCTCATGCAGGCGAAGTCGCCCCGCTGGCACGGCTTGTTGCCGTAGATGCTGCACGGGCGGCACGGCAGGTCAACCTGCACGGCGTTGCGCTCGCTCTGGTTCCACCCCATGAAGCCGGCGTAGGGGTGGGTGGCGCCCCACACGCTCACCACGGGCGTGCCCGTGAGCGAGGCCAGGTGCATGTTGGCCGAGTCCATCGACACCATCAGGTCGAGGTGGCTCATCAGGATAAGCTCCTGCTGCATGCTCTCAAGGTGGTCGCCCGCGTAGAGGCACTGGCTGAAGTCGCGGCACCACTCCGCGAAGGTGGGTGTCTCGCGCTCGCCCCTGCCGAAGAGGAAGATGCGGCACTTGGGGTGCTCGCTGACGGTCTTCGCGATGACCCGGCGCATCAGCTCCACGGGGTAGACCTTGCCCTCGTGGGCGGCAAAGGGCGCGACGCCTATCCACTGCTCAAACGTTTTCTTGGGGCCGATGGCGGCCGGCAGCAGGTTGAGGTTGCCGCCGCCGGGGCCGAAGAGTGAGGTGAACTGCACCTTCACGGGGTAGCCCAGCCGGGCGAGCACGTCGGCGTAGTTCTGGAACGAGGTGGGCTGCTGCACCAGTTTCTTGCCGTTGAGGCTGGTGAGCGCCTTCTTGCCCTCGCGGTGCTTGTCGATGTGGGCCACGCGGTAGCGGTCAAGCTGGAAGCGTAGCCGCAGGTACTGCGAGCGGAGCACGTCGTGGAAGTCGGCCACGGCGGTGAACTTCTTGGCCTCCAGCCGCCGGTAGAGCGCGTTGAGGCCGCGCACGCCGTGGTACTCCTTCCGGAGGTCGGCCTCCATGAAGAACACGTTGGGCGCCAGGTCTTCGAAGAAGGTGCGGGCGAAGGCCCTGCTGAGCACCGTGATGCGCAGCCCGGGGTAGGTGTGGGCGAGGGCGTAGACCACCGGCACAGCCATGGCCACGTCGCCCATGGCGGAGAACCTGATGATGAGGAGGTGTTCCTTTTTCATGCCTGGAGCTTGGGGGTGGGGGCGGCCTACCGCTTGCCCTTGTAGAGAACGGGGTTGGTTGTGGGGTCGTTGTACATCTTCATCTGGCGGTACACCTTCATGTACTTGCGGCCCTCGCGGATGTCTTCGAGCAGCTGGTCGATGGCTGCCGACAGGTCTTTCTGCTGCTCCAGCAGCACGGCGAGCCTGGCGGCGCACTTCCGGCGGTGCTCATCGGTGGCGTCGCTGCGCTCGGCCTGCTCGCGCATATGGTAAATCTTGAGGGCCAGGATGGACAGGCGGTCCACCGCCCAGGCCGGGCTCTCGGTGTTGATGCGCGCGTCGGGCAGCGGCTTCACGTCGCTGTAAAGCTGGCGGAAGTAGCTGTCAATCTCCTCGACCAGGTCGGTGCGGTCCTGGTTGCTGCGGTCTATGCGGCGCTTCAGCAGCAAAGCCTCTTCCGCGCTGATGTGGGGGTCGCGGATAATGTCCTCATAGTGCCACTGGACTGTGTCTATCCAGCATTTCAGGTACAGGCTGTACTCAATCGTGCCCCGCTTGTAGGGGTTCTGAATCTGGCTGTCCACGCTGTCGGTCAGGTGGTAGTCGCGGATAACCTGGTTAAAGATGTGGTTGCAGCGCTCCGTGAATGTCTGTTCCATGGGTGTACTATGATAAGTTGTTTCTAACTTGCAAATCTACTCATTCTTTTTCAATTGTCCAACGTTTAGGCCACTTTTATCCCGCGTTTCGGCCACTTTTCGGGTGTGAGACTGCCTTTGCAACCTATTTTTTTGTACTTTTGCGCTCGCTTATGAAGATTGTCACTGACAGCAGGATTCCCTATATCCGCGAGGCGATGAGCCGCCTCGGGGCCGACACCGTCTATCTTGAGGGCGCCAGCATAGGCCCGTCGGACGTGCGCGACGCCGACGCGCTGGTTGTGCGCACGCGCACCCGGTGTGACGAGCGGCTGCTGGGCGCGAGCCGCGTGCGGCTGGTGCTCACGGCCACCATCGGCACAGACCACCTGGACACGGCCTTCCTGGACTCCGCGGGCATCAGCTGGGCCAACTGCCCGGGCTGCAACGCCGGCTCGGTGGCCCAGTATGTTGACTGCGCCCTGCGCTGCATGGCGCGCGACTTCGGCCTGCCGCTGCCCTCGCTCACGCTCGGCGTGGTGGGCTGCGGCCACGTGGGCGGCAGGGTGGCCGGCGTGGGCCGCCGGCTGGGCATGCGCGTGCTGGTGTGCGACCCGCCGCAGGGCCGCCCCGGCTTTGTGCCGCTGTCCGACATCGAACGGCAGGCCGACATCATCACCTTCCACGTGCCGCTCACGCTCAGCGGGCCGTATGCCACGTACCATCTGGCCGGCGAGGACTTCTTCAGCCGCCTGGAGCGCCGCCCCTTTGTGGTGAACACCAGCCGCGGGGCCGTGGTGGACAACGGCGCCCTGCTGCGGGCCCTTGACCGCGGGGCCGTGCGGCAGGCGGTCATTGACACCTGGGAGCACGAGCCGGACATCAGTGTGCCCCTATTAAATAAGGTGTATATCGGCACGCCCCACATCGCCGGCTACTCCGCCGACGGCAAGGTGAACGCCGACAACATGGTGATAGGCCAGCTGTGCCGCTTCTTCGGGCTTCCCCGCCAGCCCCTCATCGTGCCTCCGCCGCTGCCCGCCGGCTTTGTCTGCAACGGCGACCCGCTGCAGCTCTACAACCCCCTGGCCGACAGCGCCAGGCTGAAGGCCTGTCCCGGGCAGTTCGAGGAGCTGAGGGGCAGCTACCCCCTGCGCCGCGAGCACTGTCCGCGATGAGCGGCCGGCAGCGCCCTGCCACAGTATGCCATGGCTCCGGCACAGCCGCCGGCAAGCCGTGTGTAACAGGCAGCAACCAGAGGCGAAACATGATGAACGGTTTGGGCTAAAGGTTACTTTTTGTGCACAGACCACCCTGTTCTGTGCATAAAACGGCACGATTTTGCATAATTTATTTGCATAAGTGAATAAAAATTAGTTACTTTGCAGCCGAATTTTAAATAAGAGATTATTTTATTAACACATTAAAAACTACAATTATGTCAGAAATCGAAAGCAAAGTGAAGGCTATCATTGTTGATAAACTCGGCGTAGACGAGGCAGAAGTAAAGCCCGAAGCAAGTTTTACCAATGACCTTGGCGCTGACTCTCTGGACACTGTTGAGCTCATCATGGAGTTCGAGAAGGAGTTTGGCGTTTCCATCCCCGATGACCAGGCCGAGAAGATCACAACCGTCGGCGATGCCATTTCATATATTGAGGCTAACACGAAATAAAGCGATTCTTGATTACGGGTAACGCGATACAAAACAGGAAACTCGGAGTTCGCTTTTAGGATTACGGACTACTGATTGCCGCTTTCAACAGTCCTGCGTGACGCAGGGCGGCGAGGCGCAATCCGTAGTCCGTAGCCGTTTATGGCCGGGCGGCGCGCGCGCCTCCCGGAAGCGGGCGCAGCGGGAAGCTGGCGCGTTGCCCCAACACATTTTACCAAATAGCAATCATGGAACTTAAGAGAGTTGTTGTCACTGGCCTCGGCGCCGTGACACCTGTGGGCAACACCCCGGAGGAAACTTGGAACAGCCTGGTCAACGGCGTGAGCGGCGCAGCCCCGATCACCCTCTTTGACGCCTCCAAGTTCAAGACACGGTTCGCCTGTGAGGTGAAGAACCTCAACTTTAACGACTATATCGACCGCAAGGAGGCCCGCAAGATGGACCGCTACACCCAGCTGGCCATGGTGTCGGCCATCCAGGCAGTGAAGGACAGCGGCATGGACCTTGACGCCATCGACAAGACCAACGTGGGTGTGGTGTTCGGCGTGGGCATCGGCGGCATCAAGACCTTTGAGGACGAGGTGAAATACTACGCCCTTCACGAGGCCGAAGGCCCCAAGTTCAACCCCTTCTTCATCCCCAAGATGATTTCGGACATCGCCGCCGGGCAGATTTCCATCTACTTCGGCTTCAACGGGCCCAACTATGCCACCACGTCGGCCTGCGCCTCTTCGAGCAACGCCCTGGCCGACGCGTTCAACCTTATCCGCCTGGGCAAGGCCAACATCGTTGTGAGCGGCGGCGCAGAGGCCGCCCTCTGCGCCTGCGGCGTGGGCGGCTTCAACGCCATGCACGCCCTCTCCACGCGCAACGATGACCCGCAGCGCGCCTCGCGCCCGTTCAGCGCGAGCCGCGACGGCTTCGTGATGGGCGAGGGCGCCGGCTGTCTCATCCTCGAGGAGCTGGAGCACGCCAAGGCCCGTGGGGCCAGGATTTACGCCGAGATGGCCGGAGAGGGCATGAGCGCCGACGCCTACCACATCACCGCTTCGCACCCCGACGGGCTCGGAGCCAGGCTGGTGATGGAGCGCGCCCTGAGCGACGCCGCCCTCAAGCCCGAGGACATTGACTACATCAACGTACACGGCACGTCGACACACGTGGGCGACATCTCCGAGGCCAAGGCCATCAAGGCCGTGTTCGGCGACAGCGCCTACAAGCTGAACATCAGCTCCACCAAGTCGATGACGGGCCACCTGCTGGGTGCCGCCGGCGCCGTCGAGGCCATGGCCGCCGTGCTCGCTGTGCAGAACGACACCGTGCCCCCCACCATCAACCACGAGGAGGGTGACAGGGACGAGGAGATTGACTACAAACTGAACTTCACCTTCAACACGGCACAGAAGAGGGAGGTGCGCGCAGCGATGAGCAACACCTTCGGCTTTGGCGGCCACAACGCCTGTGTCATCTTCAAGAAGTATGCTGGATAACCGTCTGTTTGACTGGATAAGGCTCCCTTTCCGCAAGGAAAAGGAGCTTTATTCCGCTCTGTACGCTGTCATAGGCTTCTACCCCCGCGACATTTCCTACTACAAGCTCGCGCTGATGCACAAGAGCATGGCGCGCCGCGGATGCAAGGGAAAGACGCTGAACAACGAGCGGCTCGAGTTCCTTGGCGACGCCATCCTTGACGCTGTGGTGGGCGACATCGTCTACCGCCACTTCGAGGGCAAGCGCGAGGGCTTCCTCACCAACACGCGCAGCAAGCTGGTGCAGCGCGAAACGCTCAACAAGCTGGCGCGCGAGATGGGCATCGACCGGCTCGTGCATTCGTCGGGGCGCGCCAGCTCGCACAACAGCTACATGGGAGGCAACGCCTTCGAGGCCCTGGTGGGGGCCATCTACCTTGACCGAGGCTACAACGCCTGCATGCGTTTCATGCAGAAGCGCATCCTGGCCAGGCTCATCAACATTGACAAGGTGGCCTACAAGGAGGTGAACTTCAAGAGCAAGCTCATCGAGTGGTGCCAGAAGAACCGGGTCAAGCTGGATTTCAAGGTGGTGAGCCAGACCAAGGACAAGGGCGGCAGCCCCGTGTTTGTCTACAAGGTGATGGTCGAGGGCCTGGAGGGCTGCGAGGGCAAGGGCTACTCGAAGAAGGAGAGCCAGCAGCAGGCTTCGAAGGACACGCTGCAGAAGCTCCGCCGCGAGCCCCAGTTCATCGACGCCGTGTTTGCCGCCAAGGGCGACCGCACCAAGATGGAGGAGGAGCCTGTGCTGGGCGTGCCCGACACCGAGGAGCGCACCGACTTTATCATCGAGCAGCGGCGCGAGGTGGTTGCTGAGGCGCCGCGCAGGAGGCCCGGGGCCCGCGCGGCCGCGCCCAAGGTGGAGCCGGCCGCTGCACAGGAGAAACCGGCCGCTGCCGAGAAGGACGACTTTGACCTGTCGGACATCACCGCCACGCCTGTGGAACGCTCGCGCGAGGACATTATCGCCGAGGCCGAGGCCGAGGCCTACCAGGGCTGAGGCCGGCAGTGCCCCGGCTTGCGCTTTGAGAAAAAAGGAAACCGCTGGCAGACTGCTCTGCCAGCGGTTTCCTTATATCCGCGCGTCTCTTGCCGCGCTCTTCCATCAGTTGTCTTCTGTTGCTGCGGTAGCGTTGTGCGCCCGTCACTTGGCTTTCTTCGCCCCCTTCTTGCGGGCCGGCGTGAGCTTCTTGGCCGGCGCGGCGGCCTTCTTGCCGTCAGCCTTGGCGCCAGCGCTGCCGGCCTTTGCGCCGTCAGCGGCCTTCTGGCCCTCGATGCCCACCAGCTCTACGGTGAACACCAGTGCGCTGAACGGCTTGATGGTGCCCATGTTGCGGTCGCCATAGGCCAGTTCGTAGGGGATGAACAGCTGCCACTTGCTGCCCACGGGCATCATGGTGAGCGCCTCGGTCCAGCCCTTGATCACCTGGTCTGCGCGGAACGAGGCCGGCTTTGAGCCGTGCTTGCTGGAGCTGTCGAACACGGTGCCGTCGACCAGCTTGCCCTCGTAGTTCACCTCGACCTTGTCCGTGCGCTTCGGCACGGGCCCGTTGCCCTTCACCAGCACCTTGTATTGCAGTCCGCTGGGCAGTGTCACCACGCTGTCTTTCTTGGCGTTGTCGGCCAGGAACTTGACGCCGGCCTTGCGGTTGGCGCCGTAGAGCTTCTCCTCCTTGGCCTTGCGGTTGGTCTCGCTCATGGTACGGAACAGGCTCTCTGCCTCCTGCTGGGCGAAGAGTGCGGTGTCACCCTTGAGCGCGTCGGTGAATCCGCGGTAGAGGATGGCGGTCTCTATCGAGTCGGGCGTGTCGGTAAAGGTCTCCCTCATGCCGGCCAGCATGCGCTGGTTGAGCTGCTGCGATATTTGCAGTCCGGCGGCATAGGCTTTCATCTTCGGGTCGCTGGCCTTGGCGTTCATTTCCTCGAAGCCCCTGATAAAGTCGCCCATGGCGGCCGAGTCCACCCCGAAGTTCTGCTTCAGGTAGGGCATCAGTCCGTTGGTCACGGCCTTTCCGGCCACATAGCTCAGGGTGTCCGAGCTTGTCTTGAGCGCCAGGGCCTTTGTCTCGCCGGCCTTCTTGTCCTTCTTGTTCTTCTTGGCGGCCGTAGCCGTTGTAAGCGTGGTGCTCGCCAGTACGGCGAGCACCATGATGATAATCCGTTTCATTCGCTTTATTTTGCGTTAGCCTTGATAAGTTCGAGCTTGAAAATCAGCGTGCTGAAAGGCTTGATCTTGCCCTGCTCGCGCTCGCCGTAGGCCAGTTCCTGCGGGATGTAGATCTCCCAGATTGAGCCTTCGGGCATGTGCACCAGGGCCTCGGTGAAGCCCTTGATCACCTGGTTGCAGCGCATGGTCACCGGCTCCTTGCGGGTGTAGGAGTTGTCAAACTCGCCGTCCTTCTCAAGCGTGCGGCCCACGTAGTGCACCTTCACCAGCGACGTGTCGGTGGGGATGGGCCCGTTGCCCTCCTTGATCACCTTGTACTGCACGCCTCCGGGCAGCGTCTTCACGCCCGGCTTCTTCTTGTTGCTGGCCAGGAACTGCTCGCCCTTCTTCTTGTTGTCGCCGTAGCGCTTCTCCATGGTTGCGGTCTTGATGGCCTTCATCTTCTCCTGTGCCACCTGCACGGCCTGCTCGGGAGTGAGCAGTCCCTTCTTGCCGGTGGTGCCGGTCACGAATCCTGCCATGAAGTTCTTCAGCGAGATGGTCTTTGTCGAGTCGTCGCCGAAGGCCTCGTAGTTGATGCCCTTCACCATCTGGTTGGCAATCTGCTGCCCAATCTGTATGCCGGCGTAGTAGGCGGCCTTCTTCTTGTCGTCGCCGGCGTTGGCGCCCTCGTTGAGCCCGCGCACGAACTCGTCCATGTAGGTGGTGTCCACGCCCATGCGGCCCACGAGATACTCCTTGAGGCCCTGTGTCTGTGCCATGCCGATGGCGTAGCTCATCGAGTCGACATCGTTCTTCAGGTCAGCCTTCGGTGTTGAGTTGCCGCACGACGAGATGCCGGCGGCAGCGATGGCCATAGCGGCCACAACAGTAAGTTTTTTCATTTTTTGATGTATTGATTTTGATTGATTGTTCCTTTCCGCTCAGAGCACTTCGATCAGCTCCACGTCAAACACGAGTGTCGCGTAGGGCGGGATGGCCGCGCCGGCCCCGCCCTCGCCGTAGGCCAGCAGGTAGGGGATGAAGAAGCGGTACTTGGCGCCCTCCTGCATGAGCTGGAGCCCCTCGGTCCACCCTGCTATGACCTGCTGCAGCCCGAACACGGCGGGCTCGCCGCGCTGCACGCTGCTGTCGAACAGCGTGCCGTCGACGAGGAAGCCCTCGTAGTGGCACTTCACCTTGTCGGTGGCCTTCGGCCTCCGGCCGTTGCCCTCCCTGAGCACCTGGTACTGCAGCCCGCTGGGCTGCGTCACCACGCCCGGCTTCTTGGCGTTCTCGGCCAGGTAGCGCTCGCCCTCCTCGCGGGCGGCCTTGCCCTTTTCGGCGCGCTCGGCCTGGAGCTTGGCCTCCTTGGCCTTGAAGAAGTCCTGCACGATGGTCTGCGCCTCGCGGTTCGACACCTGCGGCTCCTTGCCGCCGAGCACATCCCTGATGGCCGCCGAGAGGTCGTCGATGTTCAGCTCGCTGGCTCCCATCTGCCGCAGCTGGTTGCCGATGCCCAGTCCGAGGGCATAGCTTACTTTGTCCATTTTCAATGCTATAATTGGTTTTAAAAACGTGCAAATTTACGCATTTTCTTTGATAAGATGGCCGATATTGGCGAAAAATAACTATTTTTGTGAACAACAACAAACGCGCTTATGAAAAAGATTGTGATACTGACCGGCGCCGGCATGTCGGCTGAGAGCGGCATCAAGACTTTCCGCGACGCCGGAGGGCTGTGGGAGAGCTATCCCGTGGAGCAGGTGGCCTCGCACGAGGGGTGGCTTGCCAACCCCGTCCTGGTCAACGACTTCTACAACGCCCGGCGCAGGGAGCTGCTGGACTGCCGGCCCAACGAGGGCCATCTGCTCGTGGCGGCGCTGGAGAAGAAGTACGACGTGACGGTGGTCACGCAGAACGTGGACAACCTGCACGAGCGCGCCGGCTCGTCAAGGGTGATCCACCTGCACGGCGAGCTGATGAAGGTGTGCTCCTCGCGCGACGTGGAGAACCCGGCCTGCTGGCAGACCCTCACGGCCGGCAACTGGCGCGTGGAGCCGGGCGCCAGGGCGGCCGACGGCTCCCTGCTGCGCCCCTACATCGTGTTCTTCGGCGAGCCGGTGCCCATGATCTCGGTGGCGGCCGACTGCGTGGCCCGGGCCGACATCTTCGTCATCATCGGCACCTCGCTCAATGTCTACCCCGCGGCGGGGCTGGTGGGCTACGTCCGTCCCGGCGCCCCCATCTACCTCATCGACCCCAAGCCGGTGCGCGCCCCGGGCTCCCACCCCGTCACCTATATCCGCAAGGGCGCCTCGGAGGGCATGCGCGAGCTGGCGCAGCTTTTGATGAAGCGTGAAGAATGAGGCGCGGGGCGTGGCGCACTGCCCCTGCGGGCAGGGCGGCGCGCCGGTGATGGCTGAGGCATGCGGGCGGAAGGAGTGTGCTGAGACCTGCCAAGGCATGGCAAGCGGCTGCCCGCATGGCAGCATATACGAACAGTTTTGAACCTTTACATAACATATATATGGGACATAAGAAAGGCGGAAAGCGGATGAACAAGAAGCAGGTGGCCGAGCTGCTGCAGGGCTTCTTCCAGAGTCATCCCACGGAGACCTACAGTTTCAAGCAGATATTCAAGCATCTCAAGTTGGTGACCCACCCGGCGAAGATGCTCGCCATCGACGCCCTGGAGGAGCTGGCCTGGGACGACTATCTCACGAAGGTGGAGGAGGGCAAGTACAGGCTGAACACCAAGACACAGCTCCAGGAGGGCACGTTCAGGCGCAAGTCGAACGGCAAGAACTCCTTTGTGCCCGACGACGGCGGCCAGCCCGTGTTCGTGGCCGAGCGCAACTCCATGTCGGCCCTCGACGGCGACCGCGTGCAGGTGACCTGCCTGGCGCGCCGGCGCAACCACATCAAGGAGGCGGTGGTCACCGCCGTGCTCAAGCGCGCGCGCAACGAGTTTGTGGGCCGGCTGCGCGTTGACCGCGACATCGCCGTGCTCGTCACGCCCGACAACCTGATGGCCCGCGACATCATCGTGCCCAAGAGCCGGCTGAAGGGCGGCAAGACCGGCGACAAGGCCGTGGTGAAGGTCACCCAGTGGCCCGACGCCGACCACAAGGACATGGTGGGCGAGGTGGTCGACGTGCTCGGCAGGGCGGGCGAGAACAACACGGAGATGCACGCCATCCTGGCCCAGTACGGCCTGCCTTACAGGTATCCGAAGAACGTGGAGGACGCCGCCGCGAAGATCAGCGCCGACATCACCCCCGGCGACCTGGCCGTGCGCGAGGACTACCGCGACGTGTTCACCTGCACCATCGACCCCCGCGACGCCAAGGACTTTGACGACGCGCTCTCCATCCGCCGCCTTGACAGCGGCCTGTGGGAGGTGGGCGTTCACATCGCCGACGTGTCCCACTATGTCACCGAAGGCTCCGTCATCGACCGCGAGGCGGCCAGGCGCGCCACCAGCGTCTACCTTGTCGACCGCACCATCCCCATGCTGCCCGAGCGGCTCTGCAACTTCATCTGCTCGCTGCGCCCCGGCGAGGAGAAGCTGGCCTACAGCGCCATCTTCGAGATGGACGGCGAGGCCAGCGTGAAGCGCTGGCACCTGGTTCACACGGTGATCAAGAGCAAACGCCGCTACGCCTACGAGGAGGTGCAGCAGTTGCTCGAGGACAACGGCGTGAAGGACGGCGCCGGCGAGCCGGCGCCGCCCGCCCCCAAGGGGGGATACCGCGGCGACAACGCCGCCGAGCTCATCCAGCTCGACCGGCTGGCCAAGCGCCTGCGCGCGCTCCGCTTCAGGAACGGCGCCGTGAAGTTCGACCGCGAGGAGCTGCACTTCGACGTCGACGAGAAGGGCAAGCCCCTGCGCTGCTACTTCAAGAAGTCGAAGGACGCCAACAAGCTGGTCGAGGAGTTCATGCTGCTGGCCAACCGCTACGTGGCCGAGAGCGTGGGCAAGGTGCCCAAGGGCAAGAAGGCCAAGACGCTGCCCTACCGCGTGCACGACCAGCCCGACCCCACCAAGCTGGAGACCCTGCGGCAGTTTGTCACCAAGTTTGGCTACAAGCTGAAGACGGCGGGCACCCGCGGCGCCATCAGCAAGAGCCTCAACGCGCTGCTGGACAGCTGCGCGGGCCGCCGCGAGCAGACCCTCATCGAGACGGTGGCCCTGCGCGCCATGATGAAGGCCAAGTACAGCGTTCACAACATCGGCCACTACGGCCTGGCGTTCGACTACTACACCCATTTCACCTCGCCCATACGCCGCTACCCCGACACCCTGGTGCACCGCCTGCTCACCCGCTACCAGCAGGGCGGGCGCTCGGCCAACAAGGAGCACTACGAGGAGCTTTGCGAGCACTGCTCGGACATGGAGCTGGTGGCGCAGAACGCCGAGCGCGACAGCATCAAGTACAAGATGGTGGAGTTCATGGAGGACAAGGTGGGCAATGTCTACGACGCCCACATCAGCGGCATCCAGAGCTACGGCATCTACTGCGAGATTGACGAGAACCACTGCGAGGGCATGGTGCCCATGCGCGACCTTGACGACGACTACTACGACTTTGACGAGCGCAACTACTGCCTCGTGGGCCGACGCCATCACCACAAGTACCAGCTGGGCGACGCCGTGCGCATCAGGGTGGCCAAGGCCGACATCGAGAAGCGGCAGATTGACTTCACCATCGCCTCCGACTGACACCGCCGCCTCACTTGCCGGAGGCCGGCGGCCCCCGCCGCCCGCCCGCTGACGGGGCAACCGTGATTTTTGATACGCTTTTTGCGTGCTTTTGCGTAAAAATGCGCGACATTTGTTTTTTCTCATCCAGCCACCGGGCGCGCGCCTTCCGCCGCTTTCCGGTGGCTTTTCTCTGTCACGCCGGCGCCATTCCGCCCCTGCCGCGCCGCCGCAAGGTGCGTCCGGGCGCGCCGGACGGCTCTTCCGGCGTGCCCGGACGGGCCGTCATGCAGCGTGAGACGGTGCGTTTGGCGCGCCCGGACGGCCCTTCCGGGCACAAAAAAGGCCGGGTGCCTCACGGCAACCGGCCTTCGTTTACAACTTTAAAGTTCGTAAAATGCTGTAAATAAATGAGCTATATAAAATATGATACTTTTGCCACCTTTTTTCGGTCTTGCGCCCTTTGCCCGCGGGCGGCGGCCTTCACGGACCGCTTGCGGGCGGCGCAACCGTGATTTTTGACACGCCTTCGGGCGGGGCTGTCACCCCTCTCTCCGCTGAGCGCGGCGCGGGTTGGCGCGCCTCCCCCCGGCGTTACCCATCACAAAGGTAAGGCAAAAATTTTGCAAAGCAGGGCGGTTAACCGATTTTAACACAAAAACCGCACAGCCGGTTCAGCCCGTCACAAAGTAGTCGCGCAGCTGTGTGGCGACGGCCTCCAGCTCCGACGGCTGCCTGTTGCCGTAGCGCTGCCACACCTGCCGGCACGCCTCCGCCAGCGGGCCGGCTGTGCCAGCGCCGCGCTTCAGGTAGGGGTCGCAGTGCTGGAAAGCCTCGAGCGCGCCGGTCACCGCGGCCACCGGCACGCGCATGGTCTGCGCCAGGGCGGCCACCTCGGGTGTCCGGGCCACCATCGTGGCCGGCGTGAGGCGGAAGTAGAGGTCGAGCGTGAGCGCCAGCATCGCCGGCGTGAGCGGCTCGCAGCCCGCAATGGGGCGGAAGTCGCGCTCAAAGGTCTCGTTCAGCGCCACCCCCTCGTAAAAGGTGTCGGCATGGCTGAAGCCGCGCATGGCCCGCAGCCGCGCCACGGTCTTGCCCAGCCGGCGCGGGCTGTCCGCGTAGGTCTGCCACAGCCGCGCCACGCCGGGCGACGACAGGCTGGCCAGCTCGCACTGCTTGTTGAACAGCACCCGGGGGTGGACGTGCAGCTCGAGGGCCAGTTCGACGAGCGCCCGGCTGTACAGGGGTTTCACCCCCGCAGGCTTGCGGAGGTAGACTTGGAGCAGCAGCGGCCAGCAGTCATCGGTCCATTTCATAGGCTTGGTGTTTTGAACGCCGTCATTCACAGGCGTGTGTGCAGGTTTTCACGAGTGCAAATATAGTGTAAAAAGCTGAAAACAGTCGTCTGTTCCTGCCTTTTTTCGTAAATTTGCAACGCCAGGCCCCCCATCGGGGCGCGGACAGACAACATGCGACAGAAAATCAACGACTTTGAGGTGATGGCGCCGGTGGGCTCGAGGGAGTCGCTGGCGGCGGCCATCCAGGCCGGCGCCGACGCCGTGTACTTCGGCATCGGGCGGCTGAACATGCGGGCGCACTCGGCCAGCGCCTTCACCGCCGGCGACCTGCGCGACATCGCGGAGACCTGCCGCCGCCACGGCATCAGGAGCTACCTCACGGTGAACACCATCATCTACGGCGAGGACCTCGCCACGATGCGCGCCATCATCGACGCGGCCCGCCAGGCCGGCATCAGCGCCGTGATAGCCAGCGACGTGGCGGTGATGGCCTACTGCAACAGCGTTGGCCAGGAGGTCCACCTCAGCACGCAGCTGAACATCTCCAACATCGAGGCGCTGAAGTTCTACGCCCGGTTTGCCGACGTGGTGGTGCTGGCGCGCGAGCTCAGCCTTGACCAGGTGGCCGAGATTCACCGCGGCATCGTGGAGCAGGGCGTCCGCGGCCCCAAGGGCGAGCCGGTGCGCATCGAGATGTTCTGCCACGGCGCCCTGTGCATGGCCGTGAGCGGCAAGTGCTACATGAGCCTGCACAGCGCCAACCGGTCGGCCAACAGGGGCGAGTGCGTGCAGGTGTGCCGCCGCTCCTACACCGTGACCGACGACGAGACGGGCGAGCAGCTGGCCATCGACAACAAGTATGTCATGAGCCCGAAGGACCTGAAGACCATCCGCTTCGTGGACCGCCTGATGAAGGCGGGCGTGACGGTGATGAAAATCGAGGGCCGCGCGCGCGGGCCCGAGTACGTCTACACGGTGGTGCGCTGCTACAAGGAGGCCATACAGAGCGTGCTCGACGGCACCTTCACCGAGGAGAAGAAGGACGAGTGGGACCGCCGGCTGGCCACCGTGTTCAACCGCGGCTTCTGGGACGGCTACTACCTCGGGCAGAGGCTCGGCGAGTGGAACACCGGCTACGGGTCGAACGCCACGGAGCGCAAGGTCTACGTGGGCCGCGGGGTGAAGTATTTCTCCAAGCTGGGCGTGGCGGAGTTCACCTGCGAGGCCTGCGAGTTCGGCCCCGGCGACCGCCTGCTCATCACCGGCCCCACGACGGGGGTGATGTATGTCACGCCCGCCGAGGTGCACGGCGACCACGGGCCCGTGGAGCGCGCCGCCAAGGGCACGCGCGTGAGCATAGCCGTGACGGGCAAGGTGAGGCCCAGCGACAAGCTGTTCAAGATAGTGAGCCAGCGGCAGGCTTAGGGCCGGCTGCCGCGGCACAACGTAATAACCGACAACAGACAATGACAATCAACGAGATTCAAGACGAGGTGGTCGAGGAGTTCGGCGGCCTTGACGACTGGATGGACAAGTACCAGCTGCTCATTGACCTGGGCAGCGAGCTGAAGCCGCTCGACGCGCGCTACAAGACCGAGAGCAACCTGATTGACGGCTGCCAGAGCCGCGTGTGGCTGCAGGCCGACTGCAAGGACGGCAGGCTCGTGTTCGCTGCCGAGAGCGACGCGCTCATTGTCAAGGGCATCATCGCCCTGCTCATCCGCGTGCTCAGCGGCCACACGCCCGACGAGATCCTGGGCGCCGACCTCTATTTCATCGACCGCATCGGGCTGAGGGACCACCTGAGCCCCACGCGCAGCAACGGCCTGCTGGCCATGGTGAAGCAAATCAGAATGTACGCCCTGGCCTTCAAGGCCAAGGGCGCCAAATAGGCGGGGCGGCCATGGCACACTTCAAGCGAATGGCACTCGTCGCCGCCTGCGCGGCCCTGGCCCTCAGGGCCGCGGCGCAGGCCGGCAGCGTCGGCGGGGCGCACCCCGAAGACCGCGCCGTCGACATGGACAGCCCCACCTTTGTGCCCACGGTCAAGGTGGGCAAGGTGCTCTACGGGCGCGACAGCATCCAGTACATGGAGATGAACAACGTCTACGTGTACCCCCGGCTGGAGTTCAGCAGCCAGCGGCAGGCCATGAGCTACATGCGGCTGGTGCGCAACGTGAAGAAGGTGCTGCCCATCGCCAAGGAGGTGAACAAGATTATCCTCGAGACCTACGAGTACCTGGAGACCCTGCCCAACAAGCGGGCGAGGGACGAGCACATGCGGCTGGTGGAGAAAAGCATCATCAAGGAGTACAAGCCGCGCATGAAGAAGCTCACCTATTCGCAGGGCAAGCTGCTCATCAAGCTCATCTACCGCGAGTGCAACTCCTCGTCCTATGACATCGTGAAGGCCTTTCTCGGCCCCATCCGCGCCGGCTTCTGGCAGGCGTTCTCGTCCATCTTCGGCGCCTCGCTGCGCAAGGGCTACGACCCCGAGGGCACCGACCGCCTCACCGAGCGCGTGGTGCTGCTGGTCGAGTCCGGCCAGCTGTGAGGGCCGCGCGCCTGTGCATGACAACTCATAACACCCATTTTAGCATGAAAGAAAAGATATTGTCCGCTGTCACCGCCGTTGCCGTGGCAGCGGCGCTGGCCGCCTGTGGCGGAGCGAAAAGGAGCGGCGGCGCCGCCGGCGACGGCGTGCCGGCCGTCGCCGTGCCCGAGTTTTGCGCCGACAGCGCCTATGCCTACTGTGCCGCCCAGTGCGCCTTCGGCCCCCGCGTGATGAACAGCGAGGCCCACGACCGGTGCGGCGCGTGGATAGCCGGCAAGTTCAGGGCCTTCGGCTTGCAGGTCACCGAGCAGCGGGCCACCCTCGGCGGCTACGACGGAACGCCCCTCAAGGCCTGCAACATCATTGCCAGCATGAACCCCGGCGCCGCCGGCCGCGTGCTGCTCTGCGCCCACTGGGACAGCCGGCCGTGGGCCGACAACGACCCCGACAGCGCCAACTGGCGCAAGCCGGTGATGGCGGCCAACGACGGCGCGAGCGGCGTGGCTGTGCTGCTCGAGCTGGCCAGGCTGCTGGCGCCGCTGGCCGACAGCCTGGGCGTGGGCGTTGACTTCGTGTGCTTTGACGCCGAGGACTGGGGCACGCCGCAGTGGGCGGAGACCGGCGACGACGCCGGCACCTGGGCGCTGGGCGCAAGCCACTGGGCCGCCCACCCCCACAAGGCCGGCTACAAGGCGCGCTTCGGCATACTGCTCGACATGGTTGGCGGGCAGGGCGCAAGGTTCTGCCGCGAGGGCATGTCCGTGCGCTACGCCCCCGAGGTGGTTGACCGCGTGTGGCGGGCGGCCGCCGAGCTGGGCTATGGCAGCTACTTCCCCGCCACCGACGGCGGCATGGTTACCGACGACCACGTTCCCGTGAACGAGGTGGCCGGCATCCCCACCATCGACATCATCCCCTACCACCCCGACTGCGCCCGGAGCAGCTTCGGGCCCACGTGGCACACGCTGGCCGACGACATGGCCCACATTGACAAGGCCACGCTGAAGGCCGTAGGGCAGACGGTGCTCAAGGTGCTGGTAACGCAGTAGGCTCACCGCGACCCCGCAGACAAAAGGTGCCTGCACGGGCCGCGGCATGCGCATTGTCATGCCGCGGCCCGTGCGGACACCTTTTGTCCTGTCCATCTGCTAAACGGCCTGCACCTCGCCCATCACGCGCATGAAGTTGCCTCCCCAGATCTTCTGGATGTCCCGCTCGGAGTAGTGCCGGGCCAGGAGCATGCGGGTGAAGTTGATGGCCTCCGACGCGTCGGCCATGCCGCGCACGCCGCCGTCGCCGTCGAAGTCGGTGCCGATGCCCACGTGGTCGACGCCCATCACGTGGATGGCGTGCTCGAGGTGGGCCACGGCGTCAAGGATGGTGGCCTCGCCGGCGCTGCGCAGGAAGCCGTGGTAGAGCGTGGTCTGGGCCACGCCGCCCCTGGCCGCCAGGGCCCTCATCTGGTCGTCGGTGAGGTTGCGCGGGTGGTCGCACAGGGCGCGGGCGCTGCTGTGGCTGCACACGATGGGCTTGCTGCTGATGGCGAGCGCGTCGTAGAAGCTCTTCTCGCCGCCGTGGCTCAGGTCTACCATGATGCCCAGGCGGTTCATCTCGCGGATGACCTGCTCGCCAAGGGGGCTCACGCCGTTGTGCGTGTTGCACCCCCGGGCGCTGTCGCACAGGTCGTTGTCGCCGTTGTGGCACAGCGTGATGTACACCACGCCGCGCTGCTTGAAGTGCTTCACGGCCGCCAGGCTGCCCCCGAGGGCCAGTCCGTTCTCGATGCCCAGCATGATTGACTTGCGCCCGTGGCGCTTGTCGCTGTACAGGTCGGCCGGTGTGCGGGCAATGCTCAGGCAGTCCTTGTGGGCCGCCACGATGGCCTCGATCTTGTCGAAGATGAGGTCGGCATACTGGGTCGGCCCGTCCACCTCGCAGTCCACCTTGCCCGAGAACGTCTCACCCAGCCCGGGCTGCGGCAGGTAGGCCACCATGATGGTGGCGTCGAGCCGGCCCTCGGTCATCTTGTGCAGGTCGACGAGGATGCGGCTGTCGCGCCTGGCGAAGTCGACGCCCTTGGCGAAGAGCATCGGCGTGTCGCAGTGGGTGTCGAGGGTGACAATCCTGTCGTGCAGCCTGTTGGCCTCGCGGAAGTGGGCCGCCTGCTTCACCAGCCAGCGGAAGATCGGCTGGCCCTCAGCCATGCACTCGGGGTGCCACTGCACCCCCATGACCGACTTGAACTCGCGGCTCTCGATGGCCTCCACGGTGCCGTCGGGGGCCGTGGCGGTCACGCGGAACCGCCCGCCGGCGTCGGCCACAGCCTGGTGGTGGAACGAGTTGACGGCGATGGCCTGCGACCGGTAGAGCGCGTGCAGTATGGAGCCGCGCTCGATGGCGACGGTGTGTGTGGGCAGGCTGCGGTCGGCCTCCTGGCTGTGCTTCACGGGCTTGCCGCCGCCCTGTCCGCCGGGGCGCTGCGCCGAGAGGATGTCCTGCTCCACGCGGCCCCCCAGCGCCATGGCCAG
Source organism: uncultured Prevotella sp. (assembly GCA_937895845.1). Lineage (GTDB taxonomy): Bacteria > Bacteroidota > Bacteroidia > Bacteroidales > Bacteroidaceae > Prevotella. Next base: position 47,847 of record CALBLK010000029.1, on the reverse strand, counting down.
CATCTGGATGCCCCGGCAGATGCCCAGCGTGGGTATCTGCCGGTTGTAGGCCAGCCGGGTGAGCAGCAGCTCGGGCAGGTCGCGCTCGGCGTTGATGTCGCGGAGTGCCGGCGACGGCTCCTCGCCGGCGTAGAGGGTGTTGATGTCGGCTCCGCCGCTGAGCAGCAGCCCGTCGACACGCGCCAGGGTGTTGACGGCAACCTGGGTGTCCGCCACCGGCGGGATGAGCACCGGCGTGCCCCCGGCGGCCACAACAGCCTTGTAATACTGCTCGGTCAGCATGGCCGAGCGGTCGCCGTAGTTGGCGGTGATGCCGATGACCGGGCGCTCGCCGGCCTCGGGGAACGAGGCGTATGGCCCGTCGCGGAGCACCGCCTGCCAGTCAAAGCGCGCTATTGGGTCAGTCATTGCACGGGGAGTCTATGTTGATGGGGATTTCGCGCTTGATGCTCTGCTCGAGCGAGATGAGCGTCTCGGTGGCCACCACGCCGGGGATGTCCTGCAGCTGCCCGTTGAGCAGGTGCATCAGCTGCTCGTTGTCGCGGGCGTAGAGCTTCACCAGCATGGTGTAGGGGCCGGTGGTGAAGTGGCACTCCACAATCTCGGGGATGTGCTGGAGGCGCGTCACCACGTCCTTGTACATGCTGCCCCGCTCGAGGGTGATGCCCACATAGGTGCAGGTGGAGTAGCCCAGGCTCTTGGGGTTCACGTCGAACCCGCTGCCCAGGATAACGTTGCCGTCGACGAGATGCTGCACGCGCTGGTGGATGGCGGCACGCGACACGCCACACTCGGCGGCAACATCCTTGAAGGGAATGCGCGCATTCTTCGACAGAATGCTCAGAATCTTCTTGTCAAGATTGTCTATTTTGTCCATAATATAAATATGTTTGCACAACAATGGCTATGTGTTTGCACTGCAAGTGCGGCCGCCGGCTTCTGTCAGTCAGCCGGAAAAAGGCCAGCAAAAGTAAGTATTTTAAATGATACGGACAACAAAAGGAAAGGTTTTTTGGCCGTTTTTTAAACAAAATGACACATGAGACCCGCCCCGGCGGCCGTCGTCGAGGGCCTTGGGTGCCCGTCACCGCCCGGGCGGACTGGAGGCAGGCAGGCGCTCAAAATTGTCTGACATGGTGGTGTGCCTTGTTTTTGGGTGTGGCGGCTGCATGGGAGGGCGCCCCCCCGCGGCAGACTAAATTATGTGAAAACAGGCCGTTTTGCGGGGCAAAAGCCAGCGTTTTGCAAAAGTTTGCCTACCTTTGCAGTTTGAAGTGACGTGCCGGCAAGCGTGCGCCCGGACGCGCCATGCCCCCTGAGCGGGGCGGGGCGCAGGGGCGGAAAGGCCGGCAAGCAACAGTGAACATCCATACAACTATGAGTCTGACACGGATTATCGGGAAGCTCTTTGTGCCGCGGCAGCGCGAGCTGGAACGCTACGGCAGCGAGGCGGAGGCCCTGCAAAGGCAGGTGCTCGGCCACCTTGCGCAGAGGGCGCGGAACACGGAATACGGGCGCAAGCACCTGTTTGGCGAGGTGCGCGGCTACGGTGACTTTGTGAAACACACCCCCCTGAACACCTACGAGGAGCTCAAGGGCGACATCGACCGCATGCGCCACGGCGAGCGCGACATCCTGTGGCCCGGCCAGGTGAGGTGGTATGCCAAGTCGTCGGGCACCACCAACGACAAGAGCAAGTTCATCCCCGTGAGCCCCGACGGCCTGCAGGACCTGCACTACCGGGGCGGCAAGGACGCGGTGGCCCTCTACCTGCGCAACAACCCCAAGAGCCGCCTGTTCGACGGCAAGGCGCTCATCCTCGGCGGGAGCCACGCGCCCAACTTCAACCTGCCCCACTCGCTGGTGGGCGACCTCAGCGCCATCCTCATCGAGAACATCAGCCCGCTGGCCAACCTGGTGCGCGTGCCCAAGAAGCAGACCGCCCTCATCGCCGACTTCGAGGTGAAGCGCGAGCGCATAGCCCGCGAGACACTCCGCAAGAACGTGACCAACATCAGCGGCGTGCCCTCGTGGATGCTCTCGGTGCTCACCCGCGTGATGGAGCTGTCGGGCAAGGCGCACCTCGAGGAGGTGTGGCCCAACCTCGAGGTGTTCTTCCACGGCGGCGTGGCCTTCACGCCCTACCGCAGCCAGTACGAGCAGCTCATCACCTCGCCCGGCATGCACTACATGGAGACCTACAACGCCAGCGAGGGCTTCTTCGGCCTGCAGGACGACCCGGCTGACAAGGCCATGCTGCTGCTGGTGGACTACGGCGTGTTCTACGAGTTCATCCCCATGGACGAGTTCGGCTCTGCCAGCCCCACGGTGGTGCCCCTCTGGGGCGTGGAGAAGGGGCGCAACTACGCCATGGTCATCTCCACCTCGTGCGGACTGTGGCGCTATGTGCTGGGCGACACCGTGAGCTTCACGTCGACCAACCCCTACAAGTTCACCATCACCGGGCGCACCAAGTCGTTCATCAACGCCTTTGGCGAAGAGCTCATCGTCGACAACGCCGAGCAGGGACTGGCCTATGCCTGCGCCCGGACGGGCGCCGAGGTGAGCGAGTACACGGCGGCCCCCGTGTTCATGGACAACCACGCGAAGTGCCGGCACCAGTGGCTCATCGAGTTTGCCCGCGAGCCCGGCAGCATTGACACGTTCGCCCGGCTGCTGGACAAGCGGCTCCAGGAGCTCAACAGCGACTATGAGGCCAAGCGCCACAAGGACATCACGCTGCAGCACCTCGAGGTGGTCAAGGCGCGCCGGGGCCTGTTCAACGACTGGCTCCGCATGCGCGGAAAGCTCGGCGGACAGCACAAGGTGCCCCGGCTCTGCAACAGCCGCGAGCACATTGACGTGCTGCTGCAGCTCAACAGTCAGCAACCAACCGCCAACACCGATGGCCAGGCATAGCAGACTGCCCGCACCCGCCGGGCTGGCCGCCCTCGTGGCGCTGCTCGCCGTGTCGTGCGCACGCATGGGACAGCCCGACGGCGGATGGTTTGACGACACGCCGCCGCGCGTTGTCAGGACTTCGCCGGCCGAGAGGGCCACGGGGGTGAGGGCGCACAAGGTGTCCATCAGCTTCGACGAGTTTGTCAAACTGCAGGACGCCACCAGCAAGGTGGTGGTGTCGCCGCCCCAGCTGGAGACCCCCGACATCAAGACCTCGGGCAAGCGGATAGTCATTGACCTGAAGGACTCGCTCAAGGCCAACACCACCTATACCATCGATTTCTCCGACGCCATCGTCGACAACAACGAGGGGAACCCCATGGGCAACTACACCTACTGCTTCTCGACAGGAGGGCGCATCGACACGCTCGAGGTGGCGGGAACGGTGCTCGACGCGTCCAACCTGGAGCCGGTGAAGGGCATCCTGGTGGGACTCTACGACGACCTGGCCGACAGTGCCTTCCGCACCAAGCCGCTGCTGCGCGTGGCGCGCACCGACAGCCGCGGGCGCTTCACCGTGCGCGGCGTGGCCCCGGGACGCTACCGCTGCTACGCCCTCAACGACCAGGACGGCGACTACCGTTACAGTCAGAAGAGCGAGATGGTGGCCTTCAGCCACAGGGTCATCGAACCGAGCTGCCGGCCCGACATCCGCCAGGACACAGTGTGGCGCGACTCGCTGCGCATCGACACCATCATGCGCGTGCCTTACACACACTTCGAACCCGACAACGTGGTGCTGCGGGCCTTTGCCGTGACGCAGACCGACCGCTACCTGCTGAAGGCCGACCGCACGGACGCGCGCATGTTCACCCTGTTCTTCACCTACGGCAGCGACCGGCTGCCCGAGGTCAGGGGACTGAACTTCAGCGCCGACAGCGCCTTCTTCGTCGAAGCGTCGGCAAGGCGCGACACCGTGAGCTACTGGCTGCGCGACACGGCGCTGGTCAACCGCGACACGCTGCAGCTGGAACTGACCTATCTGATGACCGACTCCACCGGAACCCTGGCGAGCAAGACCGACACGCTGGAGGTGCTGGCCAAGACTCCGTTTGCCAAGCGGGAAAAGGAGCGCGCGAGGGAGCTGGAGAAATGGCAGAAGAAGATGGACAAGGCCCGGAAGCGGGGCGAGCGGGTCGACTCGGTGATGCCGGCCGCTGCACTGGAGCCCAAGTTCCTGTCGTCCTCGTCGCTCGACCCCGACCAGAACGTGCTTGTCGAGATGCCGGCGCCACTGGAGCACTGTGACACGGCGGCCATCCACCTGTATGTGAAGCACGACACACTGTGGTACAGCGCCCGCAAGGAGTGGGAGCGCGCCGAGGGCCACCTGCGCCGCTACCGGCTGCTGGCCGAGTGGCGCCCCGGACTGGAGTACAGTCTGGAGATAGACTCCGCCGCCTTCCGCGACATCTACGGCAATGTGTCGGCTCCCATCACGCAGGGCATCCGCATCAGGTCGCTCGACGAGTACGCCACCCTGACGGTGAACGTCACCGTGCCCGACAGCGTTGCCGACTCAACGCTGGTGGTGCAGCTGCTCAACGGCAGCGACGAGCCGGTGAAGGAGGCCCGCGTGGCCGGCGGCTCGGCAGACTTCTACTATCTGGCCCCGCAGAAATACTATATGCGCGCCTTTGTTGATGCCAACGGAAACGGCGTGTGGGACACGGGCGACTACGACCGTGACGTGCAGCCCGAGCAGGTGTTTTACAACCCGCGGCAGGTGGAGTGCAAGGCCAAGTGGGACATCACCCACAGCTGGAACCTGGCCGCCTGCAGCGCCGAGCGGCAGAAGCCGGATGCCATCACCAGGCAGAAGGCCGGCAAGGAGAGGCGGCTGCGCAACCGCAATGCCGACCGCGCGGCAAGGCTGGGCGTGCCCGAGCCGGCGCCGCGCCGGCGGTGAGACTGGGCAGACAGTGCCTTGCGAACAGTTTAGAACATCTACAGATATGAAAAGACTCTGGACAGTGATGGCCCTCGCGGCCACGCTCGCACTGGGCGCCAAGGCTCAGTGCGGCATCGAGAACCACGCCTTCAAGTCGGGCGAGTTCCTTTATTACGACCTGTATTTCAACTGGAAGTTCATCTGGGTCAAGGTGGGCACGGCCTCGATGAGCACCGTCGAGTCGGTGTACAGCGGCAGGCACGCCTACCGCACGAGCCTGGTCACCCGTGGCAACAACAAGCTCGACAAGGTGTTCACCATGCGCGACACCCTGCTCTCCTACTGCGACAGGAACCTGTCGCCGCTGTATTTCCGAAAGGGCGCGCGCGAGGGCAAGCGCTACTATGTTGACGAGCTGTGGTACTCCTACCCCAGGGGCAACTGCCACCTCAGGCAGCACCGTATCGAGAGCGACGGCAAGCACGTGTGGAAGCAGTCGGAATACCAGGACTGCATCTACGACATGATGAGCATTTTCCTCAGGGCAAGGAACTTCAACGCCTCGAAGTTCAGGAAGGGGCAGAAGATACCGATGCCCATCAGCGACGCCAAGCACCTGTCGAACTCCTGGCTGGTGTACCGCGGAAAGGAGAAGTTCAAGGTCGAAGGCTCCAAGGAGAAGTTCCGCTGCCTGGTGTTCTCGTTCATGGAACGCGAGGATGGCAAGAACCACGAGCTTATCCGCTTCTTCGTCACCGACGACACCAACCACATCCCCGTGCGCCTTGACATGTTCCTGAGCTTCGGCTCGGCCAAGGCGTTCCTCAAGGGCTACCGCGGCGTTCGCAACCCCATGACTTCACGTCTGAACTAAACCAAACAGCAACAACCGATATGAAGAAAACAACATTCACCGTGATGCTGGCCGCTGCCCTGGCATCATGTTCGACAGTACAGAAAACAGCGTCGCTTGACACCCTGGACGGCGAGTGGCGCATCGTGAGCGTCAACGGCGAGCAGCTGGACGCCGACGACTACGAGACCGCCCCCTTCTTCGGCTTCAACGTGGCCGAGCGGAGAGTCTATGGCTGCTCGGGCTGCAACCGCCTGTCGGGAGAGCTTGACGCCGGCGGGCCAGACGGCCGCCTGGTGTTTGGCGACAAGATTGCCTCCACCCGCATGATGTGCCGCAACATGGCCGCCGAGCGCAAGGTGCTCGGGGCGATGCCCAGCGTGACCTCGTTCAGGCCGGGCAAGAAGAACACCATGCTGCTCACTGACAAGAGCGGAAAGACGGTGTTTGAATTGCAGAAGACGAGTGGCAAATGACGGATGGCCGCCTGCGGCGATGAAGAATTAAAAAATGACGGATTGCAAGACCAAGTCTGCAATCCGTCATTTTTCTTTGCCTCATCTCGTGCGCCCTGGCGCCGGTTCTCTGCCACTCAATTCTTCATTCTTCATTAAAGATACTCCTTCAGCATGTCCCACACGGCGACGATGTGGCAGGCGCTGCCCGCCAGCACGAAGAAGTGGAACACCGAGTGCATGTAGCGCCGCTTGTTGAACGAGTAGAAGGCGGCCCCCGTGATGTAGCACACCCCCTCGGCGACAATCCAGCTCACGGCCGCCGCGCCCACCGCGTCGACGAGCGGCTTGAACGCCACCAGCACCGAGAGGCCCATGCCGATGAAGCAGAGGGTCTCCACGTTGCTGTGGTCCTTGAGGCGCACCAGGCTCACCACCGTGCCGGCGATGGCCGAGAGCCACACAAAGGCGAAGAGGCCCCAGCCCCAGTAGCCCTGTTCGCGCAGCGCCACGAGTGTGATGGGCGAGTAGGAGCCGGCGATGTTCCAGTAGATGGCGGCGTGGTCCCAGCGGCGCAGCCGCTCCTTCCAGCGGCTGCGCCGTGGCATGGCATGATACACTGTCGAGGCGGCATACGAGGACAGCATGCCGAAGAGGTAGAGGATGACAGCCAGGCGCGCCCAGCCGTTCTCTGCCTCAAAGCACTTCACCAGGAACACCGTCCCGATGACTACGGCCAGCAGGATGCCCGCGGCGTGCGACCAGGTGTTCCACAACTCCTCTTTCTTCGTGTATCTTATAGCCATCTCAGGTCATGTCTTGGTGATGCCGGGGGGGGCGGCAAGGCCCGCGCCCCCCCTATTTCATTTCCTCCAGCAGTCGGTCTGCGTGCCCCCACTTGTCCATCATGTAGAGCACATAGCGGATGTCGACGCCGATGCAGCGCGCCAGCTGGCTGTCAAAGAGGATGTCGCTTGCCAGACTTTCCCAGTTGCCGTCGAAGGCCAGCCCGATGAGCCGCCCCTTGCCGTCGAACATGGGCGAGCCGCTGTTGCCGCCGGTGATGTCGTTGTTGGTCAGGAAGCAGAGCTGCATCTTGCCCGTGGCCTTGTCGGCATAGCGGCCGAAGTCGGATGCCGAGAACAGCCTGAGCATCTCCGGCTCGGCGAGATAGTCGGGCACCTGGCCGCTCCTCTTCATCTTCTCCACGATGCTCTCGGCCGTGGTGTAGTAGCCCGACGGCTTCCCTCCAACCGTGAAGCCGCCCACCTGTCCGTAGCTGAGGCGCATGGTGAAGTTGGCGTCAGAGTAGTGCGGGCGGTCCTGCTCCATGCGCAGCTTCACGTTGCAGAGGTAGCGCTCCTGCTCGTCGATGCTGTCGCGCAGCTCCCTGATGGGCGCCATGATCTGCGTGAGCATGTCCGTAAGGTCGATGCCCATCCTCACGCCATAGTCCTTGCCGTAGCCCTTCCTGTTGATGTAGATCTTGCTGTTGCTCTTCATCAGCGCCGAGTTGGCGTAGAGGTAGTCGGCGTAGCGCGCGCAGTCGCCGCCGAACTCGCTGTCGATGGTCTTGTAGAAGTCGGGCAGCCAGCGTGCGTCCGCCTGCTCGCGGTAGTTCTTGAGCAGCGCCCCCATCACCTCGCGGTCGGTGGCCAGGTCCCACGTCTTGCAGTCGTCGTCAAACAGGATGTACTGTTTGCGCTTGCGGTTCTTCGGCCCGAGCACCTCCTTTCCGTTGGCCGCCTTCAGCGAGCGGTCGGCCAGCTCGTTGGTGCCGACAAAGGTCTCGCGGAAGAGCGTGAGCGCCTTGCGCAGGGCGAGCCGCTTGTCGTAGAGCCGTTTCATCAGGTCGAAGTCGAGCTTCCCTTTCATGTAGCCGGTGGAGTCCTGGTAGTGGCGGATGGCGCGCTCGTAGTCAGCTTTCTGTTTCACCAGGCCGATGCTGTCGATGCACTTGTTCATGCCGATGGAGTTCTTCCAGTAGTTGGAGCTGCGCGCGTACTTCGAGTCATACTTGATGCGCACGCCCTCGTCGGCTGTCATGTGCCGCCACATCACCTGCTGCTTCACGCCGCGCACCTGCGCCCTCGGTGCGTTGCCGGCGTCGCGCATCTCGCGGATGCCATAGCTCGACAGGTAGCGGCTGGTGGAGCCGGGGTAGCCGATGGTCATGGCGAAGTCGCCCTCGCGGTAGCCGTCGAGCGACACCCGCGCCCACGACTTGGGGCGGTAGGGCACGTTGCGCTCGCTGTATTCGGCGGGGCCGTTGGTCTCCGGGTTGGCGTAGATGCGGAACACGGAGAAGTCGCACGTCTGCCTCGGCCACATCCAGTTGTCGGTCTCTCCGCCGAACTTGCCCATCGACTTGGGTATGGTGAACACCAGTCGCAGGTCGCGGAAGTCGCGGTAGGTGGTGGCATAGAAGGCGTTGCCCTCGTAGAACGGCTGCAGCTCCAGGCGCAGGGTGGAGTCCCGGGCTTTCGCCTCCTTCGACCAGGCGTTCTCCACCGAGTCGAGGAAGGCCTCCTGCTGCTTGAGGCTCAGCTTGTAGAAGCCCATGTCGGTGAGCCGCTGCGTCACGTCCTTCTGCTCGACCATGAAGCTCACGAACATGTCCTTGTTGGGCAGCTCGTCGGCATAGGTCTTGGCGTAGAAGCCGTTGAGCATATAGTCGTGCTCCACGGTGGAGTGGCTGCGGATAGCCTCGAAGCCGCAGTGGTGGTTGGTGAGCACCAGGCCGTTGGGCGAGACGACCACCCCCGAGCAGTACCCGCTGAAGTTCACGCAGGCGTTCTTGATGGCGTTGCCGCTCTGGTAGAGGTCTGCGTAGGGCAGGGTGAAGCCCTCGGCCTTCATCATTTCGTAGACAGGCTGTGGCAGGTTGTACAGGGTCCACATGCCCTCGTCGGCCTTGGCCGTGGCGGCGGCCAGTGCGGCCGCCGCGATAATCAGTGATTTCTTCATATCTGTTTTTGTTGGTTCTTACACTTTCTGTGGCGCAACAGCCTCACCGTTGCGGCCGCGTACACAGCCACCAGCAGCGCGTTGAGCGCCAGCGCGCCGGCCAGTGGCAGGTGGCCGTTGCTCCAGCAGATGCCCGCGTAGAGGGCCGCGGCGAGCAGGGCGTAGCGCGCGATGGTGCCCAGGGGGTAGTTGATGGGGTAGCGCCGCTGCCCCACTGCGTACGACAGCGCCATGGCCGTGCCGTAGCCGGCCACGCCGGCCCATGCGCACGCCATGTAGCCGTAGCGCGGCACGAAGATGACATTGGCGGCGATGAGCACCGCGCAGCCGATGCCCGAGAACCATGCGCCCCAGATGGTCTTGTCGGTCAGCTTGTACCAGAACGACAGGTTGAAGTAAACGCCCATCATCATCTCCGCTGCCATCACGATGGGCACCACGCGCAGCCCGCTCCAGTAGTCGCGCCCGATGAGGTACTTGAGCACCCCGATGCCGCCCATCACCATGAGGAAGGCCAGCAGGGTGAACACCACGAAGTAGAGCATGGCCCTGGCATAGGTGTCGCGGCTGTCGCCGTCCTTGCTCTTGCCAAACACGAAGGGCTCGTAGGCATAGCGGAACGCCTGGGTGATCATGGCCATGATCATGGCAATCTTGGCCGACGCGCTGTAGATGCCCAGCTGTTCGTGGCCGTTGGCGTAGGGGTAGATGTAGGGGAACAGAATCTTGTCGGCCGCCTGGTTGAGTATGCCCGCGACACCCAGCACCAGGATGGGCCAGCTGTAGCGCAGCATGCGGCGCAGCAGGGGCCGGTCGAGTGTCCACCGCACGGCCGTCAGCTCGCGCCGGAAGCACAGGGTGACGGAGGCCGTGCACGCCATGTTGATGTAGAAGGCGTAGCCCACGTCGGGCACCTGTCCGCCCGTTGCCGGCAGCCAGACGAAGAACACCAGGTTGAGCGCGATGTTCATCACGATGAACAGCAGCTTGAGCGTGGCGAACTTCACCGCCTTCTTCTGGTAGCGCAGGTAGGCAAAGGGGATGCACTGGAAGGCGTCGATGGCCACCGTGACCGCCATGGTCCACACGTAGGCCGGGTGGTCGCCGTAGCCCATGGCCCCCGACAGCGGCCCGATGAAGGCCAGCACCAGCGCCACGAACAGCGCCGACGTGCAGGCCACCGAGGCGAGGATGGTGCCGTAGACGCGCCGCGGGTCCTCGCCCTCCTTGTTGGCAAAGCGGAAGAAGGTGGTCTCCATGCCGTAGGTGAGGATGACGAGCAGCAGCGCCGTGTAGGCGTAGACGTTGGTGATGATGCCGTAGCCGCCGCTCTCGGCCGAGAGCTTGGCGGTGTAGATGGGCACCAGCAGGTAGTTGAGAAAGCGGCCTACGATGCTGCTCATCCCGTAGATGGCGGTGTCCTTGAAGAGCGATTTCAAACTTGGCATAGCTGTGCGTGTAAGGTGAATGACGGTTCCGGGGCCGCTGTCAGCCCTGGAAGAAAAGGTAGCAGATGGCGATGGCGGCCAGCACGCCGGCCAGGTCGGCCAGCAGCCCGCAGGCCACGGCGTGGCGCGTGTGGCGCACGCCGACGCTGCCGAAGTAGACCGCCAGGATGTAGAACGTGGTGTCGGTGGAGCCTTGGAACACGCAGCTCAGCCGCCCCACAAACGAGTCGGCCCCGTAGGTGGTCATGGCGTCGACCATCATGCCGCGCGCCCCGCTGCCCGAGAGCGGCTTCATCAGCGCCGTGGGCAGCGCGCCCACAAAGTCGCTGTCGCCCCCGAGGCCTTCGACCGCGGCGCGCACGCCCCCGACAAGCAGGTCCATCGCCCCCGAGGCGCGGAACACCCCGATGCCCACCAGGATGGCCACCAGGTAGGGGATGATGCGCACCGCCGTGTGAAAGCCCTCCTTGGCCCCCTCGATAAACGCGTCGTAGACGTTGATGCGCTTGCGCATGCCCGCCACGATGAACCCCGTGATGATGCCCGCCAGCAGGATGTTGGCCGTGGTGGTGCTCGCGCGGTCCATCGTGGCGCGGTCCATCTGGCCGAAGCCCCAGATGACCAGCGCCACCGCCAGGCACATGCCGCCCAGCGTGAGCAGCAGCGTGCGGTTCAGAAGGTTGATGCGCTGGTAGGCGCTGGTCACCACGATGCCGGCCAGTGTCGAGAAGAACGTGGCCAGCAGGATGGGGATAAAGATGTCGGTGGGCTGCGCCGCGCCCAGCTGGGCGCGGTAAACCATGATGCTCACGGGGATGATGGTGAGCCCGCTCGTGTTGAGCACCAGGAACATAATCATCGGGTTGGAGGCCGTGTCCTTGCGCGGGTTCAGCTCCTGCAGCTGCTCCATGGCCTTCAGCCCGAGCGGGGTGGCCGCGTTGTCAAGGCCCAGCATGTTGGCCGCAATGTTCATGAAGATGCTTCCCGTCACGGGGTGCCCCTTGGGAATGTCGGGAAACAGCCGCGCGAACACCGGGCTGAGCGCGCGCGCCAGCAGGCTGACCACGCCCCCGCGCTCGCCAATCTTCATGATGCCCAGCCACAGGGAGAGCACGCCGGTGAGGCCCAGCGAAATCTCGAACGCGGTCTTCGACGAGGCGAACGTGGCGTCGATGATGGCCGGGAAGACCCCGAAGTCGCCAAGGAACACCAGCTTCACCGTGGCTATTGCGAAGGCAGTCAGAAAGAAGGCTGTCCAAATATAGTTGAGTACCATGTCGTTCCGTTGTGTGTGCAAAGGTAGTGCAAAAATTCGGTAAACCGAGAGAAAAGGGCAACTACTTGTCCTTTTCCGGGCGTGAGAATCTTATCCTCACCGCAGAAAGCCAGAATGGCCTGGGCTGAACCCCGGTCGCCGGCCTTTCGTTCTGACGGCCGTTTTTGGTTAAATAAAGCTAATTGCCGGGCGGGCGGGAGGCTTCTGTCACGCGAAATGCCTACATTTGCAACAGGCCGGTTGACTGAAAAGCCGGCAAGACTGCCACTTTTAACCCCGGAAAAGATGAAAAACAGCGTTAGACTGCTTGCCTGTGCAGGCCTGGTGTCGGTGTGCCTCTGTGCCTGCAAGGACACCGATCTGTTTGTCGAAGACACCTATATTGAGCAGGTAAGGGCCTCCTTCCCCGTGAAAGGCATTGACCCTGGCCAGCAGTGGAGCACCACCGGCACCACGCTGATGCGCGTCACCGTGCGCATGGGCCGGCCGGGCAGCTACACTGTGAAGGTGTTTTCGCAGCAGCCCGACAGCGCCGGCGCTGCCGGACTGCTGGCGTGTGGCAGCGTGGCCGGCGGCCAGACGCTCGTCACAGCTGTCAGCTACCCCCTGTCGTCGCCCCTTGTCTATGTGGCCGTTGCCGACAGCGCGGGCGTTATGACCGTCTGCCCCGCGCCGGTCAGTGGCGGCGAGACGGCCCTCGAGGTGGGCGATGCCGCTGCCGGCTCCCGCCCGCTGGCCGCCTGCCGCATCAGTCCCGCTGAGGCCGCCCGGCTGAAGGCCGCCGGCACGGGCCTGACCTACTGCTACGAGGACAACTTCCCCGCGCCCGGCGACTGCGACTTCAACGATGTGGTGATGGGGCTGCAGCTGGAGAAGAGGCACCGGCGCGCCGGCGCGCAGTGCGACACGCTGGTGGCCAGGGTTGGCCTGAGGGCCGTAGGGTCGCTGAAGCCCATTGCCGCCGCCCTGCGCCTCAAGGGCGTGAGCGCGGCCTGTGTGGGCGGCACTTTCGGCCTTGAGGCAGCGCCGGGCCGTCCGTCGCTCGGCTTCTATGACATCGAACGCTACAACACCCTGCTGCATAAGGGTGGCGATGACGGGCGCAGCTTCCTCACCGCCCTCGACGGGCAGGATGTGGTCATCCCCCTTTTCAATGACGCTCACTATGCCATCAGCGGCGGCGAAAAGGAGGAGGGCGACGCCAAGCGGCGCTATTACAACACCAAGGCTGCGCCCGGCGCAGGTGGCGAGACCGTTGCCGAAGACCGGCTGCCCGCCAGTGTCTATACCTTATATTTCAGGGACTCTGCCGCCTTTGCCCGCTTTGCGCCCGACAAGGCAGACCTCTTCATCATTGAGGAGTTCAACGGAGCTTGCTACGAGGTGCACACCCTTGCGTTCAAGCAGGACGAGGTGGTGCACCGCTGGCGCGAAGGCAGCACGGCCTATGCCGACAACTTCCCCTGGGCCATCGCCGTCCCCGGCGTGTTCAGCTACCCGGTCGAGGGCACACCCATTGGCTCCAGCCCCATCAGCAACGTGCTTGGCGGCGCCTACCAGACCCGGGGGCACTCGTTCGGCGAGTGGGCAAGGGACCGCTCCAAGGCCGCCGACTGGTACGGCTACCCCCGGGCCGGCTTGGTCTGTCCCCGGTAGCCGGCCCTTTTTCCCCGCCCCGGCCTGCCCTTGACCCCTGCCGCAGTGTCAGTCGGCAGGGGCGTTTCTCAGTGCCTCGCCAAACTCCCTGCTGATGCTGTTGCCGATGCTCTTGCAGCAGTCGGCCGAGAAGCGCTGCGCCTGGTGCACCAGCCTGTCCCACTGCTCCTCGCTGAGGCCGCGCTCAATGTCGGCCCGCGTGATGCCGTAGCGTACCATCCCGTAGACGAAACCGGCGTTGAAGTTGTCGCCGGCCCCGATGGTGCTCACCGTGTCGGTCGCCGTCACGGGATACCGCTTGCTCAGTCCGCCCTCGGCCCGCAGCTCTACCGGCCCGGCACCCTGGGTGCAGATGAACTTCTTTGAGTAGAAGGCGATGTCGCTGCGGTAGATGGCGTCGGGGTCAGACTTGTGGAACATCACCTCGAAGTCGTCCACGCTGCCGCGCACGATGTCGGCATACTCCAGGTTCTCCAGGATGTTCGGGGTCACGCGGATCACGTCGTCGCGGTGCGACGCGCGGAAGTTCACGTCGTAGTAGAGAATGGCCCCCCGCTTGCGCGCGTACTCCAGGAAGCCCACCACCTGCGGGCGGATGACCGGGTTCACGGCATAGTAGGAGCCGAACATCACCACGTCGTCGGGCTGCACGTCGGGGTAGGCAAAGTCGAGCTGGTCGTGCGGATGGTCCTTGTAGAAGATGTACTCCGCGTCGTTGCTGCCGTTGAGAAAGGCCAGCGATATGGGCGACTTGCTCCCGGGGTACACGCAGACATGGCTGCCGTCCACCCCGTTCTCCTCCAGAAAGCCGATGATGCGCCGGCCCACGCGGTCGTTGCCGGCCTCGCTGATGAAGGTGGCGGGCACCCCGGCGCGCCCCAGCGAGATGATGCCGTTGAACACCGAGCCTCCGGGCACCGCCCCAACCGGGTCGTCGCCGCGGAAGATGATGTCGAGCACGGTCTCGCCAATACCTATAACTTTTCGCATGGCTGTATCAAATGATTTCAATCACCTGTCTAATCTGGCTGCAAATATCTTAATTTTTCGGCAGAAAACAAACTAAAAATTCGTATTTTTGCGCCTGTTTTTATGAGATACAACACCCATACTCTGGCCAATGGCCTCCGCATCATCCACCTGCCGTCCGCCTCGCCGGTGGTCTACTGCGGCTATGGCATCGCCGCCGGCACGCGCAACGAGCTGCCGGGCGAGGAGGGCCTGGCCCACTTTTGCGAGCATGCCGCGTTCAAGGGAACGGCGCGGCGGCGCGCCTGGCACATCATGAACTGCCTGGAGCGCGTGGGGGGCGACCTCAACGCGTTCACCAACAAGGAGGACACCATGTACCATGCCGCCATCCTGAAGGATGACATCGGCCGCGCCGTCGACCTGCTCACCGACATCGTGTTCCGCAGCCAGTACCCCCAGGCCGAGCTTGACAGGGAGGTGGAGGTGATCTGCGACGAGATTGAGAGCTACAACGACACGCCGGCCGAGCTTATCTACGACGAGTTCGAGAACCTGCTCTTTGCCGGCCACCCGCTGGGGCACAACATCCTGGGCGCCGCCGGCCGGCTGCGCACTTACCGCTCGGCCGACCTGCGCCGCTTCGCCGCGCGCCACTACCGTCCCGCCAACGCCATCTTCTTTGCCTACGGCGACCTTGACTTCGCCCGGCTGGTGCGCCTCCTCGAGCGCCACACGGCCGACATTGCCGCGCCGCCCGCCGCCCGCGCTGCCGCGGGGGCGGCCGCCGGAGCGGCCATCCCGGGCGCACCCGCTGCCGGCGCCGGGGCCGGCCCGCTGCCGCCCTACTGTCCGCAGGAGGCCGTTGTGCAGCGCCCCACCCACCAGGCCCACGTGATGATGGGCAACCGCACCTTTCCTGTGACCGACAGCCGGCGCATCGCGCTCTACCTGCTCAACAACATCCTTGGCGGGCCGGGCATGAACGCGCGGCTCAACCTGTCGCTGCGCGAGCGCAACGGACTGGTCTACGCGGTCGAGAGCTCCATGGCGAGCTATTCGGACACCGGCGTGTGGTGCGTCTATTTCGGCTGCGACCCCCACGACGCCGCGCGCTGCCGCCGGCTGGTGCGCCGCGAGCTCGACCGCATGGCCGGCCGCGAGCTGACCCCGTCCCAGCTCCGCGCGGCCAAGAAGCAGCTCAAGGGCCAGATTGCCGTGGCCTGCGACAGCCGCGAGAGCTTCGCCCTCGACTTTGCCAAGAGCTACCTGCACCGCGGCTGGGAGAAGGATGTCAGCCGCCTGTTCGCCCAGCTCGACGCGCTCACCGCCACCGAGCTGCAGCAGGTGGCGGCCCAGGTCTTCGACCCCGGCCTGATGACCACGCTTGTGTTCAGTCCCGGGTGAGCGCCGGCATCCGCGGGGGGACGGCCCGCGGCCATCCCCCAAGCACGCGCAGCGGCGCCCCTCCCGCATACCGGGAGGGGCGCCGCTGCGTTTATGTCCGGCTGCCGCTGCAAGGCAGCCGGACCTTCAGAGTCAGTTCATGGCAAAGAAAGTGCCGTTGTTGCAGGCCATGCGCAGCCGGTACATGCCCTGCTCGCTGGCTGCCACGTCAAGGCTCTCGCCGTTGGGAAGGATGGCCTTGACGGTGCCGTCGGCGTTGTAGCGGAACAGCTCCTTCTGCACGCCGTTCTCCTCCATCGACCAGCTGTTGTCCTTCTTGTTGTACACGAAGTACACCTTGTCGCCCGTGGGGCGGGTCACCTCGTAGCCGTTCTTCAGCGTCTTCACGGCATACATCTTGCCGTCCCGGCCCCACACGTTGTCCACATGGCCCACCTTGGCCACGGGGTTGCTGCCGGTCCAGAACTCGACCGTGTTGAGCACGAGCAGGTCGACCACGCTTGCGACGCCATAGGCGGGTGAAATCACGATGAACACAAGTTCGTTGACAAACTTGTTGCTCAGGCCCTTGTTCCAGCCCAGCAGTTTGTTAAACAGTCCGAACGAACCGATACATGAGGTGGTGAGCACCGCTCCGGCCACCAGGCAGAGAAATGTTTTCTTCATCTTGTCTTGGTTTTGAAATGTGGTTGATAAACGTTTGTTGTTCTCTTGTTGTTCTTTACGGTTACAAATGTAGGCCATTTTCTCCAAATTTCCTAACAAAAGCCCCCTTTTTCTTCGTCTTGCCCCGAATCGCCTGCCGGGCTTCGCGCCGCCGCCCCCTCCTTGGCTCGCCGCTGCCGAGGCTGTCACTCTCCGTCCGCCAGGCCGCCCCTGTAGTTCTCTAGCGCCGCTTTCAGCGCGCGGTCCACCCCGTAGTCGGTGTCTGCCGTGGCGTTGCCGAACGTCCATCTGAAGTCGCCCTTGTTCATCCGTCCCGCGCCGAGCCAGCCGGTCACGGCCGCCGGCACGTCGATGGCGCGCAGCGGCGTGTAGGGGTAGGTGTGCGCCGGGTCGGTGTCAAAGTTGTTGTAGGCGGTCTGCCCCACGAGCGCCCTCACCGACGGGGGCACCTCCTCGTCGCGCGCGGCCGCCTCGTAGCAGTCGAAGCCGGTCGCGCTGGCGCGCTGGGTCACGGGGGTGTAGTTGGCGCTCGCCCCCTTCTCGGCGTACACGTTGCCGAAGCTCTTGATGAGGCCGCCGGCCTCGCCCGAGAACGTGCCGTCGCCCCTGGCGTCGGTGCCCTGCTGCGAGATGAGCGCCGGGTTCTTGGTGGCGCGGAAGAAGTTGGCCTCCATGAACACGCTTGCGCCCATGGTGGCCCCCACGCCATACTTGGCGCAGCCATCGTAGTAGTTGTTCCACACGTGTACCGACATGGTGCGCACCCTCGGGTGGCGCGAGTCGCTGTGGTCGAACCAGTTGTGGTGGTAGCAGATGTAGTTGGGCCCGCTCTCGCTCTTCATGCCGCAGAGCGACGCCTTTCCGCTGTCCCAGAAGTGGTTGTAGGCGATGGTGACGAGCTGCGAGTTGCCCTTCACGTCGATGGTTCCGTCGCCCTTGGCCTGGTCGGCGTCGCCGCCGGTCTTCCCGTAGAACAGGTCAAGGTGGTGAACCCAGCAGTGGCGGTTGTCCGTGTCCAAGCTCACGGCGTCGTCCATGCACAGCATGATGGCGAAGTTGCGCAGCTCCACGCTCACGGCGTTGCGCAGCAGCAGTCCGAAGCCCCAGATGGTGGCGTCCTCGCCGACGCCCTCCACCGTGATGTTCATCGCCCTGCCGTTGCCCCGGCCCTTGATTTGCAGTCCCTCGGCCTTGCTGCCGAAGTAGTCCATGTCCGTGTCGCGCACGGTGCCGACGAGGCGGATGGCCAGCGGCCGCTTCTCCAGTCCCTTCTGGTAGGCGTTCACGATGGCCTGCAGTCCGGTGAAGGTCTTTGTCTGCCCCTTGCTGTCGGTCGCCACGTCGAGGGTCACCGTCTTGGCCGTGCGGCCTGTCACGTAGACCACGCGCGCGCCGGCTTTCAGCGTGCCGTCGTTGTTGTAGGCCCCCACGGCCGTGTCGCCGGTGTGGGCGAAGCCCGAGCGGTCGTGGGCCGCCACGCTGATGCCGCTGGCCGTGCTCGCCCGGCCCGTGTCCTCGGCGCCGCCGGCGACCGGCACCACGCGCAGTGCGTAGCCGGTGCCGGCGCGCAGTCCGGGCACGTCGGCCCGCAGGTAAGTGCCGTAGTTGCGCACCAGTTCGCTGTCGATGGCCGTGAAGTCGGCATACTGTCCGCCGCGCACGTAGACGCGGTAGGCCGAGGCCCCCTCCAGGGGCAGCCATTTCACGTAGGCCGCCTCCAGCCATCCGCGCGCCTCGGTGAGGGTCACCCCGCGGTTGTCGAGCGCGGGGGCGGTGCCTGGCCCCTCCGCCTTCATGAAGTCGATGCCGGCCACCGCCTCTGTGAACGTGTCGTGCCAGCCGCCCTCCTTGCCGCTCACGGTCACCGTGCCCCCGGCATTGTCGATGTCCATCCGTGCCACGTCCGCCGTGTTGTAGTAGGCCAGCGTGCCGTCAAGGGTGGTGAGCACCGCCTGGTTGCGGCCCATGTCCATCCTCGTGGCGTGCGGGGCCGTGGCGCTGCCGCCCCCCTCCTGGCCGCTGCCGCCGCCCGGTGCGCTGCCGCCCGCCGTGATGGTGTACAGGTAGAGTCCGCCGTCGGCCGTCAGTGTCACGTCACCGTCGGCCTCCACCGTGCCCCTGTTCGTTGTCCTGGCGGCCGACTTGGCGAAGCCCTCTGTCACCCTGAGGTTTGTCGGGGTCAGCCCGCGCTCGGCCGACGAGCTGCTGCTCTGGCACACCACCGTCACCGCCGTGCCCGCCTTCAGCGCCGGTATGGTCACCCGGCCGCCGGCGCCGTTGAGCGTGAGCGAGCGCTTCTTGGTGTCCACGCGCAGCCTGTCGGCCCCCGTCACCGTGAGCAGCAGCCCCCGGGCGAAGTCCAGCTCGGCGCCATTGGCCGCCAGCGGCGCTGCCGCCATGGCCTTGGTGTTCTTCCACCGCCTGTTCGTGCTGTCGTAGGTCCAGTTGTCCGTGTCTGCGTTGAGGCTGGCCCTGTCGGCCTCCGTCAGCGCGCCGAAGTCCCACGACTGCGCGCCGGTGCGGGTGGCGGCGCCCGCGAGGAGCAGTGCCACCAGTGCTATGATGTGACGGTAGTTGCGTTTCATTGTTGTGAGTGTTGCTTGTTTGGGAGTGTAAGGTTGTTCTTCTGCCTTGCGTGGCGAGGCGTCTTTGGCGCCCGCCTTACCTGGCGATGCGCTTCTTGCCGCCGGTGATGTAGATGCCCCTTGGCCGCTGCGCGCCGCGGCTTGCCGCGCGCTGCCCTTTCAGGTTCACGGCGGGGCTGCAGGCAGTGGGGCTGGCGGTGGGGCTGGCTACGGCTGTCCCCCCGCTGCCATAGTCCATGGCGATGCTCACCCCGCCCATGTCGGCCGTCATGCAGGTGCTGTCGTCGAAGGCCAGGGTCACGTTGTCGCCGTCAAAGGTGATGGCGGCCACGGTCTTGTCTACCGTCTCGCCGCCCGCCGTCACCCGCTGTCTGGTGTCGGCTGCCGCCGTCATGGAGATGATGGCCATGGCGGCGGTGCAGATAGCTGTCTTTCCCATAGGAGAGTTGCGCTTGTTATAATGGTAAGTAGTTGTTTGTGATATATAATAGGTAAGTAGCTGTTTTCCGGCGCGGCTCTTTCCGCTCCATTCACAAAGATAGCGACAATGGCCGGTGTTTGTTCATCCAGTGTGTGTAAAAATGGCGTAAACGTTTACGCTGCCTTCCCGTGGCTGTCGCTGCCGCCGGTCTGTGCATGCAGCCAGGAACTGCCGGGTGTTTTTGTTTTATTAACACTTTGCCTGTCCGATTTTAACACAGTCTTTCCCTCCCATTTAGCGTTGCCGTCGCCGCTTCCGCCTGTCTTTTGGCCCCTCCCAAGCCATGCTTTTGTGCGCTTCACGGCCGTCTCTTGGGCCGGGTGCCGTGCCTTGTGCCGCCATCCGCACCGTTTCAGCTTGTCATCAGCCTTGTTCCGGGAGCCAAAACGGTGAATGTCAGCGCTTCATCCGCACCGTTTCGCCGTCCCAAAGTGGCCGGATGGCAGAGCCCTTTCTTGCACATTTTCGCTTGAAAAGCCTTAACGCACTTGCCCACTGCCGCTTGCCGTTGCACAAGCGAGCGCGCCTTGTTTGCGTCCGGCAGGCTTCCGGTCTCCGAAAACGCGAATTTTCAGACCCCTTCTCCCGAAAAATTTAACATTTGAAGGTAGCCGCTTCGCCGTCCTCGTCTTTCCATTTGTCCCTTGCCATGTTGCAAATTATTGTATAAAAAGAAAAAAAACTGGGCAACGGTAGCTTAATATTGGAAAAAAGATTTAACTTTGCACCGTGTTATAGTCTGTTGTGATGTTTAGGGAAAGGCGTAAAGGGGTTGTTAAATGAGCTAGGCTTTCCGCCATTCATCATGTATGCTATCCATTATATATATAAGGTGAGAGAAAAATAGATACTACAAATTCATATTTTAAACAAAGGTTCAATGAAAAAGAAAATCGCTAGCAAACTTCTTTTGGTTGCCACGGTGCTGGCTTCCTTAAGTGCTTTCGTCTCTTGCAAAGACTACGATGAAGATTCTAACGCTGACCTGCTCTCGAAGACATCCTCGCTTCAGGATGTCTACAACAAACAGATGGAGGAGCTTTCCAGGTGGAAGACCTCGATGGAAGAGCAGCAGAAGAAGAACAAGGACTCTATCTGGATTATCGCCCAGGACTGGATGAAGAAGTCTGACTATGTGACCGGCGGAAAGCTGGCCGACTGTATCGTCAGGGACCAGAACCTCGGCTACTGGATTGACCAGCTGAACAAGCTGATCAACTACGGTGGCACCGGCAACATTCAGGACCTCATTGGCGCGATTAACAACGCGAACACAACCGCTGCCAACGCCGCCACTGCCGCTGCCAACGCCGCCACTGCCGCATCGAACGCGCAGGCCTCTGCCGACAACGCCAACGGCAGGATTGACAGCCTGAACAGCGTCATCCAGGGATGGTCGCCCGACATGAAGGAGACCGTGCGCCAGGTGGCCGAGGCCCTGGAGCGCGCCAAGAACGACTCGATGCGCATCGACCAGATTGAGAAGAACTATGCCACCAAGGTGCAGCTCGACTCGCTGGGCGAGGACTTCAAGGACTCCGTAAGCATCCTGCGCACGCTGATCAACCAGACCAACTACAAGGTGAGCGAGAACCACCGGGAGATGCTTGACAGCATCAGCAAGACCAAGCAGTATGCCCAGAGCCTCTACAATGAGCTGAAGAAGACCATGGAGGAAGAGACCAAGTGGATCAAGGACTCCATCGCAGGGCTTGACAGCCGGCTGGACAATGTTGACATCCGCCTGGGCGACCTGGAGGAAGCCTACAAGAACGCAGACAAGGCGCTCAACGTGCGCATCGACTCGCTGCGCGACGTGGTGGACGCGCTGACCACCAAGGTGCTCAGGAACTCCGAAAAGGTGGACTCGCTCTGCGGCGTGACCAGCAAGATTCAGAACGCCCTGGCCAAGCTGGTGACCGGTGTCATCGTGCAGGGCGCCGAGAGCCCCGTCATCGGACAGGGCGCGCTGCCCGTGGGCCTGCAGACCAACGTGCTGGCCGGCTTCTACGGCTATGCCGGCTCGGCAGGCGTGCGCTTCCCGACAGACCGCCAGCCTTACTATGCCGACTGGAACAGCAACGGCACCAGCCAGCGCCTCACCAACAAGGATCTTGAGATGGTTGGCAAGGTGAACGAATACACGGCAGCCGACGGCGCATTCCTCGCCGGAAGCAACGCCGACAACGCCGGAACGCTCTATATGACCATCAACCCCAACACCGTCAACCTCACCGGACTGCGCGTGGAACTGGAGAACAGCGTGATGGAGACGTGTCCCATCAACCTCACTCCCATACAGCCCTCGAACAAGCGGCTCACCTTCGGGTGGACGCGTGGCGCCGCTGCCAACGGATTCTATGAGACCAAGGCCTCTATCGACGCTGCCAACGTGACAAGCCTGAAGCCCCGCGTGAGCGTGAAGGACCTCAAGGAGGTGATGGCCGAGCTCAAGAAGGTGCGCAACAGCGCCGGCGTGAAGGAGGGCCTCAGGAGCGTCAACGTGAGCAAGATAGCCTACAACCTGTACACCGAAATGAACGATGTGCTTGACGCACAGGCCATCAAGGTGAGCTGGAGGGACGACCTCACCAACGAGGTACACAGCGTGTACTCGCAGTACAACGTGGCCGCAACGGCCATCAAGCCGCTGTCGTTCGCCACGCTGAAAGACCTCAACATGACAACCTTCCCCGGCTACGGCACGGTGGAGAACTTCATCAACCGCGTGGTGGGCAAGGTGAGCTACAAGCTGCCCAGCATGAGCCTCAACCTCGGACAGGCTCCCAAGATCAGCAAGATTGAGATGGTAGAGCTAACCCCCGAGCTGAAGGCCAAGTTCAAGGTGGAGGTGAACATCGACACCACATTCAGCACAATCAAGGACGGCGCCACCATCGAGACTGCCGTGCAGGACGAGAACGGCAACTGGGTGAGCAAGACCGTCTACCTGAAAGACCTCGTGAAGGAAAACGGCGTGGTGAAACTCTACTTGATAAGGGAGATAGACATGACCGACGCCGTGGAGGAGCTTTACGGCAACCTGACCGACCCGATCAAGAACTTCAACAAGACCGTTGACGACCTGAACGCCTACCTGCAGAACGTGAACGACGAGCTGAACCGCGTCAACGGCTATGTGGCCGACGTGCAGACCTCGATTGACGACGCCAAGGAGAGCGTGCGCACCAAGCTGCTGAAGTACCTTGACCAGCTGAACACCGTGGTGTGCAAAATCGTGAACTCGGCCAACAAGACCCTGCAGCCCCTGGCCATCGTGAAGACAAGCGACAGCTTCGTGGCCCTGAGCAAGATTCTCGGCGCGCCCACCAAGGTGAACAGCACCACCTTCACACTCGTGCCCACCACCTATACCGGCGAGCTTGTTTGCCCGGCACTCAAGAAGCACGTGGCCGTGACCGACGTGTGGGAGAACAACGGCATCCACCACGCACAGGGTGGCAACGCCGCCTGCAAGGCCGCACTCCAGGCCGTGAACGCGCAGAGCGGGCTGAACACCGTGGTTGACGGCTCAACCAAGACCATGCAGATGACCCTGAAGAAGGGCTATGTGTACGAGATTGCCTACTCGGCCCTCGACTTCTATGGCAAGGTTGCCGTGCGCAAGTTCTATGTGACCGTGAAATAAACGAATTTGTCTAACGAATAAAATACCTTCAGAATATGAAAATCATGAAATCAGTGCTGTCGTGCCTGCTGGCCGGTGTGTGCCTCAGCGCCGGCGCACAGGGCAAGCAGCCTAAGACAGAGAACGTATTCAACCCCCACTGGTATGTAGAGCTGCAGCCCCTCGGGGCACAGTACACGCTCGGTGAGACCTCGTTCGGTGACCTTGTGAGCTACAACGTGCAGGCCGGAGTGGGCTACCGCTTCAACCCGGTGTTCGGGCTGCGCCTCTCGTTCAACGCCTGGCAGAGCAAGGGCGGATGGGAGATGGACAACCTCAAGGAGACTTGGAAGTGGAAGTATGTGGCCCCGATGGTAGACGCCAAGTTTAACATCAGCAACCTGCTCTGCGGCTACAACCCCGACCGCCTCTTCAGCTTCAGCCTGCTGGCCGGCCTTGGCGCCAACATCGCCTGGGGCAACGACGACGCCCAGAAAGCGCTGGACAACATCAACGCACACTATGGCGCGCTGGCTCCCGAGAGCTGGGACAACAACCAGAACCTGCGCTACCTGTGGGACGGCACCAAGGTGCGCTTCGCCGGGCGCGTGGGCGCTGCCGCCGACTTCCGCCTGTCTGACAAGGTGAGCCTGGGACTGGAGCTGCAGGCCAACGGCGTGAACGACCGCTACAACTCCAAGAAGGCCGGCAACATCGACTGGTACTTCAACGCGCTGGCCGGCGTGAAGATCAACCTCGGCAAGACGCACACCACACGCGAGGTGAAATGCTGCAAGAGCATGTGCGCTGAGCCGCGCGTGGTGGAGCGCGTGGTCGAGAAGGTGGTCGAGAAGCCCGTGCAGGTGCCCGCCGCACAGCCCGAGACGGTTGAGCCGCTGCGCCGCGACGTGTTCTTCACCATCAACTCAACAACGGTGACTGCCAAGGAGAAGCAGAAGGTGACCGACGTGGCCAACTATCTGAACAAGTACCCCAAGGCCAAGGTGACCGTCACCGGCTATGCCGACAGGGGCACCGGCAACAAGGCCATCAACAGCCGCCTGTCGCAGAACCGCGCCCGGACGGTGACCAACATGCTGGTGAAGGAGTATGGCATCAGCCGCGACCGCATCGTGACCGACTACAAGGGTGACACCGTGCAGCCGTTCAGCAAAGACTCTGACAACCGTGTGAGCATCTGCATCGCGCAGTAAGCGAAAAGGTTTTCACTTTTTATGGCCCTGTCCAACTGCTTCAAGGCGCGAGCCTGATGCTTGAGGGCAGGGCCTTTCAACTTAAACAGGTCAAAGCAACACAAGTAACAGTATATTAGTCTTGAGGATGAAAAGGATGTTGATGTGTGCCGCGCTCATGGCGGCACTCCACGCCACAGCCCAGATAACGGGCAATGGCTATTACAGGGTACAGAACAAGGAGACCGGGCGGTATATCGAGCTGATTGACAACCGCGGAAAGATTGACTATGTGACCACCACCGTTGACCTTGGCGCGCTGCAGACCATCAAGGGCTTCGACCAGGTGGTGAACAACCCAGCCACGGTGTTCTACATCACCGACATGGGAAACCGCAACTACAACCTCAGCGGGCAGGGCTGCGACCTCTACGGCATGATAGGCCACTACCTGGAGCTCAAGAAACTGTCGTCGGGGGCCTACCGCTGCTCGAAGACTATCAACGGCGTGCTGATCTATCTTGCCGACGAGGAGGGCGACTACTCGCCCGGCATGGTGGTGACCACCGGGCAGAAGACGCGCGACTGGTATGTGATTCCCGTTGCGGCCGACGGAGACAACTACTTCGGCCTGGAGCCCGAGGTGAACGCCAGGCAGGGCAAGTTTGTCGCCATCTACGCCGCATTCCCCTTTGCGTTTGCCTCCAGTGGCATGGAGGCCTATACCGTGACCAAGGTTGACCGCGGCATGGCTGTCTACAAGCCCCTGGACGGAACGCTTGTGCCCGGTGCCACACCCGTCATCGTGAAGTGCGCGGGCAGCACGGCTGCCGAGAACAAGCTCAACCTGCTAACGTCCGACGAGAAGGCGCCGGCCGGAAACCTGCTGCGCGGCGTTTACTTCAACAACGGCTCCAACATGCACAACAACCAGAAGGCCTACAACAGGGAGACCATGCGCGTGCTGGGCACGCTGAGTGACGGCACGCTGGGCCTCGTGACGGCCGACTACGCCTTTATCCCTGCCAACCACACGTATGTGGAGGTGCCGGCGGGCACATCGGCCGAGGTCAAGCTGGTGACCCAGGCCGAATATGACGCGGCCATCGCCTCGGGCATCGGCGCCACCCCGGCCGACACGAGGGTGGCCGGGAGCCGCGGCATCTACGCCATCACCGGCGCCAAACTGCGTGACAGTGCCGGCCAGCTGGGCGAGCTGCCCGCCGGGCTCTATATCGTTGACGGTGTGAAAACGCTGAAAAAATAGGTGTGAAGGCGCCGGACAGGCAGGTGTGAAGTCACTGAAGGGCCCTGCGTGAAGCTGGCGCGGGGCTGGCCGGATGCAAGTGGGCCGGGGCGAATGGTTCGCCCCGGCCCACTTGCTCTGTATGCCGCTGCGCGGCTGGCAGCGCGGTGTCCCGGCCCCCTGCCGGCTGTCAGAAGATGGTCTTCGACAGGCGCAGGCTCACCACGGGGTACACCTTGAACTGCTTGGCCGCCCGGACATAGCGCCCCACCTTGCCGGAAATGTCGTGGACATCGTGCACAAGGTCGGTGCCGTCGTGGGTGACCACGCTCGGCGTGCCGCCCCAGAACATCACGCCACAGTCAAAGGAGAACCGGTAGGTGGGGTCGTGCTTCGACAGCGCGCCCCCATAGCCCACGCCAAGGTAGGGCTTGATGCGGTTCACCAGCATGCGCGCCTTGACCATGCTGTTCTCGTCTGGCTCCATGCGGTAAACCTTTCCGTCGCTGTTGCGGTAGCCGATGCCCACGCCCATGCGCCCGTAGCTGAGAAACTTCTGCGCCAGGTCGGGACTGTAGATGTCCTTTCCGCCCATGGAGAAGAACGGCTTCATGTTCTCGTTCTCAAAGCCACCCTCGCCGTCGGGGTAGGTCTCGGCAATCTCGTACATCTTGTTATACATGCCCACAGCCACGAGCGAGGGCATGTCCTCGGTGGTGTTGTAGGCCTCGGCAAACTGGCGCGGCCCGTAGTAGACGCCGGCCGTGACGTGCCAGTGCCTGTTGCGCAGGGGGAAGAAGTCGAAGAGGAGCTTGGCGTTGCAGGCCGTTGGGCGGCCAATCATGTCGATGCTGCGGTCAACCTTGTAGCCCGTTATCTGCTCGAGCATGGCCGACAGGCGGTCGAACTTGGTCTCCACCGGATTGCCGCTGGCGTCGAAGCCGCTCTCGGGCTCGTCGCCCACCTGGATGCCAAAGTTCATGTTGACGTGGATGCGCGGCATATAGTCGAAGCCGGCACGCACCTGCATCCAGCCGGTGAGCGGCATGGACAGGTCGACACCGACACCGGTTGACCCGGCCGAAAGGCCGATGTCAAGCCGGTCGAAAGCCTTGAACGTGCCGCTGCCGGCAGTCGCTGACTGCGCCGTGGCACACGGAGCGGAATAGGTCTGGGCGTGGCCCGCAGGGCAGCCGAGGCTGAACAGGGACCACAGGAGGAGCAGGTGTTTCATTGTGTTGGTTTTCTTCTGTAAGGCGGAAAGGCGCGTGTCGCGGCACCTTCGCTGCCGTTTCGGGGTTTTTATTGGCAACAAAGGTAGGGCAAAAAAACCGAAATCGCAAATAAAATGCTATCTTTGCAAACAACTTCATGTTACCCATTAAAATAATAGCAAGTAAATTTATGTGTAAGAGACTTCTGACCTTTGTACTGGCTGGCGCAGCCGCGCTGGCCGCAAGTGCCGAAACCAAGACGGTTAGCTCGCCCGACGGAAAGCTGGTGGTGAGCGTGGAGAGCGAGAACGGGGTGGCGCGCTATGGCGTGACCTATAATAATAAGGTGGCGGTTGAGCCGTCGCAGCTCGGACTGACGGCCAGCGTGGCCGACTTCAGCCGGGGCCTGACGCTGAAGGGCAGCCGCGAGCGCAGGATTGAGCAGGACTATACCATGCGCGGCACCAAGGCGTCGGCCGTGCACTACGTGGCCAACGAGCTGTGCCTCGACTACGAGACGGCACAGGGGAAGCCCATGACGGTGACCTTCCGCGTGGCCGACAACGACGTGGCTTTCCGCTACGAGTTCCCGCAAAAGGGCGAGACGGCCTGCATGAACGTGATGGGCGAGGCCACGGCCTTCCGCCTGCCGCAGCAGACAACCACCTTCCTGTGCCCGCAGTCGGACGCCATGGTGGGATGGAAGCGCACCAAGCCCAGCTATGAGGAGGAATACAAGGCCGACGCGCCGATGGGCGCCCGCTCGGCCTACGGGCAGGGATACACCTTTCCCTGCCTGTTTCACACGGGCGGAAGCGACCGCCTGTGGGTGCTCGTGAGCGAGACCGGCACCAACGGAGGCTATGTGGGATGCCACCTGTCCGACTATGACGCGGCGCAGGGCTACCGCATCGCATTCCCCATGAAGGGCGAGGCCAACGGACTGGGCGACACCGCCGCAGGCATGGCCCTGCCGGGAAAGACACCGTGGCGCACCATCACCGTGGGCGAGACGCTGAAGCCCATTGTGGAGACCACCGTGGCCTATGACGTGGTGGAGCCGCTCTTCGAGGCCAGGCACGACTACCGCCCGGGACGCTACACCTGGAGCTGGCTCATCTGGCAGGACAACTCCATCAACTACGACGACCAGGTGAAGTTTGTCGACCTGGCCGCCGCCATGGGCTACGAGTACTGCCTGGTGGACAACTGGTGGGACAAGAACATCGGACGCGACCGCATAGCGCAGCTCAGCGACTACGCCCGGAAGAAGGGGGTGAGCCTCATGCTGTGGTACAACTCGAACGGATTTGAGAACGACGCGCCGCAGACACCCAAGCAGTGCATGAACACCGTGCTGGCGCGCCGCCGCGAGATGGCGTGGCTGCAGCGCGTCGGCGTGAAGGGAATCAAGGTGGACTTCTTTGCCGGTGACAAGCAGCACACCATGCAGCTCTACGAGGACATCCTGGCTGACGCCAACGACTTCGGGCTGCAGGTGGTGTTCCACGGCTGCACGCTGCCGCGCGGGTGGGAGCGGATGTACCCCAACTTTGTGGCCTCGGAGGCGGTGCTGGCCTCGGAGAACACCTTTTTCAACGAGCACCACGCACGGCAGGAGGGCTTCGAGCTGACCATGCACCCCTTCTGCCGCAACACCGTGGCCGCGATGGACTGGGGCGGCACCATCATGAACCGCTACCTGTCGAAGGACAACAGGAGCCGCCACCGCCGCTACACCACCGACATCTTCGAGCTGGCCGCTGCCGTGGTGAACCAGTCGAGCGTGCAGTGCATCGCCCTGCAGCCCAACAACCTGGACGACGTGCCCGCCTTCGAGCTTGACTTCCTGCGCACGGTGCCCGCGCAGTGGGACGAGACACGCTTCGTCGACGGCTACCCGGGCCGCTACGTGGTGCTGGCCCGCAGGAGCGGCGACCGCTGGCTCGTGGCCGGACTCAACGCCACCGACAAGCCCATGGCACTCAGCGTGGAGCTGCCGATGCTGGCCGGGCAGACGGTGACCCTTTATGACGACGCGCCCGCCAAGCGGAAAGGCACCATGCCGGAGGGCCGCCGCCGCGAGCTGAAGGTGGGCAAGAGCGGACGCGCCAAGCTGGTGATGCAGCCCATGGGCGGACTGGTTGTCACGCAGTAGGCGGTGTGCGTGCCCGAAACAGTGGCCGGCGCGAGCGCAAGCCTGGCCGGCAGCCCGGGCCGCACCGCCCCGGATGGCGGAAGGAACCCCGCTCAAAGGAATGGCAAGTGGCGAATGGCAGTCCGGGGGAACACACCTCTCCGGACTGCCATTATTCGCATTTTTTACTAAAAAATGTTAATGGGGGGGTAGAAGTGAATTTCTATTGAGATTGATTACCTTTGCAATTACTGGTTGGAGAGCAGGAAATGAATAATCTAACCCAGTTAAGCATAATCTTACTGATAGAAAACTTTAGGAAAAAATGGACAAGACAATAGGCGAGAGAGTGAGAGAGGTGATGGACTGCCGCGGCATCTCCGCGTGCGCGCTGTCAACGATGATACCATGTGAACGTTCAAACGTGTACAACATATTCAAGCGGTCCAACATCAGTGTTGACCTGCTGATGCGCCTGTGCGTGGTGCTGGAGCACGACTTTTTCAAGGAGCTGTCGGAAGAGTTCGCCCGGAACAGGACGGACAGCGCCGCCAGTGACGCGAAGAAGCTGCAGGTGGGGTAGGCCGCTGCCGAGCGTTAAACAATACTAAATAGGCGCGACCATGTCAAACATTTGCCTTTGTGCAGCGTCTTATACGTGTGATGAATCGATTTTTAGCACTATTGGGTATGTTGCTGGTCTGCACGGCGGTGGTCTGGGGCCAAGGCACAGTTAAGGGAAAAGTATTGGACAGGCAGAGCAACGAGGCCCTGCAGTTTGTGAACATCCGCGTGGCGCAGGGCGCCACGGGCAAGCTGGTGAAAGGCGCGGTGACCGATGCGACCGGCAGCTTCACCGTGACAGGGCTGCCATACGGCAGCTATACGCTGACCGTGTCGTACGTGGGCTACAAGAGCGCGACCAGAAAATTCGCCGTTTCGGCCGGCAAGAGAACGGCAAGCTATCCATTAATATATATCGCGGAGGACGAGCGCACGCTCAAGGAGGTGCAGGTCACCGGCCAGCGCTCGCAGATGAAGCTGGAGGTTGACCGCAAGACCTTCTCCGTTGACCAGATGCTCGCGGCGCAGGGCGGCTCGGCCAGCGACCTGCTGGAGAACATCCCGAGCGTGGAGGTGAGCACCGACGGCGAGATTTCACTGCGCGGCAGCACGAGCGTGGAGGTGTGGATCAACGGCAAGGCCAGCGGCCTGACCAGCGACAACCGCGGGGACATTCTCCAGCAGATACCGGCGGAGAGCATCGAGCGCGTGGAGGTGATTGACAACCCCAGCGCAAAATACAGCCCCGAAGGCTCGGCCGGCATCATCAACATCATCCTGAAGCGCGACCGCAAGGCCGGATACTATGGCTCGCTGCGCGTGGGCGGAAACAGCCAGAAGGGCTGGAACACAAACGGAAACATCAACTTCTCGAGCGGAAAGCTCGACGCCTTTGCCAACCTGGGCTACCGAAGGCGCAGGGGAAAGGGAAGCTCTGAGAGCGAGCAGACCTACACACAGACCAACACCTACCAGAACTCGAGGGGCGAGAACGAGCGCGGCGGAAAAAACTTCTTCGGCAGGGCGGGACTCACCTGGCACCTCACCGCCAAGGACGACCTGTCGCTCACGGGAATGACCATGCTCGGCAAGCGCGACGACAGCAGCGTGACACCTTATTATTATGGCACGGTGGGCGCGCCCGCGCCCGACCGCACGATGGTGCGCACAAGCGCCAGCACGGGCGACATGAACATGTATCACGCCGAGTTGGGCTACACCCACAAGTTCGCTGAGAAGCACACGCTTGACTTCAACCTGTCGTTTGACAAGTGGAAAAGCGACGAGGACAACTACTACCGCGACAGCACGGTGACGCACACCGCCGCCGGCTCCGCAACGCAATACAGCTACCAGTACCGCCCCATGTTCATCAACAACCGCTCGTGGGAGCTGAAGCTCGACTACGAGAACCAGATAACGGACAACCTCAAGCTGGAGGCGGGCTACAACTGGCGGCTGTCGCACGAGAACACCCCGCAGGAGTCGTGGGCCGACAGCGAACATTATGACGGCAGCAACGCTGTGGAAGACCGCGCCTTCTTCAACCGGTTCATCTACGACAACGGCACCCACGCACTGTACGCCACGCTCAACACCAAGGTGGGAAAGCTCGGCGTGATGGCCGGACTGCGCGGAGAGTACTGGCACGTGAAGACCGAGAGCTACACCTTTGAGCAGGAGCACGACGCCGCGCTGCGCGAGAAGCCGTTTGAAAAGGACTTCTTCCAGCTGTTCCCCAGCGTGTTCCTCAACTACCCCCTCACCGCTTCGGCCCAGTTGCAGCTCAACTACTCGCGCCGGCTCAGGCGGCCCTGGGGCGGCGAACTCAACAGCTTCAAGAACACACGTGACGCTTCGATGGTGTCGTTCGGAAACCCCGAGCTGACACCCGAGTACACCAACGCCTTCGCCCTGAACTTCCTGAAGACCTGGGAGGCCCACACCCTCTCCGTGAGCACTTACTACCGCTCGACGACAGACGTGATACAGCGCGTGGCCTACAACGTGAACGACACCATTTACCAGACGAACGAGAACGTGGCCAAGAGCCAGAGCGCCGGCGTGGAGGTGATTCTGAAAGACAAGCTCTTCCGCTTTCTCGACCTCACCACCACCGTCAACGCCTACTACTACAAGCTCGACGGCTTCTCGTACGTCATCAACGACCAGCTGGTGACGGGGGCCAGCGACGAGAACTTCTCCTGGGACGCGCGCATGCTGGCCTCGGTCATCCTGCCCTACGACCTGTCTGTGCAGGCCACCGGCCACTACCGCTCGCGCAGCCTCGTGAGCCAGGGCTACCGAAAGTCGAACATGAGCCTTGACCTGGGGCTGAGAAAGTCGTTCTTCAACAAGAAGATTGCGCTGGCGGTCAACTGGCGCGACGTGTTCAACACGCGCAAGTGGGAGTCGTACACCAGCAGCGACAGCTTCACGCGCCACCAGAAGAGCAACTTCAACCCGCGTGTCAACGTGAGCATAACCTGGAACTTCGGCAACATGAACGCCAAGAAGAAGGGAAGGCCCGAGGACAACGGCGGCGATGACGAGCAGCAGAGCTTCGGGGGATACGAGTGACAGGCGAATTTGGAATGTGGAATGGCGAGTTCGTCATTCCACATTCCAAATTCGCAATTGGAGCAGGCGGCCGTCTGTCATTTGTTGAGTTTCCACGTCACGCCGTCCTTGGTGTCCTTCACCTCGAAGCCGGCGGCGGCCAGCTCGTCGCGGATGTGGTCGCTGGTGGCCCAGTCCTTGGCGGCCTTGGCCTTTGCCCTGAGGCCGAGCACCATGTCGACCACGCGGCCGAAGGCCTTTTCTCTTGCATCGTTTGACGCGCTCCTGTCGGGTTTCAGCCCGAGGATGTCGTAGGCAAACAGGTGCATGGTGCCGGCCAGCTCTTCCAGGCAGCCGGCGCAGATGGTTGCCTTGTGGTCGAGCAGCTTGTTGATGGTGCCGCACGCCTCGAACAGGTGGCTGATGACCGTCGGCGTGGCCAGGTCGTCGTTCATGGCGTCGTAGCACTTCTGGCGCAGCGCCTTCACCACCTTCTCCGTCTCGGGGTCGCACTTGTCGGACACGGGCACGCGGCCGAGGTCGTCCAGTCCGTTGAGCAGCCGCTCCAGTCCCTTCTCGCAGGCCTGCAGGGCCTCGTTCGAGAAGTCCACCGTTCCGCGGTAGTGTGCCGAGAGAATGAAGAAGCGGATGGTCATGGGCGAGTAGGCCTTCTCCAGCTTGTCGTGCTTTCCGGTGAAGAACTGCTCGAGCGTGATGAAGTTGCCCAGGCTCTTGCCCATCTTCTGTCCGTTGATGGTTATCATGTTGTTGTGCATCCAGTATTTCACCATCGGCTTGCCCTGGCTGGCCACCGCCTGCGCTATCTCGCACTCGTGGTGGGGGAAGATCAGGTCCATGCCGCCGCCGTGGATGTCGAACTCGCTGCCCAGGTACTTGCGCCCCATGGCCGTGCACTCGCAGTGCCATCCCGGGAAGCCGTCGCTCCAGGGGCTTGGCCAGCGCATGATGTGCTCGGGCTGCGCCTTCTTCCACAGTGCGAAGTCGGCCTGGTTGCGCTTCTCGCCCACGCCGTCGAGCTCGCGGCTGTTGTTAATCACGTCGTCAAGGTTGCGCCCCGAGAGCGCCCCGTAGTGGTAGTCCTTGTTGTAGCGCGCGATGTCGAAGTACACCGAGCCGTTGCTCACGTAGGCGTAGCCATGGTCAAGAATCTGCCTGACCAGCTCTATCTGCTCGATGATGTGGCCCGAGGCGAGCGGCTCGATGCTTGGCGGCAGCACGTTGAGCGCCTCCATGGCCGCGTGGTAGCGGTTGGTGTAGAACTGCGCCACCTCCATCGGCTCCAGCTGCTCGAGCCGCGCCTTCTTCTCGATCTTGTCTTCCCCCTCGTCGGCGTCGTGCTCCAGGTGCCCCACGTCGGTGATGTTGCGCACGTAGCGCACCTTGTATCCCAGGTGCTTCAGGTAGCGGAACAGGATGTCAAACGTGATGGCCGGGCGCGCGTGCCCCAGGTGCGGGTCGCCATACACGGTGGGGCCGCACACGTACATGCCCACGTTGGGGGCGTGAACCGGCTCGAACGGCTGCTTGCAGCGGCTGAGCGTATTGTAAATCATCAGTCTTTGTTCCATGTCTCTTGCTGTTTTTAAAGGTTCTTCATTCTCCGTGCCCCCGCGCTTGCGGGCGCTTCTCCTGCCCGCCAGCCCGTCGCTTGACCGTGCGAAATCATCCCGGGCGGCTGCTTGGAAGTCCGTCAGCACGGCGTGTTTATGCTTGCAAAAGTACAACAAAACGGCCGTTTGGCAAAAAAGTTAGTCCCTTTTGTTTTGCGCTCCCGCTGTTTTTCAGTAACTTTGCGAACATATATATCCTTTAAAAAAACCGTTTACCGAATATGGCTTATACACGCATGACCGCTGCCGAGGCTGCAGCGCTGATTAAGAATGGAGAGAACATCGCCCTGAGCGGCTTCACACCGTCGGGAGCAGCCAAGGCTGTGACCAAGGAGCTGGCCAAGGTGGCCGTTGCCGAGCACGAGGCCGGGCGGCCGTTCCAGGTGGGTATCTTCACCGGAGCGTCCACAGGGCAGAGCACCGACGGCGACCTGGCCAACGCGCAGGCCATCAGGTACCGTGCGCCCTACACCACCAACGCCGACTTCCGCAAGCATGTCAACCTGGGCGAGATAGCCTATAACGACATTCACCTCAGCCAGATGGCGCAGGAACTGCGCTACGGCTTCATGGGCGAGGTTGACTGGGCCATCCTCGAGGTGTGCGACCTCGAGGAGGGCGAGACCACCTGCAGGGCCTATCTCACCTCGGCCGGGGGCATCAGTCCCACGGCGGCGCGACTGGCCAAGCGCGTCATCCTGGAGCACAACCGTTTCCACAGCCCCGACGCCAAGTACCTGCACGACGTGTACGAGCTGCAAGACCCTCCCTGCCGCCAGCCCATCCCCATTGTCAAGGTGGACGACCGCATCGGCACACCCTACGTGGAGATTGACGCAAGGAAGGTTGTCGGCGTGGTGGAATGTGACATTCCCGACGAGGCCCGCGCCTTCAAGGGCCCCGACCCCGTGACCACCCAGATTGGCAACAACGTGGCCGAGTTTCTCGCTTCGGACATGAAGCGCGGCATCATCCCCCCGACCTTCCTCCCCTTGCAGAGCGGCGTGGGCACCACGGCCAACGCCATCCTGGCCGCACTGAGCATGGACAAGAACATCCCCGACTTCAACATCTTCACCGAGGTGCTCCAGGACGCTGTGGTCGAGATGATGCTCCACGGGCGCGTCAGGAAGGCCTCGGCCTGCTCGCTCACCGTGACCAACGAGAGCCTGATGAAGGTTTACGGCAACATGGACTACTTCAGGCAGCACCTGACGCTGCGCCCCAGCGAGGTGTCCAACTCGCCCGAGCTCATCCGCCGCCTCGGCGTGATAGCCATCAACACCGCCCTGGAGTGCGACATCTACGGCAATGCCAACTCCACCCACATCTGCGGGACAAAGATGATGAACGGCATCGGCGGCAGCGGCGACTTCGAGCGCAACGCCTACATCAGCATCTTCACCTGCCCGTCGGTGGCCAAGGGCGGCGCCATCAGCTCGATTGTGCCGATGGTGAGCCACCACGACCACACCGAGCACGATGTCAACGTCATTGTCACCGAGCAGGGTGTGGCCGACCTCCGCGGCAAGAGCCCGATGCAGCGCGCCCGCTGCATCATTGAGAACTGCGCCCACCCTGACTACCGGCAGCTGCTCTGGGACTACCTCAAGATTGCCAGGGGCGGCCAGACCCCCCACTGCCTCACCGCGGCCTTTGCCTTCCACGACACGCTGGCGCGCAAGGGCGACATGCACCTTACTGACTTTTCCGAGTATGTGAAATGACTGTTGGGCGGCGGCCCGGGCCCGGCTGGCGCCCGAGCCGCCGCCCTCTGGCGGGGACCGGAGGCCGGACGACCTCGGCCGCCCGCTGGCAGCAAAATCCCCGGGAGGGCCGACGGCCCTCCCGGGGATTTTGCTTGCTGCGCCGTTTCCGTCCGCCCGTCACAGCGTCTGCATGTCGTTCAGCTTCTTGTAGTAGCCGTTCATGGCCAGCAGCTCGTCGTGCGTGCCCTGCTCCACGATCTCTCCCTCGTGGATGACATAGATGATATCGGCGCTCTTGATGGTCGAAAGGCGGTGCGCTATGGCCACGGTGGTGCGCGTCTTCATCAGCCGCTCCAGCGCGTCCTGCACCAGCCGCTCGCTCTCCGTGTCCAGCGCCGATGTCGCCTCGTCAAGGATGAGGATGGGCGGGTTCTTCAGGATGGCGCGGGCTATGCTCACCCGCTGCCGCTGGCCGCCCGAGAGCCGTCCGCCGCGGTCGCCGACGTTGGTGTCGAAGCCCTTTTCCGACTCGGCGATAAAGTCGTAGGCGTTGGCTATCCTTGCCGCCTCCTCGACCTGCGCGTCGGTGGCGCGGTCCACGCCGAAGGCGATGTTGTTGCGGAAGCTGTCGTTGAAGAGGATGGCCTCCTGGTTCACGTTGCCGATGAGGCGGCGCAGGTCGTGGATGCACAGGTCCTTGATGTTCACCCCGTCAATGAGCACCTCGCCCTCCTGCACGTCGTAGTAGCGCGGTATGAGGTCGACCAGTGTCGACTTGCCGCCGCCGCTCTGGCCCACCAGCGCCACCGTCTTTCCCTTCTCGATGGTGAGGTTGATGTGGCGCAGCACCCACTTCTGGCCATACTTGAATGACACGTCGCGGAACTCTATCCGGTGCTCGAACGCGTGGATGTGCACCGGGCTGGCCGGCTCCCTGATGCTGTTCTCCGCCTTCAGAATCTTGTCGATGCGCTCCATCGAGGCCAGGCCCTTGGGGATGTTGTAGCTGGCCTTGGCCAGATCCTTCAGGGGGTTGATGATGCTGTACAGGATGACAAGGTAGTAGATGAACGTCGGCCCCGTGAGCGTCATGTTGTTGAGCACCAGCCAGCCGCCGAACCACAGCACGATGACGATGAGCACCGTGCCGAGGAACTCGCTCATCGGGTGGGCCAGCGCCTGCCTCACGCCCACGCGGATGATGCTGTCGCGCAGCTCGTCGTTGATTTTCCTGAAGCGGCGGTTGATTTTCTCCTCGGCGCAGAAGGCCTTGATGATGCGCAGCCCGCCCAGCGTCTCCTCCACCTGGCTCATCGTGTCGCTCCACAGTCCCTGCGCCTTCAGGCTCTGCGCCTTCAGCTTGCGCCCCACGGCGCCCATCACCCAGCCCATCAAGGGCACCACGCACAGGGTGAACAGCGTGAGCTGCCAGTTGATGTAGACCATCGTGGCGAAGTAGCAGGCGATGAGGATGGGGTTCTTGAATAGCATCTCCAGCGAGGCCATGATGGAGTTCTCCACCTCGGCCACGTCGCCCGTCATGCGGGCGATGAGGTCGCCCTTGCGCTCCTCGGTGAAGAAGCCCAGCGGGAGGCTCGTTATCTTTTCGTAGAGCGTGTTGCGGATGTCGCGCACCACGCCCGTCCTCATGGGGATGATGGCCGCCGCCGCCGCGAAGTACATCCCTGTCTTGACCATTGTCATCAGGGCCAGCAGCAGTCCGATGAACAGCAGCGTTGTCGACGCGCCGTAGCTGTCGATGACCTGCTGCACGCAGTAGTTGGCGTTGTTGCTCAGCACGTCCTTGAAGTCGCCGCTCCCCCACGGCATGAGCGCTGTCGCCCTTTCGGTGTCCCCCGTTTGGAAGAGTATCTGCAGGATGGGAATCAGCGTGGCGAACGAGAAGATGTTCATCATCGCCGAAAGCAGGTTGAAGACAATGGTCATCAACAGGTAGTTCTTGTAGGGCGGGATGAATCTCCGCATCACTTTGATAAATTCCCTCATGTCGTTTCTTGCCGGTGTGTTGGTTGATGGTTTCCGGCCGGCTCCGTGCCGCCGGCCTCCTCGCCTTTCAGCGTGGCGCTCGAGCTGCCCGTTATCCTCACGGTCACGCGGTCGCCGATGTGGTGGCGGCCCTTGTCGAACACCACAACCTTGTTCTGTTCCGTGCGCCCGAAGAGCTGGTCGCGCGAGCGCTTGCTGAAGCCCTCTGCCAGCACTTCGGCCACCTTGCCCTCCTCGCGCCTGTTGGCCTCGGCCGACAGCTCGGTCTGCAGGCGTATCATCTCCTCCAGGCGGCGCACCTTCACCTCCTCGGGCACGTCGTCGGGCAGGTGCTTCGAGGCGTATGTCCCCGGGCGCTCGCTGTACTTGAACATGAAGGCCGAGTCGTAGCCCACCTCCCTCATCAGCGACAGCGACAGCCGGTGGTCCTCCTCCGTCTCGCTGTGGTAGCCCACGAACATGTCGGTCGTGATGGCGCAGCCGGGCACGATGCGGCGTATGGCCGCCACGCGCTCCAGGTACCACTCCCTGGTGTACTTCCTGTTCATCAGCCTGAGTATGCGGTTGCTGCCGCTCTGCACCGGCAGGTGGATGTGCCTGCACACGTTGGGCTCCTCCGCTATCACGCGCAGCGTGTCGTCGCTCATGTCCTTCGGGTGCGAGGTGGTGAACCTCACCCTCATCCCGGGCGCCGTCCTGGCCACCGCCCTCAGCAGGGTGGGGAAGGTCACCGTCTCCGTTGCGCCGCCGGGGGCCGTCCGCGTGGCCGCGTAGCTGTTCACGTTCTGCCCCAGCAGGGTCACCTCCTTGAAGCCCCTGTCGCGCAGGTCGCGCACCTCGCGGAGCACGCTCTCCACGTCGCGGCTGCGCTCGCGCCCCCTCGTGTAGGGCACGATGCAGTAGTGGCAGAAGTTGTTGCAGCCGCGCATGATGCTCACGAAGCCGCTTGTCCTCGCCCCGTGCAGCCGCCGCGGCACCACGTCGCGGTAGGTCTCCGTGGCCGACAGCTCGGTGTTGATGGCCTTGTGCCCCGTCTCCGCCTGCGCGAACAGGTCGGGCAGGGCCAGGTAGGCGTCGGGCCCGGCCACCAGGTCGGCGTGGTGGTTGGCCAGCAGGTCGTCCTTGACCCGCTCCGCCATGCAGCCCAGCACGCCGATGATCAGCCCCCTGCCCCCGGCGCTGCCTTTCCGCTCAGCCTTGCGCCTGTTGCGCAGGGCGTTGAGCGTGTCCAGCCGGTTGAATATCTTTTGCTCCGCGTTGTCGCGCACCGAGCACGTGTTCAGCAGCACGGCGTCCGCCTCGTCAATGTTGTCGCACGCCTCGTAGCCGGCCATTCCCATGATGGAGGCCACCACCTCCGAGTCCGCCACGTTCATCTGGCAGCCGTAAGTCTCTATCAGCAGTCTTTTCATCTTGCCAGCCTCATTTTCTCGTTGCCCTGATAAAGTAGGTGACCAGCAGGGCGTAGGCCGCCAGCGAGAGCGCCTCCGAGAGCGGGCTGGCCCACCAGGCGCTGTGGTCGAACGCCACGCCGCAGAAGCGGAGCAGCGCGCTCACCACGCCCATCAGCGCCCCTCCGGCGATAAAGCCCGAGGCTATCAGGTTGCCCTTCTCGCCGCGCTCCTTGTTCACGGCGGCGTCGGCTGAGCGCGTGGTGACAAACCAGTTGATGGCGCCGCCCACCACCAGCGGCACGTTAAGCTCCAGGGGGATGAACATGCCCAGGGCGAAGGCCAGCGCCGGCACCTTGCACAGGGTGAGCGCGATGGCGATGGCCGCGCCGGTGGCATAGAGCGCCCACGGCGCGCCGATGCCGTTCATCAGCGGGTCGATGACCGCGGCCATGGCGTTGGCCTGTGGCGCTGCCAGCTGTCCGCTGGCGAAGTCGTAGGTCTCGTTGAGCAGCATCATCACGCCGCCCACCGTGGCCGCCGACACCAGTGTGCCCAGGAACTTCCAGGTCTCCTGCTTCCTCGGCGTGGAGCCTATCCAGTAGCCAATCTTCAGGTCGGTGACAAAGGCGCCCGCCATCGACAGGGCCGTGCACACCACGCCGCCCATCACCAGTGCGGCCACCATGCCGCTGGCGCCCTTGAGGCCCACGGCCACCATCACCACCGAGGCCAGGATGAGCGTCATGAGCGTCATGCCGCTCACCGGGTTCGACCCCACGATGGCGATGGCGTTGGCCGCCACCGTGGTGAACAGGAAGGCGATGACCGCCGTGAGGATGATGGCCACCGCGGCGAAGAGCAGGTTGCCGTCCATCACGCCGAGCCAGAAGAACACGAACACCAGCGCCAGGGTGGCGGCCGACGCCCACAGGACGAAGCGGAAGGGCAGGTCCTGCTTGCTCTCCTCCGCCTCTGCTGCCGCGCCGTCAGCGGCTCCAGCGGCCGTCTTCCTGCCGCCGCCCAGCCGCTTCACGCTGCCCACGATGATGTCCCACGACTTGATGATGCCGATGACGCCGGCCATTGCAATGGCGCCGATGCCGATCGACTTGCCGTAGGCGCGGAAGATTTCCTCGGGGCTCATGTCGCCCACGGCCGCCGTGATGGACGGGTCCCACTGGTTGAGCACCGTGTCGGGGAAGGCGAGCGCCATGCCCGGCACGATGAGCCACCACACGGCCAGCGAGCCGAGCGTGATGATCAGCGCATATTTCAGTCCCACGATGTAGCCCAGTCCCAGCACGGCCGCGCCCGTGTTCACCTTGAACACCAGCTTGGCCTTGTCGGCCAGCGTCTCGCCCCAGGCCACCACCCGCGTGGTGAAGTTCTCGTTCCACAGGCCGAACGTGGCCACGCAGAAGTCATACAGCCCGCCCACCAGTCCGGCCACCAGCAGCGGCTTGGCCTGCCCTGCGCCCCGCGACCCGCTCAGCAGCACCTGTGTGGTGGCCGTGGCCTCGGGGAACGGGTACTTGCCGTGCATGTCGCTGACAAAGTACTTCCTGAAGGGGATGAGGAAGAGGATGCCGATGACGCCGCCCAGCAGCGACGAGATGAATATCTTGACGAACGACGCGCTCATCTCGGGATACTTGGCCTGCAGGATGTAGATGGCCGGCAGGGTGAAGATGGCGCCCGCCACCACGGCCCCCGAGCAGGCGCCTATGCTCTGGATAATCACGTTCTCGCCCAGCGCCCTGTTGCGCTTGGCCGCTGTCGACAGGCCCACCGCGATGATGGCGATGGGGATGGCCGCCTCGAACACCTGCCCCACCTTGAGGCCGAGGTAGGCGGCTGCGGCCGAAAAAAGCATGGCCATGATGACGCCCCACGTCACCGACCATGCTGTCACTTCGGGGTGATGCTCCCGCGGGTCCATCACCGGTTCGTACTTCTCGCCCTCTTTCAGTTCCCGGAAGGCGTTCTCGGGCAGTTGTTCCTGTGTCATGATGATGTTGTGTTTTAGTAATTGACCGACAGCAGGTAGTCGCCGAATATTCTCGCCGCGCCCACCACCTGGTTCACGCAGGGCCGCCTCTTGTAGTACTCCGCCGTGCGCTCGCTGGCCACATAGTCCAGCGGCGCGCCCTTCTTGAGCCTGAGCAGCTCGGCGCACACCACCGAGCCGAACCGCTCCCTGAAGGTGGCGGCCAGCTGCTGCACCGCGCGGTAGTTCTCCGACTTGCCCTCGCGGTCGCCGCCCCGGGTGGCTCCGCAGAGCATCCCCGCCAGGGCCGCCATGCCGCACACTGTGCCGCAGGTCATCCGCATGCGGCCGATGCCGCCGCCGAAGCCCGCGCTCAGCCTGAGCGCCTGCTCGCGCGTGTAGCCGAAAAGGTCGGCATAGGCGGCCACCACGGCCTGCGAGCAGTTGTAGCCCTGCATGAAAAGCTCCTCGGCGAGCGCCACGCGCCGGTCAATCTCGCTTGCTGTTATCACGTTATATATATAATAAGGTGTGCGCCCTTGCGGCGGCACACGTTTCACCCTGCAAAGATACGCCATTTTTTTCAGTTTGGCAAGCCAGTCCCCATGAAACGCACCGTTTATAAAAAATCTTACAGCCGGGGCGTAATTCGTTTTTTTTTTGTAAGTTTGCAGGGCAAAAGGGCAGGGACAGTCCCTCCCGGCGAGCAACAACAGCAACATAACCACTATGCAGGAGACCAGACAGAACAAGATAGCCCGCCTGCTCCAGAAGGAGCTGAGCGTGATTTTCCAGCATCAGACGCGGATGATGCACGGTGTGATGGTGTCGGTGACGCGTGTCCGCATCTCGCCCGACCTCAGCATCTGCACCGCCTATCTGAGCATCT
This sequence comes from uncultured Prevotella sp., assembly GCA_937895845.1. Lineage (GTDB taxonomy): Bacteria > Bacteroidota > Bacteroidia > Bacteroidales > Bacteroidaceae > Prevotella. The sequence continues at coordinate 6,074 of CALBLK010000029.1, read as the reverse complement.
TCCCCAGCGGCCGCGCCGCCGAGCTGCTCAAGAACATCAATGCCAGCGAGCGCACCATACGCTACGAGCTGGGCACGCGCGTGCGCCACCAGCTGCGCATCGTCCCCGAGCTGCGCTTCTTCATCGACGACTCGCTCGACTATATCGAGCGCATCGACGAGCTGCTCAAGAACGACAAGTAGCGGGTGCCCGGCCCCCGGGCCCCGGCGCGCCCCCGCCAACCCCCAACAGTTCCGCTCCATGAACTTCCCCTTCTACATCGCCAGGCGCTACCTCTTTTCCAAGAAGAGCACCAACGCCATCAACGTGATCAGCGGCATCAGCGCCGCCGGCGTGGCCCTGGCCACAATGGCCCTGGTGGTCACCCTGAGCGTGTTCAACGGCTTCCACGACCTGGTGGCCTCGCTCTTCACCGCGTTCGACCCCCAGCTCAAGGTCGTCCCCGTGGTGGGCAAGACGGCCCCCGCCGACGACCCCGCGCTCGCGCGCATCAGGCGGCTGCCCGAGGTGGCCGTGGCCACCGAGACGGTGGAGGACAACGCCCTGGCCGTCTACGGCGACCGCCAGCTGATGGTGAGAATCAAGGGTGTCGACAGCAACTTCGACAGCCTCACCCACATCCGCGAGATACTGGTCGGCGACGGCGACTACGGGCTACAGGCCGCCAGCCTCGACTACGGCATCCCCGGCATCCGGGTGGCCGAGCGGCTCGGCCTGGGCTACTGCTACCGGGACCCCCTGCACATCTACGCGCCCCGGCGCGAGGGCCAGCTCAACATGGCCAACCCCGCCGACGGCTTTGTCGAGGAGTGCCTCTACTCGCCCGGCGTGATCTTCAACGTGAAGCAGGCCAAGTACGACAAGAGCTACATCCTCACCAACATCGCCTTCGCCCGCCGCCTGTTCGACCAGCAGGGCATGGTGTCGTCGCTCGAGCTGCGGCTCAGGCCCGGCAGCGACTTCAGCGCCGCCAAGGCGGAAATCAGGCGGATTGCCGGCTCGCGCTTCGCGGTGAAAGACCGCTTCGAGCAGCAGGACGACACGTTCAAGATCATGAAGATAGAGAAGCTCATCGCCTACATCTTCCTCTCGTTCATCCTGGTGGTGGCCAGCTTCAACATCATCGGAAGCCTGTCGATGCTCATCATCGACAAGAGCGGCGACGTGGCGACCCTGCGCAACCTCGGCGCCAGCGACCGCCAGATAAGGCGCATCTTCCTTTTCGAGGGCTGGCTCATCTCGGCCCTGGGTGCCGTTGTGGGCGTCGCCGGAGGCCTGCTGCTCTGCTGGCTCCAGCAAACCTACGGCCTGGTGGGGCTGGGCCGATCCAGCGGGTCGTTCGTGGTCGACGCCTATCCCGTGAGCGTTCACCCCGGCGACATCCTCGTCATCTTCGTCACGGTGCTCGCCGTGGGCTTCGCCGCCGTGTGGTACCCCGCGAGGCGGAGCGCCGGGAAGGGCTGACGGCCGTCTTGGGCTAAACACTTTCAAGCTATGATACAAACCGTTCAGATTCGCTGCAAGAACAGCCAGGCGACGGCAGACGTGCCCGTGGGGAGCACGCTGTCGGAGATTTACCGCAGCCTCGGGCTGGAGATGGACTTCGGCCCGGTGAGCGCCAAGGTGAACAACAAGGTCGAGGGCTTGCACTACCGCGTGTACAACCGCAAGGACATCGAGTACCTCGGGCTGCGCTCCGCCTCGGGCTCGCGCGCTTACACGCGCACCCTGTTCTTCGTGCTGTGCAAGGCCGTGAGCGAGCTCTTCCCCGCCGGCCACGTGGTGATCGACATCCCCGTGTCCAACGGCTACTTCTGCGACCTCGACATCGGCCGCGAGGTGACGGCAGCCGACATTGACAGCATCCGCAGCCGCATGCGCGAGCTTGTCGCCGCAGCCCTCCCCATCCGCCGCCACGAGTGCACCACCGAGGAGGCCGTAAGGCTCTTCGAGGAGCGCGGCGACCACTCGAAGGTCAAGCTGCTCGAGGGCCTCGGCCGCCTGTACACCGTGTACTACGAGATCGACGGCTACTGCGACTACTTCTACGGCACGCTGCTCACCAACACCGCCAAGATTCACCTCTTCGACCTGGTGAAGTACTACGACGGCATGCTGCTGCGCATCCCCTCGCAGGACGACCCCTCGAAGCTGGGCGAGCTGGTGAGGCAGGACAAGATGTTCGAGATATTCAAGGAGCACCACCGCTGGCAGTCCATCCTGGGGCTGCGTACCATCGGCGACCTCAACGAGGCCGTGGACAGGGGCATGACCACCTCGCTCATCAACGTGTCGGAGGCCCTCCAGGAAAACAAGATTGTGAGGATCGCCCAGGAGATAGCCGCGCGCAAGGACGTGCGGATGGTGCTCATCGCCGGTCCCTCGTCGAGCGGCAAGACCACCACCTGCAAGCGGCTGTCCATCCAGCTGCTGGCCAACGGCCTGCGCCCCGTCGGCATCTCGCTCGACGACTATTTCGTCGACCGCGACAAGACCCCGCTCGGCCCCGACGGCGACTATGACTTCGAGAGCGTGCACGCCCTCAACATCCCCCTGCTCAACGAGCAGATGAACACCCTCTTCGCCGGCGGGGAGGTGGAGCTGCCCAGGTACAACTTCACCGAGGGGCGCAGCGAGAAGAGCGGCCGCCGGCTCCGCCTCAGCGGCAACGAGGTGCTGGTGGTCGAGGGCATCCACGCCCTCAACCCCGAGCTCACGGCGAGGATACCCGCCGCGCAGAAGTTCCGCGTCTACGCCTCGGCGCTCACCACCCTGCTGCTCGACGACCACAACTACATCCCCACCTCCGACAACCGGCTGCTGCGCCGCATCATCCGCGACAACAAGTACCGCGGCGTGAGCGCCCGCGACACCATCCGCCGCTGGCCCTCCGTGAGGGCGGGCGAGGGCAAGTGGATATTCCCCTACCAGGAAAACGCCGACGCGATGTTCAACACCGCCATGCTCTTCGAGCTGGCCGCCATCAAGCAGCAGGCCGAGCCGCTGCTCGAGCTGGTGCCCGAGAACTGCGAGGAGTACAGCGAGGCCTACCGCCTGCTGAAGTTCCTCAAGTACATCAAGCCCATCCCTTACAGGCAGGTGCCGTCCACCTCGCTGCTCCGCGAGTTCCTTGGCGGAAGCTCGTTCAAGTACTGAGCCGCTGCCAAACGGCCACTCCCGGCCTGCCAAACGGCCCATGCCGCAGCGCGGTATGGGCCGTTTCGCGTGCCCGTACGGCCCGTTTCGCAGGCCGGAACTGGCCGTTTGGCAGCGCAGGGAAGGCCGTTCGGCAGGGCCGTCCCCCCGTTCCGGCCCTTTTGGCCGCCCTTCCGGACTGCAAGCGGGCGCACGGATTGGTTGCGGTGGCTTGTCCCCTCGCCTTTGAGGGCGCGCCAGGTTATTCCTTGCAATGCAATTTGTCACTGTCCAAATCATCGTCCTTTACCCTTATCCTCCCGTCGTAGGTAAGGAGCGTGTCCCTCGTGTGTCTGTACTTGGGCGAGGCGAGCGACTGGGTTTCGTCGTAGCGGTTAGACGCCACATCCATGATGCCGCACATGAGTTCGTAGACGAGGTCGTTGGTGAAATATGCGTCGCGGCGGGCCTTCAGGGTACGCGCTACCGACGGATGAAGCCTCTGGTATTCGTCCGACAGGTATATCCACATCGGTATCCTCACCATCTTGAAACCCAGGAAGCGCGGCGCGCGGCGCATGTCGGGGATGCCCCCGTGGTCGGAGAAGTAGACCATGGCCTGGAGGTTGAGCCGCTGCCTTGCTTTCTCGAAGAACTGCCGCAGCACGTGGTCGGTGAAGTGCAAGGAGTTGCGGTAGCATTCCACGTCGTCGCCCTGGTGCAGGTGGTTCTCGCGGGCGTAGCTCTCCGGGTAGCGGTTGATGTAGTTGAAGTGGCTGCCCTTGAGATGGAGCACCACGAGATTGTTTCTCGCCGGGTCTACATCGTCGAGAAAGCCGGTCAGGGAGGTGTCGAACTGCTGCACGCCACCCACTTTCTTCACCCACGTTGCCGTGTCCGACGTGTTGGCAACGAGCGTTACCGACGTGTCGTTGATGCCGATGTAGCTCTGGTTGCTGAACCAGCGCACGGTGTATCCTGCCTTTCGGGCAATGTCCACAATGGAGCAGGAGGAGCTGAAGTCCTTGCCGTTATACTGGTTGCGCTCGGTGAGTGCGCGCTCCAGTGACGGCACCGTCTGCATGGCGCACGAGTAGGCGTTTTTGAAAAAGATGAAGTGCTCCCCGTCCCTCTTCATCTCGCTCTCCCAGGGGGTGGTGTCGAACGGCTGCTCCGTGAATGCACTCATGTAGTCGCGGCAGGCAGACTCGCCGATGACCATGACTATGGTATGCGGCCCTTTGTCTTCAGCGGATGACGCGGGAAGCCCGCTGCCGGCAAGCCCTTTCAGCGAAACTTCCAGGCCGGCAAGCCGCTGCGCCATGCCCGTGCGGTAGCGGCGCAGGCTGCGGTTGTAGTTCCTTACGTCGATATACAGGCTAATCACTCCGCAGCGCACGAACAGCCCGTGCCTCGGCTTCCATATATAGATGGAGAAATAAAGGAACAGGGCGGCCACCGGAAGCGTTTGCCACCACTGCATGCCTCCGGCGGCAGGAGCGTAATTGGCGGCAATGCACCCTGCAAGCACCAGTGCAATGGCGGTGAGCGCCAGCACAGACCTGGATATTCCGAAAGACTTCACGAACTCCACCGCTTCGCTAAAGTATGTGTTCAGCAGCGGCGCCATGCCAGCATCGTCGACACACACCTTGTATGTGGCATAATACGCTATCTCTGCAAGCGGGATGATTGCAAGCGCCGCTTCTGTAACGCCCACCGCCACCGCTGCCGCTGCGGGTGATACCGGCGACAGCAATGCGTGCAGCGCCGTGAGCCAGCCGAAGAGGTATATGCCGAAGGCAATGTCCATGTGGTTGTCGTAGTCGGGCGACGAGGCGCGGTGTGTCTTGTCATACAAGATGTTGTATGTGCAAAGCCACAGGAGCGAGACGGCCATTGCCGCTATTGCAGGGGCGCTTAGTCCGCACACACCGGAAAGGCATACCGGCAGCACTGCCTGGACTGAGGCCATGAGATAGCGGCGGAACTGCTGCCCGATGGAGTTTCTTGCAAGTCCCATGTTGTATCTGCGGAACACGCCGTAGCCCATTCCAAAGAGTGTTGTTGTGATAACTGCCGGTAATATGAAAGCCATAATCGTCTATCTTTTCTTGCTGTAACAGAACAAACGGTTGTATTCTACATGAATACTGAGATACAAAGGTAAGCATTTTTAATAACTCAAGTTCCAGATTTTGATTTTGAGATTGAATAAAGTTGAATTTAACCCAAATCGGCCATCAGACCGAAACAGGCAAAAAAGTGAGAAGTTTTGTGGCAAGCTGCACGAAACAAACAGCAACCCGGGACGGAATCTAATGGCCGATTTGGGTTAAAAGTGTAAAAAGGGCTCTCGGCGTTTCCGTGTGTCGCGGGGAAGGCGCAAATTTGATGCAGCCCACAGGCGGCAGCCGCTGGCCGCGCGCCCCGTTCTGTAACATCGGCCTAGCAAAAGCGTTAGGCAAATATTAATTTTTGGTTACAGAATCCTAAAAACATGATATTGAGCACATTTTTGTCGTGTCAAAACTTTCTCAAAAAGCGTTTTTTTGCTAACTTTGCCCGCGATTCAAGGGGGGGCGGTTGCGCCCCTGAAACAGGCTCGATTGCAGCAAGAGAAAGAATAACTCACTATTTAACATAACATTAAAAACATGGCAAAGTTTGATAAGTCAGTTTTAGAGAAGTATGGAATCACAGGTACCACTGAGGTTCTTTACAACCCTTCCTACGAGGTTTTGTTCAACGAGGAGACCAAAGACGGTCTCAAGGGTTTCGAGGTAGGCCAGGTGACCGAGCTTGGCGCTGTCAACGTGATGACCGGCATCTACACCGGCCGCTCGCCCAAGGACAAGTTTATCGTTGACGACGAGAACTCGCACGACACCGTGTGGTGGACTTCCGACGAGTACAAGAACGACAACCACCGCGCCACC